>JBEKTQ010000022.1:0-51080 GCA_049515895.1 Bathyarchaeia archaeon | reverse complement strand
TTCAATGCTCATCTGCATCCCTGGAATTCTTATATTCGTGTTTTGGAAGTTGATGTCGATCTGCGAATGCTTGTCAGCTAATGCATCGATAAGTCCTTCAACTATCCTCTCAATCCCTTCAACATTGCTTCCTGCCGATACTTTTTCTTTTTGAGCGGTCATGTTACATGAGGAGTACGGGGCTGATATTTAAGAATTATGAGACGGTTGCATGGTTTATTTGCTTCGCTTAGGAACTGCGATAGTACCATGGAGTTTGCTGTCACACCAAACTAGCAGCTTTCCATACTGTTTTCACATAGACAAAAAACTGCTTACAGTATAAGTCACTTTTAAATTGACATGAAACCTCTAAAACGTCAGCGCTTCCTTCAATCTATTGCATAGTTCGCCATTGTGCAGCCAATCCGATTTAGGACTAAGTTTTTATGTTGGGTGCCGTTAAAATGATAATATCAGAATTGTTTGTATTTGCAGCATTAACTAAGTTCTGATTGTAAAACAGAATTTGGTCCCTTACTTAGTTGATAAGGGAGGTGAATTTGAATATGTCAGAAATTTCTCGAATAGCCTACTACTTAGCTCTAATTGGAGGAATACTGCTGGTAATCTTCGGGCTGCTATCACTCATCGGATACGCTTTCACATACTTTGGACCATTTATATCATTTAGCTTTGCCTACTTCGGAATTGTTTCTATCATCTGTGGCATCATAGCAATCATTGGAGCAAAAAGCGTAACGACCATCGTTTGGGCAATTGTACTTATAATCGTTGGAATCATTGGCGGTGGACTTGGCGGATTGCTAGTTATCCTCGGAGGAATAATTGGACTCATCGCAGTAATAATTAAGAGAACATAGGTCACTCTAATACAATCGGAATTTGCTCCACTCTTTTTACTGAATGGTGTGAAAATTCTGTCTTGGTCTACAGAAAGAAGCTCTTGAGTTTAGCCTTAATTTTTAGTTCACTTCTCAGCATAACATATGCAATTGGACTTTTAACAGGTGTTTACACTGATGCTGAAACGGACCTCATTATGTTCATCGAATTCGTAAATCCTTTTTTCTTTCAATCAAATCTGTAACTTCATCAAATTCACTGGTGTAGTCTTTATGCTCCTTAACCAATCTTTTAAGTCGATTTTGGTTAAAGTAGCCTTCGTAAGCGTGCGCGCTAGATTTGAGACTTATCTTCATCGAAAATAATAATCTGTTCTGAGTAGACTGAATTTCTTAAGGTGTGCAAGACAAATATACAGAGTATGTTCTTTCCTCTTGTGAATGTGCGGTGGTGCGGTGCGGGCTGTGATCTAGGGTCAGTTGTTTTTATATATCTTCCCATCGTGTTAAGGCTTGTTGTTTTTTCTGTTGTTCTTTGAATTTTTGTATTTCGTTATATAATGCGACGGCTTGCTTGTATTGTACAGTGTATTTTCGGATGGTGTTTTGCATTTCTTCTGTCCATTTAAGAAGATGCGGATAGTACGGAATTATTTGTCCGCTGCCCATTGTGCGCTCAAACCAGAATTCTTGGTATAAGCCGATGTTGCCGACAGCATTAACGTGGAATCTAAATTCTTCCAGTATTGCACCTAAGCGTCCCAGTACATGTCTTACTGCGCGGTCAAGAATTTCTGGGTATTTATCGGCTATTTGCGTGTATTGTTCGACGGCGATATTCAGATTCGGGTTTTGGTGCCACCATAGTGCAGGATTGTCTAACTCGCCTTTGACTATTTTTTCGGTGTTTCCAACCAATTCGTTGACATTTGCTTTCATTTTAGCTATTTTTTCTTGACTCATGTTTAAGGTGACTTCAGGATACTTGGTAACGTATTCTTTTGCTGTTTTTTTGTACCATTCAGAAGCAAAAACCATTGTTTCCTCGATAAATTCTTTTTTTAGTTCTTCCATACTTGAGAGAAGAGGCGAAAGCTCAATTTGAGAATCAGAGAGTTCAAGCAAATTAACCGTGATTTTCTCCATTTAGTTTTGCCCACCTTCAATGAATATGATATCTTAATAAATCACTTATTTCAACCACGAACATATATCCAAATTTGACACATCCTAAACACCATTGAATTCGATTCTAAAATCTTTTAAGCAAAAAGAAACAGAGCGCGCTCGCTTCTCCTTCTCCCTCCTCTTCTCTCTGTCACCTAAGACAGACAAACAGACACGAACCGACAGACAGAACCAGTTTTAGGAATCATTTCACTTCGCTCCATCCGATAACAGTGTCCGACAACTTGATCCAATGTTGAGCGCATAACCCCACACATAGCGTTGTGCCCTTCTTGCCTTTCAGGCCCCTCTTCGAGTTGAATTGGAAAAAAACCACTGGGTTAGATTGGCATTCTTCGCATTCCAGGAACTTCTGGACCTGCTCGTCAGTTATCGGCCGAGTGACGTCGGCGCCGTCGTTAACCATGGGGAGGCGTCCGCGCTCAGCGTTCCGAATGTACGCCTTGATCTGCGCAAGCCTTTCGGTGGATATGTCTAGCGTAATTTGTTGTTGTTGCCGCTGAACCGTTTTTACATACTCGCGGGGTTTTTCATGGTCAATATTACGCTGTGATACTGCAGTCATGGGAAAATCAAGCTCCTAAATCCAAACGCTGATTTTGAGATAGACAGAATAATGTCAAAAATAAAACTGTCATGTCGTACTTTTTCAATGGCTAAATGGTAAAGTTGCATGGAGCGCCACGAGGCACCATTTGTGAAGTCGCCAGTGTAGGGCATTTGGTTTTGAGGCATTTCACGATGCTTAGTTACAACGTAGTTGCCCTCAATGATGCGGACCTGGCAAGTGATGCAGGCCTTGCCGATTACCTTGGTGGTGTTCTTGTGGTTGGGGTCAACAATGTACTCCATGAATGCACCCTGCAATTTTTGCGCTACAAATTAAATACAAACTGCCTGGAGACGACATCACAAAAAAAGAAAAAGGGGAAAGCGCAAAAGGAAACCGAAAATCTACGGGTGATATCACCTGTCGAGTGCTAGACCAAACTAGACTACGACCGCACACACATTGTTTCAGATGGTTCACAACCCGTGCTGATGTTAAGACAGGTTATAAACGCTTTTGCCAGTTTTGCAGTGGTGATAGTTTGTGGAGATGAATTTGTGCTTTTCGGTCTCAAGTTAATCATGCCGAATTGGTCTTGCTGCTGATGCATCAACTTTTCCATATAGACTTGCTCATTCCCTGCCATTCGGTTCTAACGATTCGAAGCCTTGCTCTACTATTTCTATTTCTTGTTTGCTGTTGTAAATCCACCAGCAAGTGTGTGGAGCGCATGTGAAGTCCCTCAAGAATCCACAAAACAAGGAACCGATTGCTATATACAGCCCTAAGCAAACAAAACTATTAGTTACATCGTTGAGTAACGAAAAGCAAAAATTAATGTTATCTTTTTTGTTCCTAGCTAAATTAATTTTAGAGCATATCCACGTTGATTTTTTGTTCAATTATAGAACGGTATTTCCCGCAATACCTGTATGGGCCGTAAATGCAGGTTTTACTTTCAATCTGGTAAAAACTACAAACCTTACGTTTAGGGCAACCGCCAAAAACGCGGCGTACCATTCTCTCACCTGGTTTCAAAACCATACCACCTAAAGACTTTTCAACCTTAACAGAAACTTCACGTTCCAGTGTTTTTAAGGGATATTTCGACAATTGAAATATGTCGGAGCCTAAGTCAGCAAAAAATGGACACCATGACCATTCGAGCACCCTTTACTTGTTGCAAAAAATCAGTATTCTGGGAGAAGCAGCAGAGCTCTAAAGTAGGTACTTATTCGCACATTTAGTTGGTTTCAGGCAACTTTTTATTTGTAAGGATCTTATTAAGAGAACATGGAAGTCGCTCTTTTTGTGTTGGGTGTAGTTTTTGTTATCACCGGTTTGCCATTTTGCTTTTCATGCCAAATTCATGCGTACTGGGAAAATAAAAGGAAAGGCAAAACAAGTCATTCAAACCAACAGGTGTACCAGCATGGAAAACGCGACTATGCTATTGGTTCGATTTTCATGATAATTGGTGTTATCCTAATACTTTTCAGCTTCGTGGGCTCAGTTATGTAAAGCGACTTTGGCGCTCCTAATAATGAACAGGCAAGTAGAAGCTTTATCAATCAAATAATCACTATTTGGATCATAACTCAATTCACTCTCTTGCCGGGGCGGTTTTATGGATGATTCAAAATCTCAAATTAAGATTGATTTAATAAATTTAGGAAAGAGTCTGGAAACAATTAGCGAAAGCGGAAAAAAATTGATTCTCAGGAGATCGCAACAGCTATGACCACAGCTGAAGATGGGAAAGGCGCTGGAAAAGTGTCCTACTGTGAATACTCTAAAACAGTGACCGGTATAGGGGAATTTGAGTTAAGCGTTCGTGAGTGTGGAGATGAAACTTGCCCTCTGTCCATTTTTTCGAATCCTTCAATTTATGAAGGATGCCCGAGACGTTTGAAGTTTAAAAAAGAAGGCGGGCCTGTGAGTCAAACTGAACCGAAAAAGGTTTTTGTTCGTGTCCACTCAAAAATAGAGTCTGTACCTAAATTCACTGGTATTGCCTGCAACGGCTGTCAATTCAAAGCGGGTTCTTACTGTTGGGGTCAATGCACATTCAACATTTGGAAGAGAAAACCTGATTGGTGAGGTTCTTGGTCGGAAATAATGAAAGTGGTGTTATCTGCTGGTGCCACTATTCATTCCGCTATCTGGTTCATTAGCCGATCAGGTCAAGGAATCGGCTTTATGGAAAGCTGGGTTTTAGATTGTTATTCTGTTTTTTTAAGCAATTTCACTTGTGGTGATTTTGCGGCAGTTACAGGCCCCGTATGTTTGTGTCCACCAAGTTTATGTCCATGCTGTAAGACTGCCCATCTACTGGTGGAGAGCGCATAACCATTTTAATGGGCCACTGGATTTTGTTGTCAACGTAGTAGGCCGCGCTGATGCCCTGGCCATTGTATTCGTAGACGGTGCAGCTTCTTGTTCCAAGGTTTGGCAAGGTTATTTGTGTGCTATAAGTGTTGTTCAACGTTAAGCCGTTTGGTTGGAAAGTCATATTTTCCCTGCTTACCCAAGTGGTTGTCGTGTTTTCGGTTGCGCCGTAGGGTGTTGACATGTTGAAGTCAGTTAAGACTTGAATGTGAGTTTCATTTAGATTGACTATTTCCATTTTTGCGTCAAAGGTAACGGTCATTGTTAGGATGGTGGCTTGGCCTTTGTATGTGGCGTAAGCGCCTATTTTGATCCAGGATTGAGGGTTGTTTTGATTGGCAACTTGATCGGTAGTTTGGTTGTTGGTTGGGTTTTTACTGGTTATCAATAGTCCGCTGGCTGTGGCTACTAGTGCTATAATAAGAACGACCACTGCTATCGTTATCATTTTCTTTTTGCTATGTAAAACGATTTTTGAGTTCTGCTGACTATTTTCCAACTGCTTCACCGTTGGTCATTATATTAAATCTTGCTATACAATATATATGTTATGAAAGACACGTGACCGCAAGAATTACGTTTTGAACTCCGTAAGTCTAAATCTGATTTGATTACTTTGATCAGGTATTCCAGATTAACAACTCAATTCATGAATCTTATGAAATCTAGCCAGGTCACTAAAACGATGATTCTCTTTTCAAGGAACTTTGCCGAATCGATATTCCTAATGAATCAATTTTCAGCAAAACAGACTGATGTCTTGCAAAAAATCCTTTAACATCTAACATTTTTACAAAAGCGCTATTTCGACTTGTCTAAGAAACCTTCCAAGATATTATGCTCGGTTATGTCTAACTCCCGGGACAACCACGCCTTAAGAATCTTGGAGAAATTAGGAATTGCTCCTATGTATGTGATTATTTGGTTTCCCCTAATCGCATCAGCATGGAGAATCTTCCCATCCTCTTTATAGCTAAAGGACAACGTAGGTACGTGCATTGCTAAGGCTTGAAAATCCTCCCAATGCTTGCAACGCAAAATCACAAAGGGTCCACCTGGAACTCCTGCGGGTGATAAGGCAGGTGTTGCTTGAGCCTGAGGCACATCTTCTGTTGTCGCTGTTGGCAGTGCTTTTTTTGGTTCGTTTAACACTTTGCCCATTAGGTTTGTTACTTCTTTTTGCAAATTATTTGTTTTTTCTTCTATCTCTTCCACTTTGCCATTCAGTCCGTCTGTGGTAACGCGTATCTGCTCGGTTACAGTTGCCAACTCATCAATCGATTTATCCAAACTCTGTTCATGTTCTTTTAGAACGTTGATTATGAAATCTAAAGCTTCTAAAGCCTTATCTTTCGAGCCAGGGTTCTCAGCCATATCTTCTCTTCCCAGTTGACTTAAGAGTCAATTGCTTCTTAAGGGGTGTTTCGATGACAGGAATATTTTTTTTCCCGGAATAATAGGAATCTGGAAGAGGTTAAGTATTGTACGCGCTTAACCTTCTATTTAGTTTCTGAGAGTCGGCTCATTTGTCCACGACATAGATTTCTAGCAACTTTAGCCATTTCAAAAGGCTATTTCACTGGATTCGCTTTGAGTTACTAAGCTTTCTTATCAAGTTGGTGTGCTGGCGTCGCTGTCGCTTCTGAACTTTTTCTTCCTGCATTTTTCACAAAAATTATTCTTGAATCTTCTAGCATGTTGAGGCTGAAAGAGTTTTCCACAGGCGCTGCATTTGATTTTGCATTCCTGTTTAGGCTCAAGCAGCGTTAACCTTCTTTTGATTTCAGCTTTAACTTCTGGGTCATCTTCACCTTTCAAAGCTTTAGTTAATAATAGCTTGGCTTGCTCTGAACTTTTATCTCCAAAAATCTTGAAAAAACCATTGTTTACTTTTCCTTCATTGTAGATCTTTGTCGGCAAAAGGCAGACAAAATTCGCTGGATAATCAAGAGATCGGTCTAGGTCAAGAACTGCGAACCGAAAACGCCTCCCCAAATCGGTGTAATAGACAAATGTTTCTAACTTGAGTCTCATTTCAAATCAGCATGGCAAGAAGCTTATTCGCCTACTTGTATTAAAGCAATTGTGGTTTACTTTGTAGTCTTCTTGTTATTATTTCAAATTCATAAATCGTATAAGTGCAACCAGCCAAAAAATAGAGAAAATGACAGTGCAAAAAGAAGTGCGCCCGGTTTTGGAGGCATAACAACTGGTTGTCCAAATAAAGGAATATACATCGGCACAGGCAATAGCAGGGGAAATAGACAGGGATTTATCTGAAACTAAAAGCTTACTGGGCGAATATCTGCGCAGATTAGACGAAATCAGGACTTTGGCGGAAAAATCAAAAAAAGTTCGCGAAGTTATATTGAAGCTCGCAGGGAGAAAAACCAACCCAACAGATTATTCAGGCGAAATAACAGTGGGCTCATTAAATATCGTCTTGGACGCTAATGCATTCCATGAGTTAACAGCCATCGAAGAAGTCGTACGGAGCCATCAAGAACGACTTTTGGAATTACAGAAAGCGCACGACGCATTAAAATGGCTAGATCAGCTCGGCGACACAGAGGGACTCAAGTACCTGGTACTGGAGGACGAGGGTATCCCAAAGCGCATCCTATTCAAAGTATCTTAAAGAGCGCTTTTTATGTAATTTCGGCCGTAGAATTTGGTCTTTTTCCATTATTTAGAAGTCTTCGTGACGCATTACTTAATCTTCGTTGGTTGGTGCTTGTTTGGTGAACTGGTTCAGGAACAAAAATAAGGATTGGAACTGAAAATCGGAATAGCGATAATCATTGAATAAAAAAAAGAAAAAAGAAAATAGAGCGTAATTTAGTCTATTTTCCATCTTTTGGCCACCTTCACTATGAGGAACACGATAAGTGCCACAAAGATGAAGGTAATTAGCGCCACCAAGAAGTCGCCAATGCCAAACGATTGTTTCGTAACAGTAACCGCATATGTAGCTAAGTTCGCCATGCCTGGAATCGCTAAACCTAAGAGCGGAATAATGAAGTCTGCGACAACTGCCTTAACAACAGCGCCAAGATACAAGCCTAAGACAAAAGCAACAGCTAAACCAAGAACTTTGTACGATGACAGGAAATCTTTGAATTCGTTCCATAAGCCCTTTGGAGGTGCTGGCGGGGGGCCTTTTTCAACAGCGGCTCTGATTTTCTTTAACTCTTCCAACATTTGGTCTTCGTTGTCCATTTTGATTACCGAGCGATAATATGTTCACATTTGTTTTAATATTTTGCTATGCAAATCAAATCTGTTTAAGAATAAGAGGACTTCTTGTTTGAAGTTATACGTTTGTCAAGTTAAGTGGCACTATTAACAATTTTTTTAAGGCGCAGATGATCTTTACGAAAGACTTGCTTAGAAAAGGTGAAAGAAAAATAAGAATACAAAAGAGGCTGAAAACGCAGTTCAATTCTACAACTATGCGCTAACGCGCTGCAAAAATGTTTTCTTGCTGTTGTTTCTATGTAACGGGAACATAACGTTTATTTTACCAAGTGTAAACCTAGATTATTGATAGTTTATGGCAGACATTATTTCTGTTAATAACCTTGTTGAAGTTTATTCCGACGGCACCAAAGCCGTTGATAACATCTCGTTCAGCGTGCAAGAAGGAGAATTCTTCGGTTTTCTAGGACCAAACGGCGCAGGAAAAAGCACTACTATCAAAATTCTAACAACACTTCTCAGAAAAACATCTGGCACCGCCACAGTCGCAGGATACGACATCGAAAAGCAGGCAGCTGACATCCGAAAGATCATAGGGGTTCAAAGCCAAGAAACAACCGTCGATGGTGACCTAACCGGAAGAGAAAACATAACCCTTCAAGGACACTTCCACCAGATGGATAGTGAGGAAATAAAAAAACGAGTTGACGAACTTGTCATCTTGGTAGGCCTTGAAGCGGCCGCCGACAGACGTGCTAGAAACTACTCAGGCGGCATGAAAAAGCGCCTCGATCTTGCCACTGCACTAATCCACAACCCAAAAATCCTATTTCTAGATGAACCAACAACTGGTTTAGATCCACAATCGCGCTCAGCCATTTGGAGTTATCTGGAAAAACTAAACAAAGAACAAGGAATAACTATTTTCTTAACCACCCAGTATCTTGAAGAAGCCGACAGACTATGCAAACGACTTTCAATAATTGACGTAGGAAAAATAGTTGCAAGCGGCTCTCCACCTGAGCTTAAACGTGAAATCGGCGCCGACTCTATCAGGATTTCACTTGAAAACTGCCAGCGAGACAGTACTAAAGCCAAAGAAATCATAAAAAGCCTCACAGACGTCAACCAAATAATGGATTCGGAGGAATGCCTCACAGTATACGCCAAAAACGCTGGGTTGCTGATAGCTGATATCGTGCGTGCCTTAGATGCTAGCGACATTCGGATTGCGTCGGTAACGTTTTCTTCGCCCTCTCTGGATGATGTTTTCATGAAACACACAGGCAAAAGAATCCGTACCGAGGAACTGGTCAAGGCCCCAAGTCCCATGTGGGGCGGTGCAAGGAGATGAACGAAAATGACCCTACTTTCTGATACCCGTTACATATTCATAAGGTACCTCACGAAACTCGTTCGAACACCCATCCTACTTTTCTTCTCCCTCTTCCAACCCATCTTGTTCCTCGTATTATTCACGCAACTACTAAACAACCTTGCTAAGGTCCCAGGAATACTACCCACGGTAAACGGAGTCACAATAGCCTATCTAGAGTTTGCGGCTGCGGGAATTGTGATGCAAAACGCTTTTGGCAGCGCTCTGCAGTCAGGAAACTCGATAGTAGCTGACATTGACTCGGGATTTTTGCAGAAAATGCTTGTGACGCCAGTAAGTCGTTCCGCGATTCTGCTTGGCAGGTTAAGTAGTGATGCGTTCAGGGTAGTTGTTCAGACAGCTATAATTCTCGGTTTAGGATACGCTTTAGGTGCTGCAGAAAACAAGCCCTTTTACGTCACCACTGGCGTCGTCGGAATTTTGCTCATCTTTTTCACACTTGCCTTCTTTGGACTTGCATGGTCAGGAATTTCTTTAGCGTTGGGCATGAAAACGAGGAGTTCTGAGACGGTTTTCGCAATAGGCGGAGTCATCACTTTCCCACTGCTGTTCCTAAGTCCAGCGCTGTTCCCTCTTAGTTTCCTGCCCTCATGGGTGCAAACTGTCTCAATGTTTAACCCTGTCAGCTACTGCGTCACCGCAACCCGAGCACTTATGATCACCGGTTATCAATGGAGCACAATACTTCCCGCTTGGGGAGTAATTGGACTAGTTGCAATCATCACCATGAGCGCTACCCTATATCAATTCAGAAAAGTCGTCAGCTAACAGCTGATCAAGGATACACGTGAGCATCAACATCAGTGGCGGCTGGCAACCGCTTAATTTTTACTTCAATCGTTTCAGGCTCTGTTTCCATCCATTTTAGAGATCTTGAAAATCCAGCCATAATATTACCGATGGTTTCCTGCACAAAATTGTTCAGAGGCAGCTTTTTTCCGTCCACGTACATTTCAGTCTCAAAACTTTTTTTCATTATCCTATGTTTCTCTTCCAAAAAATTCACCTAACTATAATTCTAATAGTTAAACTTGATAAAGCCTTCTATGTCGACTGTAGCGCTTGGGTGCCATGGGTGCCAGCCACTATAGCCTATGTGTGTCAACGCCAAAATATATATTCTAACATGGAAATATGGTTAAAACGGTCGCTTAAGGAAACAGCTAATATATCAACAATGCATAACCTTGCGCTTTGAGCAAAGTCGACGTTGAAAATTTGGGAGCTGGACTGTGCTTAGCAAACTGTGGAACACACTAAACAAATGGTCCTCTAAAAAACCCTTAAAGTACTCCCTCTACATTTCTGCGGTTGCAGTTTTTTTTGCGCTGATCCTTATTCCACCCATCCTCGGTATCCTGATTAAAATACCAACCGTACAAAACGTCATCAACCAACCCGCCCTAATGAACACGGCGTGGACGGCGATTAGGAACTCATTCATCATAGGCTTAATTGTCGCCGCATTAGACTTGCTGGCAGGGATTCCGCTTTCCTGGCTTATCACGCGCGGCAGATCCCGGTGGCTAAGCGTTCTAGACACTTTGGCGGACATTCCCTTTATTGTTCCAACCGCCGCCTTGGGCTACTCGCTTTTGCTTTTCTGGAGTTCAGGTGGGGGACCCATCTCAACTCTTTTTGGCTCATCGATTATTTCTCCCGGCTGGCTCCTTGTAATGCTGCTCCATTTTACGTTTTCGTTCCCAGTTGTAGTCCGTGTCATCGTAGGTTCGCTGCTGGATTACAAGATGGAGTACGAGCGGGCCTCAAGAACCCTTGGCGCTCCCCCGCTGACCGCTTCAAGAACAGTTACTTTCCCCATCATTAAACCGTCATTGATTGCGGCGTTTTTGCTCGCTTTCGCTCGATCACTTTCAGAGACGGGCGCAACCTTCATTGTCGCGGGAGCGTTTGTAAACGGTCCCGTCTTCCTGCAAACCTTAAGCAATGAGTTCAAAAAAGGCTTAATCCCGCAAGCCACCTATCAAGGCGCAACCGTTTTCACAAGCCTAATCCTCATTTCAGTTTCGTTGACTATTTTCGGTTTGATTAAAGTTTTGAGTCCAAAGATAAAGTTGCCATTCGGACACGGCTTGCCCGTTTTAGAAAAGAAGCTGAGCTACAAGAAGACGGCTTGGACTCGTAACGGCATCGCCTTGTTTGTTTTCTTGGTTGTTGTTTTGGTGCCGTCGCTTTTCGTGGCGTTGCCTGCTTTCCAGGCGATAGCTTCGGGAACCCCTGTGATTCAAGCGTTGACTGGGGCGAGCGTGTGGGGAAGTTTCTGGCAGAGCCTAGTCCTATCCTATGGGTTAGCAGGGATAGTCACGGTGCTGGGCATTATCTTGGGCATACCTATGGCTATACTGATTTCTCGCCAAACATTCGGCAAAACTCCCTCGGCGGTCCTTGACACATTAATTAATGTGCCAATAATTGTGCCGTCGATTGCGTTAGGAGTTTCACTGAAATTCTTCTGGCAAGGCGTCCCTGGTGTACCCGCGTTTCTCTTGCTGATTTTCGCCCATTTGGCCATTACATATCCCTACTTCGTCAGGTCAATGTCGGCGGCCATGGAGCGAATAAGCGTTGATATGGAGGAAGCAGCCAAAACCTTGGGAGCTAAACCCTTCACTGTCTTCCGCTCAATCGTTTTGCCGCTGGCAAAATACTCGATTCTATCCGGCGCCATAATCGTTTTCGCACGAAGCGTAAGTGAAACAGGAGCCACATTGGCTGTAAGCACTAACCTTGTTACTGCGCCTGTCCTCATAGTTAACTGGGTTAACGCAATCCGGGGGGTTGCCTCGCCGATTCCAGGGGTCACCGCACTCACCGTTGGCTTGGCATGCGGCATTTTGATCCTTTTCAGCTTCATCATACTGCTTGTTTTGAGGCTTATAACGAGAAAAGGGAAAACTTAGCATGAAAACCATTAAAAACCACAAAACGTTTTCCATAGGAGAGTCAACTTATGCCTGACGTCAGAATCGTGAACGTTACAAAAAAATACGGGAAAATCTACGCTTTAGACAACATAAGCTTAACCATACGTGACCAAGAATACTTCGCGCTGCTTGGGCCAAGCGGATGCGGAAAAACCACGTTGCTGCGGCTCATCGCTGGGCTCATTGAACCTGACAGTGGGGAAATCTACATCGGCGACAGGCGCGTTGACAAAGATCCTCCTGAAGACCGTGACATTGGATTTGTGTTCCAAACCTTCGCCCTGTTTCCACACATGACCGCATGGGGCAACGTCCTCTATGGACCAAAAGTCAAAAATTACGATGCAAAAGAAGCTGATACAATTGGGCATGAAGTGCTGGAACTGGTCAAACTTGACGAACGCCTAAGTGCTTATCCCAGTGAATTGAGCGGCGGCATGATGCAAAGAATAGCCGTTGCACGCGCGTTAGCTGCAGGCGCCAAAACCCTGCTCTTGGATGAACCTCTCGGGCAACTGGACGCCAAGGTGAGAAACGAAATACGCTATGAAATCAGGCGGATGGCTAAAGACCTCAAACTCACCGCAATTCATGTCACTCACGACCAGTCAGAAGCCATGTCAATTTCAGACCGAATAGCCGTGATGAAGAAAGGCAAAATTGTGCAGATTGGCTCACCCCAAGAGCTTTATATGCACCCGAACAGCCTGTTCGTTGCCCACTTCATCGGCGAATCTAACCTTCTCGAAGGCTACATCGACCAAACAGACGGATGGTGCGAAATCGAGTTACGGGGCGGCTTAAAAGTTAAAGCCAAAAATTCAGGTATAAAAGATGGCGAAAGAATCGTCCTAGCAATTAGACCTGAAACCTGCGAAATGAAAAACGGAAAAATCGCATCTGAAAGCGGATTGGCTGGGAAAATAGAGAAAGTTACTTTCGAAGGAACCGTGGTGCGCTATGAGATTAGGCTTGACAACGGTGACCGCCTCGTAATAAATCGTCCTTCGTTGGCGGAGAATTGGTTTGAAGTTGGTGAAGACGTTACAATAACGTACCCCATGGAAAAGGCTCACCTATTCCCGTACCCAGAAGCAGGCTTAAGCGAAGAAATCAAAGTCTAATTTCTTAAGTAGTTTTTTCTTCTTGGAATGGAAAGAGTTTGGTCGGGAGAGCAGGATTTGAACCTGCGACGGCTCGGTATCTGTGGCCTGCACAGGCTTGAATGAAGCCCACCGTGGGTAGACCTCTACAGCGTCTCCATCAGCTAAGCATGTTAGCCGGTTCGAGAGCTCTGCCAGGCTGAGCTACCTCCCGACTAAGTCCATAAGGATAATGGCGAAGCAATTTATGTTTTTTGGAGTCTACCAGTCAATATTTGCAATACTAAACATTTTAATCTTGACGAAAGAAATGTTTAGGTGATTTATTACAGGGAACTGTGGTGCCTAAAGGAGACTTGATGAGTTTGGCCAGGACAATTGGCGTTGTGACTTCAGGCGGCGATGCTCCAGGAATGAATGCTGCTATCCGAGCAGTAACGAGGATTGCACATTCAAAGGGTTTTCAAGTTATAGGTTTCGAGCGGGGTTGGGATGGGCTGTTAACGAACTCGAGCAGAAAGCTGACGCCCCGAAGCGTCGGCGGTATTATCCAGTTAGGCGGAACCATACTTCACACTTTGCGTTGCGCAGGCTTCGAGGAAGAAGGCGGTGTAGAAAAAGGTGCAGAAACATTATCAATCAACAACGTCGACGGTCTAGTTGTGATCGGCGGCGATGGCTCATTCAAGGGTGCGGTGGAATTGAGCAGGAAAAGCGATGCATTGATGGTTGGGATTCCTGCCTCAATTGACAATGACGTTTACGGAACTGAAGAGACAATCGGCTTTGACACTGCAGTTAATACGGCAGTCGGCACCATCGACAAAATTAGGGACACAGCGATTTCGCATGAGAGGGTCTTTATCGTTGAAGTGATGGGACGCAAGAGAGGGTTCTTAGCGCTGGAAGTGGGTATATCGGTGGGTGCAGAGGTCATTTTGATTCCAGAACAACCAGTGAGTCTTGCTGATATTGTCAAGATGATGGAGGAAAACGCAAAAAAGGGCAAACGAGCAGGAATCATAGTTGCAGCAGAAGGTTGTGGTAACTCAACCAAGCTTGCCGCGGAAATGCAGCAGCAAACAGAAGCTGAAGTGCGACTGTCAATTCTCGGATATGCACAGCGGGGTGGAAGCCCAACTGCACGCAGCAGACTGCTAGCCAGTTTATTTGCGGAGAAAGCAATCGATTTAATCTGCCAAGGAAAAGGCAACATGGCGGTTGGTTTACAGAAAGGAGAGATTGTTGGTTTTGAGCTAGAGAAAGCCGCTAAAGGGCGGAAGCCAATAGATTTGAGATTGCTTGAAGTCGCAGATATGCTGGCAACTTAGCCTAATCTTTTCTTTTTTTGTTCTTTGAGTTTTACATTAGTGACTCGTAGATTTTGCTTGTCTCTTCAGCGACTTTACGCCAGGTAAAATACTCCAGCACTCTTCGTCTACCGTTTTCGCCCCAGTTCCTCGCTCTGTTGGGGTCTCGCAGCGTTTCGTTTATGCCCCAAGCTATGTCAGCGGCGTCTTCACCGTTAATATGAACTCCATTTTGGTCGGTTCCGCTATTCACTACTTGCTCTTTGAAGCCAACTACACCTCTTGCACCTACAACAACGGGCTTCTCCATAGCCATCGCTTCCAAACTCACTATTCCGAAAGGCTCGTAAGTCGACGGGAAAATGCAGATGTCGGAGGCTGCGTAATGCAAAATGCGCTCTTGCTCAGACACGAAGTCGAATCGGTAAACGATCTTATCTTTGACGTTTAGTCGCTCGGCTGTTTCAGTGATGTCGACTTGTTCTTCTCCTTTGCCTAAAATAACCAGTTTGGTATTAGGGTTTTCTTTGAGAACCAAAGGCATCGCCTGCAGGAGGCTTCGTACGCCTTTCACCCAGGTAAGTCTTCCCACGAAAAGTAGCATGTTCCAACCCTCGGGTATCCCGTATTTTTTTCGGATTGCAATTACGTCTTCTTTTTGTACATTCTGTGGGTTGTAGGTTTCAGCGTCTACGCCGTTCCAAACGACGCTGATTTTGGAGGGCGACCAACCGTGTTTCACAAGGTCGTCCTGCATTGCGTAGCTAACAGTTATTATGCGGTCGGAGTTTTGAGCCATTGCCCTCTCTAAATGAGACACTACTTCGGAGCCTTGCCCCCCGCTCCTGCCCCATTCCGTACTGTGCGTGTGGAAAACAACAGGTATTTTGGTTTCGTTCTTAACCACTAAGCCTGAGATGCTGCTTAGCCAATCGTGGACGCAGACGACGTCAAAATTGTATTTCTCTTTTTTAATTAAGCCGTTGATGAATTTGGTGGCGCTTAAGATGTTGTAGATAAAAATATCGTTGAAGAGTTTAATGTTGGTGCCCCATTTTTTTAGGTCGTCAACCACAAAGAAAGGCCAGATGTTGCTTGCGTCCGCTATCTGGGGCCTATGAACTTCCACGCCTCGCAGGATTTCTCTTGTTTTTAAACCGTTATTGTTGAGCGTGAAAACTGAAACATCATGTCCAATGTCAACGTACTCACGGGTTACGTACTCAGCGTAAGTGCCTAAGCCGCCAACCGTCTGTGGCGGATATTCATAAACAAAGAAACCTATTCTCATAGGTGTCACCCAGAACTTAAGTAGCCTAGTGCTGACACGATATTTATACTTTAAAGCGAGAGCTGGAACCAAGATTTTCATGTTTTGATTTTGTTAAAGTGGTTCAGCTAGGATGTGTGATTCCTTGAATACCTTCCAAACTCAGCTGTACACCAACAAAACTAAAATACTCTTGCCGTTCAGTTGGAGAGAACAGAGGCATGTTAAGCTTGAAGTCCGCGCTAATAGTTTACTGGTCAAACACTGGGAACACCCAGAGAGTTGCCTTCGCAATCAAGGACGGCTTAGAGGTAGCCGGATTCAAGGTTGAGTTGAAGAAGCCTCAGGAAGCGGTTGAATTGGACTTTTACGCCTATGATTTGGTCTGCGTTGGTTCGCCATCTATTGAGTGGCAGCCTGCTAAGCCAATGGCTGACTTGCTGAAGGCTAAGCTGAACCTTTACCGTAGCCAAGGAAAAATCAAGCCTTGCGCCCCAAAAGTCGCGGGCAAGAACGCCTTGGTTTTCTGCACTTATTCGGGACCGCACACGGGAGTTGATGAGGCAACGCCTGCTGGAAAGACGATGCGCCAGTATTTTGAGCATTTCGGCTTCACAGTGGTCGGTGAATGGTACATTGTAGGCGAGTTTCATGGAAGAGAAGACAACAGCACACTGGGCAGGCTCGGCGATATCCGCGGGAAGCCGACGGCTGAAGATTTGGCGAAGGTTAAAATGGACGCGGAGCAAATAGCAAAGAGCTTGTAGTTGGTAAGCATGAAAACACTAATTTTGCCCGATAAAATCGACGACGATTTAGCTAAAGCAGCTGAGGAATTAACTTTCATGGCTAAAAAGCCGATTTCAAAGTCAATGGCTTTGAACCTTCTTATCGAAGTTTACCATGCGCACCTCAACAACCGATGCGCCCTTGACGCTTTCAGCCAACAACTACAAAACTTGGATGTCATGTCACCCGAAGAATTTGATAAGTATTGGGACGAACCCGCAAGACCTAAAACCCCAAGAACTAAGAATAAACCTAAAAGCAAGGCGCCAAGCACAAAGCCAAAATAAGATTGCAATCATTAATAGTTCGGTTAGCCCATGAAAATTAAATCCGTGAAATCAAAGTTTGGGTGGATTAGTGTCAACGGTGACAAATATGAAAAGGACATCATCATCCATTCAGACGGGTCGATAACAAAAAGAGAAAAAAAGAAGTCAAAAGAACTAAAGCCAAACTACGGTCACACCCCTCTTTCCGAACTCGAACTAGAATTTCTGACCAAAGAAAAATTCGAAGCATTATATATTGGAACCGGTCACCAATCCGCCTTACCCATAACTCCTAAGGCTCTCGACATACTGAAAAAATTCAACGCTATAATCCTGTCAACGCCTGAAGTCATCCGCGAAATTGAGAAAGAACAAAAGAATTTTATAGCTTTGATTCACATAACCTGTTGAGCTTGGAGAACTAACTGCGCCTGCATTCTTAGCTTTTCAGGTAAAGCTTCACGGTTTGCTAAAGTTACAATGAAAATTTCAGCGTCCTCCCTTTGCCTTGCCTCTTGTATTAATGGGTCTTTGGCTTTCGCGTGCACCACAGCTAACACAGGTTTTTGATCTAGCAAAGCCTGCTTTACAGCTTGCTTGAACTTGTGGGAGTAGAGTTCCATGGGACCGATCTCGTCAATTGCCACGACAGAGCATTTTTCAACGGCTTCCATGACCGCTTTTGCCCCTATGTTTTCAAGGTCTTGCAGATTCACCCGGTACTTGCCGACTTGCGGGCCATCTTTCTGATTTACGTTCGCAAGCCACCCTCGCTTACCGTTGGTCAAGTCAAGTATTTCGAAGCCGACTCGCGCGTTGCCTTCTCTTGCTTCACGGCTAATCATGCCGCCGACGCTTACCCCTTCGGCTTTAAGAGCTTCCACCGTATTAATGAGCACTGTTGTTTTCCCGACGCCCGGAGCTCCCGTCATAAGCAAAACCCTCTTATGCAACAGCTTCTGCACCAGTTTAACCATAAGTCTAATATGTCGATAAAATTCTTTTGATAAGCAAATCCAGCTGGGAACCAAACTACATGGCGAGCAGCATCTACGAGCCAGATTTTCCAAGCGAAATAATCAGAGAAGGCAAAGTGCAAGTTTTGGTGCCGAAACTTAAAGCCTACAGCATCAACCCTTCAGATTATGCACCTTCCAAAGCTCCAGTTTTCTACAACCCAGTTATGGAGTTCAACCGAGACCTTTCAGTTTTAGCGTTTCAGGCATACCAACGCATGGTTAAAAGGGAAATCAACATCTGTGAACCCTTAACCAGCCAAGGAATCCGAGGCGTTCGCTTTGCCCTCGAAATTGCAGGCGTGAAGCGAGTTTTGATCAGCGATATTAACGAACGAGCATTCAAAGTTGCAAAGCATAACGTGCACCTTAACGGGCTAGAAAAGATGGTTACTGTCAAGCATAAGGATGCAAACTGCGTTTTAAGCTGCAATGCGTCGCCTAAGAAACGTTTTGACATAGTTGATGTTGACCCGTTTGGCGCTCCTGTCCCATACGTGAGTTCAGCAATAAGGGCGCTTCGCAACCATGGCTTGCTGGCTTCAACCGCCACCGACTTGGCGCCACTGTGCGGAGTACACCAGAAAGCCTGCATACGAAAATACGGCGGAAAACCGCTACGGACGGAGTATTGCCATGAACTCGCCGTTCGCCTTATTGCAGGCTGCACTGCAACTTTAGCTGCAAAACACGATATTGGGATCCAAGTGGTTTTCAGTCACAGCAGTGAACACTACATTAGACTATACGCTCAAGTCGCCTACGGTGCAGAAAAAGCCGACGAAAGCGTCAAAACCCTCGGGTACATCCTTCACTGCTTCAACTGCCTTCACCGAGAAACTACACGCCAACCTTTCGGGAACCTTACTTGCCCCGAATGCGGCTCAAAAATGGATTATGCAGGTCCACTTTGGCTAGGAAACATCTTTGACCAGAAGTTTATTGAATTAATGATTAAAGAAAACCAAACTGTAGCTTTCAGGAACAATGCTCGAATCGCAAAACTTCTTTTCTTAACGAAGCAAGAGGCTTCAGCACCAATAACATATTACTTGCTTGACAAGCTCAGCGGAAAGCTTGGTTTGCCATCGCCATCAATACAAGTCTTTTCAAACGCGCTCCGAAACAGTGGTTACCAAGCTGTGCAGACCCATTTTAACACCCGAGGCATAAGAACAAACGCTTCAGCATTAACAATGCATAAAATGCTCAAGGATACGAGCAACAGCTAAAATTCCAGGTCTTTTTAGGTAAACAAAAGTTTAAAGGGTAAAGTTGCTGTCCTTAAAACAGTAAGGTGAACAGTTATGAACGACAAAATCGCGATAATTGGCTCGGGAATGATGGGTGGCGCCATAATCAAAAGCCTAGTTAAAGGCGGCTACGAAGGCAAATTGACCGCGGTTGACATTGCGCTTGAAAGGCTTAAAGAGTTTGAAAGCCTCGGGATCAAAACTTCAACGGACAATGTGAAATCTGCGGCGGAAGCTGACGTCGTTTTCATTATTGTTAAGCCTGGCGACGTAGCGAAGGTTCTGAAGGAAATCAGCGGGGAAATCAAAGATAAACTGTTGATTTCTGTTGCTGCCACGGTCCCGCTTAAGTTTCTGAGGAAGAACGCGCCTGAAGCTCGAATCGTTCGGATCATGCCTAACCTTGGCGCCTTGGTGCAAGCTGCCTATACCGCATACTGCTGCGAACCTAACGTCACTTTTGAAATGAAGGAGAAAGTTAAAACCTTACTTAATATGTTCGGAATATGCGACGAATTAGACGAGAAGTACCTAGATGCAATAACCGCACTAAGCGGAAGCGGTCCAGGCTACATGTCCATAATTGTTGAGGCTCTAACTTATGCTGGCTTGAAAGTGGGGCTACCCCGCAACATTGCGTTAACCTGCGCAGCCCAAACCATGATGGCAACCGGCAAACTCGTCTTAGACCTGAATGAGGAACCATCAAAAATCAAAGACATGACCACCACGCCCGGCGGAACAACCATTGAAGCGATATATCAGATTGAGCAAAGCCAAATCCGCCCTGCAATGATTCGCGCCATAGAAGAAGCAACAAAGAAAAGCCAGGAAATCAGAGAAAAACTGAACCTAAACTAGCCTGAGCCACCATGTTTGAAGCATCTATTTTTGATTGGGACGGCACGTTAGGAGACACTCGTCGAGTAATAGTGATTTCATTCCAGAAGGCACTGGGTGAAATCAACTGCAAAGTAAGCAACGAGTATATTGAGCGTCGAATCGGCATTGGAGCAGCAGAAACTTTCAGAGATATTCTGCGATCAGCTAGAACGCCTTTTGACGAAAAAACGGTCCAGCGCCTCGTAGAACGTAAAAGCGAGCTTGAAATCGAACTCACCGACCAAGTAACACTTTTCCCTGGTGCCAGAGAGCTTCTTGACAGATTGAATGGCAAAATAAGAATGAGTTTAGCATCGATGAACAACCACTCAGTCATCAGCCATTTGCTAAAAGCAAAAAACTTAGAGAAGTACTTCAGTGCGGTCCTCACAGCTGAGTCGATCTCGCATTCAAAGCCCGACCCGGAAATATTTTTGAAAGCAGCAGCGATGCTTCAAGCAAAGCCTGAAAGGTGCGTAGTACTTGAGGATTCTGTGTTCGGGGTTAAAGCGGCTAAATTGGCTAACATGAGTTGCGTCGCGGTTCTTACTGGCGTCTATTCCCAGTCGGAGCTTGAAAAGGAGAGTCCTGATTTAATTGTTCGGAATTTAGAGGACAAACGGGTGACCAAGTACATCCTGCAATGATAAAAAAGCATTTAAAAGCGCCTTGTAGTAGTCGTTTAACAATCACATAACTTTAAGAATTTATTGAATTAAATAATAATTATTCTCTAATCTGAAGGAAGGGAAAGTTCTTTGAAGACTTCTGTTGAAAACAAAAAAACTAAGACGCAAATGTTTCAAGTCCTATTACTGGCCAACGGCACAAGCGACGACGTTGGAGTTCAAGAAGCAGATCATGTAGATTTCTTCCAAGTTAAAGAGCATCTGAAAAACGGCGGATCGGTTTTCATCACAAGCAAAGATTCACAAAAACAGCTCTACCCCAAAACCAAAGCACAGCTGCACCGTAACAATTCAAGAAGAACTTACGGAACCCTCTTTCGCCAGTATTCGAGAAGTTCATAAACGTGTGACGTGCATCCAGATGATTCCTTTTACCCCCCTCTCTCTTCCTTAATTTTTTTGGGTGCACGCCACTCCTATTAACCCTCTTTGATTAAAATAACGATATTTTTAGTTTGCCCTCAGTGTCGGCTTCACGCCAAATTATTTCAAAGTTCAAGCTTAATTTGTCGCCGCCGTAGGTTAATCATTTGCCTTGCGCGCCCGATCGAAGAAAAATCACGAGCAAACTTAGGATTTGATGCTATTTTTTCGCTTTAAGGCTTGCGGAATATACGCACACCGCAGATCCGAGCCCAAAATGTCTCCAGTGTAATAAAGCGCGGCTGATCGGCAGCCGCCGCAGATATTCTTATATTCACAGACGCCGCATTTGCCCTTGATTTTGCTTTTGTCCTTTACTTCAGCAAAAAACTCGCTGCTCTGCATGTCATCCCATATCTGTTTAAGAGACTTTTCCTTAACGTTTCCAAGCCTGTACGCATCGTTGTAGCTGCATGGTATGGCGTCGCCGTTTTCCGCAACGCTGAAGAACTTGCCGAAGAAGCATCTGCCAAGAAAGAAGTTGTTATACCAGTTTTCGAAGTCAGGCATGCCTCGCTGTTTCGCAACTCGGGCGTAGAAGGGAATGTAAATGTTAATGCCCGGTTTTCCCTTGTACTCCAAGGTCAAGTCATAGAGTTGATTGCATACCCACTCGTACTGCTGCGGCGTCAGGTCGGCTTTAAGATTTTCTTTGTCTTGGCTATACGGGATCATCCCGTGGAAAACCACCCACCGCGCGTCATATTTGCAGGCCAGATCAAGCACATGACGCATATCTTCAACGTTGGCGTTGGTCACTGCGCCAGCGTTAGCAAAAGTGTAGACAAGACAGTTTAGGAGTTTCTCCTTTGAAAATTTCTTTATCGCAGAAACAGCAGAGGCATAAGCACCGGCTCCACGGATCGCATCATTGGTTTTTTTCGCGCCGTCGATGCTGACTGAAATCTTAACCTGACACTTTACGAGGTTATCAAAGGCTGCCTTGTCCATTAGGCGTCCGTCAGTTATGATGCTTGCATTCAAACCCAGTTCTCGAGCGTGGGCGATGATTTGTAAAAGGTCCTTTCGCAGAAAAGGTTGCCCGCCTGTGACTCCGAAAAAGCTCGCCCCGAAATCGGCAATCTGATCGACCATTTTCAACGCATCCTTCGTGTCAAGTTCGTTGGGAACTGCCGGTTTGCCTGAGGAGGTGCAGTGTACGCAGTTGCTGTCGCATGCGAAGGTGCATCGCCAAGGTACAATGAGTAGAGGACCTTTTTCTTTCACGTTTTGCTTCTCCAAGTTAGGTACTAATGCATGCAGAATTATTGTATTTAACGCTTCACGTTTTTGGCTTGTTTTTATAAAGTAAAGTCGCTGCATCAACGAATAGACAAGTTGGCGTTAAGTTCCATAAAGGTTATAACGGTTTTTCGGCATGACTAGATTGGAGAAAGGAGAATGGATAAGGAAGGGCTGGTTAGTGAGAGCCAGCTTAATTGTAGCCACAAAGAACGCGAGCTGTACAAGGAAAGATTCTTTGATGTCTTGAACGGTTTGGAGTTGACTTTCACTCGCTGCCCTAGCTGCCACAAAATCGTTTGCTTAGATGCAAAAAAGTTTGGCGACCGCTAAGGCCGCAGTTTGTGCTTACCTGTTTTTTTCCGAAATGTATGGCTGTCCCTCTTTGAGGAGGTCCAAAGTCCGCTGCGTTTGGCCAGTCGACAGTTTGCACGTTTTAGGGTCTGCTAGGAACGGGAGCTTTTCAGGCGCATTTTGGATCGTGTGCAGGTCTTCCCATGTTACTTTGATGTCATCGTAGGGGTATTGGTGTTCTTCATTTTCAACCCATGTGCCTGCACCCAGCTCATCGCCTTCCTCCAGAGTCGTGAAGGGCCCAAGCAAACTCTTGTCGTCAGCGTTGTAGAGGAAAACCACTGACCCGGCTTTCAGCTCCTCAGGTTTGGCTTTTTCGCCCACGCAAGTGTAACGTTTATTGCTCAGACATTGTTGAAGGGAAGATTTGTCGCAGAAAAACACGTATCCATCATACATATCAAATAGAACCTCACCAGTTTGGAATGGCTCGGGGCTTATTTCTTTTTCCTTTCGAATACAATTTCAGGCTTATCAACATTGATTCTGTTTGTCGGGGTATGTAGGAAAATTATTAAAGCTAGAGTTCAGTTGCCTTTTCCTATTAGGTGGAATGCGGTTTCAAGTCTCTTTCAGTAGCAAAATTCGGCGGCAGCCTTCTCGACGTTGAAGGAAAAGGAATCCCAAAAATCATCAAACGCATAAGGGCGATACGAGAAAAAGACAGGTTTGGCCCAATCGTTGTTTTTTCGGCTCCCATGGGCACCACCGATGCGCTAGTAAACATCGGGGAATCCTACGCGCAATCATGCGCCTTGCCTGTTGCTCCCGTTTTCAAAGTTTATAGGCGTTTGGCAAAGGCTCACGTTAGTAGCGAGTTGCAAAAGGAAGCATTCGAGGAGCTGGCGAATTTTGAGGCGTTAACGCAGGCGACTCTTGACTCAGTTAATAAACGGTTCAGCGGCAACATCAAAGCCAGAATTCTCGCCCTCGGCGGAGAAGTCGCTATGTCCACTCTGATGGATTACATTTTAAGGAGCAACGGCTTGGATTCTTGCCATGTTTCGATGGAAGAGTGGCCCATCGTGACGGATGATAATTTTGAGGATGCCCTCCCTCATTACGGGCTAAGTAAAAAGAGGATTCATGCCCTGCTCGGACCTTTAGAGGATGGGAAGGTTCTTTGTTTAGCGGGGTTTTTAGGCGAAACGACTGACGGTCTTGAGACCGTTTTGGGGAGAGGCGGGTCGGATCTAACGGCGGTTTTTACTTCGTGCCTGCTGAAGGACCTATACAGCACTGAAACGCTTCTCTACAAAGATGTGCTTTTGCAAAGCGCTGACCCCAAGGTAGTACAGGGGCAGAAAACCGAGCATGTTAAGGCGCTTACTTACAATGAGGCACATAAAGCCTCGATGATGGGCATGAAAATAGTGCAGAGTCCAGCGATAGCTATGGCTAGACGATTTAGGCAACCGTTAAAGGTTGTGCCGATCGATGAGCCTGAAATGTATTCTGCGATTGAAGCAGAAACCAGCGGCGGAGAAGTAGTGAAATGCTTAACAGGAAAATCTGGTTGCGCAATACTAACGATGAACGACGAGAAAAGTAGATCGTTTGAGGATCTATTGCGGATTTGGGAACGGAGAAACGACTTTTTAGATTTAGGAGCCGAAGCCCTTGAAACAGGCTTGCGAATCCGCGATTTCCTCTTTTTGGATGCGGATTTCATCAGGAAGAACGAAGAGAAGTTGAAGAGGTTTGACGAGAAGATGAAGATAGAATATGGGTTAGGCGTCGTCACCTTGATCGGGGATAGAATGAAAGATTCTCCTGGCGTCGCATCCATGGCAATCAGCTCGCTTTCAGGAATTAACATAAAACGAGGAGTTTTTGCTCCGCATACATCGCAGATCATACTGGTTGTTGAAGAAAAAAACGTAAACGCTTCAGTCGCAGCCATCCACCATAAAAGACAAGAACTAAACAGACTCTAACTAAGCAGCGGCTAAAAGTCCTTATACTTGTTATGAAAATAATCGCCAGTTTTGGTCGGCAAATGTTGATCCTTAAAGCGCCATTGAGATAAGTGAATCGGGTTTTCACGTGTCTGAATTGTTGGTTTGTTCGGTGTTTAGCTCCGTATTCTGGTTGGCGGATTTTGCTTTTTTCGTTTTGTGGCGTATGCCGAAGAATATCAGAAGGCTTCCAGCAACTGCTACAGTTCCCACTACCAGAAAGTAAGTTAGGGGAATTCCTGTGTTGCTGTTTAGGAGTTGGGGGTTTGCTGTGTATGAAAAAGTTACTTGAATTGTGTTGGGCAGGTCGTTTTCAAAGTTGAAGGTGTAGGTTCCGTTTTGTTGGGCCACGAAACTAAAGCTGCTGGTTTTGTCTATTATGCCTAAGTTGACGATTTCAATTTCGTTTGGCGCTGTAACCCAGAACCGAACCATTCCTGTGGTGGCGATTGAACCGTTGAACATGGTTCCTGCAGATATCTTGTATTGTATTTGGTTTGTCGATAACGTAAGGCTAAATGTTGTAGGGTCGGAAGCATACGCTGGAAAAATCATCATTGCGCTCAACATCAAAACAGTTAACAGAGCCAATGTCAATAACTTGATTTTTTCCATTTTCTTCTCTTCGATCTAAGAGAACTGAAAATCGGTCTTAATAACAATCACGCTGTAAAAGACTAAAAAATGACCTATTTAGAGCATTTTTGTTTTGAAGTCTCCGATTTCTTCTCTATGATTCCTCTGTCTGCCTTGCTTTTTCGCTTTTGCGAAGGTAAATCAGGCAAACAGGGATCGGATCTGATGGATCCCCACTTGGGTTTTCTTGTAGTTGTGTTGTACTGTTCATTTGTTACACTCCGATACACTTCAGTGTAGTAAGTCTCAATATAAAACGTTATTTTATTTCTCGATATATATCGAAAATCGATATATCAAACAAGCGACTTTCTTTCGGTTCAGTGATAACGGAATAACCCGAAGTCACTTCCTTTTATGTTAAAATTCAATAGTGAATCCGGCGGGATTTGAACCGAAATGGGTTCAAACCACAAAGACACTGTTGCCAAAATTTGTAGAATCAGGTTTTGTGAGTTTATAATCAAAGTTTGGAGCTGGAGATCCTTGAACCCTTTTGGGCTCAAAACCTTAGTAGTACATGGGCAGCCTAAATGAATACAAGCCGGTCTACACGCGGTCATGAAGGGCTGCGTCGGAACGGACTTGCTCCCAAAGGGGCAGGAGCAAATTGTTGAAAATTCAAGTTTCCTCTTTTTGCGGGACCCTTCTGGAACAATCAACTTTACAGTATCATCAACAACCTCAACTTGGTTACAAAGTGCCATTCGGCTTTGACTCTGGGGGATTTTCCTGAACAGCGGAATCTACGAGGTTCCCCTTTCTTTTTCTTTTCCGACCAGAAAACGGAAGCAGCGCAGCACTTATAGCAGTTGCCAAAACTACTAAAACTGGAACGATCCAATTCAAGATGGATAAAGCGTAGACGTTTGACGAACCAAAAGCATAAACCTTGTGGTCCCATGAGCCTAAATAGACCACGCCGTTGGCTATGGCAGGAGAGGAAACCAAAATACCGCCGGTTGTGTAGCTCCATATGAGGGTGCCATTTGTGGCATTCAGAGTGTAAACTTTTTGGTCAAGCGAGCCTACGAATACGATGCCGTCAGCCACGGCGGGAGAGGCAGCTACAATATTGCCGGTTGTGTAGTTCCACACGAGAGCGCCGGTAGAAGCATTTAGAGCGTAGACTTTGTGGTCTGCTGAGCCTGTGAAAACCATCTTATAAGCAACGGCAGGACCAGAATCCACGTAGCCGCTGGTGGGGTACTTCCAGACGAGAGCGCCGGTAGAAGCATTTAATGCATAAACGTTGTGGTCTTGTGAGCCCGCGAAAACCAATCCGTTCGCCACGGCAGGAGAAGAGTTCACTTCCCCACGGGTTGTGTAATTCCATACTAGGGCTCCATTAGTAGCATTCAAAGCGTAAACCTTATGGTCGTCTGAGCATACATACACTATGCCCCCGGCTACGGCAGGAGAACTATCAATCCTCCGTCCAGTTGTGTAGCTCCATATGAGGGCGCCATTTTTAGCGTTCAAAGCGTAAGTCTTGTTGTCATCTGAATTTACGAAGACTATGCCGTTAACTACGGTAGGAGAAGTATCTATGTAGCCATGGGTCGTGAAATTCCATATGAAGGCACCATTTGCAGCATTCAAAGCGTAAACCTGGTCGTCATAAGAGCCTATGTATACTACGCCGTCAACAACGGCTGGATCATTCACGTCGCCGCCAGTCGTGAACGTCCATAGGGTAGCGTTTGTGTTTGGCGCTGTTGAATTTGAATAACCTGTGCGTGCCAGATCATTGTGGAACATAGTCCACCAGTAAACGGCAGGCTGTACCTCAGAATTGCCGCTAGAGTTGGCTACTCCACACGAAATACTCAGGGAGAACACCAAAACTAAAAACACGCAAAGAATGAAAATAAGAATTACATTCTTTTTCATTTTGCTTTCTTTCCCGCATGCTTGGCCAAGAGAGAGAAGACTATTCTACAAACAGTATTTAACCCTTGGCGGTTTCTAATCAGCTTTTTCGGTAAACAACGACCGCCAAAGACTCGAGGTGACTATTTTTTTTTAAGGAACTTGGAGTTCAGGCAATAATCTGCTTAGCTGCCCTTTTGAGCCTCATAAACGCAAAAAATAATCCGCCGCAAACTGCTGCTCCGAGAAAATGTAAGATAGCGGCAAACTGTGCAACTGCTTCTGACCTGACGATGTACATGGGGATCGGAGTAATCGCCATAATCATTGCAATAGCCATAGTCGGTTTGCTAATGCTTAGGAAAAAACCATAAGAGTCTAGCAACCAAAACTTATTTCCCTTTTTTGTTTTTTTGAAAAGTCTTTATTTTACTCAAATAACTAATTACAGGTTTGACAAAACCCAACCTATAATGAAAAGCATACAAACAAAAGGTAACAAGAAAAACACGGCGTAACGGTTTCTCTTTCCCTTCCCCAATCTCATCGCAGTCAAAAGAATAAAATCGGGACGCTCCAATTTTGCTCTCCTTCAACCCTCCACTTTCAGTGTAAATGCGCACTTTGGAACTTAGGACTACAAATTTTATTATATCGTTAGCGATTTCTTTTAAATTAAATAGTGGAAACGCCCCATTTTCCATTGGAACTTATGGCCTAAATTTAAAACGCGCGCTAAGACCTTGGTTACCGGGTATGAATATTGCCCAAGGTGGATTTGGGCTGTTTATATGTTTTGAGTACGACTGAGGTTATGATGCTTTGGACGCCCCTGATTTTCATGATTTTTTTCTTCAAGACATCGTGGAATTCTTCCATGCTCGAGGCCGAAACTATAGAAACGATATCAAATTCCCCTTTTACATCATAAATTTCCTCGATGTTTTCAACCTTTTCGAGGGCATATATAACCTGCGCCTTCTGGGTCGGATCAACAAAAAGGTTAACAGATACTTCGAATCGACCGTGGCTATCGTTGGCG
Source organism: Bathyarchaeia archaeon (assembly GCA_049515895.1). Classification (GTDB taxonomy): domain Archaea; phylum Thermoproteota; class Bathyarchaeia; order Bathyarchaeales; family Bathycorpusculaceae; genus Bathycorpusculum. The sequence continues at coordinate 22,462 of JBEKTQ010000022.1, read as the reverse complement.
TTCATTTTGCATCATCCGTCAGCATTGGAACAACTAATCATTAGCGAACGTTGATTTGTTAAAATCCCTCGTCTTTCTAGCAGCTCAACGAGGGTATTGATTTCATCGTTTAAGAGGTCAAGTGCTTGTGTCAATTCCTCAATTTCATCGTTTTTATTACTCAAGAGCTTCCCCTCATCTTCCATTTCTTTAGTGGTAAGCTGCTTTTTGTTTTCAGGGAAATTTGTGTTTATCAGCTTCTTCTTTGGCTTCAGCCAAACAATCAGGGCATTGAAAATACTTGCTATACCCATGTGGAGTATCTGTGTACAAGCCATGATGACTACACTTTACTAGGTAAACGGGTACAGCACCGGAATAGCCTGCGGGCTTAACCCAACGTAGAAATGCACCGCCAAAAAGTTGAATCCGAAAACGTTGAAGAACACTTAAATTTGGAGCCACACCAAACTTAGCTCCCACCAGCTTCTTCCTTAACGTTTCTTTAGGCATCAAGGTTGCTTCAAACCCTAGCTTACGTTTTCCAGCCAAAGTGTACGTATTTCTTGCTTTCAAATTTCAATTCCTCAAATTCATCGTCTTATTACTAGAGAGCTCCCCTTCAAAATCTCCCATTTCTTTAGTAGGCATCATCAACTAAAAAACACCCACGGAAAGAGATTATAGAACAATGTTATAGAAAAGAGTGGTTTGGCTTCTCATACTCTCCCTTCTCTTCACAACCAAACCAACTCTTGTGCTCGATCCGTTATAAGATATACCTGATTTCTCACTCGGTTAGTCCAGGGTAAACCACTACAACTTTGTCACTCTTGAATGGGCAACGGAGCTAGTAGAGCTATCTCCACATCAAACCTGAAATCGTTAAGGCTACATTGATATTCGAAAAATCCAAATGAACTCAAATTTTTCTCCTAACCAGAGTTCTCTCTTATGAAAAGAGAAATCTGTGGTGGAACGGGCGGGATTTGAACCGTAATCAGGTAGAGCGAAAACACTCATGGCCATTACACAGTTTTGTGTAATTTTGGGGGGAGGCCTCGGGTCTTGGCGTTCGCTAACCGGGCTTATTTTGAGTTCTAAACCATCTTAGCTGACAGAAAAATGACGCAGACAAATTCTTCTTCTTACAAACCATTACACAAGTGCTTATAAACGTCCGTTGAGAAGATACCCTTCTCCGCCGTCTAAAACCTGTTGCATGCCCTCTTGAAGCAGAGCATTATGCTAATCACCTTAAAAGAAAACGGGAATGGGTCCTCGACATCTGAAGCCAAGCTCCAACCTCATTTGGAGCCAAATTCCCATAGAGACCCATACTAGACAAGGAGGCGGGTCCGATGGGTCTCGCTTAATTATTTAATCAAATCCTATTTCCAAAATAGGTTAAAACGCATTTGGTGGACCGGGCGGGATTTGAACCCGCGGCTTCCGCGTTGCGAACGCGGCGATCATACCAGACTGATCTACCGGCCCAACTTGCGTTTTTGAAAAAATAGCGCTGAAGCGCATTTAGAGCTTTCGGTTGGAAACACAGCGAAAAAATTATTCTTCTCCATAGCCGTGTTCTATTCTTCCGTGCGTTTTGCGGTAAGAAAACTCATGCTCTTCTTTGCGGTCTCCGAAGCGGTTCATGTGTTTTTGCAAGTCGGCTTGGGTCAAAAATACGCAAGCGCAATGTGGGCACTTGTAGAAATGGTTGTTGTTTTTCCCTTCTGTCATGTTCTTTCCTTTCCGTGCCGCCTATTTAGTGTATGTTGAGGTATATTTTTTTGTTGTCTAGTTCCGATTGATGCCAATCCGCGTCAACTTCTTCTTTGCAGCTGCTATGCAAATACACTTTCCTCGCTCGTACCAACCCAGCCATTTCCTCCAAGAACGGCTCAAGCAAACCCATACTTTCTGCATCTAACTCGGCGATATGCACGGACTCTAAAATTTCAGTTGGCACAAAACCCATTTCTTTCCGAAGAGCTTGAACGCGTCGTGCTAAGTCGCGCATTATTCCTTCGCCAAGCAAGTTTTCGTCTCGTTGCCCGCTCACAAACACGATGACGTTGTCGACTTGTGACGAAACCCAGTTTTCGCCTCCAACGTATTCGGGAACTTTTGTCGCGTATTCTGCGCCCTTCACGTTTGTAAGCTCCAAGAATAAGGATTCCAGATGTTGTAATGCGCCTAATGTTTTTTCTGGGGCTACTACTATCGCTTTGCTAAGGGGCCATCTACGCTTTAGTTTGCCCTCTTGCCTTGCAGCGTAACCTATTGAAACCGTCTCAAGTAAGATTTCGAATTGTTCTTCAAGGGTTTTGTCTCGGAGTTCCAAGTTTGGTGTTGGCCAGGGCGCCATGTTGACCGATTCAGGCAGATCCGGTTCAAGCTGCCTGAAAATCTTCTGGTAAAGTGCCTCGCTTAGGTAAGGCGTAACGGGGTTGAACAGCAAGGTTACAGCCTTCAAGGTGTGATAAAGCAATGCATAGATAGTTTGACGGCGCTCAAACGTTTCAGGTTCGTCGGTCCAAAGCTCTTTGCGAATCATGGGCACATAAAGCCTGCTGAGAGTTTCAATCACGAAGTCATCTAAGACGGCGACGGCGTTGCTGAATTCGCATCGCCCAAGTTTAGCTGTGTAATCCTCAATTTTCTCCTGCAATTTAGAGAGGAGCCACCTGTCGGCGGCTTGAAGTTTATTCACTTTGGAAGCCCACTCCAAAGTATATTTGGATGGGGTGAATTCGTCAAAAGTTGCGTTTTGCAAAAAGAACCTGCTTAAGTGGTACAGCGTTGATAGCACTTGATACGAGCGTCTATTGAGTTCCTGCGTGTCGAAGTTCATGAAGTCAATCGAAGAGCATTTTCGCATCATATAGAAGCGGCACAGATCAGCGGAGTTCTTCTCCAAAAGTTTGTTGGTTTCAACGACGTTGCCGAGGCTTTTGCTCATTTTTCTGCCTTTAGCGTCCTGCGTGAGCCCTTGAAACAGAAATGACTTATACGGTGCCTCAGACTTCCCCGTCAAGATGACATGTTCCAGCAGCAGACTGTTCGCCCAGCCTCGGGTTTGATCGATACCTTCAGTTAGAAAATCGGAGGGCACAAACTTTGCAACTTCCTCATCGGTGAAGCGTGCGTAAGGTGAAGCACCGCTGTTGTGCCATGTATCCAACACGAAATCCTCGCGGCGCATGATTCCGCCGCATTTCTCACATTTGAATGTGACACGGTCCACCCAAGGCTTATGTAACTCAAAGTCGTCTGGAACTGCTTCTAATGCACAGTCAAGGAGCTCCTTTTTGCTAGCGATTATGTGCTTTTCTCCGCAGCTTTCGCAAGTCCAGATTGGCAGTGGTGTTCCCCAAATGCGTTCGCGGCTAATGCACCAAGGTTTTCCTTCTTTGAGGAAGCCAAAGAAACGGTTTTTGGGTTCATCGAAGAAGTAATCTACTTTTTCTGCTGCTTCTAGAACCTTGCTGTTTATCTTGTCTGTTCGCAGAAAGTATTCTTTTCTCGCTAGCCAAACCAGCTTGTGATGACTACGCCAGCACGTCGGGTACTCATGCTTCACCATGGTGACTTTCACGAAAGCGTTTCTATTGCGAAGTTCCTCAACAACCAGGAAATCTGCTTCACGAGCGAAAATACCAGTGAATAGCCCTGCGTCATTGGTGAATTTTACTTCGTCGTCGAAAGGCGCGAAGATTGGAACTCCTCTGCGTTGTGCCGCCCAAAAATCATCCTCGCCGTTACCAGGCGAAAGATGCACAACGCCAGTGGCGGTGTTGACGTCAACAAAGTCCTCGCCAATGACCTTATGAACTAATGGATGCAGGGTTTCGTTTTCCGCTTGTTTAGGAATCATGTCTTTGAGTGGGTACTCATAGGCTGTTCCTTCTAAGTTTTTGCCGAGAACCGAATCGGCGATTTGGAACTTTGTGATTTCAAGCTCCGCCATTACGGGTTCAACCCTTTGCTTAACCATTATCCAAGTTTCTTCACCCACCTTGACTTTAACGTATTCAGCGGATGGTTGAACCGCGAGCATGGTGTCAGTTATTATGGTGAAGGGCATGGTTGTCCATATCAAGAAAAACTCGTTTTTGCTGCCGACAACTTTGAACTTGAAGTACAATGATGGGTCTTCCACTTCTTTGTAGCTGCCTTCGTATCCGACTTCGGCGCTGCTGAGACTGGTTTGGCAGCCAGGACAGTAAGCGACAACATAGTGGCCTTCTTCAAGCAGTTTTTGGTCCCAAGCACACTTTAGGATTTGCCATTCTCGCTCGATGTAGCTGTCCTTGTATGTCCAATAAGCTTTCTCTTGGTTGATGAACACGCCGAGGTTTGAGTCAGCCTGCAGCCACATGGCATGATAGCGCATAATAGCTTTCTTGCATTCATCAATGAACCGTTCCATCCCGTATTTCTCGATTGATTCACGCTTGTTCCTAACCCCGAGAAGCTTCTCAACCTCCAGTTCCACTGGCAAACCTTGGCAGTCCCATCCAGCCCAAAACGGCATGTAATAGCCTTCCATGGTTTTCCATCTGTAGCGAACGTCCTTCATCACTCTGCCGCGGGCGTGCCCAATGTGAGGGATACCGTTCAGCGTAGGCGGACCTTCCACGTAACCAAGCAACCCTTTAGCGTTTTGTTCTAAGAGCTCAAGTTTCTCGCGAATTTTCTGAGTAAGCCAGAACTCGCGGATTTCCTTCTCCAAGGCAAGCGGAGAGTAGTTTGCAGGCAAACTTGTCGAATCAGTTTCAGTCTCTTCAATTTCCGTCACGGCGTTCATCCCGTACCGCAAAATAAGTTAAAAGACTATTTAAACTATAAAGCGCCAAATAACCAACAAATGAACCTGTTCTATTCTAGTTCTGCAAAGCACCTAAAAGCAATTCCGAAATAATCAAAAAAGCAATCGAACTTATATTCAAAAATAAGTTAACAATAGCCTAATATAAAACAAAAAACCGCCTTTGAGAAGTGTATTGAATGGGGAAGTTTCGATTAGCCGTCCTAAACACTCAGCCGCCACACCTCTTTTATGGAGGGGTAGAAAGGCGAATAATCGAGACCACCAAGCGTCTGACAAACCAAACGGACATTACCGTTTACAGCGGCACCAAGGCAGGCTTCAAAGAGTCCGTCAACATTAACGGTGCAAGTTTTGTTCCGTGCTATTCAACTGATAGGCTTTTCCCTTTGGATAATTGGTTCTTTAACCGAAGCGTATCCAAAAAAGCCCTCAGCAAAGATGCTGACGTCTACGAGGCACACGCGGCGAGCGGGTACGGACTTTTAAGAACCCTAAAAAAGCAAGGCATCAAAAAGCCGTTTGTCCACACTGTTCACGGGGTACTCGCAGACGAGTACGACCAGGCGCGCAAGAGCGGTTCTCAATCCTTGAGGGGGAGAGCAACCAACTATTTCATGCATCGACTTGCAATGCTTGAAAAGGAAACGGCGGAAAACGCGACGCTTATCGTAACCATAAGCAATTATTCAGTTGAAAAGATTAAGCAATTCTACAACGCAGACCCATCAAAGGTTCGGATTGCCCCAAATGGTGTCGACCCGGAGAAGTTTAAGCCGCTTGCCGACCTTTCAGCTGTCAAGCAACGGTTCGGATTAGGCGATGAACCATGCGTGCTTTTCGTCGGTAGCTTGATTCCCCGGAAAGGTCTGCCTTTTCTTGTTAAGGCAGCTGAGAAAATTGTTAAAGAATTCAAGAAAACAAGATTCGTGATCGTCGGGGAAGGACCTTTAAAGAGCCATATTCTTGGCGACTTGAAGGCTGCCAACCTTTCGGGAACATTCAAGTTTCTAGGCAACCTCAACGAAGCCCTGCTTGTTGCTGCCTACAATTGTGCTGACGTTTTTGTTTTGCCATCAATCCAAGAAGGGCAAGGCATAGTGCTGCTTGAAGCAGGAGCGTCTGCTAAGCCCGTTGTCTCTTTCAATATTGGCGGAATAAACGAAGCTGTGCGCGAAGGAGAAACGGGATTGCTGGTTAAGCGTGGCAACACGGACGAATTCGCGGATGCTGTGATGAGGCTCTTGTCAGATAGGGGGTTGCGCGAAAAAATGGGTGCAGAGGGAAGAAAGTTTGTTTCTGAGAACTTCACATGGGATCTTTGCGCCCAAAAAATGATGCGGGTTTATCGTGAAGCGTTGGAGATGTGAATGCCAACCGATTTAGCTAGTCGTGAAAAGTCTTCGTTGCTCATCCACTCCGTTCGCAAGTAGCAGGAAATTCTTTGGTCGCTGAGCCCTAAGCGTCTGGCTTCTTTAACGGTGTAGCGATAAGCTTCAATCTCGGTGGGTCTATCAACGTAGTCATATCGTGGGTCAAATAGTTCTTTCCCATTCATAAACTGCTTGACATGGCAAAGTTCATGGATTAGGTCCAGGTAAATGTCGGTTTTGTCGCCGTTGTTTAGATAGCCTTTGCTTATGACTAGGTGCCCGTCGCTGCCATCCACGTACATGTAGCCCATTATCCAACTAATCTCCACAATAAGGTGGCTAAGGACTTCATCGGTTTTTTCGCCGAAAATGCCTCTTACAGCTTCATTTTTTCCGAACCCCTTGAAATATTCTGCGAAAACAACTTTTTGATTCATAAGGCCAACCGGGTCAAAAGGAAGTTTTCGGAACAAACGCAAAATTCTGAAAACCGCATGTTCCAGCGCCGTCAAAGCAGCCAATGCTCCTACTTAAAAAACGAAAGATACTCAAGTTTCATTCCCCGACGCACCAAATCCGGCAGATCTTCAATGCTTCCGATGCTAGCATCAATGTTACGGTGAATTGGGTGGCTCCACATACCTTCTGGAGCAAGGTTAAACTGCAAAGGCAATTCAACGTTAACGCCGTATTTTGCGCTTAAATTTTTGATTAATTTGCCTTCACTGCAGGCATGACGGGCAGACGAATAACTGTGCAGAAGCCCTGTAGAACCGAAGGCGCCAACGCCATGCCAAACTGCGCCGTTTTCAGGTGAACCCAAAGAGTATAAGAAAAATTGCGGTGAAGACGGCGTCTCCTCAAAGTTGTAATCTGAAAGCTTTTCTCCCGTTACTGTGAAGCTGTCGTCACAATGCGCGACCGCAATATCCTCCTCGTCCATCGCATTAGGATACAGTTTGGTGGTTTTATATTTTACAGCGACATCAAGAAGCTTGTTGTTTTCAAAATGTATTTTGCCGCGAGCTGCCCGTTTGGAGCCATAGCCCTTTTTTGAGTGTGGCACCGTCAGCAAGGTCGTGCGATTCGACATGCTTCTACCCATGCACGAGTAAGCTTCATTTACAGCGTTATAGTCAAGGTGGCTTTCATTGATAATGTGATGCAGCAACCCACCTTTGCCTTCCGACTTCAAAGTTGAAAGAGGCATCCGCAACGAATACAGCGACAGATTCATACCAAAAAACTTGGATAAGTCCTCAAGCTGCTGGTACTTTACTGAATCAACAAAATCCAAATAAGAGCCGTCACATGCCTTGAGGCAGCTGGTTATCAGTTCCGTTTCGCCTTTTGAAATCAAGGATCCATCGTACTTTTTCGCGTAGGCTTCATCAACTTTCAAATTGTCTGTTCTAACGTAGGCCACTGGAAACGCGCTTTGCCCGCTGTCAACGATGGATTGCTTGAGCGGGTTCATTGAGTAGCGGTCAGCCTCAACATCGTCAGTGTTCAACAAGAAAGGAACAACGTAGCCTTCAGTCGGCTTATTCAAACGCTCGCAAATCTGAGTAACATCGCCTCCGTCTGGTTCATGCAGCCCGATGATGTCAAAGTAGTTGGCCGAGACCTCAAGCAGCCGGGTGCCGATAATTCCCTGAACTTCCTCAACGGTTAAGTGAGGGTTTGTGTATTCAACCGAACCTCTTAAAAAGAACTGGTTTCCATTGAACTGCTCGCTGACTTTTTTGCCGTTGAAATAGCGGAACAGTGTTACCTGTCTGCTTCGTCTTTCCTGTTTGAAAGCAAAAAGCTTCTGGACTAGGATTTTCACGGTTGACATAGAGCTTTTGAGAAAATCTTCAACCAAAGCTTTGCTATTATCTTCACACATCAAATCTTATCCTCGTTCTAAAGATTCAGCCAAATATATACAATTTTTTGCCACAGCTTGACCTAAAAACATCCTTGACACTGAAAAATCTTCCTTAAAGCCAGCACTAAAAAGCATGTCCGCGAGGGCCGCCTCCTTCCTTGGAAGAACCAAGTAAACGCTTTTGCCCGCCACGTTGGATAGAACTGTTCTAAGAAGCGAGATTGCAACATCCACTTTACCTTCCCGGCATATCAGTGGTCCTATCCAAACCATTTTCTCATAAACCGTGGCAGCAACGTAACCAGCAACTTCATTTTCTTCAGATTTGAAATAGCTTAAATTGCCTTTTTCAAGGATGATAGATTCAAGCAGTTTCTGTCTGTCTCCTCCAAAACTTTGTCTATCAAACTTCTCAATTGCCTTAATCTGCTGCCTTGTCACTCTCGGTAAGCCTTCGGACGCTAAGGAACCTAAGTCTTTAGCTTGCAAAACCGCGAAATCCTCATCAACTTTGAATCCTAAATTGCCGTAGAAATCGGCAAGGCTTGGATACGCGTAAAGCCCGATGGTTTGTGCGCCTCTCGCTTGAAGGTACTTGATAGAGTGTCTTACAAGAAGTTTTCCTGCTCCCTTTTTTCGGTATTTTTCTTTAACGATCAAGTTCCCGAACCAGCCCACCTTGCCGAAACTTATGCTTGTCGCTATGCCAACGCGTTCCCTGCCGTGAAATGCGACAAAGCAACCTTCAGGTTCGAGACTAATCATAAACTGGAAGTCTTCGTTTGCCATGTTCCAGTTCATGGTGTTCGCGAGTTTTGTCGCAAACCGAAAATCAGCTTTGCTCATCGGTTTGACATGAAACATAAAAAGTACACTGTACCCTCAAGGAATTAAGCGTTAGTAAACCTTACCTGAATAGTTGTTTTAAAGCTTTTCAAGTGTAACTTCGTCTCCTCCAATTCTTTGAAAAGAATTGCTTCAACAAATACTTTTATTTAGCGCCTGCACAACTTAATTGAATATTTTTCGGGCTAGCACTATCGCAACAGGCGGAAGTTAGTCGACTCTGATTGGTGAACGGCGTGTTTGGAAAGATGAAATTTCGAAACCGAGTGATTTTTCTTATTCTTATATGGATTATGCTCTTAGCGCTGGTGCTGTCTTTCCTCACCGCTCTGCTATTAATTTTTGCCAATAACCCTCAGGGAGAAACTATTTCAAGCCTAAGCTGGGCTGGATACATCATTTCGAGAGACACTAACGCCAAGATTCAAGTCACTGCCATGAACGCTTCCTGGACTATTCCCACAGTTGTCACTTCGGCAAGCGATGAACACTCATCCGTGTGGATTGGAGTCGGCGGACAACTCGATAACACGTTAATTCAGGCAGGAACGGAACAAGACGTGAGTGGTGGGCAAGAAACCTATTATGCTTGGTATGAGCTGCTCCCCGCTTACGCCGTCAGAATAAACACTTTAGCTGTTTCTCCCGGGGACATAATGGTTGCATCTTTACGTTTGGTTGATTCATCTGTAAACCGATGGAACATTCAGATAAGTGATTCAACAACTGGACAATATTTCGGTACAACTGTCTTCTATAACTCTACGCGTTCTTCAGGCGAGTGGGTAATTGAGCGGCCTACTGTGAGTACCAAGCTTAGCGCTCTAGCCGATTTTGGAAATGTCACTTTCACAAGCTGCCATTTGGCCACAGAAAATAAATCGGGTCCGATAAAATCGTTTTATTTTTCAAGGATAGAAATGACTAACAGCGTCAACACGCAGTTAACTTCAGTCTCAACCATTACAGCCGATGGAGAAGGCTTTACTACTAGCTACATTCAAGCACAATAAGAAAGGAATTGGAAGCAGTTGGATCGGTTTTCAAGTTTTCGACTATTGCAGTCAGCAGATTTACCCTATCCATATCGAGTCAGGCAAACTAATAGGCGTTTGAATTGGAGAATATGAAGGATTTTGTGGGGAGATCACGATGAATCCTCCAACTGAAATTTCCTGTGGGTTAAATCCCACGTTGTCGCCCATTTCTGCGTAACTAGTTCTGATTCTTGCGGCTGGGTCAGGGCAGTAAATTAGCACATGTACGCTTTGCGCGTCATTAAAGGAAACCGCAGCTACTCCGGGCATCAAAGTGCCATTGAATGAACCCATTTGGTAGCCCGTCACCCTAAAATCGCTCGGAAATGCCTTCAGGTAATGTGAGGCTGCGAAATCCGCTGTGAAATTCACTTGCAGATCCACCATTGCCAGGCTAACTGCTACAGCGGAAAAAATCAAGAGGAAGGAAAGGACAAAAGCCAAGCGGGTATTTCGACTACTCCAGCGATTGTTGTGTGGTTTCGGCGCAGAGATGTTTCTTAGTCGCATATCTAATCTCGGGTGGGTTGCAAGTATTCCGACTCTGTGCAGAACTGAAGAAGTAATCAGAAGATTCGAAGAGAAGTTAACCAGCATGCTTTCTTTGGGCAGGTTTTGAATTGCTTTGCAAATCTTAACAAGTGCGTCTCCTAAAGCCGAAGGTTTTTCGAGGAGCCCTATTGCCCGTTCATCAGCAAGCATTTCCCTCTCTCTTTGAGCGGTTGAAGCCGAAATATATGCAAGCGGGTTGAAAAAGGAAACAGTTGTCAAGGCGTTAGATATGGTTTTGAAGAAGAAATCGTTGTTTTTAACATGCGCCAACTCATGAGACGCAACAGCGACTATTTCTTCCTTGTTTAGTATGTTGAGTAGTCCAATCGAGAAAACTATTGTTGCTCTTTTACCGTAGCCAATCGTGAATGCGTTAGGCCGCAGGTCTTCGACGATTCCAACTTTAGGCGCGCATATGGCTAATTTTTTGGAGGCTTCGGTTATCTTTACCTGCAGCCATTGATGCTCTTCTTGAGACAGCAAAATTACATGCAGTATCTTTCTTGCTAATCGGTCATCGGCAAGAACCATCGACACCGCGAATAAGGCTCCTGCAATTAGCCCGATGTAGCACATTATTCCTGTAACCGAAAGCACTGTGCTTGTTACATTAATAACCTGTGGCACAGGAGGCGGAAAGAAGGGACCAAATGGAAACGAGTTTGCGGCTCCATTATTGCCAGCTGTACTTAGGATTTTTATTTGTTGGTAGGTTGTCTGAATGCCTGTTGAAGGAAAAGCGACAAGCATAACTGCTAGGGGAAGGACTAATGGGAAGAGGTACAGTAGGCTCTTTGTTCTTTGCCCTAGGAAGCTGCAGTATTTAGTTAGGATTTTGACGGATAAAAACGAAACAACTAGGAATATTACGGAATAGTAGAAGTATGGTTGAAAAATCTGGTTGAGGATGCCTTCAAAACCCATTCAAAGCACACCTTCCAAACTTACTTCTTTTTTGATATGTTCCTGTTTAATTGATCTTTTAGAGCTATGCGTTCTTCTTCGCTTAAGGAGGTTTCATCCACTAAACAGTTAGCCACAACTTCACCAAAGTTGTCGATAAGGCTTGAAAGAACCTCGCGAACAGCGGATTTTTGAAAGGATTGCTTTTCAAGCGATGGCCAATAAACATAGTACAGCCCGCCTCTGCCCTTCTCTATTTTGCGGTCAAGAAGCTTCTTTTCAAACAGCCTGTCCATGGTAGACATGACGGTTGTGTAGGCTAAGCCTCTTGTTTTTTTAAGAACTTCATAGATTTCTCTTACTGTAACCGGCGTTTTCCTTGAGCCCCAAATTGACTCCATGACGTTGGCTTCAAGTGGTCCCAAGAATGCTTCTAAGGCTTTACCTCCCATGTTGTATTGTGAGAATCCGGGTTTTTTGTCTTCAGTCATAGCGTGCTACCGCACTACTATCTTCTATAGTAGCTCTTTAAGCTTTTCCCAACTTGCATCCTTTTTAGTTTCGAAAATTTGGTAAGCGAAGGTTTCCCGTTCCTTCTTCTGTTTTTTTCGAATGTATTGCATCAATGGGTTGAGCAAGCTCTGAACGGAGGCTGTGACGGTTCATAGCAGCTACTACCTTAAATAGTAGCAGTGCATATATATAGAATTGCAGGTAAACCAACATGATAACCAACGATCAACCGCTAAAACATTTACTCGGGTGGTTAATCATAGGATCAAAAGGCGGAAAGACCCGCGCCAAAATAATCAAAAGCGTCCGAAACAACCCGAGAAACGCAAACCAGCTAGCCACACAACTCAAAGTTGACTACAAGACAATAAGGCATCACCTGACGATTCTAGAAAAAAACAAACTTGTCATCCCAGTCGGAACCCACTACTCCACCGTATATTTCCTCTCCCAACCTATGGAAGAGAACTATTTGGTATTTCAAGAAATAACCAACAAAATGAGCGACACAAAGAAAAGGGCCATAACAAGAATAGCTTAAACCCTCTTTTCTTGTTTTGTAAAAAAGGGTGGGAAAGGATGGATTGCTAGGCTTCCAAGCTTGCCAGTCTTTCTCTTGAATCACCTGCGGATACTTCGGGAAGTTGCTGTTTGAGTTTTCTCTCAGTGGCTATCTCTGCTTCTTTTAGGATTGCTTCTGCCTCGGGGTCTATTCGTGTGGTGTTGACGGGTATGTCTGCGGTTTGGCAGGTGGTGCCGACTATGTCGTTTAGGAGGTTGCCGATGTTTCCGAGTTCGGTGCTTGCTTCTGGAAGTATATCGCACATCCCCGAGCGAATGCTGTTTATCACGTTTTTCGCGGGACTAAGCACAGCCACTAGGTCTCCCATTTCTGAAACCGTGTTCAGGCGCATTGATACGCTTTGCATGGCAAGAGAGGCGTTTGTTATCATTTTCTCGATTTTGCGTATTTCCGAGAGTTCTGTGGCGAGAATGTGTGCTCGTGCCTCATCCCTTTCTGAAAAAGCTTTTACGACTCGGTTAAAGACGTCTGCGTCGCGGTTTTGAAATCGTTGTACCGCGTTGTCTAATGTTCTCGTTTGCACGTCAATGCGTTGAATGACCAGGGCGATTTGTCCCTTGAGGTTTTCTTGTGGCTTGACGACGTTTTTAACTTTCGATACAAGAGTAGGCTGTTCGTCTTTCTTTTTCCATCTGTCAACGAAACGGTTACGCAAATTAGTTCAACTCACTATTTGTCTGGACTGAGAACGGGCAATAAAAGAGTGTTTGAACTATAACCTTAAACTTTAAGCCTGAAGTTGCCCCGTTTTTAAACTTCGCTTTAAAGCGTCTAGCCGTTTGCTTGTTTGCGTTCCGTGGCTCGTCAAATCGTTGCATGGAGTACGTGTAAGTTTCGTATATAAGCGGTGCCGAATTACCGAGGGGTTAATCATTTTTATCGGCGTTTTTTGTTGTTTGTGTTTTGGGTTGCTTTTTTGTGGAAAAGCTTAAATCATCTGCAGGTTGCGTCAACTAACGTCAACAAAAGTCAACTAACGTCAACCAAAGTCAATAAACGTCAATTAACGTCAACAAACGTCAACTAAAGTCAAACACCGACCAAACTCGCAGAAACAAAAGAAAACTCAGGCATTTAGGAAGCCCAAAAAAGACCGCTGAGACAAAAGGCGGCGAATTTTGCCTCATTGTGTTTTGGGTTACTTTCTCGGTTTGAGCTTGAGGCGTTGCAGGTTGCGACCCATCCCGACCCAACCCGACTCTTCCAACTCCTTTTCGACTTTTCTTGTCCATTCGCGTCACTCTTCGTGTAGCAGATTCGTGAAAGTCTTGAGAAAAAACCAGTCGATTGGGAGAGAGAGAAATCTACTCTTAAGAATTCAACCGAAACAGATCAAGTACCTACTGATCATGGTCTAAGAAAATTGATTCAGAGACTGAATTCTTGTTACGTAACTATTAAAAGCGGTTAGAGCCGAATAACATCTAAGCAGGGCAAGCAGGTTATGGATAAAGTCAAGGTGGCTTTAACAGTTCTCTCCATTATGATCATTATTGTGCCTTTAGTGGCTGAAGTGTACGCTTACAAGGACAATTTGTTGGGGTTGGTTCTTCCGCCTCAAATGAAGAACTTAATGAACGGCGGTGGGAACAGCGGAACCTCTGCTGGGCCACAGTCGTCAGCTTCGCCTTCGCTGCCGAATTTTCAAATCCCCCAGCCGGCTGGGCAACCAAAGTACAATCCAACCACCGGCGCCTTTACTTACCCATTCAATTTCACTAACCCTCTATCAACCGAAATTTCGTTCGATCATCTGTCAGCGCAAGTAGTCACGGAAGATGGCACTTCATTGGGCAACATCTCCATGCCTCAAACAATCAGCATACCGCCAGGAGCAAATTCGGTAATAAATGCCTCAGGAAATTTGAATCCTGACGCAGTAAATCAGCTTGCAGCGCAAAACACTGGGGGCAACCTCAACATTGCCTTGAACAATGTAAACGTAGATGTCGGCGGAGTTCTTGTGCACATTGACCACATCGACGCGGGTTCAATTTCAAACCTGCAAAGTCTAACAGGAAGCCCAGGGGGAACCTGATTTGACTAGAAAAATAAACTGGATTGGTCTCGCTGCTGGAATCATCACGCTAATAGCTCTCGCAATCTCCCTTTACATGCCCTGGTGGCAGCTAACCGTCGGCCAAAGCCTCATTAAAATCAATGCTTCTCCCGTCAACACAAATTTCGGTTTATTCGGCACGCAATTTACAATACCTCTAATTTGGGCCCTCAACCTTGTAACCATACTAACATTCTCGGCCAGCGGAATAATTATGCTGATTTACTCGTTGGTTCCGACAAAACCTTACGCTAAACACCTGCTCGGATTCTCGTATAAAAAACCGTTGTATTCAGTTGTAAGTTTTGTTGTGGTCCTAGCAATAATTTTGTTGATCGCGGGACATTTCGGTGTATACCTTCCACTGAATGGTTCAGCAACAGTCACGCTACCTGGAAGCTGGACTATGGGCGCCACCGTTAGCGCTTTGGTCTCAGGAACATTTCAATTGCCCTTCTATCTTGCAGTAGTAGCTACCGCGCTATGTATAACCGCAAGACTATACCACAGCCATGTCAGCTCAGCTCTAAGCGAGTCCGAATCGACCACGACGCCTCCTGTTACCGCGGCAACCAGCGTTTAACCAACGTCAACAACAAACATTTTTCAACCGTTAAAGTTTAAAGCCTAAGCCAGCATTATTCTATAAACCCCGAAAAAACCAAGTCAAACATAAACAGGGGCTGTCGGCTAGCTTGGTCTAGGCTTGTAGCCTCGGGCGTTATAGACGAGAGTTCAAATCTCTCCAGCCCCACCATCTCTTGAGTTCAGAACCGCCGATAGCCTAGCTGGGCAAGGGCGTCAAAGATGATTTTACTTAATAGCTACCAGAAATAACTTGGCAGGAGAAGCTTGGTTCAGCTCGCTTTTCGCGTAGAAATGCTCGCTATTAACTGTTTTTAAAGAATCTGCATTATTTTTACTTTTTAAAGTCTTTGTGGTTTGAACCCATTACGGTTCAAATCCCACCCGACTCACTTGCTGATAAACAGAAAGTATTTCAGTGCTATTGCCAGGATTCGCTTAATGTTTTAAAAGCATAAGAACAAAGTCGTTGGATTTTTCACAGCAAAAATTTCTGAAGGTTGGAGATCAACCTGTGAAATCAAGTCTTTGCGCTAAGCTCATGAAGTGGTTACGATAGCACTTGTTATTTCTTGATTAGGTCTATTTTTTTTCAGCCGTGAGCTTGGTTTCGTATTTGAATGTGCTCATGCATACTTTGCAGCGGACAACCTTTTCTTCGGGGTAATAGAGTCCTTCTCCGCCGACGTCGTGAATTGCGTTCTTATGGATCTTGAAGATTAATTCGGCATCACAGTTCGGGCATTTTTTCCTAACGATGGTGTATCCTCTGACGCCGCGTTCAAGTTTTATATCTATCGACATTTTGACAACCATATTTAAAATTATTAGATATTCTATATAAGTTTTAACGTGTTGGAAAATTGATGCGAGCGCAAAATTGGATTTGAGAATTCTTTAGAATTTACTTCTAATGCTATTTAACGAAAATCATGATGATTCAAGCTGAAATTATTCTTTTGTTTATAAGTCGCTTAGTGTTGTTAACCATAGGCTTGTGGAGAAGGTCGATTTCGATGTTGGATAACAAGGTTATTTATGGAGAGGTATTTAAGTGCAGATTATGTTCCGCGAAATTTCATAATCCTGAAGAATTGAGAATCCATCGGATGGTTGACCATAAAGGCCATTATCTTACGCTCACTATCAAACGTTAAACCTGCAGAATTTTCTTATCAAATCAATTTTCGTTTCATAAAACTGGTTTGCTTGCTGAAATTGATGTTTAAAGCGTCTATGATGACAAACACGTTAGTATGAAGCGGATTAGATCTTCGTAATGATTGATTCAAATTCGACTTCTGAGGCGCTAATCTGTGTCAGCAACAACAATGTTAATTAAGAGTCAACCTGAACCCTATTGCCGACGATTATTATGTCTAAGAATCTGCCATACTGGTTCGTCCGAAATGGCGCAAAACTAATCCAATGCAGCAAAGCCGACTTCGATAAAGCAATCACCGAAGGGAAAAGCGTAAAGTACCACGGCTACCCCAACAAAAAAACCGAGCGCATAGCAGAACAGTTAGAGGAGTCTAGAATGACGTTTCTGGCAAAACCCGACTTACCCCCCAAGTTCCGCGCAGCAATAACTTGTCCAAGAAACGTCGTTGAAGTTCAAGTAATAATGGTTGATGACGAACAATTCTGGGTAAAAGAATCCAAACGACCAAAATATCAAATCTGAACCCATTTGAATTCTGAACGCTAAAAAGCCAACTTTTGTAGTGGCGGTATTTTGCTATTTTGCTTCCCGATAGAGTTAAACATCAAAAGTTGTAACAGTGTATTGAAGGTGTTTTTGTTTTGATTGGCCCTCAATCAGCCCCAGTCAAGAGAAGGATTTTTGAGTTCATTTGGGATGCCAGAGCTGGCCCAGTCCTGCTTCTAAATGTCGGAAAAAAGCAGCTTGGCTTCGCGTTTTTTTGCCACAGGCGTCCTGAAAGAAGCCTTGCAATTCTTGGGCACACATTCCCTATATGTTCCCGATGCACGGGCTTGCTAGTAGGCTTTTTCGGCTTCATTTCATTAGCTCTTCTTAACCTGCAGATTCCCTTATTTGCTGGGATAGTCATGATGGTGCCGATGGTGATTGATGGGACCTCCCAACTCACGGGTTTCGGAGAAAGCAACAACATGCTTCGGTTGCTAACAGGTTTCCTGTTTACATTTGGTTTCTTGTCGCTGGTGGTGAAATAATGAGTTCAAGAGGCAAAGAAGAAATTTACACATGTATCGGCATCCTGCTGTTCATTCTTGCCATCGGGTTGTATGTGGTCTGGGTTTACTATGGTTTTTTACCTTTCGCAATAGGAGCCTTCGTCATCATAATATTCGCGGTTTCTGCAGTTTACAGTTCTCGCAAAGCCAAAAAGAATAAGCCTCAGACTAGCAACCGACGCACGTTTAGCGCCATGCAAAATGCGACTCCCGAACAACGTGAGAAACTGTTGGAGCTCGAAGGCTTCACTAAATACACAGATGAAAACGGCAACACCCGATGGAGGGCGCCCAAAGACGGGCCAGAATGGGCTAAAGCCGAAAAAATAGACGTTGTGCTAAAAGATGGCTCGTTGGAGATTGAGATGGAAAAGCAAAGCTCAAAAATTCGCTGCTCCTATTGCGGGACGGTCTATGACGAAAGGCTCGACAAGTGCCCGAACTGTGGGGCAAGTCGACAAGGCAATGAAGAGCAAGTGAAAGATACAACACAGTAAATCCTGTCCGTCATCATTGCCGCTGACCTATCGATGTAACAATTCGCAACCCAAAAAATGGCTGCGGACATAAAACGCAGACCCAAATATTTGCCATCAACTTGAACCATCAAAGGGTTTTTCTCTTTCCCAGGTTGTTATCTCCTTGGGGTAAAATGCTTGAGTAAGGCAAAGGTTCAGAAGGTTTCCGGTTATCCAGACGTCATAACTCATTTGCCAGAAGCGAAAGTTTCCTGTGAAGGTGGCAAAGCTTGGATTCTACAGGCGGAGTCAAGCCAACTTGTCTTTTTCCAGTTTGAAAAGGGCACAGACATGCCCGCGCACAGTCATACCTATGCACAGTGGGGCATGGTAATAGACGGCGAAATGGAGTTAAACATCGACGGCAAGTTGCGGCACTATAAGAAAGGTGACGAATACCTGATTCCCGCGGGAATACCCCATTCGGCTAAATTCTTCGACGCGACCAGAGTGATGGATTACTTCTCCGAGAAAAGCAGGTACAGGCCCATGTGATTGCGGTTTCACAGGAAATAGCGTCGTTAACGACTCTTAGCTTTCTCGTAAGCGCTCGCGACCGCTTCGCTTGTTAAGACCCCTACAACCTTTGTAGACGTGTCTTTTTCGACAACGGGCATCAAATCGATTTTTTCTTTGGTCATCAGCTTGTACGCTTCAAAGACCGCTTCGTCTGGGAAAGTTGAAATGCTCTTCACCGGCAGCTGCTCAACTTTGATGCTGTCGCGTTGATCCTTTGGAATCTTGATTATTTCATTCCACGTGACAATACCCTTAAAGATCCCGTCTTTTTCAACAAGCACGTCATGGTACTTGGACTTAAACATGACTTCGAAGGCGTCAGAAAGGGTTTCGTCGGGGCGAACTGAACCGATTTCAGATTGCATTACATCTTTTACACGGACACTTGCCAAAGTCGTGGAGACAATAGTTTGTTCCGCTTCTTCGCTGGCTCCCACATAAACAAAAACACCAACTACAATAAGCAAAAAGTACCCTGGAAAAACGATTCCGAAAAACGCCATGCCGATTCCGAGGATTCTACCAATGTAACTTGCGTATTTAGTGGCGTCGGTGAACTTCATGCGTTCAGCTAGTAGCGCCCTTAGAACTCTGCCCCCGTCCATCGGGAAAGCTGGTAGCAAATTGAACGCGCCAAGAAGCAGATTCAGGTATCCCAAGTCAAGCAGCAGGTTCCCGGTGGAAATTAAAATTGACGATGGGGCAAATATCAGTTTTAGTGGTAATACAAAGTTTATGACCACAAGTACTGCTCCAAGGATCAGGCTTGTGAGGGGACCCGCAAAAGCCATGCGCCACTCTATTCTTGGGTTTTCAGGTATCTCCTCTATCTCGGAAACTCCGCCGATAGGGTAGAGAATGATTTTGCGGACCTTAATGCCGTATCGTCTTGCAATAACCGAGTGCGCGAGCTCATGGAAAAGCACGAAAACAAACAGGAACACTATGAGGATGAAAGAATAAATTTGATTGTAGTAGATTGAGAGTCCCAGCACCGCTACTATCAACAGGATAAAGGTCAGGTGCAGCTCGATGGGAATGCCCCACGCCGACCCAATTTTTACAGAAGTCTTCATAATCAAGTGGGAAGGCTAAGTAAGCTTTTTAAATTTTCGATAACTTAGTGCAAATACGATTGTATTCAGCTGTCAGTGGCGATGTCTCCCTCATACAATCCCCTTTTTTACAGTCACTTCGTTCTTTCATAAAGAGAACATACACCATCCATGAAAATAGCGATAACCAGTCCTAAGTGGAAGAAGAAGTGTGCTTGCTGCGGGAGTCTTCTTCTTTTGAAGTAAAATAAATTCTTGAATTGCTTGCTGAAAACGTCAGTTTACCTTCTTGAAACGCTGAAATACCATCTATGGTGGCTGTTATCCACCCGTAGTTTGTTCGTTAGCTAATGCCGAAGCCTCGCTGCAGGTTTGATTTTAAAAAATGTGTTGTTTTTAGAATGGAAAAAAGTTCTGTAGAAACTTGGGTTTTGGACCACTCTTACTACCTGAAAGAAGAGATCCCTGAGCATTTTTGAACCTGCTGAAAAAGGTCTGATTTAGAAATCTACGCACTCTTCCTCTTTTGACTCCAATACACGATATATTCCAACTTTAGAAATTTGCCTTAAGAAGCTGAAATCGTTAAATTGTCTGAGCGAAATGGAGAGGCTTCTTTGCTGTTCTGCAGAAGTGAGCAAGTAGTAATCTTTAGGGAAAACAAGACAGGAGACGACTAAATGATTATTGTAAACTTATGTGCATTCGTAATGTATCCCAGCGTAGTCATTATGATGCGCGAATTAATCCATTTAATAGGTGGTCGTTAACACGAACGCTGATTCTATGGCTTCTTGCATCCGTGAACTTGAGGCCGACTATGAGACTCGCGGAAAACATTGAAAACATGGAAAATAGGATGAGAAAGCGATGAAGTGTGATAGAAGTTCTGAGGACTGTGGCAAAGAAGCCAAATTCAAAGTTGACGTTTACAAGGTCAAGCGTGTGGACAAAGGCAGCTTCATTCGCTATGAACGTGGGGGTGTACTTAGCAAGCTTTTCCTCTGTGAAGACCATACAACTCCTTTTCAGCAGGATAAAGTGAACTATGGAATCTCGGAATTAAAAGACGAAGCTGAAAAAGATGAACTAGAGAAAATGGAATTAAGCGAATAATAAGCGGAAATCTAAATCACCCTGCGTGCAATACGATTATATTAACTATCGCCACTTTGGCCAGTTTACATCTCCCGCCAATCTCCTTCTTTTTCTTTGGCGCTCCGCTGCATCTGTGTGTTTCTTGTTTACCAGGAGTTGGTTTTTGAGATGAAAGGAAGTGAGCCTGGCCTTAGCGAAGGCGATGCTTTCAACCACGTTGACTTCATTCATGTGCAGGCGCCAAGGTCTGAGGTGCTGAGACGTTTCAAGGAGGCAGTACCAAAAACATTGTGAAGCGGAGAGAGCGGCCCGCAGGAGGCGCTATCAGCTGCATCCCTACAGGGACTGGACGCCGGAAGAGAAAGCCAGGCACGCTGAAGCCAAGCGCGCGAGGATCCATAAACTACGCGGAGATGCAGGAGAAAGTGAAAGTGTGACTCCAAGTATACCCCCTGTGCATCGTAGGGTACCTCAAAACGAAATGCCCTACACTGTTGACTTCACAAATGGTGCCTTGTGGCGCTTCCATGCGACTTTACCATTTAACCATCGAAAAACAACAACATAACACTGTTATTTTCGACACTATTCTGTCTATGTCAAAATCAGCGTTTGGATTTAGGAGTTTGATTTTCCCATGACTGCAATATCACAGCGTAATATTGACCATGAAAAACCCCGCGAGTATGTAAAAACAGTTCAGCGGCAACAACAACAAATTACGCTAGACATATCCACCGAAAGGCTTGCGCAGATCAAGGCGTACATTAAGAACGCTTGGTCAGGGCAAGAAGAGCAGGACGGAATCCCACTGGCTTCAGCCGTGGGAGTGTCAATTATGCGGAATAAAAAGCTAAGGTTGAAAGTGTTGATATATTTCCGTTTTTTCCATAGTGTATTAAATAAGAGTCTAAACAAGTTATGCTTAAAAAGAGCGTTGATGTGAGTGGGGAAAGGAGAAGTGCAGGGTGTCCCCTCGACGCAAGTTATCATTGCTGCTTTGAACGAGGAAGAAGGCATAGGACCAACTATCGTTGAGCTTAAGGCTAACCTTGCTAGTCCACGTGTTCTGGTTGTTGACGGCAGAAGTACGGATCGAACCGTTGAGATAGCTAAAAGCATGGGTGCCGACGTTGTAATTCAAGATGGATTAGGCAAGGGCGATGCGATAGCGAAAGCGATTGAGCACTCGGATTTAACAGTTGATTACGTGGTTATCACAGATGCAGATTACACGTACCCTGCTGAACACGTTCCTGAAATGATTCGGATGCTTGAGAAGAATCCTGATGTGGGTATGGTTTGCGGTAACCGATTCAGTGGCTACCAAGACATGAAGGGGCTGAATTACGCTTTTTACCTTGGTAATCGGCTCATAGGTTTTGCTCAAAACTTTCTAAACGGCGTCTGGTTAGCCGATCCGCTGACAGGGCTACGCGTACTCCGTGCGGAAATTCTTAGATGTTGGAAAGTGAAATCCAAAGGCTTTGACGTTGAGGTAGAGCTTAATCATCATGTGAAGCTGGAAGGTTTTGGAATCGTGGAAATTCCCATTAAATATCGAGAAAGATTGGGTGAGAAAAAACTAGGTGTTAGACACGGCATAGAAATTTTTAGGCGCATAATGTTAGAAGCAACGCATTAAACGCTGACTCAATTCAATACTTATACATAATCCATTTTTCAAGCAAAATCTCGGTTGATACCTAGATGTCGCTGTGGCTTCACAGTCACACCCGTTTAATTCCGCCAATGACCATTTAAAAAGGTAGCTCAAATTATAACGTGGAAAGGGAGGGATAGATAAGTATGAGTGCGAAAGCGAAAAGTAAAGAGATTTTGGATAAAGAATTGTGGGCGGTAGACGAGAAAATAGGAAAAGTCAAAGAAATGGAAATAGATCTGGACGATTGGC
>JBEKTQ010000021.1:0-124739 GCA_049515895.1 Bathyarchaeia archaeon | reverse complement strand
AACATGGATAAAGAAATCAAGATAGAAATGTCTAATCCATCTCCATGTCCAATTTGCAAGAGTAAGAAAAGAGATGGTTATCTGTTGGCTTTCTTAAGACCACGCTTTAAAGATGAAGGTTCGTACGTTCCTAAACCAAAAGAGTTTAGCCATTACGAAATTTATTATTGCTGTTCAAATCCAGATTGTCACAATCAAGTAGAGGGTTAATCTCTATAGCTAAAGTTTCCAGAGCACATTAAACGGTTAGGGCTATTACGGAGTACATTCAAGGGTTAAGAGTACTCAAACAAAGATTATTAGCCAAGCTTCTAACTCTGCTATGTTAAGGTCTTTTTGTTAGCTTGCAGGGGGTAATTTTTCTATTGTTTTTTACCCCTAACGGCATTATTTTAGTTAATTTAGCAGGGGGTAAGTTTTCTATCAATTCTTGCTCCTCGCACTATTATCTAACTATACCTTACCTACCATACCATCTACATAACACCCTAAACTTTAGGTTAGGTCGTAAAAGTGTGTGTGTGGATTAAATTTTGATCCCAAAACCCAACCCAATTAGATTTTAATCTTGTTTGTGTGCTAAAGTTTCTCAAGCTGAACGAGTAAAAAGAAGGGTTAAGCATCCAATTGTCTGGGAAAAGCACCTTGGAAGAGAAAGAAAAAAGAAACTTGGACATTCTGAGGGTTCTATCTTGTATCAGGTTTTCCACTTTGGACGATTAGCCAAAGACCAATGCCGATAAACATAAGACAAATAAAAGCAACAACGCCAACGCCAAAGATGGGAAGCACGCGCGTAATATTATATTGTCCCCCTGTTTGGGTAAAGTAATAAACTAAGTAAGCTCCTCCAAGTGCGAAAAGAATTGCACCCACTAAACCAAATTTGGAATCCACATTTTTCACTAACTGTGTATCCTTTTGACCTGACTTAAAAACTTAGTAAGATGAAACCTATAGCTCTTTTCGTTAGCTAAATAGCCTTATTACATCGCGCGCGCTGTTTTGAAACATGGCAGTAGGTCAAGAAGACATTTCGAAGATACTTTCGATACTTTCGCATCCTTTGCGGAGGGAAATATTGCTGAACCTAAGCGAAAAAGGCGAGGCATCGTTCACTGAATTGCGGAACTTGCTAAAGGTTGATACTGGGAAATTAAGTTTTCACCTTCGCTCGTTAGAGATTTTCATTGAGCAAACCCCAACGGGCAAATACAAATTAAGCAGGGCTGGTGAAAGCGCAGTAAGAGTTATCAATGACGTGGAAAGTTGGGCAGAAGTAGCAGATTTACAAAGGAAAGCAAGCCAACTTCCGCTTGCTTCTTTTAAACAGAGGTGGTTAGCTTTTGTAATTGATTTTGCGTTGATATCAGCAATCACGGCTATTATTCTTCTTCCACAGGTCTTTTCTGTGTCAGCGCCCGCAACTTTTTTAACGGTAGGAACGAGCACAGGGCTTTTCATTACTGTGGGTCTTCTTTGGGTTTATTCTACCTTGCTTGAGGGATTTAGCGGTCAAACTATAGGAAAGCGTATTGTGGGTTTGATGGTAGTTAGAACTGACAGAAAGGAGATGTTTTATGACTATGCTGCAATAAGGAACTTTGGGAAAATTTTGCCTCTGTTGCCCTTTGACTTAATTGTGGGATGGCGACTGAAAAATGCCATATTCATGAGGTACTTTGACAAGTTCGCTGGTACAACCGTTATTGACTTGCGTATTCATTCCCCATAATATTTCTTATCATTTTTACTGTAAAACCTTATTCGGTGCAAGTACAAAGGCACGCTATTAAACGATTAGGGCTATTAAGAGAGCGCGCCGCGCTAAATCTAATGAGCTAGCAAGATGGCGATTTGAGCAAAATTCCACGTTCTTACGCTGGATTATGGTGGCGTTTGACCGTTATCCTCCAGGCATTTTGGTCCTTTGTGAACTTTAAGTACAATGGAGCTTGCGGTGCTTTTTACGCCTTTTATTTTCATGATTTTGTTTTTTAGAATATCACGGAATTCTTCTATGTCTGCGGCTGACACCAGGGTTACGATGTCAAATTCGCCTGTGACTTCGTATAGTTCTTCAAGATGTTCCAATTGGTCAAGCGAGGATAGAACGCTGTCCATTTCTGATGATTCTACAAATATGTCCACGAATGATAGTAGTCTTGGCATATGGGTCCTCTTTCCTATCTGAACGTAGGTCTCGGCGCACGCGAGCGTAAGTGAGCGTAGGTGGGGGTAAGAGAGAGAAAGATTAAGCGCTTCACCATGCTATCTGGTTTATTTCCAGTTGTCTGCGTATAACTTGGTGTGGTATGTCCCAGCCAGTCAGGTGATAAATTAATTCTTTAAAGTCTGGCAAATTCAATTTCGTTTTCTCTTGTTCTTTGATTGCGGTATAGATTGTAGCTATTGGAAACGCTTCCACATTCGGCATAGAGTTTCTTACCTTCTCCGCTAGACACACTAATTCTTCAGTTTGCATTTTTTCTTTCTTCCTCCAAGCACGCGCACTTAAGTTGTGTATTTTCATTTTTCTCTCTCTGAATTTCTCTTATCGCACGACATAATATATAGGTTTTTGCAAAAGCCATTAACGTTAATTGTCAATTTTAACAAAGGTCTTGCTAAGTCAACTTAACAAAGCTTGTGAAGTCTAGTAAAGCTGCTATTATGCATAGAGGGGTTCAGCGCGTGGTATCAAAAGTAAACCTTAGCGTTGACGGACAAGACAATAACCGGCGATTCCCTGAACTGTTTTTGGATAGTTGACTTGGGGCAATTGTAATATACCTAATTAATAATTTGTATTGATATTAGTTAATGTGATTTCAGTAGTGAGTCCAAATGGAAGAGCCCATGGATAGGATAATGATAGACCCAGAAGTTCTATCTGGAAAACCCGTCATTAAAGGAACCCGTATTCCAGTTTATCTCATCATTGAACTTCTAGCTCATGGCATGACCGAAAAAGAAATACTAAGTCAATATCCAATTCTGAAAAAAGAAGATATCAAAGCTGCTCTCACTTATGCTTCGAAATGCTTAGAAAATGAAGAAACAATAGTGATCTAAAAAGTGCTGCGCATCCTTTGGCTAAGATGATAGTCGGACGAAAATATCCCAAAGGATGTCGAGGAATGGTTATCTGGGAAAGGTTTTGAAACAGTAAACGTCTCGAAATTGCTTCTTAAAAGCGCCAAAGACAACGTCATAGCGGAATACGCCGTAAGAAACAAAATGGCAATCATCACGTTAGACAAAGGGTTTGCCCAACTCTACCGGATCTTTCAAAAAGGCACGTCACTCACGGTCATAATCATAAAAGCAAACCCTCCAACCCCAACTAACATTATTGAAACATTGAATTTAGCTCAAAACAAAATAAATCTGAAAGAAATACAAAACAAACTTGTTATTATTACAAAAAGGAAGATACGAATAATCACGTAACAGTTTTGTCCTGTTGACAAGCGTTCATCCTATTAATTCTTTTCTGGGAGAGTGCACATTTTCCTAAAAGACACTATGTTCTAAACAGTTTTTTTGGGCAAATTGAATAGGTTTTAGTTTTCTTTCATAACAAAGTGCTCGCTTCAAGAATTCTTGTTCATCAACACATGGCAAAACTGACTGCTGGTAATCAGGACTAACCAACCCAGAAAAGCGACTTCTGAAAAGCATGGACTTTTCCTATGCCTAAGCATTGCGCTAAAATTGCTTTTGAACAGGTTTTTACTGCCATTAACACGAATATTACATACATGATTAGGCTCATGATTCACTACGTGCGCCTAAGAGACATAGAGGCGGAAACGAAAAGCAAGAGGAGTTCCCGAGCAAATTTTTGCTTCAGTAGCTGATGAACCAGCGTTCGGACCAGAAAATCTTTAGTTTCCTCACCAAGGGGTGACAATCTCAGTTAGCTAACCGAGCGTTTCTTAAAGATTAAAAACAACAGTGGAATAAACAAAATATAGATTGTTGTGGTAAATAGATGCCCGATTATGGCTGAGGTAGCGATTGTAAAGGGTATTAGGCTTTCAATGTAAATCGATAATGAATGATACGTTATTGGTCCAATTGTCGATTTTGCAGTATGCAAGTAGAAGTAACCAAGAAATACTCCTATGAGGACAGCAGCAAGCACAAAGAGAATCCAATAGCTAAATGTGTCTAAAGCTGATGTTGTCGAAGTCAAAGCTGATACCAAAGAAAGATGATAGAGCCCAAAAAGAACCGAAGAATAAGCAATTGCTTTTGTCTTGGAGTACGAATTGCTAAAGTTTCTCAGAATGTACCCTCTGAAAGTTGTTTCTTCAACAACACCAACCGTAACCGCGAATGATATGTTGTAAGGAATACTGAAGATACCATGTGAGACAATTCGCACTGGAACTGCAGATAAAATTGGAGTTCCAACCAGTACCCAGTAAACATTATAGATTACCGCAAACATGACACCGAGGATAATGCTTAATTTCCAAAAATTGTTCTTCTTTAACCCTAAATCACTAATTCTCTGTTTATCCAAAGCAAAGAAACCAACTATTACCGCTAAAACAATAAGATACGAAATCAGCCAATAATCATACAAAGCTGGAAAAACCAAAGCAACTGAATAAATAGCTTGCCAAGCAAAAAATACAATCAAAAATAACAAGATTGCTTTTTTCACTCCAGCATCCAAAGCCTGCAGCCTCTATAACTGTCGTGTTACAATAATCAATATAATTGAGTTTTGATAAAAACTTAATCTCGAACGTCAAAAAGCCAGAAAACATTTAATGAAACAAAACTCTTATTTTGCGTTTTATTCTTCACTTAACCTATGAAGCTTTGGTCCTCGTTTGCAGTACCTATTTTAAAATTTGAACCACATGTGCCTTCGCAGTCTTCAGAGGCGCTAAGCTTATAGGTGATTACTAGATTTTTGAATTTTTCCACAAACGCCGCATAATCAACCGTAGCCAACTTGGGCAAATCCGCAATTCTTATCAGAGCATCCAGATTCAAGTATTTTTCAGCTGCATCAATTGCCTGAGCTCCGAATTCTTCATACTTTATTTCGATTTCCGGTATCATTCCCCTGCCTTCAACCTTGATGCGGGGGACAATACCTAGTAATTCAACGCCAGCGTTTTCAAAAGCATTTTTCATTGTCTGCTTGATGTTATCTGTTAGGTAGCCTAGAGGGGCTTTGTTGAGTATTACACCAGTCGCTTTTATCCCCAGGCTCTTTAGTAGGTTAACATAGTTGAGTGTGTTAATCAAGCCGCCTTCGACGCCTTCTTCGTTACAACTTGCGACAACTACTGTAGATGCTCCTAAGGCAGCTGCAACTTCAGCGGTCGAAGATGGTCCCCGAGCATTATCCATCAGCAACCCCGTGAAAGCGTTCATGGCTCCTTCAACAAGCAAGAAATCATAGTCTTTGCTGGCTTCCTCCACTGCCGCTGCTGCTTGCTTCCAGCCGCTTCCCCCAACTCGAATCGAAGAATATTCTTTCATCGGCTCTTTTATGAGGTAGAGAGCGGGTACGGCGTCTCGAATGTCCCCGCCGACTTTTAGGATGCCTACTTTAAAGCCCCGTTTTTTTAATGCTCCCGCGATGCCTGCGACGAGGAACGTCTTTCCTTCGCCGCTGCTTGTAGCCGTGATTAGAAGTAAGCGTGTTTGTTTTTGGCTGGTTGATGGTTGCTGGTGGATATTGGTTGAAACTCCAACTTCGCTTTTTATTCGTGCCAAAAGTTTTGCGTTTGCACTTCGAACCTCTTCGAGTTCAGTTGACGTTATGTTTAATGATTTTGTGATGCTTTGGATAATGGATGGGTTCTGGTCAAGTAGTCCGTGAATGAAGATTCCAACCACATTGCCTTGCTTGTTGGCTACGCCTGAAACCAAGTCTTGAGGCGGCTCGAAGTAGTTGACTTTTTTTGCATGTGTAACAAGAATGGTTTTGGCGTCTTTGTGGAGCTCGATTTTTCCGTAGGTGTGACAATGGAAGCCTGAAACTTTCGAGCCAACTTCATCTGTCATGAAGCTCTTGCCTGTCACGGTGGCGGTTACGCGGTCAGTACATATCAATGGCTTGAAGTTCACGTTTAGAAGACCTAAGCCTTCTCTGGTTATTGGCACATTTGAGAGGCGGCCAACATCGGTTTCTTTCGCTAGAATTTGGAAGCCCGAGCAAATTCCCAACACAAATTTCCCCTTGTCAGCCATTTTCAGAATTTCACCGGCCACTTTTTCGTTGACGCTTTGTGACTCCACAAGGCTGCCTCCTGGAATGATTATCATGTCAAGAACTTCTGATGCTGGCTTGCCATCTACAAGTCCGTCGGCGCAAACCAGGTCCGTGGGGAGATTTCCGAAGTTTTCAAAGCAGGGAAGAGCCCCTGGCAAGTAAACCAAACCAATTCTATGACGCAAACTTGTACCCAACAAATTCTCCCCAATTGATCCTAATCGATTAAGAGTAGAGCATAGGTTTCAGGGTTTTTCTCGAAAGGCAAGGTGAATTTTACGCCGGCTTTCTCAGCGGTTGCCTTCACGTTGACTCCCACGCCTTCTTCGGAAAACCTTCGCGTCTCAGGATGCACGCAAAACCCATTCTGAACGTTGCATTTTTCGCAAAGCTGACATGACCCAGAAACTAACCCTACAGCGAGAAGATACCCGTTTTCAGCCGCTGCTTTTTCAAGCTCCAGGACTTTGTCAAGCAGATGTTTCATGTCATCTTTCCAGGCAAGCCAAAAACCTTCCACCTTCGCCTTCATCTCGGGGGGAACGGAGGGGTCGTTGGCTTTTGCAAGGTATTTTATGAGTTCTGAATCGCCTTCTGCATGCGACTGAAACTTCATGAACAATGCGTAGTGGTATTCGCTGACGATTTTTCGGAACTCACTGGGCGACGGCGCATAAGGAGGGCAAGCCAAAGTCTTCCCGTACTTTTCGCAGCCCAACCTACATTTGAAGACAACGCGATCTTCAATCACAATTTTTTCCGTAGGAATTACTTTCGCTTCTTTGGCCCCCAAATCTAAAGCTCGTTCTTTGAGGAAAGCAAACGATTTCTTCTTGTCCTCTTTGGTCATAACGCCTTAACTCTTCTCTTTGGGATTAGCAGGCCGAACTACGGCTTTGGCAAGTTTTTTCGTGTGGCCCGGAACCTCGTTTTGACCGTTCTTTTGCAGTTCCATCAAGTCATGCTTTGCGTTGACCAGAGCAGGCAGTTCGGACGCGTGCTTGATGAAAACGGCGCCGTGATTCTTCAGCTCCTGCATCAGCGCGGTTGCTTTGCCGCCTGTGAAGTCACGTCCTTCGATGGGTTCCTCTTCTATGATGTATGTTTGGATACCTAGCTTAACGGCTTCAAACGCCGATTCCAGGTTTGAGAGGTTGCCGTAGCCGAACGGAACCGAGGTAATTACTATCATGCTGGCTTTGGTCATTTGGTCAAAGTTGGCGATGCGGGTTTTTTCGGTTATGGGCGAGAATGGCGCTTCACTGATCACTGGGATGTTTAGAAACTCGGCGGTTTCAAAGTCAGTGTCTAAAACGTTAAGGACGCCTGCGGTGAGGCGGTACCCTTCTTCTTGGAGAGCCTTCATGAGCACGGTTCCTGTTCCAGCGCCGCTGATGATGTGGATTGAGCAGTTTCTGGGCGGACAGGATTTCGGGGGCGACAGGGGGATGATGTAGAGGGAATTTGTAACTGGGTTCCTTTTGACCATGGCGTCTACTTGGAAAACGCTCTTTATGTTTTCGCTCGTCATTACCTCGTCCAGGGATCCTGCGGCGAAAACGTGTCCTTTCTTGAGGAGCAATGCGTAGTTGCAGTAGCGAGCCGCCAGGTTGAGGTCGTGGACGACGGCCATGACGATTAACCCTTCTGAAACGCAAAGGGACTTTATCAGATCCATGATTTCCAGCTGATTAATGATGTCCAAATAGGTGAGGGGTTCATCCAGTAGCAGAACTCTGGGTTCTTGCGCCAAGGCCCGGGCGATGATGACGCGTTGCCGTTCGCCGCCGCTTAACTCGTTTATAGGCCGCTGCGCCAGGTGCCACGTATTCGTCAAATTCATGGCTTTTCGAGCGATCGCCATGTCTTTTTCGGATTCCATCTCAAACCTCGTCAAGTGAGGGCTGCGTCCCATCATAACAACTTCCAACGCGGTGAAGTTGAAGCTGATCGCATTGTCCTGCGGAACAACAGCCATCTGTTTTGCAACGTCGATGCTTTTGAGCGAGTAAATGTCCTTGTTGTCAAGCAAAACAGCTCCTTTGTATGGTTTGAGTGTTCGGCCTATGCTTTTGAGTAGGGTGGTTTTTCCTGAGCCGTTAGGTCCAAGAATTCCTACAAAGTCGCCTTCCTTAACGGATAAGCTTACGTTCTCTAAGATTTTAGTTGAGCCGTAACGGCATTCGACACCATTCACGTTTAACAACATTTTGCATCAGCCTCAAAGCGAATAACTTGTCTTTCTCCTTCTAAGCAGGTAAATAAAGAATGGGGTGCCCACAAGGGCGGTTATGACGCCGACTGGCAGTTCTGAAGCGCCTGTGGCAATTCGTGCTACGGAGTCGCAAATCACCAGGAACATGGCGCCAACGATAGTGGAGGCAGGCAGAAGGATGCGGTGGTCGGGTCCAATTACAAGCCGGGTCATGTGGGGAATGATCAGGCCGACGAAACCTATTACGCCGCTTATGGCGACGGCTGCCGCAGTTATCAAGGACGCGATGGCAAGCAAGACTTGGCGGGTTCTCTCCGTATTCACACCCAGATGCTGTGCTGTTTCTTCGCCCATGGACATCACGTTTAGGTCGCGCGTGAAGAAATAGGTGAGCAAAATGCCTACGATGATTATGGGCATGACTGCGTAGAACTGGGTCCAAACGGTGTCGGAGAATCCGCCTGCCAGCCAAGCCACTATGCCGCTGAGAACTTTGCCCGACCTAAGCTGCATCACCGTCTCGATAGCCAGAAGGAAAATGTTTGCAACTATACCCGAAAGCAGCAGGGTAGTCGTCGGGATTTTTCCGCCCACACGCGAAATATTGAGCACCACGAAGACGGTTAATAACGCAAAAATGAACGCGAAAACCTGTGTCATTCCCAAGCCGATAAGCGACAAAGACGATGTGACATACAAAACCGCAACGGTGTATCCCACTGACGCACCCGCTGATGCGCCAAGCAGGTACGAATCGGCCATTGGATTTCTAAAGATTCCCTGATAAATTACACCGGCCGCCGCCAATCCGGCACCAACCAAGGCTCCAGCGAGAACTCGCGGAAGACGAATCTGTATGATTATTGCGCTGTCAACTGGAGAAATAGATGAGGACTTGATTGATGTGAAAGGGATTTGTTTTGCCAGTATTGTGAGAATTTCTGAAAACGAGATGGGCGTGTAGCCAATGTTAAGTGCAGCAATGACCGTTACTATAAAACCGACTATCAGCGCTGCTAAGATAAGCTTCCATTTTGATGAGCGTCTAACTAGTGTTCCTTCGGTTTGCTGTTGTTCCATGAGTTACACGGCAAAAAAATTAGGGGTTGGAGTTAAAAAGTTGTGGGTACAAACATGCCGCAACAGCATATACTTGGTCAGCAACTCTTGGTCCAGGCTCAGCGAAGACGTCTTGGTCGATTACGTAGACTTTGTCGTTTTTGACTGCGTTGATTGTGTTCCATCCGGGTGTTGACTTCACGTCTTGTACGGTTCCGTAGAACGGCGTTCCTGTTCCCATGTTTGTCGGCAGCAGAATTACGTCGGGGTTGAGCGAAACCACGGTTTCTGAGGCAATGGTGGGGTACTGCTGTGTTTCGTTTGCGAATATGTTGACGCCTCCAGCCTTGTTTATTACGTCGTTTATCCAGGTGGTTGAGCCGGCGCTCATGAGTGGGCCGGACCAGACTTCATAAAACACCTTTGGCTTGGTTGCGATGTTTGCGGCGGTTATTTTCGCTTCTATGTTGTAGATTGTGGTGGTTATGTTAGCTATTACGCTGGTTGCTTTTGTTTGGGCGCCTGTTGCTTTGCCGATCATGGTAATGTCTTGGTAGATGCCGCTTATGCTGGTCGGGTTGATGACGACTACATTGTATCCTAAGCTTCTCATGTTGGGCAGCAATGCATCGTTGATGTTGTCGGACACTATCAGGTCTGGATGAAGTGAAGCGATGACTTCCATGTTCGGGGTTGAATATCCCCCGATGCTTGTCATGTTGCCAGCTGCGATCCACGCCGAGAAATTGTATGGGTAGTTGTCGTAGTCGGTTACGCCTACGACTTTGCTGCCGTCGCCGATTGCGAAGAGGATCTGGGTGCAGGCGGGTGCCAACGAAATGATTCTTTGAGGTACCGCGGTTAGGTTGGTGTGGTAGCCTTCGTCATCGACTACTGAGATGTTGCTTATTGCATTTGCTTGATTGGGTTTCAGGTAGTTGATGTAGAGGAAAACTCCTGAAATCAGTATTATGATGATTATCGCGGTTGCGATG
Organism: Bathyarchaeia archaeon; assembly: GCA_049515895.1. Lineage (GTDB taxonomy): Archaea > Thermoproteota > Bathyarchaeia > Bathyarchaeales > Bathycorpusculaceae > Bathycorpusculum. The sequence continues at coordinate 114,223 of JBEKTQ010000021.1, read as the reverse complement.
TAAATTACATTTTTGTTCATCCTTTACTCCCCATTAGGTTAGGTTGGATTATCCAACCTACTATAAGAAACTTACGGAAAAAAGGAACCCCACAACACCAAACCAAAAATAAAGGCTAAATTTACCATAAAAAAATTAACACAAATAATCACATACAACACTCCACAAAACCGAAACCAAAACACCAGATCTATTGGACGTACTTACTATCCATGTTCTCTTCCCAAAACTTCTTGAAACATTTCCTATATTTGGGTATTCTCGCCCTTCCTCTCCAAGTCGATTTATCAGCAAACCTCTTAATTTCTTTCGAAGGCTTAAAGTACGCTAAGGCATTCTCCTCGCTTAGCACAAATGGTGGGTGTCCGTAGTACATGCTTATCCAGTTTGAAATCAAGTTGCCTGTCCTGTGATTGCCTTCAATGAACAATTGAGGAAAGCCAAGCACCGCAACATACACCTCGGCTGCAACCTTCAAAGGGTGCGGTTCACCTTTCATGTGCTTGCGATACTATTGCTCGATTGGTGTGATGTACTCGGCGAACTTCTCGGAGTTGGCTTGAATTGCCTGATTGTACTCAAGTCTTAGCTTCAAATCAAACCCGTAATGAACAATGTTGTTAAGTTCTAGAATTTCAGAAATTCCTGCTTCTGAGAACGGTTCAACACCCTTTCCAAGGAGTTTATCGAGATACTTGTAGGCGTCCATCAACCGACCTCTAATGACAGAATCGAAAGTGTCACGCCGACCAATCTTCTCATGGTCCAAATCATCGTTGATCTTTCCCCAGTTGTTCTCTACTCCGACAAGGGAATCCTCCACGGTGCTGAGGTTGAATCTGAGTATCTTTTTCTGGCTCAATATGATTCCTACAAAACTATCTAACGCAAATATTTACGTATTTAAGTAACTTGGTCGGGACCCCGAACCTAAATGCTTTGCGCATTTTTTTTATTAAAAAATAGGTAGGAATTGAAAGGTCGAGGCGGCAGGTATTTTATGCAGGGAGTTTGCGCTGTGTTCGCATATTTTTAATAGTTGACGTTCATAAAGACTATTGATGACAGTGAAATCAAGCAAAAACAAGAATGCCTCTATCGCATTTGCAATTGTCCTAATATCATTGGTAATAATAGCTTTGAATCCAGTGACCTTTTTCTCAAAATCAAAAAATGAAACAAACCTTGAAACAATCATTAACCAAACTCCGAAGCCGTCAGCTCTTCAAGCAAGTTCAGTAGTCATCAATCAAACAGATAGCTTGAATTTGACTAATCCATACGGTAACTTTTCTGCAGCCTCAAAAACGGATCCTGCTTCAGTAAACACCCAAAGCCCAGCTGTTTATGATTATCCAGACATGTCCGGATTCTCTGCTTTTCTTTTAGATAACACCGTTCAGGGCCAGGTAGCTGGATCATATGTTACGGTTCCGACATACGCATCAGACATCAATGCTGCGGCTCCCATTTCGTTGAACGCATCAGATTTCGTTACATACACGTATGGCGGCTATTCTGTTCAACAGCCGGATTACAGCCAATTCAACTTTAGCTTTCCCGATAGTACAGATCAGGGTCAATTAGCTGGATCAGACGCGGTTACATTGAATACTTACGCAATTCAAAAAATAGACTTTGACGCCGCATTCACCGCATCCAACATTAGTGCGCTCGGATTTGATGAAATGACGATCTTTGCCGCTTCAAACACAACCACGTACAAAGGAACGGAATTTGGCGTAAGAATGGACTTACAGGACGGCTTCATCTACGGCTACGTTCAAGAACCAAACGGCTTTGGAGACGTCGATTTTCAGATGCAGCAACTCATGCCCAACGATGGAGCAATGCATCATTATGCCTTGATTATGTGGGGCTCCGGAGTCTCATTTTGGATCGATGGAACAGACTATGGCTATCTGAATTTTGCCAGCGGCACAGATTATTCTGGTCTTAGCTTTTCGATTTGTGCGGCGGTTCATAGATTCACTGATGGGTGGGAATCCAGCGGCGATAATATGGTAGTTGGAAACTTCGCACTCAATCAATCTTGAGGCAAGAAATAACAGCCTTTGAAAGCATTTTCTTACTATGCCGTGGGAAAAAGGTCTACTTACTCAAATTAGTGGTTTTTCGACGTCTTCTAAGCAGTAACAGAACAGCGGCAACAACTAAAATGGCGACAGTTGCGACAGCTAACAATGATTGATTTTGAGATGCATTATTTGTAGCGGGTCGTCCGGTTGGCAGAGGCGTCGGGTTCGGTATCTGAATTGTGATTTTTTCAACGCTGGGGGATGTTAATGGGTGGTTGTCTATTATGTTTCCAAAAACAAGATACGGCGTGTTGTATGTTCCGGTGGTACCTAATTCTCGGGCATTTGGATTTTTGGCTGCGTAGTTGCTCCAGTAATTCCCGACGGAGCCATTATCGAATCTGTCTCCGACGAGGGCTTGAGCCGGATCGGTAACATCGATGACGGGGACAACGTTGCTCATGAAGTTGTTAAGGTAGATAGTGTTTGATTGCATACCTTTTCCGCTGATGCTGATTCCAAATGATGAGTTGTCCGGTTTCAACGTGTTGAAGGTGTTGCTTACTATTGTGTTGAAGCTTGTTTGGCCCCACAGGGAAACCCCTGAAGAATAGAAAACGTTTTCTGACACCTGGTTATGGGTACCGTACAGTTCGACTCCGCCGCGGGTTATGTTGTTTTCAACAAAATAATTGTAATCTGTTGTCGTAATAAGAGAGCTAACTATCTTGTTTCCAACAAAAGAGTCGTTGGAGCCATTTACCGTGATTTCAGGGCTGGAAAACGGTTGGCTAAACAAATACGTTTGGGTAATCACGTCGTCAGAGCCGGTGATGTTTAGGGGCGAATAAAAACCCTGTACGTTAAGGTTTGATATCTTAACTTGGTTAGCTTGCAAGTTGATTGCTGTGTTCCAGTTTATCAGGTTGCTCGATATCCAGTAGCCTGCACCGTTCAAAACGAGGTTGCTGCATTGGATGTCCAAGGAGTAATTCTCGATGTTTCCAGTTAAGGTGTACATTGAACCATTTACAGAAATGGGGACGGGTTCAAGCGAACTCTGAATACTTCCAGTTCTTAAGATTGTGATAGTCGGCAAAGTCACGAACTTCTGAAACCCACCGATCTGTGCACGAGGACTAAAAGCCGCCACTACAACCAACGTTAAGGTCAAAGCTCCAAGAAAGATAAGCGTGGCTTTAACCGCTTTTTCCATGATTACCTCTATGGGGGAGATTTCGTTAAAAAAGCTATAGGATGAACTCAATTATTTAATGTCTCTTTTTTATTCGGTTGCTCGATTGGTAATGAAATTGTAAATGTTGTTCCTTTGTTGAGTGTACTTTCGACCCCGATTTTGCCGCCGTGAGCTTCCACGATTCGTTTGCAGATGGCCAATCCAAAACCCATGCCTTGCGCTTTGGTGGTGAAGAGCGGCGTAAAAATCTTTCCAATTATATCTTCAGAGATGCCGCTGCCTGTGTCAGCGAGAATGAATTCGACGTTTTCTCCGTTTTGGCGGCTGCTTATTTCGAGCGTGCCACCGTTGGGCATGGCTTCGAAGGCGTTCTTGACGAGGTTCGTGAATACTCTTTCAATTTTGTTTGCGTCTACCCAAACTGTGGGTTCGCTTTGGATTTTTTGTGTTATCTTGATGTTGCTGGGAATGTGCATGGCTAATAATACATAGTTTACTAGGGATTTGGGCGAGTATTCTTCGAGGTCCAGGTGGATTTCACGGCTAAAATCAAGCAAATCAGCAACGATACTATTGGCATGCTCAACTGATCTGTCAATTGCATTTAGCATGTCTTCACCGTTATCGCCGATAATTGAGCCTTGCTTTTTTCTCAAATAATAAGAGGCATTCTTTATGGCGGCGAGTGGATTTCGAAGATCATGGCCCACCATGCCAGCCATCTCTCCAATAGCAGCTAATCGTTCAGACTGCACGAGTCGCGATTGAGCCTCGGTCAAATCTTTGGTTCGCTCCTCCACCAGTACCGACAGATGATTTGCATCTTGCTCCAACTTGTCCTGCAAAGCTTTGCGCTGCATAGACTCCAAGTAGTTTCTTCTCCTGTAGGAATGCGTCTGCCAAGCACTGAATGCAGCGACCATGTTTGCGACAAACATGCTGAACAGAAGGGTGAAAAGAACTGACGTTCCTACATTTTTGGAGAGAATCAATATGATTAATGATTCGCCGACGGTGAGAAATGATGCTAGAAAGACTTGGAACTTGAATTTGAGGGGAACAACCAAGTACAAAACAAACACCGATATGATGGATATAATACTTGTAATTATGAAGTTCGAGGGCCGAGTTGCATTGATGACGCCTCCCCCGATTACCAACGCCAGAATAGCCAAGAAAAGAATCTTGTCGTAAGCACGATAGCTTTTCACCCTTCCAACAAATGCCAATTCTAAACCCGAAATAAACAGAAGTGCAGCGCGAACGGAAACTATTCCAAAGAACATATTTGATAGACTAAAAAACATGTAATCGTTAAAGATAAAGCCCATAATGGGAATTACAAATAACACCATGGCTAGCTTTGACTGCTTGATATCCGCTTGGAGGTAGAACTCACGGTAGCCTTTTTCTTCCCCTTCCTTGACTGCCGCTAACTTTTGGTTACCAAACATTTGATGCGTCTCTTTCCAAAAAGATTCTTAACGCAAGTATTTTTGATTTACTCTCTCCAAATTCACTTTAAGGCCGGTTATGCTTTCAACCTATCAACAAAAGACGTCCAAAAAAAGGCGTTATTTCGATCAATCATAGTTTTTGAGTTAGCTTACATCTACTCGCAGAAATCATCAGAGGAGCACTAGCTCCAAGTTATTACTTAAAGAACTCCCAAGCAATGTTGAATCGCCAAGGATCGCCTTTCTCTGATAGTCGTATTTCTTCGTCTGTGACCTCGATCAGCCCTTTTTGTTTGAGCCTTTCTATGGCGTCTGGAAATGCTTCTTCAGGGAACTTTCCGAATTCGTCCCTGAAGTCTTTGCGGTCCAAGCGAACACGGACGTAGATGAGCATCATTGCTTTGCGCATTTTGTCTTCTTTGGAGAGGGTTGCGAGGGAAGCTAAGGGAAAAGATCCTTTCTGAACAGAAGCTATGTAGTCTTTTACATTGCCGATGTCTGAATATTGGAAGTTGCCTAAGTGCCCCATAAAGAAGCCTGCGCCTGTTCCTACAACTTCTGAAGACACTTTGCCGCGGTCTTCTTTGAGTTTTGAGAATCTGTTGTGGCAGGTTGGGAAGTACCCGTTTTGTTTGAAGATGTCGTAGGCTTCCATGTACATCTCAAGTTCTTTCTTGTAATCCCCGGGCGAAGGCAGTTCACCGCCAGCGATTCTCTGGGCAAGCGGCGTATCAGCGTACAAATCCAGCGGGTAGCAGTCCACGCTTTCAACTTCAAGCTCCAAAGCCTGCTTCAAGTCCCCTTTCCACTGCTCCATCGTCTGCCCCGGGAGGTTATAGAGCAGGTCGATGCTGAGGTGCAAACCGTTTTTCTTGACTGTCTTCAGCTTTTCCTTCGCGTCTTTGCTTTTGTCGCGGAGTGTGAGGTTTTTTCGGAAGGCGTCTTCAAAGGTTTGGACCCCGATGTCTAACTGGTCAATTTCTTGGGAAGCTAAGAGACGAATTTTCTTGCCAGTCAGCCCGAAGGTGCATGCGGTAAACTTTGCTGTGCAGTTGTCGGCAAACTTGAAGTTGCCTCGGCAATAGTTCATGACATCTGCGATTTGCGTCTCAGAAAGAACGGATGGGCTGCCTCCACCTACGTAGATTTCATCGAAAACTGTTGATTTTACATACTTGGTTTCTGCGTAGTGATGCAGCGCGCTTTTCAAGGCTTTAATGTAGGCGGAAATGTCGTGTTTTTCGCAGTTAACTGGGAAGTAGCAAAAGGAGCATCTTCCATCGCAGAAAGGAATCCACGGCTGCAACTCTTTTGGTCCCTTAGAGCAGTTTTCCGAGTTGAGAAAATTTGCAAAATCCCCGATGGCCTCCTGGGTTGGTGCTTGATTGTTTCTGTACGTCATTGGAGGCCAATGTTTGAGCGTGTCATAGGGCAGCTCATCGGGGTTTATGGAGACCACGTAAATTTGCACCTTGCTAAAAAGCGAGTTGCAGCATTATTAAAGTTAACTGTACTTGGCCGATGCATGGAAAATTGCTTGCCAGCAGTTGATGCACTATCACAACAGATTGATCACAATGGCTGTTTTGGTTGGTCAATTTTGGAGTAGGCGTTTTTTAGGATTGCGTTTAGAACACAGCCTGTCATGGGACCCAAACTTTTTTCGTTCGTCATCAACCTTAGGCACTCAACGTCAGAGATGCAGTTGTCCGACAAGTAAATCCTAATTGCCGTAGACACAATTTCTTCAAAAACGTCTTGGCCAACCGTGTTTTCAGCGTGCTCGGGGATTAAGCCCTTTCTTAAATCGTCGTCAAACCTGAGGCTTGCCAAAACCAATCCAGCAATTTTCTTGTCAGCTAAAGTTTGCTCCACTTCCGTTTTTAACTGCTGACGTTTAGCACTTTCAACTGGGAGGGTTTCGCTGAAAAGAGACGTCAACTTCTCGATTTGTATCCCTCTCTCAGTTAATCTTTCCGATAGGGGTCTGCTCGCCACGAACCCTTCTTGCTGGGAAATAGCCGTCTTCACGCATTCACGAACACATTGCCCGATTAGTTCTCCGATTAAAGTGAAGGTTCCGGCGAAACTTATGAGCTCGCCTTTTTTGGTGCAACCAACTGCTACGGTGTCGGTTAATGTTCCGGTGGCAAGGTCGCCTGAAAACTGGCTTCTGAGATCTAGCTCCCGCAACGCAACTGTTTTTGCTTCAGTGATGGTTTTGTGTGCCTCAATCATGCAGCCGTCTGTCATGTTTCCATCTACCAGCAGGATAATGTTTATTGTGCCGGGTTTCAGCGGGTTTTTTGAGGCTGCCGGTTCTCCCGCTGTGACGGCGACGGTTGTTCCAGCTGTTACAAATAGGGAAATGGTTGTTTTGCCCCTTTTTCTGGTGGCTGTCGCTACATTCTTCATTTTTGCAGCGGTCATCAACCCAACTACTTTTCCACTGGGAAGGTGGAGCCTTTCAACTTGCGTTTTCAAGAATTCTTCGGCGTTCCAGTGGAGATCGTTTTTGTCTTCGCCGCTGCCTTCGGGAACCTGCACGTTAATTATCCCATCTGCTTCAATTAGTCCGCCGTTCAAAACCGCTGAACTGAGCACTCTCAGACGTTCGCTGGATGAAATTACAAGAATGGTGTCTTTTACTTCGGCTTGGATTGATTCGATTCCCACGTCAAACTTCATGTCTTGCCGCCAACCCGTTTTTTGGTGGTTTAAGGGTTCGCGAGGGCGTTATATAAGGCTTGGGAATTTACGTTAAGGGCACTTTCACATGAACTCAGTAGAAACTCGTCAAACAAAATTAAAATGGTCTATGCTTGATTTGAAAATCGAAAAAGTGGGTTTCACAAAAAAAATAAAAAGGAAAGTGGGGTTTTACTTTCGTGCTTTTTTGGTGTATGCGACTGTTCCGACTGCGGCTGCAACTAATGCTGCGGCTACGATGGCTGCCATTACAGATGAAACCTCATCTACTTTCGGCGTCGGTGTCACAGATGCTGACGGCAGTGTTACTGTGCTGCTGGTTGGGATCCAAATTGCTTCTATAGCGATCCCGCTAGATCTAGGTGTAAGTGAAAGCGAACTTGTGGTGTATAGGGAAGCTCCATTTGAGTCTTGTGTAACCCAACATAAGAATTTGAAGTCGCCGCTGGTGCCTGACGATTGTGTTATGGTTGAAGCGGTGCCTATGGTGTAATTGCTGTAAGATGCTCCACTGGTTGACGCAGCGGGATCTGTTGTTCCTCCTATCGTAGTGAAAAGGGTTACTGTTGCTGCTCCACCGGACGCTGTTGATGCAGGAGCGTTGCTGGTCGGTATGAAGACTGCCTCCATAGCGCAGGCAGCTGTTATGGTGTGCGTGAATGGGTTGTCAGTTGAGGTAATTGAACCGGATGCATCGGCATATACAAAGCATAAGAATTGGAAGCCTGATGAAGCGGTCGCTTTGAACTGAAGTGTGTCGCCGCTATTGAAATTTGTTGCTGCTCCGCCTGTTAAAGCGGTGCCGTTTGCAGTGACTGAACCGCCTAGTGTGGTGTAATTGAATAGGGCTGTTGTTGTTGCTGCTTTGACGTTTGAGAGGCTCGCGCTTGATGCTAGTATTAAGAGCGCTGATATTAGCAGGATCATGGTAAAAACTTTAAGGTTTTTTGTTTTCAACTTTTTTTCTACTCCTTATATTTAACAAATTTTTTGATGTGTTTTGTAACTCCTTTTTAACACATCTTTTCCGCTTTTCAAAATATAGAATGGGTTCGATATAAGGGTTTACCAACATTAAAACGCTTGGTTGGTAGCTTCTCTAAAATTCTCTTTTTTTCCAGCGATTTACCTTTCAATTGATATTTTGCTTATTCCAGCCTCTTTTTCAAGAGTAATCACGTGGTCAGCCTTTCCAGCGAAGGCTTCACTGTGGGTAACGGCGATGATTTGCTCGATGGCTTTGAATCGGCTTATGGCTTCTGCCAGCCGCTCTATGCTGCCGTCTTCGCTGCCCAAGTTTTCTGTCGGTTCATCAAGCACAAGCATGCTTAAGCCGTGACCCGTCCGTGACTGCATGATAAGCTGACCTAAACCTAAACGGTAAGCGAAAGCCAAAAGCGTGCGTTCGCCGCCTGAAAGGTTCGAAACTTCACGGTCAACCCCCGCTTCGCTTTTCACGTAAGGTGTGTACGTGTCATCGATCACCACATTTAACATGGCTGCTTCGGCGCCGACTAAGCTGTCAAGAACTTGCTGGATATAGTTGCGCAAAACCTTCACGAACTCGTAGCGAAGTTTAGGCTGAATACTGCGGTAGGCATCGCGAATAGCACCTAAAATCTCGACGGCCTTGCGGTTCTTCTCCATGCGCTCTAGTTTTTCCTGAGCAACATTAATCCGGTCCTTGATTTCGTCTATGCGACTGAAAAGGTCTTTTTTGCGGCTTTCTTTGGTTCGCAATTCTGAGTCAACGAGGTAATACTGCCTGAACGCCGCTTCACGATGCGTTCGTGCCGCGTCTACTTCAGATGAGTCGAACCTGCTGATTTCAAACTGCACCTGTTCAAGCTGCATCTTTAGGTCCGCTTCAAGCCCCTGTTTCTCTTCAAACTCGCTTGATAAGCTTTTAAGGTTGATTTCCTCCTCGCTTAAGCGGTTCCTCAAATCCTCGGCTCTTGTCAGACAGGTTTGCAGGTTAGCATAAGCATCCGAGGCTGAAGCCTTTGTTTTCTGCATGGAATCGATTTGTGCTCTTAGCTGGGCGATGGTTTTCTCTCGGTCAATGTTATCTTTTTCAATTCGTGATAGCAGGTTGGTTTTGTACTCTCCGTCCAAGGGCTGTATGCAAAGCGGACACTTGTTTTCCTGCGCCAGTGAGACTGCTCGTCTCTTGTCTATTTGTAGGTCTCTGGATGTTGCTTCTTGGTCAGCTCGCAAACCGCTGATTTTGTCGTCTAACGTTGCCATGCAAGTGTGCAGTGACTGTGCAGGTTGGTTTGTCGGTAAGCCTGCTTGCTCGAGCTTGCTTAAGTAAAGTTTGGCTTGGGTGTCAATGGAAAGTTGGCGTTGACGCAAATTGTCCAAGATTGTTTTCTTGCCTTGTATTCGCTCGGTCAACGAAGCTAGGGTTCTGCATGTGTTAACGGTGTCAGAGTGCAGTCTTGCTTCTTTACGTTTTAGCTCCTCAATGGCTTGCCGTTTCTCTTCCAGCCGCTTAAGTTTAGAATCCGCTTCATCTAACGTTTTTTTGGAAATTGCCAATTTCTGCGTTTGGGTTTCAAGCTCCATTTCCAGCATTGTGTATTCTTCGGTGGTCTTGTTGTACTCGAGGCTGAGTTTTTCTAATCCGTTAACATCTGGGTCTTTCTCGTAAACTCGCCTTTCGGTTTCGTAATCCCGCTGGTACTGGGCGATGCTGCTCCATGCAACCTCATAGTCAGATAAGCCGAACAATTCATCCAAACGCCTCTGTCGGTCACGCGGCGCCGAATCCAACAGCTCTTTAAGGTGCTCCTGCCTAAACCAGACAATCTCCCGATAAAGCTCCTTATCTAACCCTGTTATAGCTTTGAACTGCTCGGCAATCGCGTCGGTTTTCATGCTTGCGACAAGCTTCTCATCCTCGAAAAGCTTTAGCTCCTCAAAGTTTTGAGTAATGCTTTTTCCTTTACGTTTGATTCCACGGGTAAGCTTATAGGTGCAAGCGTTCTGAGTAAATTGAACGGTGACGCGTCCCCAGTCTGCGCCTTCACGAAGCAAATACTCAAAACTTCTCCCGAGTGCATCGCCGAACAAGGCAAAGTCAACCGCGTAGAGAACACTGGATTTTCCGCAGCCCAACCCTCCCACGAGACAGTTAAAGCCGCTTGTGAAAGGCACGGTTGATTTGACGTGGCTGCGAATGTTTTCAAGCTGAACGACTTCAATCTTCATTTCGTCAGCTCCTCGATTGCCTGTTTGACTTTGTCTTCCTGTTTTCGGCTCAGCGGCTCGATGAGGTTGAGAGCTGACCGAGCAATTTTTTCAGCTTCTTCGCGGCTGTAACGCTGCGAGAAAATCTCCAGAAAGTAATCAAAAGCTTTGGTCCGTAAATCCTTGAATTCGCTTTCGAAAATGGTCCGTGCCACCTCGTCTGAAATCGCGGTTTCCTTAAGCAGCACGATCGGGTGGACAAGAAGGGCTTTTTCGCCTGCGCTTCGGATTTTTCCTGTGTCAATCTCTGATCGACTGGCCTCAACTGGGAGTGTTCCTTTCAAAACTGGGATTATGATGGCTCCTTCTGCATCATTTTCTTTTACCTGTTGGGCGGTTAACTCGTTGATTTTTGAGGATGATACGCCGTTGTACTCTTGTTCTAAGACGATGAACCTGCGGGTGGACGTGAGCTCAATGGGCTGCGGATCCACTTCGCACTTCTCGTTTACATTAACATACAAGAAGCCTTTTGGGTACCTGGCTTCTCGGTAATCTGCGGTTTCCGTGCAGCCGCTGTAAGCCAGTAAGCCTCCTTTGAACTTCTCGAGGAACTGCTCATGCACGTGGCCAGCAGCGTAGTAGTTGAAGTCGCTGGGTAATTGGTCGGGTGAAAGTTCGGCTTCAATATAGGGCGGTTTGACCGCCGGTAGATCTAATGCTCCGTGGAAAACGAAGATGTTGAAGGCGTTGCTGTCGGGTGCGGGTGGGTTTTCCGCGATGAATTTTGGAAGTGCCTCTTCAGTTTTGTGTTTGTTGTGGAAGTTTGGGATGCCGTACACGTAGCAGCAGTCTTGTTTGCGCCAGCATGCGCCGCTGTGTCTTGGGAGATGATGTATTAACCCGGCGCTGTCCAATGGGTAGAGGATGGTGCCTGTGACGGTGTTGGGTGCCGAGTCATGGGAACCGTCGACCGTTAAGACTGGGATTCCAGCATCTTTGAGCCGCTTAAAACTGCGGATTGTGTTCTCCAGCGTCACGTTTGAGGGTCTAGCTTGGTGAAAAAGGTCGCCTGCGATGATCATGAAGTCAACCTTTAACTCGATGGTTTTGTCCACCAATTCTTTGAATGCGTTGTCGAAGTCTTGCCTTCTCGCTTCCAACCCATACTGTGCGTAACCCAGGTGCAGGTCTGAAGCGTGAACAAAACTAAACGGCTTCACTACTCTAATGCTCCCCTCACTTTATGTTTCTCTGATAGTGGCTCGAATGTATTTAGCTCTTGGCTTTTCACCATGCAAGCCCTGTTTTCGTGCTATTTGCCTCGATTTCTACCTGTGGACGGAGAAGGGTTCTTGGAAAGCTTTGCTTTTTGTGGTGGTTTTGTCACAAAAATGTGGTACCCCTATAGGTAGATGGTTCTGGTCAGGGCTTGTTTTGGGTTGCTTTTTTGGTTTGGGTGCTGATCAAGCCCAAGCAAAGACAGTGGTAAGGGGGCTTTACATTTCCTTTATTAGAATCGCCAATTTGCAATTCTTCAGCATGTCTGTGTCCTGGGTAACTAATTTCAGGTTTTCTTTTTCAGCCTCGTAAACGTATGAGGCATCGTAGAATGTGAGTTTTCTTTGAATGGCCACTATCAGGACATTGGCTATGGAGTCAATCTCCAATTTTCTTAAAGGCTGAATTGCTTCGGAAAAGATTTTTGCTACTTGCCCCGGGTCTTTGAGTTTTTTCTGCTGGGTTTCCTTCCACAGGACGTTTCCAATTTCATATTGGGTTAAGGAAATTGTTGCGCATTCTTCTGGATTAAACGGGATGCCTGAAACCAGCATTGGGTACAGTGCAGATGTATCTATAAGGTATTTACATTTCTTGCCTTGTCGCTCTGACGTCGTTTACCCACTCCTCCGGCGTGACATCCATGAGGTCACGCAGTTGTTTCGCAAGCTTCTGTGCCCTTGTTTTTTTCTCAGCCACAAGCTCTTCAAGAGACTCTTCTACCGCTTTTCTTAAATCAACACCGAGCTTCTCTGCTTCGTCTTTGAGGCTTTTCTTGATCCTTACGGATAAAACTTCAGTTGTCATTTTTCTGCCTCGTATACAGCAGGATTAGAATGTATACAGGCTATATATAAGAATAATGTCGTTCTCAACCGCAACCTCCTCGAAACTGCTGAGGAAAAATGCCCTGGAAATCTTGGTTTTTGAAGGGGAAAAATATAAGCAACTACGTACACGTATGTGTAAAAGGCGCATTTGTTAGATGAAATGCCAAACGTGCAATCAGGAGCTTGATCTCCCTTTCCATTGCCCATTCTGCGGCGGAACGTTCTGCAGTGCACACCGTCTGCCTGAGAATCACGCCTGCCCAAAAATTGATTTTGCACGTGCACAAAGGCAAGGGCAAGTGCTAACGCCTCAATCGTACAACTCATACCAGTACACATACAAGTTGGGTCCGCCACGGCAGAACCACATTACGTCAAGCCCCAAAGAAGTTGAACACATCACAGTGGCAGCGGCTCTTATAGTCGCCATCGGTTTCTCCATCGGGCTCTACGGAAACGCCTTCGGAGGCTTCAACTTTCATTGGACATTGACCTTAATGGCTGTTTTCGCGGCTATAATGGCAGGCTCTGTCTTGACCCATGAAATGGCGCACAAAATTACGGCCCAAAGAAACGGTTTGTGGGCCGAGTTCCGCCTGACAACATGGGGAGTATTGTTAACTTTCGTTTCAGTATTTTTACCGTTCAGAATGATTGCGCCTGGTGCCATGATGATTTCAGGTTCACCTAATGGAGAGGAAATAGTCAAAATTTCGCTTGCTGGGCCCGTCACCAACATCCTGCTGGCAGCTGGCATTCTCGGAGTTGCATTTGTCTTACCCCCAAGCCCCTTTGTTTCGGTGTTGTTCTTCGCCGCGTACATCAACGCTTTCCTATCAATCTTTAACCTGATACCATTCGGGATCCTTGACGGCTACAAAATCTTCAGCTTCAACAAGAAAGCCTGGCTTTTAGCCTTCATTCCAAGCCTTGTCCTAACCATCACAGCTTTTATTCTAATCTCTTATTGATAAAATCAAAAACATTAGTCTGTAAAGACGATAAAATAAAAGATTGCTAAAAATTAGGTAGTTCTTAGATAAGTTCGATTGTTACGTGGACTTCTTCGGGCACACGGATACGCATGATTCTCCGCATTACCCGTTCTTCCGAGTCAATGTCGATTAACCGTTTGTGAATGCGCATTTCCCATCTGTCCCACGTTGCGGTTCCTTCGCCTGACGGTGCTTTCAAAACTGGTACTCGGAGCCGTTTGGTTGGCAGTGGCACTGGACCGTTGATTTTCACGCCTGTCTTCTGTGCGATGCTTCTGAGTTCTCCGCATACCTCTTCAAGTTTGCTGTAATCTGTGCTTGTGAGGCGTATTCGTGCTTTTCTTACCATTTCGGTCCATCAATCCATTATTTTTCTGTTTAATATATGTTGGTGCCACCTATGAAACTTAAGAGGAGCATAAAAACCTTACGACCTGCTTTTCATCGTTATTATCCCGCTTTAAAACGGCCGGACCGCTTGGGCTTACGGTAGAATGCATCTGTAGTGCCATTAAACGTTGCTTCGTAAGGCTTGGCTGATTCTGTTTTTGGTCTCTAAATACGCGTTTAAACCTGTTGCTTAGAATAGTGAGTTGGGTTGGTGTTTTACTGGACCTCGTAGACCAGTGACCGCGCGAATAGCGCTTGCTCTTCGAATTCTGATGCAAAACAACGCCGCTACGGAAATTGCAAACAGCGCAGCTATGGTAAGAAAGATCCATTGATGCTCCGGTGCCACAAGGGACTGAGATTTCGATTTGTAAGTGATTCTTCTGGCTTCTCTGTTGGAGTGCTATTGATTGCTAGCCTAAAGAATTACTCTTCCTATACATGTTAGTACATGCACACACACGTATTGCATTATTTGGCATTTATCAAAAGACTTAACTGGAAAACCAGCCTCTATGGATATCTAGATTTTAGGGTTTAGAAAGACAGGGGAATAGTAAATTGGCAAACTCGGCGCTGGAATATTATATAATGAACAGCAACAGTAGTGATAAGGGACGACCTTTTGACAGATGTTCAAATTGCGGTCACAGGTATGATGAGCACGACAAGAATGGAAGTTGTCAGGTTAAGGGTTGCTATTGTACTGCTTTTAAGGCATGAGTTTCGGATGCTGGTCTAATAGTTACATGAGGTCAACTTCAAAATCGGAAAAAATACTTAATCAATAGACCTTTCCCACGGCTGAGTGTATAGTGCCCTGCCCCTTAAACAAAAAGAATCTTTTAAGCAGGGTTAAAACATACAAATTATGCGTACCGATTATTTAGGCTGTGTATGATTTGGAAGCATTTGGTTCGGACCCCACATAGACTTTGGCCGTCTAAGCTGCAGAACTGATCAAATTCATTTTCGCGGACCTTAAATTCCAGTTTTCTCAACTGTAGGAAGAACGTCTTTGAGCTCTCTGAACTGCTTTAGCACCGTCACACCACGCTGGGTGATTGAGTAGACAATTTTTTGCCGTTTAAGGATTTTTTCTTCCACCAGCCCCTGTTTGATTAAGAAGTCAAGGTACTCCTTTAGCATTTTGCAGTTGACATTAGCCTTGTACATTACATGCGTCAGCTTCAATGGACCCCTGTGAGCCAAGATCTTCAGTATATCCAAGTACATTTCTATTTTAGAACGCCTCATACTTAACCAGTCATATAGGTATCTGAAAACAGAATTAACGGTTTGTGCGTCGTTGAAAACACGACGATTAATCTAAAAGCTCGCATTAATTTCCCTATCTTTCAGATCAAAATTCATGTTGGTAAGCCCTTTTTCTTTGGTTTGCGCTGACATTGGTGATATTCTCATCGGAAAGAAGAGATGGCCCTTTACGACATAATGTTTAATATGGCTAGTTAGGAATCAAGTTAGCGATGGCTATGGATAGAAAAGAAACAGTTAAGGTGCTACGTGAGATTCTGAGCGAATGCGATGGATCATTATCAATGAGCAGCGTTTCCATTTCACCCATAGTCCTAACTAAAGCAGAGGGTTCTTCTTTTGAATTGAAAATAAACTGTGCACTTGACGATTACTTGAGAAAATGCATTGATGCTGTTCTTGAGAGACACAAGTTAGCCATGAGAGATTTAGGCAGCTCGTTTATCATTTATGGCCCAAGAAATTAGCAAAAGGTGGAAATCATCAAATAATCGCCGCCGTAGTCTATTCTCAGTTTATGGCTCCTAACATAATCTTCCAACTCGTTAAGACCTGGTTTCTTGGTTAAAGCGGCGTCAGCAAAAACCACATAGCCGTCCGTTTTAGCATCACAAATACCCCACTCTGCAAAACCTATGAATATTTTTGGACAATAAATGGGAAATTTCTTTGAGAACTCCACCGCTTCGGAAAAATCCATACAAATTAACCTAGAATACAAAATATTTGCCAAACTAAATATTTAAAGAATTGTGATTACAAATAAGCAACAATACTGATTTTTTTTCCTCGCCAAAATGTAATATTGCACTTTCAAGGTTGAACATATTCCTAACAAACCAGATGATTAGGTCGCTTTAAAAAAAGAGGAAGGCATGCGGGAGATTTCGCCACCTCGTGATGACAAAAAATCCATCGACGCGTTTTTTCTTTGTCGACAAGATTTTTCTTACGCAGCCGAACTTTTTTGTTTTTCAGTGGACAGGATCTTAGAAGCACCGAAGGTCATTTTATCTTAAAATTAACGTTTAAAGCGTTGCTTTCCAAAATCATACGCATCAAAATCTCGGCACCATGCTTAACTCCTAGTTTCTTCTCGCCCACTCTTTCTCGATACGTAATAGGGACTTCAACGATGCCAAACCCTTCCTGCTCCACGTGGCGATTAAGCTCAACCTCAACGTCAAAGCCTTTGGATTTCACTTTCCAGTTCCTGAGGATTTCCGCTCGCACTACTCGCAACCCGGTCAACGGATCAATTAATGAAACTCCGTTTAGTAAGTAATGGCTTAAAGCTAGGATTCGGTTACCTAAGTAGAAAATGCTATTCAAAGCTCTCAAGTCTAATTTAGCAGTGAAACGGTTGCCGCAGACCATACCCACATCGAGGTTCTTCTCAAGAATCCGAATCATTTTCAGGACGTATTCGGCTGGGTAGGTATAGTCTGCGTCAGTCAAAACAATGTAATCAACCGATAAATCCGAGTTCTCAAATGCCTTTGCTAGCGCATCGCCCTTACCTAATCCGTCTTGGAAAACCACGTTGGCACCCATTCGCTTGGCTATCTCGGCGGTACGATCGGTGCTTCTTCCGTCAACTACTAGAACACGTGGGCACCCAAGGGTATCATTGAGCTCAGCAATCGTGAAACCTATGCCCTGTTCTTCATTCAACGCGGCTATTATTACTTGCATTAAAGGGATACTTCGCGCTTCCCCTTTCCGCACTAATTATCAGCACCTGTTAAGAATAGCATGAAATCTTTGAACTCTTTTTTAGTGCGTTTGCTTTTATTTCCCATTGGTTTCTCAACATTCCTGTTTCGCTGCTTGTAATTTCCATTTATGATTTTTTGAGAGGACTTTCGGGATTTCATTTGCGAAGATTTGTACACTTTGGCTCGGTACCTTCAATTTTTCGTGTTCAATTATGCGATTTTTTACGGGCTTTATCAATCGCAACTAAATATAGAACGATTAAAACTTTGTTTCCCCACAGACTTTTGCAAATGAGCATTTTCCTTTTTACCATAATTCTTTGGATTTGTTCTATTTTTTCCTACCTTATTATGCTGATTTCTGTGTCTTGATATCACTCTAAACGCCTGATTTGAGATTTGTCATACTAGCTCATCTAAGATAACGGTTTTTACAAAGCATAATTCACTTGTTTGTGTGGTGAGTTTTGCAAGAGTTTGCGAAGTCGAGTTGACAAATTGGTTGTTTTCGCTTCCTAGACCTAAAAGCTTGCGAAGTCAAGTTGACAATTGTCCTGCTTCCAAAGCTAGCCCTTAAGCGACATAACGCACGCTAGGTAAGCAACCAACTTTTAAGGGGCAGTCATCTCACTGATTCTTTTGGCGATTGCTGCGACCTGTTCAGCCGTAAACCGCTCTTCCTGGCATGCTGGGCACCTGAGCGCTTTTACTTTATGCAGTACTACGCCGTCAGCCTCAAAGTCAAATTCTACTTCAACGTATTCAACGCAGCAAATTGGACAAAGCAGCGCACCGCTTTTGGTGTCAGGCCTATCATTGCGTGAATTTTTTTCCAAGCTCTTCTGCCCAAGCCTCTACCTTAGCCAAGTCTGTATTATCCACCATGGTTTTTCTCAGGATTCTTATGCGCCCACCGAAGGCTTCTGTCGATACTGGATTAATATTTGGGTATTTAGTGAGAGTATTTTCGACGAATTTGGCTTTTGCATCTTCATAGCTTCCTGGCGTACCGGCCCAAGAAGAGGAAACAAAAAAAGCTAATCGTTTGTCAGTGAAATCATTTTTGAGAAACTTTAACGCTTTGCTGTAAACTCTACCGCCCCGAACGCCGCCCCCGACAACTACGCTTTGATACTGTGCCAGATCAGGGACTTTTTGCTCCTTAAGATCAACCAAGTCAACTTCTAATTGGTATTTGGAACGCAATACATCCGCGATTTTCCGTGCCGCCTCTTCAGTCGCGCCGCCCTTCGTTTCATAGGCGATAAGCGTTTTGCCGCGGGTTTCAGCAGCCATCAAACGCCACTGCCATGCGACTCTTCAGCAGGCCTAAGTCTTGTGCCGCAGCTGTAACAGAAAACTGAGCTGTTGGGATTCTGTGTGGTGCATTTGGAGCAAGTTACAGTTTGTTGTCTTGGCGGTTTTTGCTGCAAATTTTCTCTTGCCCTCTGAATCGCTGAATGCGTCTCGCGCGCCGCCATGTTGAAGGCTCTCTCAAGTTCTATTCCGACTTGATAAAAAGCATCTCTCAACTCATCGGCGGGATAAAGTGCTTTTGCAGCTTTACCCTTTTCTGTTTTTGTTCCGCATTTTGGGCAGAAATAGGCTTCATCATCTATTTTTGCACCGCAGTTTGAACAGTAAACCATTTTTTCACCGTAAATATCCATGTGACACTGCAAATTTAAGCCTTTATGAACTGAAAAAAAGAAGAATCAAAAAAGAAAAGTTATGTGTAGGCTGCCTATTCTACGAGTTTGTGTCTGGCCTCTTCAATGAGTTTTACGGTTTGTAGTCGCCATGGCTCAAAGCTTTGCGGCGAGGCTGGGTACGTGTTGTAGTGAGCGCTGAGTCCCCGCATCATTGTAACGGTTAAGCGAAGTTTGTTGAGGAATCCTACGCGTCGTATGCCGCGGAACACGCGCTTTGCAGTTTCCGTAATGTTTAGATGGAAGTCGTCGCCCATGCCTGCTTTCAGAACGTCATCTTCAGTCATCAGTTTCTCGTTCATGCCATAGTTAAGGTCCGCGTCACTACAGGATAACAGGAACATCTTGAAAATGTCAAGGGTTCCCTGTTTCTTGCCATAGGTGTCGATGTATTTCTTGTTGTAGCCCCAAAGTGCCTCTTTTGTCGGTTCACCTTTGCTTAGGGCTTCAACGATTTGTTGTCCTGCGAGATAGCCGCTAATCATTGAAGGTCCAATGCCGCCGCCGTGAATTGGATTAACTAATGAAGCGGCATCACCAGTCAATACGACACCATTTGAAACCATGTTGTCTAATGGTCTACGTACTGGATCAAACCATGAGCCGCCAGTCAAAACCGTGGAGCCCTCGAAGATTGGTTTCTTAAAGGCTGTCTCATAGAGTTGCTGTTTGGGGTTAGGATAGTTTTTACGCATGCAAGTGCCTATGCCCACGTTGACCCGGGCGCCTCCTTTTGGGAAAATCCAGATGTAGCCACCTGGCGAAGCTTTTTGGTTAAGATAGATTTCGCAGAAGCGGGTATTTTCGGTTTCTTGTTTGAGTTGACGAATTTCTCGGTAGCATGCTTCGACGTCTTCGTTTGCTATGTCGCGATCTATGCCCATCTCGGCAGGTAGTTGTTTTCGTACCATTCCAAAGTAGCCAGTAGCGTCAACCACAATCCTACTTCGTATCTCTGTAACTTTGCCAGTTTTCATGTTTTTTGCAGTTATGCCTGCTACTGCGCCTTTCTCAATTATGGGTGAACGGAAATTCATGTTATCTTGCAGAAACGCGCCCTTGTCGGTTGCTTTCTTTAGCAGCCACTGCCCGAAT
This sequence comes from Bathyarchaeia archaeon, assembly GCA_049515895.1. Lineage (GTDB taxonomy): Archaea > Thermoproteota > Bathyarchaeia > Bathyarchaeales > Bathycorpusculaceae > Bathycorpusculum. The sequence continues at coordinate 94,332 of JBEKTQ010000021.1, read as the reverse complement.
AATCGTCTGTTTAGCAGAAAACCGATGAAGTCCTTATCTGCTATGGTGAAGATGGTGTTTTCGTCTGGGGAATAGATTTTTATTCCGTCAATTTTTGCTTCTAACTCGCCGCCTGTGGGTTTTTCAAGCCCCAAGAATTTTAGGTGATGTTCACCCAATGCGTCGCCGCAGATTTTTTCGCCTATCTGCTCTTGTTTTTTCTTTTCTACTAGGCAAACTTTTAAGCCTGATTCAGCGATGGTTTTCGCTGTGAGGCAGCCTGCTGTTCCTGCGCCCACTACCACGGCGTCGTAATTTTCCAAATCTTTCTCCTCCGAACTCTTTCTGCTGTATTTTGTATACCTTGTTGTATATGTAAACCTTAATAAACTTGGAAGTGAGCTAAACCACACCGAGTGTAAACCAGATGAGTGCCCCCTTAACTTTGAGCGCAGAATTCCGCAAAATCGTTGAAGCCCGCATGGATCAAGTACTCAAAGGCGTGGAAGCCACGTTTAACCAGATAATCGAAACTCAGAAGATAACCCCGGGCGAGTTGAAAGAAGAAATCGACAGCCTGCAAGAAACCTTCAACCTGCTTTTCCAGAAGTGGAGCCTTGAAATCCTTTATTCTCTTCTGCTTAAGGACTCCATCGGCTTTGGAGAAATCAAAAGAATCTTGACCGTTAACTCGCGGACGCTTTCGGATAAGCTGAAAATGCTTTGTGCGCACGGTTACGTCACGAGAAACGTTTCAGCTGGTCCGCCGCTGAGGGTAGATTATGCTTTAACAAGTAAAGGAAAGAACACCGTACTTCTTGCTCTGCCACTTCTATATTACTCAAGCAGTTCCGAAGTCAAGATTTAGAGTGATTCGTTGCAACCCTCTTTAACGGCTGGGGAAGGCTCGTGGTTTCCTTTACCGTTTCAAAAACCATGCATGTCAGAGTCCTCTCCAAACCCTTGATCAACCGCAACTTATCAACCACGAATTTGCCGATTGCATCTACGTTTTCTGCGCGAAGTTTCACCAGCAAATCCCAGTCACCAGTGATTATGTGAACTTCTTGGACTTCGGGAAACCGCGCTATTTCTTCAGCAACAGCTCTTTGGGAAATTGGGGCGTCGTCGGTTTTTGTTGTGTATGAGACTGATGCCAAGATAAAGGCTGAGGTGCCTAAATTCAGCTTTTCGGGGGAAAGGATGGCTCTGTATTGTTTTATTATATCTAGTTCTTCCATGCGTTTTATTTTCGCGAAAACAGTTGTTATAGGCGAGTTAATTTTTTTTGAGATTTGGCTTGCTGTTAGTTTGCCGTTTTCTTGTATGAGTAGAAGTATGGCTATGTCTTTTTCATCAAGTTTTGAGCTCATATGTAAATATTACAAGCACCGATAATAAAATGTTGTGTTTATTGTAATTTATGCATGTTTTATTATAAAAAATTTATTATCTCCTTTTGATATTGGTAATCCAATAATTGACAAAGGAATGAACATAAATGAAAGGCAAACAAGAACAAATCCAAATGCCAAAACCGCTAGAGCAACTAACAACAAACGAGCTGGAAAGAAAAGCGTGCATAGGCAAGATAATGACTTACACGTTGAACAGCCTAACCTCAACATTTGTCGGCGAAGGCTACCAGTGGCTTCTTCCTGTGGCGTTGAGCCAAAGCACTGACCCACTTTGGCCCGACCCAGGGGCTTCAATAGAGAAGAGGATCGAAGTTGATATCTACGGTAAACCAGTACGTACGACCGCAAGCATGATTATCCATAAACTCGTTGCTGCCTCAACAGCTTACCCGAAACTCTTCATACTTTCACCCAATATTCGCATCGAGAAACCCGAACGTGCCAAGACAGGCAAACACGTTTACGAGTTCACACAACTCGACTTCGAAGCCCGAGACGCTAGCTCAAAAGAAATCATCGCTCTTGTCGAAAGCGCCCTCAGTAAACTCGTCAAAGACATAAAGAAAGAGATGAAAGACGAATTAACTAGTCTATGCCGGTGTGACACACTCAAGACTCCGAAGGCTCCATTCAAAACCTACGACCGTGTGGAACTTGAAGCTAAATACGGCGCGGACGGTTGGGAAGCGGGCATAACTGAAGACACGAAAGAACCAGTTTGGGTGACAAATATACCGCGAGAATTCTACGATTATGAAGACTTTAAAACGGGCAAGTGGGACAACTACGACTTGTTTCTGCCGCAGTTCGGAGAAGTGCTTTCAGGCGCCAGGCGAGAATGGGAGTTCAGCAAAATCTCTAAGAAGATTGAACGTGACAAGGTCAAAAAAGAAAACTACGCATTGATCTTGACGATGGCGAAAGAAGGAAAGCTTAAACCCACTGCTGGTGGCGGAATAGGCATGGAACGTTTAGTGGGCTGGCTTGCAGGCGTTAAGCATGTCGGTGAGTGTCAACCGTTCCCGAGGATTCCTGGGACTGTAAATGAACTCTGATTCTATGTAAAGAAACCTACTGGCGAATGATACAATCCTCAACTTTTCTTTTAATTGCGAAAGGTTTATCTTTACTTATGCAAATCTCAGAGAGTAAAATGTTTAATTCAAAAGTTGTTGGAGATTGAAGGGAAATGGCCATAATGAATCCTTACCTTGAGGCGCTTCAGCCAAAACTCAGTGACGCGGACTTCAAAAGACTAAGCACCATAGATAACCCTAATGTTCACGAGTTTATTGCAAAAGAAAGCGATCTTTGTCAACCTAAAGACATTTTTATCTGCAGCGATTCCGCCGAAGACCTTGCTCATGTTCTCAAAATGGCGATATCTTCCGGAGAAGAGCAAGCAATCCTGACATTGCCGGGGCACACTGTACATTTTGACGGCGAATACGACCAGGGACGAGACCGCCAAGCCACCAAGTACCTTGTACCCAAAGGAGTAGTCCTAAGCAAAGCCCTCAACCAAATGGACCGCCAAGAAGGATTAGCGGAGGTCAGATCTCTACTGCGCGATTCCATGCAGGGAAAAACGATGATAGTCCGATTCATATGCCTCGGACCCCAAGATTCAATCTTCACAATTCTCGGTGTACAATGCACCGACTCATGGTACGTCGCGCATTCTGAAAGCCTTCTTTACCGGTCAGGGTACGATCAGTTTGTTAAGGCAGGGCCAAAAAGCGATTTCCTACGTGTTGTTCACTCGGCAGGAAAACTGAATGGCGACATGATTAGCGTTGATCACGACAAGAAATGCGTCTACATCGATAACATGGACAACACCATCTACAGCGTAAACACCCAGTACGCTGGCAACTCTGTCGGCTTCAAAAAACTGGCTTTCCGACTAGCCATCCGCAAAGCAAGCAGCGAAGGATGGCTGGCAGAACACATGCTGCTCATGGGCGTGTTCGGTCCCGGAGGGCGCAAAACTTTCTTTGCAGGAGCGTTCCCGAGTGCTTGCGGTAAAACATCGACCGCTATGCTTCCGGGAGAAACAATTCTTGGTGACGATATCGCGTATATCAGGGATATAGACGCTGCTGCTCACGCGGTTAACGTTGAGTCAGGCATTTTCGGAATCATACAAGATGTGAATCCAAAGGATGACGCCTTGATCTATCAGCTGCTGACTTACCCCGGTGAAATTATCTTTTCAAACGTGCTAGTTAAGGATGGCAAACCATACTGGCTAGGCATGGGACGAGAGCTTCCCAAAGATGGTTGCAACTACACTGGCGCATGGTTTGACGGCAAAAAAGATGAGACTGGCAACGATATTCCGCCAGCCAACAAAAACGCACGTTACACACTGGCGCTCAGTGCATTAAAGAACTGCGACCCTGAGCTTCACAATCCGATGGGCATCGAAGTCGGCGGAATAATGTATGGTGGACGTGACTACAAGGCTTACGTACCTGTACAGCAGAGTTTCAGCTGGGAACACGGCATCATCGCCTACGGAGCCTCGCTTGAAACGGTAACTACTTTCGCAACAGTTGGCAAAGAAGGCGTTCCAGAAATCAATATGATGAGCATACAGGACTTCATTTCCATCCCGCTTGGAAAAAACGTTCATAATAACTTGGATTTCGGGCGCAAACTCAAGAAGCGGCCGGTAATCTTCGGAGTCAACTATTTCCTCAGAGAAGTCGGGAACGGCAAATACCTGAATGGTACGCAGGATAAACATGTTTGGATAAAATGGATGGAGCTCAGGGTACACGACGAAGTTGGCGCCTTAGAAACTCCAACTGGCTACATACCCAAATATGAGGATTTACACAGGTTGTTCAAACAGGTGCTGAACAAAAACTATCCAAAAGAAGATTACATCAAGCAGTTCACCATCCGTGTCCCAGAAAACTTGGCGAAGATTGAACGTGTCTCACGTTTCTACCAAGAAAACGTCACTGACACCCCGCTGGAACTATTCGGTATCCTGTATCTGCAGCGTCAACGCTTACTCGAAGCCAAAAACAAATATGGCGACTACATTTCCCCCGAGAAATTTGAGCAAGAAAAAGTGAAGCAGACTGGCTAAGCAGCGGAGGCGCCCCCTTATTATCCCTTCATTTGGGTAAAATTTTAAAAGTATCCTGTATACAGACTAGAAATTCATAACCGTTAATTAAGAAAAACAAAGAAAAAGAAACACAGAGAAAAAAAGCAAAACAGAGTGGAAAAAAATGATGATGAAAAAGCCTGAGAAAAAGGGTTGCGCCTACGTCATAAACCTATTTGCCATCGAGGGAGACGGCGCTTTCGCATGCCCCAAGTGTGGAACAATGATTTCGCCCGATGACGAGTCCGAATCCAACTACAAAATCGTAGATACAAAAGTCATGAACGATGAACTTGCAGAGTTAGTTATCTCATGCGGCAAATGTAGTAGCACCATAAGAATCACTGGCTTTCAAGCAGGCTTCGACGCTTAAGAATGGCCAAGCGTTGTCCTAATTAATTTTTTATTCTGTCTGTCAAGTTAACACAAACTACGCTTTTCTTACATTTTCGTAAGGATATCGGTTTAACGGGGTATTTGCTGCTTAATGTTTGGTCTTAAGCAAATGGTTTATTTCGGCTTTTTGCATTACTCGAATTGTTGATTTCAATGCTTATTGAGACGTTCACTGTTGGCGGCTTATCAACAAACTGCTATGTCGTCAGCTCCCGACAGACGAAAGACGCAATCGTGATCGACCCAGGGTTGGACCTTATTATAGAAGCCGACCAGATCTTCGATTACGTAGAGCAAGCGGGCTTGAACGTGAAGCTGATTGTGAACACACATGGGCACTCAGATCATATAAACGGCGACGCCATATTTCAAGAGAAATACAACGTTCCCATCTGCATTCACCACTTGGATGCGGCTTCACTGGCGGTCTTAGAAAACAAGAATTATCCCGCAACCGTCCTACTGAATGAAGGTAGCTTAATCGAGGTCGGCACCGAGTCGTCCCTAACGGTCATACACACTCCTGGGCACACGCCTGGAAGTATCTGCCTTCTCGGTGAACGACTAGTTTTCACTGGTGACACCTTGTTTGCAGGAGGGATTGGAAGGACCGATTTTCCAGGTGGTTCCGACAGCGAAATGCAGCTGTCTTTGCAAAAACTGCAGAGTTTGGCAGAATACTTGCTAATTTACCCCGGTCACGGACCAACATCGATGATAGGCGAAGAAAAAAGGGTTAACCCTTTCCTAACCAGTTAATTCTCGACGAAATAATTAATTTTCTTACGTGCAACCAAGATAAGCCTGTTAGAGTCAGGGCTAAACTGTTGCCCTTCATAATCTCCATTAACCTGCTTAATCACAAAACCAGTCTTCTGCAACAAATCTTGCAAGCCCTTGAGTTGGAACAAACGTACAACATGCCTAAAAATCCTTGTTTTCCCGTTAGTTTTGTCACAAACCTTCCATAAGTCGTGCAGTTTTGCGCCGTTTTTGTCGATGGTTCGCTGCTGCAAAAGAAAGAAACTCGGATATTCCGTTCGTCTAAAACTGACATTGTTTTTGGCAGAGTATTTTTGCAATAAGTGTTCTCGATTAAAAACGTCAACAATTAACAATCCATTCGGTTTTATCGTTCCCTGAAGTTCTTTAAGACTTTGCATGTCTCCTTTCAATGAGTGCAAATAACCAAAGCTTGTATCCATGCTTATAGCGGCGGCGAACGCTTCAGGCTTAAAGGGTAAACTTCGCATGTCAGCTCTCACTAGTTGGATCCTGCTTAGTCGGTTTTTTGCTATTTTGAGAAGATTTGGCGAGATGTCCACCCCGACAACGCTGTATTTTTCGCTAAGAGGAATTATGTGCCTTCCCGTTCCGCAAGCAAGGTCTAAAATCGGCCCCTGCGACTTTAAAGTGTTCTTTAGGAATTCTACCTGCCTGTGCGTTGGGTTTTGATCAGCCATCTCCGCCCAGTAAATACCCATCTTGTCAAAAACGTTCAAGGTTTCTCTCCATTTTTCCGCAAAACTCGGCTAGGTAAATTATCTTTTGCATAGATTTTAGGTTTTCACAATTTTACGGCCTTTGATGGCTGAGAGTTTCGAGGCGCTTAAATAACCTTATCACTTACTTTCTAATCCGCCGGAGAACACAGCTTTGAGTGAAAAGCAGGATTGGCAGCACCTCTACATGCTTCTGAAACTTGCTGAGATGGGTGCCTACCGTCGAACCGCCAAAATCTCGACCGAATACTTAGCGGGAAAGCTTGGGTTTTCTCAGCAGACAGCGTCACGTTACCTCATTGATCTGGAGCGTAAAGGTTGGATCCAACGCAACATTACTCCAGAAGGCAGCTTGATCAGAATCGAAGAGGAGGGAGCCAAGGAGTTATTGAAGCTTTATTCCAGCCTAAAGTTTTTGGTCGAAAAAACCTACCCGCCATCCGTAACCTTGGAAGGAACCGTCTTTACTGGGCTGGGGGAAGGCGCATACTACATTTCCAAAGAGCATTATCGGAAACAGTTTGCTGAAAAGCTAGGTTTTGACCCTTACCCCGGCACTCTAAACCTTAAGCTGACGGCGGACTATGACATTAAAACCCGCATGGAACTGGAAGCATACCCAGCCGTTGAGGTCACAGGTTTCAAGAATGAAGACCGTTCTTTCGGTTTGGTGAAGTGTTACCCTGCGGTGATAGACAACAAGGTCAAAGGAGCCCTTGTTACAGCGTTGCGGAGCCATTACGATGTCTCAGTTCTGGAAATCATAGCGCCTGTTTGCTTGAGAAAACAGTTGAATCTCAAAGATGGCAACAAAGTAAAAGTGGAAATCTACATTGCCACGTAGGCTAAAACGGGTAAAGAGGATGCTTGTACTTGACGGAGTATTCCTGGAGCGGTTTGCGTGTTGTTGCTATCCAGTAACCAAATAGAAGACCGAAGCCTAAGCCGCCGAGGTGAGCCAAATCGTTTACTCCAGTGCTTAATCCGCTCATAAGCAGCAGGAAGAACGCGTAAACGAGTGCTCCAACTATAGATTGACGAACAGAACGCTTTTCGTAAATGACGCATGCACCGAAAAGAGCGAAGATTGCGCCGGAAGCTCCCACTGAAAGAAAATCTGGTCCAAACGCCAAGGTAAAAACGTTGCCGACGAGGCCACCTACAAGATAGATTCCCAGATATTCGGGGAGTGAAAACATTTCTTCAGCTCTTAAACCGAAGATGAAAAGGAAAAGCATGTTGCCGACTATGTGCGGTATTGATGCGTGGATAAACATGGACGTGAAAAGCTGGAAGTACCATCCGTGTAAAACTTCAAAATTCCATTGGTATAGGGGCGGGATGGCTGCCAAGTTTGTAGTCAACGCGTTCCCGCCGACTATAGAAGTGTAAATGTAAATTGCCGCGTTAAGGGCTATGAGGACGTATGTCGGCTTGTACTTCTCGCTATTCATCGGGTTAACCAAATTTGCTCTGCGCGTAGCTGAGGCGCGGGCGTTTGTCGATTATTTCTTTTTTAATCTTTGATGAGCTATCTAAACTATCCTCTCCAAACTTGCCGATTCTCGCAACTTTCACCTTCAACTTGTTCTTATTCACGTAGTCTTGAACTTGCTTCATCACATCGTCTTGGTCGTATCCTAAAGCAATTACGTCCGGCTTAAGGTTCTCAATGATTTCGCCGATGTCAAGGTTCTCGTAACCAAGCACCGCCTTATCAACCACCTTGAGAGACTCAACCAACAAGCAGCGTTCATTCTCAGGCATTATAGGTTTTCCACCTTTAGATTTCTCAACCGTGCTATCCCTTGCAATAACAACGATCAACTGAGCGTCTTTTCCACCTGCTTTCTTGGCTTCCTCTAAAAACCTCACGTGACCCAGATGAAGTAAGTCGAACACGCCTGATGCTAAGACAGTTTTTTTCTTTCTTTTACGGTTGGCCATTCGAATTTCACACCTCTCAATAATCGTAATGCGTCAAGTAGCCCTTCACAGTAGGCTACCGAGGTCAAGCTGGTTTCCAATTTTCCTTGAGCCTTATAATACTTTGCGTCCTCCAAGTAGTCACTTGCCCAATTCAGAACCTTAACCACATCCGCCTCTGGAACAGTTATAGCTACTTTTGTCTGCTCCAAGTCTTTTAGAACTTTTTCGGCAGATTCAATGTACTTCGTTGTAAGAGACTTTAAACTCACTTAGCAAGCCTCCTGAACTCTGCTGGGGCACCTGCAAAAGCGATTAAGGCTTCAACTTCCATAAAATGCATATCTCCCGGAAAAATCAAACTATAGGGTGGCTCACCGAAATCAAAATCCATAATGTTCTTCGCGAAATCTGCCTTTAAAGTTGGGTTTTTGCTTCCCGCCCGAGCTATCCCGACCGCAACAGCATCCGGCGTAACTATGCCCTCCTTCTTTTTCTTTTCAACCTCCGAAAGCAACCCGATGGCTTGCTTGACGCTTAGGAACTGCTTTTCAGGGGCTTTCAAATCCAAAAGGCAAAGCGTATGCAAACCAGACTTTTTGTTCTGGGAAATAACGTGGTAAGGTGTGGCGGAGAAGTTTTCCTGGAAAGGAACGGTGACGGTTTTTCCGAATTTGTAATTATGCAACCCTGACAGGCTTACAATCGCCGAAATTATTGATGCACCGTGAACAATGCGAGTTTTTACCCCCTTTTTCTCTGCATTAATTCTCAGCGTGACGTGTGTCGTAGCGATGAAAGGGTCGCCTGGAACAAGAAACACCGTTTTGCCTTTCTCAGCGGCTTGCAGAATCGATGTTCCGTTTTCTTCTTCAAGTTCATTCCTTGAAACAACACAGATATGTTTGCCGCACAAAGATTCAAAGCGTCGAAGGCTAAAGTCAGGCATTAGGCTCGTATAGAGCTCGATAAAAACGGTATCTGCGCTTTTGGTTTCTTCTAAACCGTTGACGCTGACGCCTTTTTCGTCGTTTAACCCTAAGCCTACGAATACAAGTTCGTTCAATTTGAGACCCGCTTAGCTATTGAAGGTTTAAAACTTAAACGTTATTTCTCTTTTATCTCGCCCTTTTCAACCAGCTCCTTGTAGCATTCGCGACACGCATCCATAGAAATTCCTTGACGCTCGCAAAATACGGAGAGAACTTCCTCCACAGGCTCGCCACGCTTCTTTTCCTTGACCATTTCCTTTAGCAAATCCAAGTCATGTTTATCCAGTTTATCGCTCATGAGCCAAAACCTTCCTATTTATTCTTCCCTCGCCGACCAAAAAAGCTTTTGTATACTAACCTAAGTCAAGCTAATATGTGGCAATTTCCATTCGTTCACCTTTCCTCTTTAGATGTGGCAAAATCTGAATCCTCCGCATTGACTTGTCATGCGCCAACCAAACATTTATATGATTTACGTCAAAGAGAAACCTACGCATTTCAGCCCTGATTGACTGAAGGATTGAACCCCGATGAAGCCTGTTGAAAACCTGGTCAGAGACAACATAAAAAACCTCAAGCCATGCGTTCACGGCGGCGAGGTTTTGGATGCAGCTGGCAAAAGCGGGCTGAAGCGAGAGGAAATTTTGGACTTCAGTTCAAACGTGAACCCTCTGGGGTCATCCAAAAAAGCGCTTGAAGCGGCAAAAAAAAGGTTCTCCGAAATTCCAGCTTACCCAGACTCAAACTCTAACGAGCTTCGGCAAGCTATCGCAGGTCACTTCAGCGGAATCAGCAAAAATAACGTTGTTGTCGGAAACGGCTCCACGGAACTCATGTACCTCTTCGCCGAGGCATTTCTGAGAAAGGGCGAAGTAGCCCTGATTCCTGCGCCGACATTTGGCGAATATGAGAGCGCGGTTAGGAAAACTGGGGAAACAGCGAAATTCGTCAAGCTTGACAAGAACTTCAATGTAGAAGCCGAAGCTTTTATTCGTGAAATGGTTGGTGCCAAGATTGTTTTCTTATGCAACCCGAATAACCCGACAAGCATTTTAATCCCAAACCAAACCCTGACTGAAATAGTTGAAAAGGCAATGGCGCAGGACACGCTTGTTTTTCTCGACGAGGACTTTTTGGAGTTTGTAGAAAACGGAGAAGCCTTATCGCTGATAGGCAAAATCAAACGTTACCCCAACCTGTTCATTCTTCGGTCGTTCACGAAAATTTTCGGGTTAACTGGTTTACGTATTGGCTACGGCATCGCCAGCGAAGAAATCGTCAACGTGATTTCATGCGCGAAGATTCCTTGGAACGTTAATTGTTTAGCTCAGGCTGCTGCTGTCGCAGCACTCAAAGATGAGGAACACCTGAGGGTGACTCGCGAACTTGTCAAAAAAGAGAAAACGCAGCTTTTGGCTGAGTTGGACAAATTCAACTCGTTCAAGGTTTACCCAGCCGACGCGAACTTTTTCTTCATCGACGTCCGCAAGACGGGTTTAACTGCGACTGAAATTGCAGGTAGGTTGCTTACTCAACGTATTTTGGTTCGCGACTGTACATCTTTCCGTGGAATAGACCAATATTATGTCCGCGTAGCAGTCAAAACCCACTCTGAGAATGAACATTTGATTGAAGCTTTAAAGCGGACAGTGAAGAATTAACAATGAATGGGTTTGATTGCTAAACCATGTTTTCTTTTGACCTAACCCTTCTTGTGGATTCCGCGCTGATTTTCATCTTAGCCCTTCTGATTGACATGGTATTCGGCGAGTACCCTGACAGGATTCACCCTACCATCGGGATAGGCAAAATCATCGGGTACCTGAAACCTAAGCTGAAAAGCTCTAACCCGCGAATGGAGAAAGCAAACGGCTCACTATTGGCCATAGCAGTCATGGTTATTGTCGCTTTGCCTGTTTTCGTATTGCTATTTTTTATTAGGCAATTATTCGGAGATATCCCCTACATAATAGTCGGTGCAGTTCTGTTCAAGGCTACATTTGCAGTGAAAGGGATGGGCCAGTACACCAAGCCAATTGCAAAAGCATTGAAACAGAATGATTTGGCCGAAGCCCGAAAATGGCTACCCTACATCGTCCGCAGAGACCCGAACACGCTAAACGAGAGACAAATTACCTCAGCCGCAGTCGAATCCATCGCGGAAAGCACCACCGACGGGATAACCGCGCCGTTCTTCTTCTTCGCAATATTCGGCGTCGCAGGCGCCTTTGCCTACCGTGTTGTTAACACGTTGGACTCAATGGTGGGCTACAAGAACGAGGAAAACAGGAACATCGGATGGTTCAGTGCAAACCTCGACACCGTAACCAACTACATTCCAGCTAGGTTAACAGCTTACCTTATGGTTGTTGCCTCCTACTTGCTCCGTGAGAACTGGCGAGAATCACTGCGCATATTGCAGAGGGACAAGGCTAAAACCGTCAGTCTAAATGCAGGGTGGACTATTTCAGCAATGGCTGGTGCACTTAGTACTCAGCTTGAGAAGCCCGGGCATTACGCGCTTGGTGACGACCATGGCATAACGCCTGAACACATTCACAGGGCACTTAGGGTTATGACTTTGACCGCTGTTCTCTTCGGGGCAATTGTGGTTATGCCTATTTTGGCCTTGAGAATTTATGTTACAGGACTTTAGAAATAAAGAACTGACTGATGATTTGTATCGGTTTTTTGTGGTTTCTCGAGGTTCATTTGCATAGTTTTTATTTAGCTCGGCAACTGTTTATTGCATCTAAGAGGGAACTTTGGGTTTGAATGGGAAGCCGCTTGTTAGCATCATAAGCGCTGGAATGTCCAAGTTCGGCAAGCGTGATGGTTTACTGGCAAGAGAGATCTTTGCAGAAGCTGCAAAAGAAGCGTTCAGTAGTTGTCCCAAGCTTGACCCGAAAAGAGACATCAAAGCCATGTTCATCGGGCAAATGGGTGAAGCTTATGAGCATCAGGGTCACATGGGAGCAGCTGTCGCGGACTGGGCAGGGCTAACGGGAGTTGCTGCAACGCGCACGGAGTCTGCTTGTGCTTCTTCAGGTGCTGCGTTGCGTTCGGGAATATACGCTGCGATGTCCGGGCTTGCTGACGTGGTCTTGGTCGGCGGGGTCGAGAAGATGACTCATCGCACTACTGTAGAGGTAACTGAGTATCTGGCTATGGCTTCAGATTACCCATTTGAACAATGGCACGGTATCACTTTCCCAGGATTATACGCGATGATGGCGACTGCTCACATGCACGAATATGGCACGACTGAGGCGCAGATGGCTATGGTTTCGGTCAAGAACCATTATCATGGTAGTCTAAACCCCAAAGCTCACATGCAAAAAGAAATCACATTGCAGGCCGCCATGTCCTCACGATACGTCGCTTGGCCGCTTAAACTCTATGATTGTTCCTTGATTACTGACGGCGCAAGCTGCGTAATCATAACACGACCCGAATTAGCCAATAAGTACACCGATGCGCCCGTACATATCGTGGGCAGCGGACAAGCAACAGACACCATCGGCTTGTATCAACGCCAAAGCTTAACGTCGCTGAATGCGACCAAATTGGCTGCGAAGACGGCTTATGAAATGGCTGACGTAAATCCACGGGACATTAATCTGGCTGAAATTCATGATTGTTTCACGTTTGCGGAACTTATGGCTTACGAAGATCTCGGGTTCTGTGCAGTTGGCGGAAGCGGCAAAATGGTAGAAAGCGGCGAAACATGCCTTGGCGGGCGAATTCCAGTTAACACTAGCGGGGGCTTAAAAGCTAAAGGACACCCTGTCGGCGCTACTGGAACCGCGCAAGCCTACGAGGTTTACCTGCAGCTTACAGATCGAGCTGGAAAACGTCAAGTGAAGGATGCCAAGATAGGTTTAACACACAATGTTGGCGGATCTGGCGCAACGGCGGCCGTGCACATTTACAGGAGAGATTAAAAATGAGCTCGCAAGAACCCTTTTCAATTGAACAATTTTACAAGTTCCTGCAGCAGGACAAGTTGATGGCGGGAAAATGCCTCAAGTGCGGAAAAATCCATTTGCCGCCTAGACCTCTATGTGACAACTGTCTCTCACAAGAATTTGAATGGGTCAAAATCTCGGGGAAAGGCAAATTGCTCACATACACAGTCATAAACGTCGCACCCGAACAGTTCCGTGCGCTAACACCCTACGCAGTAGGCATTGTCCAGCTTGAAGACGGCTTGAAGATCCCAGGCATGATCAACGGCATCACGCAGGAACAGCTGAAAATAGGGATGGAGTTAACAGTGGATTTCGGCTCCTGCACTGCAACGCAGCAATGGCCGCAGTGGCCCCGATACTGCTTTAAACCCTCGACGATTTGAGTATCCAAAGTTTTAGAAGTAGCTTTTGCGTCTGACCCAAGCCCACGCGACCGTTACGAAAACTGGCAGAAGAGTAAGAATTACTATCACGTAATTTAAGCGAGGGCTCAAACCGTAAGGAAACACAAAGCTCACCAACAGATCCCTAACAGTGAATTCCCACACGGCAATGTACGAGATTACGACTGTTACGACAAGGGCTAAAACTTCAATTTTACGAGTATTATAAATTTCAAGAATATCAATGTGTGCTCGGTGCGATTCTGCTAGAACTCCAATATGATCATTCAGCTCCTCAATCGCATCCCGGACCAAGAAATCCAATCTGGGATTTGATTGCTTAATTTCTTCACCAACATAATCCCATTCGTGAGACAAATCTAGAACAGCCAGTTTTTCTCTCTGCAACTGCTTGTAATCCTCCCAAAGCTCGCGTTCATTGTTAGTTTCTTTACTGAGGGTAGGCTCAACTCTCGCCGTGGTTTCTTTAAGTGAATCCAAGAAAAGATCGATTTTATCAATTGTCTCCTTACTGGCCCCTTGGAGTTTTTCTGTTTCAGCTTTGATTTTATCAAAGTCAAAATGCACGCTATATTCACTTTCTGTCATCATGATTCAACTTTGCCAGAATTTGCACCTTTAACAAATTTTCAGCATACGACTAAGACCGAAACGCACATAAAAATCATACTGAGAACTTCAAGGCTTGTTTCCAATGATTGCCTTCTCTAAGAGAGCAATTCTGATGCTGCGTGAATGCGGTCTCTTTTACTTGTTATTTTTGAAAGGTTTAAATAAAAAAATGCTCAATAAATTTGGGCATGGGCTCTAAACGGAACAGCAAAGTTAAGACTTACAATCCTAAAACCCGAAGCAAAAACCGTAAGCTGACAGTAGGCGCGGTGTTAGCTGTAATTGTCATCGCATTTGTTGGCTACGTAGTTGTTACTCACCTCGGCCCGAGTCAAGTAGGGTCTAACCAGCAGGCTACTCCTTCGCCGGCTCCAACAACTTCTGCTCCTCCAGCTTCTTCAAGCAGTCCATTCCCATCCGTCACTCCACTCACTTCACCTGCAGGCGAATACAGCGCCAGCGGCACCAAGGTACTCTTCATTACGTCAAAGGGCGATATAGTTATCCAGATGAGAAACGACAAACCCATCACAACAACCAACTTCGTAAAACTTGTCAACGAAGGATACTACAACAACACCATCTTCCAAAGAGTAATCGCTCCTTCCACCCCAGGCCAGCTGGCTATGATTCAAGGCGGACAAGGCAAAACCACCGTTCCAACCATTAAAGATGAGATAGGCAACGACAACCACAATTACAACATGACAATCGCCATGGCAAACACGGGTCAACCAAACTCAGCGAGCAGCCAATTCTTTATCAACGTGGCAAACAACAACAATTTGGTATATCAGGATGGAACGCATTTTGACGCGTTATACACCGTTTTCGGTCAAGTAATATACGGACAAGGTACTGTGATGAAAATCTCAGAGGTGCCCGTGCAAGCGAGCGCAGAATATAACGGCGAAGTTTCTCAACCAGTAACAACCGTGAACTTGGTCGGCGCAGTCGTCATGCCGTAGCTTCCAGCCATAGCCATCCTTTTGTTTCACTCTTTTACTTGTTCAGGTCATTTTGCGCTTAAATATATGCGCGCATTAACTTTAAAAAGCCAAGAAGGCAAATGCAGGTTTAACGGCACAGAGGTTGGAGTTGATTAAGTGAAGTATATCCTAGTTGTTGGCGATGGAATGGCTGATTATCCGGTTCCGGAGCTTGGAGGCAAGACGCCTCTTCAAGCGGCCCACAAACCCAACATGGATTCGATTGCAGCCAACGGCCAAAGCGGCCTGCTAAAAACTGTTCCAGCTGAGTGTGTCCCGGGCTCAGACACAGCAATATGTTCACTTATGGGCTACGATCCAAGGATTTACTGTACAGGCAGAGGACCCCTTGAAGCCCCCATCCGCGGCATAAAGCTTGGACGAAAGGATGCAGCTTACCGGTGCAACCTGATAACTGAGGCAGACGGCGCCATCCTTGACTACTCAGCAGGGCACATAACATCAGAGGAAGCTTCCGAGCTGATGGATGCCGTTGAAGAAGCCTTTGGGAAGCGAGGTAAAATCGAGTTCTACTCAGGGATGAGCTACAGGCACTTCTTGATAATGCGAAATTACCCTCATCCTGAGCTTGTCGCGTGCACTCCACCGCATGATGCCATCGGGATGAAGGTCACGGCGGTTATGCCGAAAGCCAAAGAGGCTGGAGCTGAGAAAGATGCTCTTTTGCTTAGAGACTTGATTGTGGGTTCAAGAGATATCCTGCGAGGTCATCCTGTCAATGTTGCTCGTGAGAAAGCAGGTAAAAGGCCTGGAAACCTGATTTGGCCTTGGGGCGGCGGCAAAAAACCGTCTATGCCTACTTTGAAGGAAAAATTCGGCTTAACAGGGGCAGTCATATCCGCGGTTGACTTGGTTAAGGGTATAGGCACTTATGCCGGCATGGCAATAATCAAGGTTCCCGGAGCAACGGGCTTATACGACACCGACTATGAGGGCAAAGCTGAGGCAGCGCTTAAAGCTTTGCAGACTGTGGATTTGGTTTTTGTCCATGTTGAAGCGCCGGACGAGGCAGGACACGCTAAAGACTATGCGTTGAAAGTGAAGACGATTGAGGATTTGGACAAGAGGCTGCTGGGCAGAATTCTAGAAGGGTTAGATGAACCCTACGCGATTTCTATATCGCCCGACCATTTCACACCAGTCAGCACTGGCACCCACGCAAGAGACCCAGTACCCTTTGCAATTAAGTCTCCGGGTTTGAAGCCTGATGGAGTCAAAAAATTCGATGAGTCTTCAGCCAGAAACGGCGCCTTCGGTATTGTCGAAAATAACTACCTAATTTCACTTCTTGTTCATTCGACAAACAGAGGCAGCAAAACTAGAAAGAGTCACTGATTGTGGTTTCTTAAGCCAGGGAAATGAGAACCAGCCCGACTAGTATGGCGGTTATCCCAAGTTTCTGGTTACGAACAATTCTTTCCTTCAAAAAAACATAGGCGAGCGCTATGGTTATGGCTGGGGCCGTCGCCACTATCGCCGAAACCACCGAAACATACTGAGTGTTTAAACTGAAGTTAAAAGCTAAGTACGCTGAAAAATCCAGTAGCCCCGCCACGGCTAAGAAAAGGAAAATCATTTTGGCTGGCACCGAAACCTTGGTTTTGGTCACGCCCGTCCATGAGAAAAGGGCCGCTACAGCGAGGATTTTAAGTAGAAAAAGCGCCAAGACGGGTCCGACTGCCGACGTGATTGGCTTAAGCAACGCGTAGCTGATTCCCCACGCGATCATTGCCACCACGGCATCGGTAGCGCCCGCTGACCAACCGCCCACTTTGATGCTTCTTCTTAGTTCTGCAAAGTTTGTTGAAGCGAAAAACACTCCGATGAAAACCGCGACGACGCCCCCGATTTGTAGTGGGGTTAAAACTTCTGCGAAAAGAATGCCTGCCAGCAGGACGGTTATGACTGACCAGCTGGCGGTAATCGGGGCGACAATTGACACGTTGCCTCTTCCGAAGCCTCTGTACAAGAATATATAGCCGATGACTCCTGTTACGCCCGCCAAAAAGATTTCGCCTACCAGCAGGGGCGAAAAACTGGGCATTCTGAAGAAAAAAGCTGCGATGAACAGGATTGGAACAAACGCGACAGCTTGGTTTATGACTATGCTGGTTCTGTAGCCGATTTGGTCTATGGCCTTCTTAGCTAAGAAGTCTGCTACTCCCCAACTGACCATAGCAACAGCAGCAAGGGCTATTCCCCAGTCTAAAGCCACACGCTCCCTCCCTCCAAGCTATTAGCATAGCATTCGCTTGCCCAGAATTTAAATCTAAAACTATCTTCGCTAAAAACTTGTTAAATAGAAATTGCGTTTGTCTCTTTTTTGGAGTGGCTTGAACCTAGCGGACTGCTTGGGTGTTTTTGTGTTCGATGTCTTTTATTCGTTTGCTGATAGCTTTCTGTATATCCTGGTCTTCTTCAACATGTTTTGCTTCAACTAAAAGGTTCTTCGCGACGCCTATGCTCTTTTCGCCAAAGATTTTGGCGAAGTTGCTGGATCTTTTTTCAAGCAGGCGGAGGTATCTGGGCAGGATGCAGACGAAGTTCAGCGGGTAACGCTTGCCCCTGTCTAGATCCACGACGACCAGTTGGACATTGCGTTCTATCTTCTGGTTGCCTTTTTTGACTGCGTACAGTTTTAAGTTCACCTTGTCCACCTACCGCTAACTTGTCAGGGTTCTGTTAACTGTAAGTTCAACTTTCCTTATCTTTTTGCATGGGCTTTTAGCAAATATTAACTTTCTGGCAAAACCCAATGAAGCTGTTTGTCAAATCCATTTCACACCCTGAACCTCCCAAGACTGACTGCACACTTTGACCGTAAAACTTGGGTTTTTTCAGGCAGAAGCCGTAGTTTTAAGGGTAAAAGGTTAAAGCACGCTTCAATCAGTATGCCATAGTAAAATGCAGACTCAACCTTTCGTTTTCAATTTGCTTGCTGCGCCAGTTCAAAAAGCGTTAGCTGAGCTCGGTTTCACCGAGCCTACCTTGCCGCAGACTCTGGCCTTCCCAGCAGTGCTTAACAGCGAAAACGTGCTTTTGGTTGCGCCGACTGGCAGCGGAAAAACTGAAGCGATT
Organism: Bathyarchaeia archaeon; assembly: GCA_049515895.1. Lineage (GTDB taxonomy): Archaea > Thermoproteota > Bathyarchaeia > Bathyarchaeales > Bathycorpusculaceae > Bathycorpusculum. The sequence goes on along the minus strand of JBEKTQ010000021.1, from coordinate 75,920 downwards.
CTTCTACCCGTTTTCTCCAAGCTAATTGAGGAGCAAAGCAAAGGTCAGAAAGGCATAAGGGCGCTCTACATTACGCCTCTTCGCGCGTTAAACCGAGACATGCTAAAACGCCTGACCCTTTGGGCGCAGAAGCTTGACTTAACAGTGGAAGTTCGCCATGGAGACACAGAGCAGAAGACGCGTCGAATGCAGGCTAAAAAACCGCCAACTCTGCTTGTTACCACGCCTGAAACCTTGCAGGCCGTGCTTCCTGGAACCCAGATGCGTCAGCACCTACGGAATGTAGAGTTCGTCATCGTGGATGAGGTCCATGATTTGGCTTCAAGCAAACGGGGAGCCCAGCTTTCTTTGGCACTTGAGCGGCTGCAGTTGGTTACGGGCAAGGAGTTCCAGAGAATCGGCTTGTCAGCAACCGTTGGGAACCCACAGGAAATCGCCAAGTTCATTGCTGGTACCCGACGAAAAATATGCATCATCGAAGCGTTGCCTGAGAAAAGCTACCGCTACAACGTTGAAAATCCCTCGCCAAAAGAAATAGATTTTGAGATGGCTGGAAAACTGGAAACGTCGCCTGAAGCAGCTGCAAGAATTAGGCGAATTTTGGAGCTTATTGATTCGCATAAGTCAACCCTTGTTTTCGTTAATAGCCGCACGGTCGCGGAGGTTTTGGGACATAAACTTCAGCAGCTGAACAGGGATGACGTGGCGGTTCATCATGGGTCAATCAGTAAAGAGGAAAGAATCGGCATTGAGGATGCTTTTAAGAATGGGCAGCTGAAAGCCATTATCTGCACGAGCACTTTGGAGTTAGGCATAGACATCGGCAACGTAGATCTGGTCATCCAATATATGTCACCGCGGCAGGTAAACAGCCTCATTCAACGAGTCGGCAGAAGCGGACATAGTTTGGACAGAGCCTCTGAAGGCACAATAATCACTGTTTACCCAGATGACACCCTTGAAGCTTTGGCATCCATAAAAAACGCCAAGAGTAACATGATTGAACCTGTCTTGATGCATGAGAACGCGCTGGACGTTCTGTCGCACCAAATCGCTGGGATGCTGATGGATCTGCAAATGGTTAAGGTCGATGAGTTGGAGCGTTTGCTACACGGGTCTTACCTGTACCGAAACCTCCCGAAAATCGAGTTACTGGACCTGATACACTTTTTAGACAGCCTAAACCATTTAAGATTCGACGAAGTCGACCAAGTTTTGACTAAAACACGCAGAACCCGCGAATACTACTACAGCAACCTCTCAATGATTTCAGACGAGCGAAGGTACCCAGTTATAAACATCCTCTCCGACCGAAAGATAGGCACCTTAGGCGACGAATTCATGGCTCTACACGCACGATTAGGGCTAAACTTTATCATGAAAGGCAAGGTGTGGCGCATAGTGCAGATCGAAGAGGAAACTGGAACCGTGCATGTCTTGCCGTCCGAAGACCCATTCGCTTCTGTTCCAGGCTGGGACGGGGAAATCTTGCCTGTGCCATTCGAGCTTGCCCAGCAAACTGGACATAACAGGGAAAGAATTGCCCAGGTACTCAAGGAAACGGGAGAAGTTAGCGTTGCGGCTGAGGTTTTAGCTAAAGAATTAGGCTCCGACAGAGAAAGTATGCTTAACGCAATTTCGGAAGTTGACGAGCAAATCCGGCAGAATGCGCCTTTGCCAACTGAGAAACATGTTGTTTTGGAGGTTTACGACAAATACCTGATTGTCCACGCCTGCTTCGGCGATCTTGTTAATAAGACTCTGGGCGGAGTCTTCGATAGCGTATTGTCCGAGCGAGAAATCATAACGGGCTGGTGGACCGACGGCTACAGAATCCTAATTGAACTGGCGCGGAAACTCAACAAACAAGAAGTCGCTGAGCTTCCTCAAACCCTGTTCGGACTCAGTGACCAAGCAGTTGAATTTGCATTTGAGAAATATTTGGGAGCCAAGTTCCCGTTCGGGTACAAGATGAAGGCTGTAGCTGAAAGATTCGGCGTTTTGCCCCGTGGAAAAACCATGAGTTACCAACGGCAAAGCGAACTCAGAGCCCAGTTTAACAATACGCCTGTTTACCGCGAAACCATTCGCGAAGCAATGATGGAAAAAATCGATTTGCCACGAACCAAACAAATTTTGGGTGACGTTGCACACGGGAAAATCAAGCTTACAACCTACATCAGCTACGAAAAGCCGACGCCGCTCGCCTATCACTTCTTATCCAAATACGCCGATGTCACTGAGCTGATGGCTCCAGAACGAGTCATAGTAAACAACATTGATAAAATGAAAATGGCGATTGACGCACGCACCATAACGCTGATGTGTATGAAATGTGCCCAGTGGACAGCGCAGAAAAAAATCAAGGATCTTCCTCTGCAGCCCGAGTGCCCCAAGTGCGGTTCAGGACTTTTGGCGCCGCTTTACCGTTCACAGGATGCTAACCAATTATGGGATGCTTTGGCCCGAAGAAAAGAAGGCAAAGAATTGACTCCCGAGGAACTCAAGGAGCTCAGCCAGGCGCGGCGTAAGGCGGATTTGATTTTGAGTTACGGCAAAGATGCTGTGCGGGCTTTGCAGGTGAAAGGTGTCGGTCCGGAAACGGCTTCGCGGATTTTAGGCAAGATGCATTCGCAGGAAGACGGGTTCTACATGGATTTGTTGAAGGCAAAGGTTCAGTATCTGCGCACTAGGGAATACTGGGATAAGTAACGGGTTTAGAATTTTACATGTTTGAGGCAGCCTATTTCCTTGGCTAAAGTGAAGAGTCCGAGTGAGAGAGGAGCCAATTGAAAAATGGTTTTGGGTTGCGATAAGAATTTTAACCCTGTCTAAACTTTATTTTTAGGAAAATTCGATGACGGTTAGAGCTATTTTGTTTGATATGTTCGATACCTTGATGATGATCAGGAAGAACCATGATTTCTACAGTCCATCCATGCTACATATGTACACATTCCTGGTCGAAAACGGTGTGAACGTGCATTTGCAAAGGTTTCAAGAAGTATTTAGTAAAGCCCGTGAGGAACTTTATTCGAAGGCTGATCGAAACCTTGAGGAGCCGCACTTCAACGTTCGAATCGCGTTGGCGCTAAAAATGCTGGGTTACAACTTTGATTCCTCCAGCTTCCTTGTCGTGTCGGCCAGCTCAGTTTTCTGTGAGGAATTTATGAATCACGTTTACTTGGACAGTGACGCTGAACCCCTGCTGCGCAGCCTCTACGGCAGGTACAAGCTGGGCATCGTTTCTAACTATGTCATTCCTGAATGCGTTGATAGACTGCTCAAAATACATGGGCTGGGCAATCTTTTTGACGCGGTTGTGGTGTCAGGAGCGGTTAACAAGCGCAAGCCGAGCCCAGAAATCTTCAACTTAACTCTAAGTGCCTTGGGTGTTTCGGCGGCTGAAACGGTTTTCGTCGGCGACACCCTCGATGCAGACATCGCAGGCCCCAAAACAGTCGGAATGAAAACAGTTTACGTTAAGAGACGCGAAGAAAATCAAATTGAGAACGTCGTTCCAGACGTGACCATAAAAAGTTTAACTGAACTCCCATTGATACTTGGGCAGTTATAAATAAAGACTACGGCAAAAGGTGCGCGTTCCAGCTTTGGAACGTTTTGTTCCGTAAATAGAACTAAATAGCTAAAAGCCCCAACACTCTGACGGTGATTAGATGGGCCAACGTCTTGAAGAATACGCAGGTTCGCTTCGCTTTTGGGTCTTGACTGTCGCTTCCACGTATTTCGCCTATAATGTCTACTTTGCAGTAAGCGGAATGCGCGATAGTTTAGGCATGCTTACCAACAATTACATTTACACTTCGTTAACGCATAATCCCTGGTGGTGGCTATTCCTCTTCTACAGCAGCGAAGGAGTTTCTGGCTCGATCGCAATCTTGAGCCGCGCCATAGCGGGAGCATTCGCTGTTTACGCCGCTTTCCTATTCTGGAGAAAAAAAGACAACACATTGCTAACCATGCGGCAAAGCGCATGCATGGCGCTACTGCTTGAAGCCGTTTTCTTTCTCGCGTTGATTCCCTCAATAATCACCGCCGCAGCTTACAACTCAACAAGCCAGCTTCTCTTCTATTTTGGTCATACACCTGGAATCCTGCTAATCTATTGCACATTGATCCCTTGTCTCGCCATGGTTCTAATCGTTCCGCCGCTGCTTCTCAAACTGCGAGCAGTGGTCAAGAAGGAGGCGCCTAGCCATGAAATCCTGAAGTGGACTTGTTTAGCTGGGGTCGGCTACCTCTTCGCCGTTTTCTGGTTCAACTACACCATGCTGTGGGCAGGCGAAGCTGTTCCATACACACGGGTTTATGAACAATGGGGACTAAGCTTCGTGTTGCAGCCAGCCAATTTCCTAAGCTTTTTCCTCACCGTTTTCGGTCTGCTCGCCCTTGCCATTGCAGCTTTAGTAACGACGCTTCCAGCAATCAAAAAACAGTTGACATTGCCAAACCTGGCATGGGTCGGTGTCTTCATGGTTGCGCTCAGCGGCTACTTCATCTTCAACCTGTTCTACTATTACCTTACAGGCGCCTACCCAGCGCATCCCAGCGTGTGGTACGAAGTGATAGGTCCACTTCACAACCCTAACCTTTGGGCAGTAGCTCTTATTTTCTTGGGCGCGCCGCTGATCGCTTACGGGAAAATCAGAAAAAGCAACGCGGCAGAAACTAAATAATCTTCCATACTTTTTTAAAAATTTGGTAATAAAGAAAGAGGGATTAAGCTCTTATTGGTAGGGGTCTTTCTTCCCAGTCATGTATGCCCATGCGCCAACTAGCACAACTGTTAGGCATGCGCCCGCAAAGCCTGAGATCAAGTAGGTTGTTGCACCTTCTAAAGACGGCAAAATTGTGATGAGCCATGGAATGAAAAAGGTCGCGGTAAGTTGGGCTATGATGCCTGCTACGAAGCCTAAAAGAGCTATTAATCCGAATATTTTTAGTCTGCTATTCATTTGATTCACCTTTTTGTTTTAGCATTACCTCGCCGAGCTTTTTAGTCTAACTTACATATTTCTGTATAAACAGATTAGCGCTTACATCGTCTTTAACTCTTATATCGCAAGCCTAATGGACTTTTTTTCGTGATGTATATATGTACATATATACGCGCATATTCTCAACATATTAACAATGGTTAAGATTACACTCCGCATGTCCTTGTGTTCAGAGGTAATCAAATTGTCAGAAAATTTCGCAAAAAAGTGGGACAGCAAGCGGGACGACACACCCTTCCAAAACCGCATTAAAGACGCAGTGAAGCCGCCAGGGCCATTGAAGCCACGACTTGACTTCGCAGTCAGACGCATCGACCTTCAAGTTCAGAAGCTTGACCAAGCAACAGACAGGTTCAGCCAAAGAGACAAAGCAATTTTCGCCAGAATCGTTGACGCCTACGCGAAGCATGACAGCGCACGCGCAAACGTCTTCGCTAACGAGCTAGCTGAAGTCCGCAAAAGGTCCAGCCGTAGGAGTTCTACGTTCCGTCAGAGCAGGCTTAGTAAGCGTGTTCCCAGAAGCAGAAAATGAACTGGGCGAAATCGGTAACATGCTGAGCGGAATAATGATCGAAGCAGGCCAAGGCAGCGGAATGACACTGAACTTTGACACAGTAAACGAGGATGCAGCAAAGATTCTCACAGAAGCCGCCACAGTCGCAGAGCAGAAGATCAAGGACAAATTCCCAGATCTGCCGCCTGGAATGCCAGCAGCCCCACAAACAGAGAAATCAACACAGGGATTCTAAAATAGGAGGATAAAGCACAATGTCTAACTCCAATCTTTTTCTTTATATTGGTAAACCCGTTAAAAACGAATATGGCCGAGTCATCGGTAAAATTGCTTCATTCGCATTAACTCCAAGCGGAAAATTTGATGCAGTTTACGTCGAATTTGGTGATGGTCAATTTACAAAACAGCCCATGGAAAGCTTACGCTTTAATGGCGCTGAAATTATGTTCATAACAAAAATCAAGTCCCAATCAGGCATTTTATGTGACCACATACCGTTAATTTGGCGCAAAGACCAAGCCTTAAAAGACCTTCTTGACAAGAAAAAAATCAGCCCCGACATCTATCAGGACCTGCACAACAGCTTCACTAACGTACTGTCTTCGCTTAGGAAAGATGCTCAGGAAATCGTCGACGACGCCACGGTTGAAATCGAGCGTTGCAAAGAAGAAATAACATCTCTAAGCTACGCCATCGCTAACCTGGAAATCGAGCATGAAATCGGCAAAGTAGATGAGGAAACCTACAAGTCTGCGTTTGTGGCGCTTCAAGATGCTCTTAGACGTGCAACTTCAGAGAAAACCGACTATGAGTTAACGAAAAGCAAAGTTTCAAGCGTGCTCCTAGGCGACACCCAGGATTCCCTTCAGAGATCAAAAACATATGCTGAACAGGTGAATGTTGCAGCTCAGAAACTGCCTGAGCCTCCAGTAGTTGTCTACGTTAAAGAAGTAGGAAAAGCAGGCATTTAAACGCCAAAACAAAGTGGAGACGCCTGGGGGAGGGACAAGGCATCAAAGTACTAAGCAACCCAACCCCCCCGCCAGTCCGCGAAGTCGCCACTAAATCAATCACCACCCTTAAGGTTCAACAAGGCAAACTTGAACAGGCAGGCTTCCGCCTTAAAGAAAGAGACCGGATACTTTTTGAATCGTGCATGGGCGCCTTGAAAAAGAATAACCGCGAAAAAGCAGCCATATGCGCGACTGAACTGGCTGAAGTCAGAAAACTTGTAAAATTTCTCTACAACGTCCAGTTAGCTATTGACCGAGTAATCATGCGGCTTGAGACTATTAGGGAACTTGGCGACATCGTTACTGACCTGAAGCCCGCCCTGCGTTTGCTGCAAGGCGTTTCCCAAGAACTGTTCCAGGTTCTCCCTGACGTCAGTTCGGAACTAGATAGCGTTAACACGGCAATCCAGGATACATTGCATGCTGCGAAAATCACGACTGACGAAAATCTGATTCCTGTCGGAAAAAAGACGGAGGGCGGCGAAGAAATACTTAAAGAAGTTACATCGTTCATGCAGCAGAAAATTGCTGAAACACTTCCCGAACCCCCTATTGGAGCCCCAGCAGTTAAGGAAAAAACACCAATCAAGGAGTTGGTTGCACTTACCGCAACTTCTTCCCAATTGATCGGGCACAAAACCACTGAGGAAACCGGGTTTGACCCGACGAAGGCTCTGTTTTCCTACAAAAAGCAGGAAATAAAGGAGTTCTCGCTCAAGGTTCAGAACTCGGCACTAGAAGATATCCTGATGGAGTACGTCCGCAAAACTAACGGGGAAATCGATCTCAGTCGATGTTCAAATGAACTTCAAACTTCAAACGAAGAAATTGAACGTGCCCTAGAAAGTTTAGGAACAAAGGGCAAAATAAAAATCGAGTTAAAATCGCCAGAATAGGCGAAAGGAGAGAGAATAAATGAGCGCTTCAAACGAACTTGAGAAAGCAGCAACAGCATACGCCTTGGATGCTGTGCGTTTAGATAAGCAGGGGCAAAGAGGTAGAGCCATAACACTTTACCAAAAAGCAATCGAAGCCCTCCTGCAACTTGTCCAGCTTTATCCTGAATACGGTTTAAACAAAGTATATGTTCAGCGAGCAATCGCCTATCAGGAAAGAATCAAAGCGTTGCAAGGAGCCGTTTCCTCAGCTGAAATGAACGAAGCAAGCAACAATGACGGGGGAGGCGGAGCAGCAACGATGGAGGGCAGCAGCGTCTCCAAGACGAATAACGAAGAACTCGTTCTTACTGAGAAACCCAAGGTTAACTGGGATGAAGTGGTAGGTTTAGACGTTGCTAAAAAAGCAGTCAAAGAAGCCATCGTTTACCCAGTTCAAAGACCTGACCTGTTCCCCTTAGGCTGGCCTCGAGGCATACTGCTTTTTGGTCCACCAGGCTGCGGAAAAACGCTCTTGGCGGCGGCGGTTGCAACAGAGATCGATGCTAACTTCTACTCCATTGATGCAGCATCAATTATGTCCAAGTGGCTTGGGGAAGCGGAACAGAACGTCGCTAAACTTTTTGGTTCCGCGCGTAAATCCGCAACCGACGGCAAACCAGCAATAGTGTTCGTTGACGAATTAGACTCGTTAATGGGAGCTCACACAAACGAGGTCGGCGGAGAAATTCGCGTCCGCAACCAGTTCCTAAAAGAAATGGACGGCATAGTTGACAAAGGTAAGAACCTGCATGTTTACGTTATAGGTGCAACGAACAAGCCATGGGATCTTGATTGGGCGTTTATCAGGCGGTTCCAGAAGAGAATTCTTGTACCGCTGGCGGACCATTCCACACGGCTAAACATGTTTAGAGTCTACTCAAGCAACCTGCAAACAGCTTCCGACGTAGACCTCGACGAGTTGGCGCGGCTTTCTGAAGGCTTCTCAGGAAGCGACATACGTGACGTTTGCCAGTCAGCACAGTTGTCACTAATCGGAGAATTCTTCGAGTCAGGCAAAGCAATGGACAAAGCAGCAACTCCGAGAGCTTTAACGATGAGTGACTTCCGTCAAATCCTCGAAGAGCGCAAACCAAGCGTTTCACTGGACATGTTAACTGCATACAACAGGTGGTTCGAGGCTTTCAAAGCCTTATAGTCACGGAGGGCCAAAAACAAAACCGAAACAATGGGTTGGGTGGAAAGGTTTGGAGAATTATATTTTTCGCACGCTCTCCCTTCTCCCCCTCAAGTTATCTCCAAACCCCACAACCCAATAAATTCCCTGACTAAACTTAGAGTGAGGAACAAAGGGGTAACCGAAACTTTGTATGTTGGCGAAGCGGGACTTTTTTTGAAGGACAGTTATTGTTTAAATATTTCTTGTACTTTGGTGTGTTTATGACTTACAGATCTCAAACGGGTTCACGTCGGAACACCCATCAGTTCTCTAAATCTGCGCATGAGAAGAAATCGAAAGAGAAAAAACAGCGTAGCGGCGGCAAATATCTGGAAGAAGAAACGCAAGTTTCAGCCAAAGATGCTGTTGAAAAAACGCTGGGCAGCTTAAGTAGGCTTGGAAATCAGATTTTTGCCCTTTCACCCTTCAGCCAATACTTTGATCCTTGGCTCGTGAACCTCCGGCAAGTCGTCTTAGAATTCGAATCAAGTCCTAACATAAAAGCTGACGAGCAGTTTGTTAAGGAGCGTGCGCAGATTTTCTTGGACGTAGAAGCTGCGCTCGCCGAGAAAAGGGTTCAAGAATCAAGCCTCACTGGGGAAGCAAAGGAGCTAGTTGATAACAATCATCTTCTAGTGGAAACCGACAAAGAATATGCTGAGAAAACGAGGCAGCTAAGCTTCAAACGAAATGCGGACGTTCAGCGTTTAAGCACCGAAATCCGTGACTTGGAAGATGACGTGGCAAGCCAGGAAGAAATCAAAATCAGCTTCTATAAGTTTAATGCTCGAAGAAAGGCGGCGGAAAATCTCGCCAAGACAAGGCAGGAGCTAAAATCCAAAAAAGCGGAGTTGGAAGTGACACTTTCAAGTTTTACAGCTGACCAAGAGAAACTGCATGACAGCTACGAGAAAAAGAAGCAGGAAATTACAGATAAAATTGAGAGTCTGCACAAGGCGCTTGAAAAACTTGAAACTGACACCTCCGTTGAACCACGGCAAGCGGCCTGCAATGGGTTATCGAATGCAGTAAACACACTTCTGCAAAGAACGCCACCAGCGGTTGAATCTCAGTGACCGTAACGAGCGTTACAAGCCGCTGAAATTCTAATCAACTTGAGCTGGCTTACGCTTGGCTGCTGACTTTGTCACCCTTGTCCTATCAGAGTCTTAAGCGTTTTAGCCTCTTCCCGCAGAGAAGCCACCTCAGCCTCCAAGTCGGAAGCTTTTGCATCAGCCATTTTATTTAGTTCGTCAATTTCAGAAAGAAGACTTTTTTTCTCAGCTTCTAAATTCTTAATTTTCATGATTGTGTTTTGAAGGCTACTCATTCCTGTTACCCCTTGGCGGTTATACATTACCCTTTGTACACTTAAAACTTTTGCAAAACAATCTTTTTTCAGAAAACTATCAGTGAAAAAACACCTTGGAAAACGTTTACAAAAATAAATAGAGAACTGTTTAGGTCAAAACGAGAAAAGGGCGTCGAAGGGTTGTTAATGTAGTTTTTATATAGGAATTCGCAGATTAAACATACGGTTTAACGTTCATATTGTTGGATTGTGTCTGGATGAGGAAGACCATATTTAAGAAGCTGGAAGCCCAAGGGCTAATCGCAAATTACAACCGCCTAAGAAAGAATTTGCCCCCCAAACTTCCTGACCGCGCCTTTATTTGGGATGAAACTTTTCGAGAAGGCATTAAGGCGCCAACGGTTTATTTAACTTACTCAGAGCAGGTTAGGCTTGCAAAACTGATGGATGAGGCAGGAGTAGCTAAAATCAACGTTGGATTTCCTGCTTTGTCTGAAGATGAAAAACGCAATGTCAAACGCATCGTAAATGAAAGTTTTAGTAGCGTTAAGCTTACCGCTTCAGCTGAACCGACTAAAAACAGCATCAACGCCTGCTTAGAGTGTGGAATCAAAGAAATAACAATTGAAACACCCGTTAACGGCTTAAACCTGCAGTACAAACTTAAACTAACTAAGGCCCAGGCTCTGCAGAGACTTTCTGAAGGCATAGACTACGCGAAGACACGTGGAGCAGCCGTGGACTTCGTGCTTGTGGACGGCACCCGAACAGTGCTCGAAGATATATTGGAGGTTTTTGGGGTTGCGGCTAAAGCTGGAGCAAAAAGCCTGGGAATAGCTGATAGCGTCGGATTCATCAGACCGCTTTCAATGCGTTACCTAATGGCTCATGTTCGCGATGGGTTACCTGATTCGATACGAAACAAAGTCCCGTTGTCAATTCACTGTCACAACGATTTCGGCTTGGCGACAGCTAACACCTTAGCCGCCATGGAAGAAGGCGTCGCATACCTGCACACATGCATAGCCGGATTCGGGGAACGGGCTGGAATAGCCCCCTTCGAAGAGGTTGTAACAGGGGCAGAACTTCTTTACAATATTGACACAGGCATAGATATGGGTAAGATTTACCGCGTCGCTCAGGCTGCAGAAAAAGCCTTCGCCCTACCAATCCAATTCCATAAACCCATAATCGGCGAAAACATTTTTACTCATGAGGTGGAGGAAGACGTGGAGGAAATGATGGCTCAACCCCTGCTTTACGAGCCTTTCCCTCCTGAAATCGTAGGCAGAGAAACCACGATTTTCATAGGCAGAAGCACAGGTCAAACGCTGATTCAGAAACTTTTGGAGAAAGCCGGGGTTCGTGCGTCTCCTCGCCAAATGGATGAGCTTTTCCGCCGCATCAAAGGTCCACAGGAAAGCCTGGACAAAGGCGAAGCCCAAATGACGTATTATCAAGTGAAGCGGCTTATGAAGGACCTGCTTAAGGGTTACACGATGGATGAGTTCTGGCGACTTGTTGAGCAAGTGACAAGGCAGAAACCGAAACTACCCAAAAACGAAAATAAAGCCTCACAAGCAGCTGATCAACTAATAGCGTAAACAGCACTCAAAACCGCAACTACCCAAATAGTCTTTTGCCAATGGCGGAGCTAAAAAAACCCGCGAATTGCCACATAACAAATTCCAACTCCTCATCCGTCAGTTTCCGAGGATAGTTGTAGATGGGTCCGCTGGGTTTTTCATTGTAGAACGGTCGATTGCAGTCTGGACAGCCCGAGGTCAGAAAAGGTTTACCTGACAAAACCGCCTCTTCTAACGCTTCTTTCTCCAAACCAAAGCTTGCAATCCTGCCTTCATCATCAAAGCGCATGCATTCAGTTCGCGTTGATCCCTTAGTAATCAAGAATCTGGCAAGCTGCATTCGCCTGTAAGACTCCAACGGCGGCGGCGAATTCTTTTCGAGCGAGGTTCCACGAACGGGGGTGAAAGCAAAAAGAGCAGGCAAAACACCCATGTCAACGGACTTCTGAATTAGCTGTACCGCTTCCTGTTCAATCTCGCCGAGCCCAACAATAACATGTGTACTGACATTTCCCTTTCCAAAAACCGCTAAAGCCTCAGCTAGCATTTGGAACTGGTTACTCCAGCTGTAAGGGCCTCCTGCACCTTTACCCTTAACTTGGTCAAAAAGTGGCTCGGTTGCCGCATCGAAAGCTACCCCTAACCTGTCAACGCCTGCTTTCGCCAAAAGCTCAATATTTGTTCTGCTCAGAGGCTGGCAGGAAACCGAAACCTGAACTGCTGCATTCCTTTTTATTTCTTTGACGAGGGCTTCTAGATGCGCGAAAACTTCAGGGTAATTTAAGGCTTGAATGCAGACCCTCTTGATTTTGCCTTTCCTGAACCTGTCTCCGAGTGCCGACAAAACTTTAGGAGTTGAAAAGGTTGGCCAAGTAACCCTGGAAAGCAACTCTGCGCTGCTCTTGCTGCCGCGAGCTTGAGGACAGAAGCCACAGTTAGCCGTGCACTTGCCGTTCCTGTAAGTCATCAAGTATGCCGTTGAAGGCTCAGCATCTAGCTTGCCTTGTAGCAACCCGAGAACTATGGCGGTGCCCGTTGAAACACGAATTAGATTTGGATATAGGCTGAAGTTTTCTTGTTCCAACTTGGTCAAACGACCGTGCCAAAAAGAAGTAGCTGAACGATTTATTGGTAATGGTCTAGCCACGGGGAGAACAACAAAACAAATGAAAAAGAGAATTAGATTTTAATCCAAACAACCGCTTGAATCTGTCACCAACGAAACCTGCCTGCTTCTAGAATGATAACTTATCATGTCTACTATTATGATGCTCATTCAAGTTTTCTTTTGGCTTCTTCAATTGCTTCAAATTGTTGCTCACTCAACATGGGAAATTTGATCCCCAAAGACAGTATGCTTGTGGTCATTATGTCGGCAACTAGTGAACGAGCTAGCCATTTATAGTCTGCTGGAATAATATACCAAGGCGCCCATTTCGTGCTTGTATTGTTTATCATGTCCTCATAAGCTTTCATGTAATCATCCCAATAATCCCTTTCTTTAATGTCAGTATCCGAAAATTTCCAATATTTGTCAGGGTTGTTTAATCGTTCAACTAAGCGTTTTTCCTGTTCATTTTTGGAAATATGCAAAAAAAACTTTAGAATCACTGTTCCATTTCGAACAAGATGATGTTCAAAATTTGCTATATCCTCATAGCGGTTTTTCCAAAACTCGCTGTTATATTTTCTCGCCGGAAGATTTTGGTTTTCTAAAAGATTTCTATGAACTTTAACAATCAAGACTTCTTCGTAGTATGATCTGTTAAAGATGCCAATCTTGCCTTTTTCAGGTAAAGCCACAACCTGTCGCCATAAAAAATTATGCTCTAACTCCATAATAGACGGCTGCTTAAAACTAGTTACCTGACAACCTTGCGGGTTAACTCCCGACATTACATGTTTGATAATGCCATCTTTGCCCGCTGCATCCATACCTTGCAAGATCACAAGCAAAGCGTAAGTATTATTTGCATAAAGCAACTCCTGCGCTTTCGCCAATTCTCGGCGGTTCTGCTCTAACAGTGTATTAGCCATTTCCTTTAATTTGCCTTTTCCCAAGAATTTGGCTTCTTCATTTTGCGCCCACCCAGAATCAAAGTCTTTCAGTTTTATTTTCGAATTAACTGAAACCTTTCCTTTATAGCAGGCGTCCATGAAACATGCCATTTCTTCAATTTGGACGCTTGGCTTCGTTAGCACGCTAATTTCCATCTCTTAAATCTTAATAATCACGTGATTCTTGTTGATTGAACTAAAATCCAATGGTGCTTAAAAAGGTGTGTTAACCTAGAAAACATATTTAGAATAATTATTTGCGCAAAACAGTGAAGAGAGCGCAAAAACTTTCTTCTTCAAAAGAATACTACCAACAAATACCAACACCACATTATTTCTATCCAAATCAACCTCAATAAAAAATTCCGCAAACCTTCAGAAAGCGTAAAAGGTGTGTGTAGGATTAAGTTTTAATCTTTCTCTCTCTCTCTCGAACTCGCACACGCTTACGACTAGGTACTCACTCCCAGGTACACGTGCGCGTGCCAACCCTGTCAGTCACCTTACACAATTAGTCGATTTTAAAAGTTTTCATGAAAATAAATCAGATCTGCACAGCGTAGAAAAAGCCTATGAGAAAGAAAAAAATTGGGTTAATTCCTATTTTCTCTATCCAGACTTGTTCACACAGGTTCGTCTTGCTAAATGAACCAATACGTGTAAGTTTCGACAGCGATGGTATACAGAGGTGCGTGGGTTGTCGGATTACTTACGGTTACTCCAGTAGATGATTCAGTTACCGCGTACAGTCCTTTCAGTGTCCCGCTCGTGCCGAATTGCGTTGCGACAGCCGAATTCAGTAATCCGAAGTATGAGTGCCCTGTAGTTGCTGTGTATCCATAAGCGCTTACAGTTGGTCCATTGCAGGTGAACATGCCAAGTCCATTGAATTTAATGAATGCGACGCCATTAGTGACTCCTGCCCCTGGGTAGGTACCTACGTTCAGCGCAAAATCGGTTCCGGTGAGTGTGTTCAAATTAAGGGTGAAATATTCTGTGCTTGTGGCTGTAGGCGCTCCCGTCCCCCATGGTGCTGCAGAGTACGTCCATTCTGCAGTATGTCCCGTTACATGCTCAACCTTATTACTGTCCACATAGACGGTTCCAGGACTGGTTCCAACTCCAATTCCTGTCCATGTGAAAGTCTCATGATGTGGCCCGCATGCTAAAGCAGGCGTAGACGCAGCAAACACCACAACCAAAGCCAATGAGAAGACCAAAATCATAATTCTTTTCATCTTCATGTTTTTCACCTCCACTGATATCTTTGTCATGTTCTGGGTCTAGAAAAATACTTAATCATTTTTCTAGTAGTAAAGCGCCGAAAAAACTGCTTAAAAACCAAAAATAAGAGATCATTATGTGAATCACAGCTGAATGAGCACATTTACGCCGTTAAACAGTCTATTGCGTTAAATAATTGCTGATTCTACTGAATAGAGCGCAAAATAATCTTATGCATTTTTCTTGTTCATTATTCTGCTATCAACTATGCGTTTTATTACTTCTTTTTCGTAAGCGACTCTTATTTTCAGGGTTTTGCCTCCGCGGCCCCTTTCGCCTGGAAAGAATCGAGCTTCAACTAGACCCCGACTTTCCAACTCAATTAACGCTTTTCCCCTGCGTCCTCCATAGCCATACAAACTGGACCTCGGCAACTTTCCCTTAGTAATAATTCTCATTAAAGATCTCCAGCCAGCTTTTTCTTGTGCAATTCTGCGTCGCATGTAATCTTCAATAAAAGCGTTAACCAGATAATCAAAGGCCATCTTTGATGGTTCAGACGCAAATTCAAACTTTGCATCCAAAATAACAGTTGGTCCTGCTTCAGTTTTCTCGCTTTCGGAGGTTTTGACGTGAGGTTTGCCTGCTGACCTGGGCGCAATTAGTTCTTGCCTTCCAACTCCCGCACTTTCGGGTTCAACAGTGATGTTATATTGCTCAGGGTTGCATATTCGAATTTTTCCTAAGTCATCTCTGTAAACTACCTTCAGATTAAAGTCGAAAACACCCGTTTTTGTGCCTTCCAGCTTAACCTTGAGTGTCGTGACTTGGAACGGTTCAAGTTTTCTTTCCTTTTCATCAAAAAACTCGTTTTTGTTCGTATACTCTTGCGGAAGGTTTCTAACTCTAAATTCGGGGTGCAGATCGTTTTCAACTCTAACCAGCAAACCATGTCCTCTGGAAACATTAACGATGCAAAGACGCGCCTCAAATATCTGACCAACCTCTACCTTTTTGGGCACCATCAAATTCGCTTGCAAACTAACATGAGCAAACATTTCCTCCGTATCTCGATACAACTTCTGGACATACTCGAGTTGTACCTTTGCTTCCTCCAATCGTCCCTGCCTTTCGAGAGCCCAAGCATAGAACAATCTTCCACGCACTTCATCTCCGCGGACTTGGTCCACTTTAAAAGATTCGATGTGATCTTTGAAGAACTGGTTTGACTCCTTCCACTGACCCTTTCCTGCAAAAAAGACAGCTTTAGCTAATTCCCCCTTTGTAAGAATGTTCTTTTGTACTTCAGGAGGCAGTTTTATGAGTTTCTCGAAGTATTCTTCCGCATTCTTCATGTCTCCAAGCCTAGCATATTCCCTACAAAGGTTGGCGTAAACAATCCCCGGAGCTATGAAGTTCTCCGTCTTCTTCGACGCCTCCAGAGCTTTCAGACTGAAAGACAACGCTCCTTCCCAATCACCCATTTGCTCATGAGTCGAAGCTGAGAATGCATACGCGTAAACCAATCTATTATAATCACCCATCTTCATTTTCTCATCAATTTCTATAATCTTCGCAAGCACACCCAATGCTTCATTATTAAGCAATAGCATCTGCTCAAATACTAAGCCTGCAGCCCAGCACGCCTCCATTTGAAAGCGAAAATCGCCCAATTCCTCAAACAGCGCAATCGAACGCAACGACTCCGCTATCCCCTTTTGAGGCTCGCCGAACAAAGGATGCATTGTCCCTGCTCCGATCAAGGCTAAAGCGGCGTCCCAAAGAGAATACTCTTCTTCAAAAACGCGCAAAGCAGCTCTCATGTCTTCAAGTGCGTGCATGCGATCTTCAGGGGCGAGGGTTACCAAATGTCGCATTATGTAAACTCTGCCTCTGCTCATTAGAACTCTTGCGCTTTCTAAACGATCGGCGGCAGCATATGGCTCGGCTTCCTTCACAAGCTCCATCAAACGAGCTATATCCATACATTGGAATGCGCACTCCATTGCTTTTCGGAGCGCCCGCAACTTAACAGTGCCTGTTTCGCTTTTGCCCAAATCCTCGAATGTTCTCATTGCCTCTTTGAACGCGCTGTTGGCGTAGTAAGCGTCGCCTAATCCTTCCTGAGCTGTTCTTCTTGCTTCAGCGTTTTCAGGATTTTGGGCGATGCTCTCCAAGACGTATTTGAAGTGTTTGATGGCTTCCACGTTGCTGAATCGCGAGAGAGCAATTTGACCCGCTTGTAATGAGTATTTCACGGCTTTTTCCTTATTTCCCGCTTCATCATAATGAAACGCCAAGTCATTTATGGAGAAACCTTCAGTTTCTTGGTCAGCCTCAATTTTCTTTGCAATCCTTGAATGATATTCTTTTCTCAGAAGTGGGGGAATTTCCTCGTATATCATTTCTCGAGATTTTGCGTGATCAAATCTGCAGCAGCTTGCATCACAATGTATCATTAGGGTAGTTTTTGCAATCTCATTTAATGTTGTAAGAACTCCAACATTAATCCTGAGAAACAACGGCAGCGATCAACTTAGGATCAAATTTTTCTCCCACCACAGATGCTGCGTTCAAAATTAGTCTTTGATCGGATTTCAAGGCTTCTAATCTTCGCAGTATCACGTCCTTGACTTTTTTGGGAATTTCAAAGTTATCAACGCGCAGACTCCATTTACCGTTAGTTTTGGCGAGGCTTCCTTGTTGATGCATCATTCTTAGAGATTCCACGAGGAAAAGAGGATTGCCCATAGTGTTGGCTGCTAATTTTTCCCCAAGGTCTGGCTGCACCGATCCACCTAACATGTTCTCAGCAACTCTCCGAACGGCATCCCGAGTGAGACTGGAAAGTTTCACTTCTCGGTAGAGATCCTCACGTCCCATTAGAAGTAGTTCTTTGGACAGGGAATTAGAATGACCTTCAACACGTACATTAAGTTCCTCGCTTCTGAAAGTTGCTACGATGAGAATTCTCTCAGAAACCGCTTGGCGTGCAAGATAATGAAGCAACGAAAGAGAGGCGGAATCCGCCCAGTGTATGTCTTCCAAAACCAAAATCAAGGGTTTTTTCGTTGATAAGAACAGCAGTTCTTTAGCGACTGCCACAAACACTTGATCTTTCCACACCTGCGGAGAGGTGTTTCGAATTGTCTCGTTTGCTTCAGATTGGTTCTTAATAAGCCATGATTTCAAACTTAATTGTTGGTTAGCAATCGTTACTTCATTGTCTTCTATGCTTGATGTGTAAGAGTCAAAGGCTTCCATGAATGGAAAGTAGGGGACTGCGACATCGCTTAGGCACCAGCCAGTTAAAACAGTTACTTGTTTTTTCTTGGCGATGTTTAGGAATTCTGTTGTAAGTCTGGTTTTTCCTGCGCCAGCCTCTCCAGAAATAAAGAGGGTTACTCCTTTTCCCGACCAAGCTTCATCTAGACATCCTTTCAACTCTTCAAGTTCTTTTTCTCTTCCCACCAGAATTGGCTCGGCTAGGATTTCAGAAGGCAATTTTTGATTTTGCGCCATTTTACTTATTTACTGATCTGTAATATGATATAAGAGTGCTATTTCAAATTTAGGAATAACTCAAGAGTTAACCTATTTCAATCACAACATTTAGTATACAGATACTTTCAGGCCACGCTACAACACAGGAATCATGCGCCAATTCTTAATAAAAATTCTAAAAAGTCCAAACATAATTACTATAATCTGATATATTAGTTACATAAATAATAGAAAAACATGAGCATCCAAGGGTCTGCTGCTAAGAAAAGTCTTAAAAGCCAATTGTTCGTGCCTGCCTTGCTTTTGGGCATGTTCTTAACCTTCACATTTGAGGTTTTCTTAAGCAATGCTATGGTAAACGTGGCCTCGTCGCTAAAAGTTACTGTGGGAACTGCAAGCCAGATTTTGACCATCAGCTCGTTTGTGGGTCTTATTGTAGGTTTTGTCATGGGTTTTTTGACAGTCAGGTTCAAACATAAATCGTTGTTCTTGCTTGGTGTTGCGCTTTTTGGCGTCGGAGCTTTAGGTTCGTTTTTCGCTCCAGATTTTGCGTCTATTCTGTTCTTCAGTCTCTTTCTTGGAATAGGCGCAGCAATGATTGGCATTGTGGTTTTCGCTTTAATTGGAGATTTTTTGCCTTTGGAGAAAAAGGGAATGGCAGTAGGGTTAGTAATGGGGGGCGTATTTATTGCGAATTTGGTTATGCCTCAAATGACGAGCCTAATTACTAATGCTGCTGGATGGCGCCCTGTTCTTTTGTGGGTTATCCTTCCAATATCCGTATTTAGTTTGCTATTTGGCTTTTTTGCTCTTCCCTCGAAACCATGTCAAGAAGAGGTTGTAAACAAGCCTCGATACTTGGAGGCTTTTAAACAAATCTTGTCAAAGAAATCCGTGCTTGCTTGCCAAATCGGGACCGCGTTTGCTAACTTCGCGTTCTTGGCGCCTGTGTATGCGGTGTCGTTTTACAGATTGTATTTTCATGAGTCTTTGAGCACGGGGGCGATTTTCTATTCGATCGCTTCAGCAATGGGGATTATGGGTGTAATAGTTGGGGGGCGATTGATTAATCGAATCGGGAGGAAACCTCTTGCTGTCGTGGCAAGTGCAATTTCGGGAATATTCGCAGTTTTGATCGCCTTTATGCCTAACGCGTGGGCTTCTGCTGCAATGTGGATGGTATCAGCAGGTTTTGCCAGTATGTCAATTGTGGGTCTCAACAGTTTGGCTCTCGAACAGGCTCCGGGTTTTCGAGGCACTATGATGTCTTTGAACGGATCGTTTCGGAGCGTTGGCGTTATTGCGGGATTAATTTTAAGCGGTTTGTTGCTTAACCTTTACGCGAACAACTTTCAAATCCTATATGCCATGTTTGGGATATGCGGTGTAGCATCAGCCGCCGTTGTGTTCTTGTTTGCAAAAGATCCCTGCAAAAATCAATTGCTTCCAACTGCCTAATTGACAACACCTAATCTTGAACCAGCGACGATAGGCGAGAGAGAAAGATTAAATTTTAATTCCAAAACCCAAATCCAAAGTTCATGCTGCGCAAAGTAGCATTCATCATATTGAATCAAGGTTTAGCCAAAAAATGGTCTTAATCAGATAAATCTAAGAGATAGTTCGACACAATAGCTGTTGACGGAATACGCAGCAAGTTTAATCCCGAAAAGTTTAAACAAGAAGGTAATCGATGGTGGGTTTGTGGCTTGCAATCCCTCCTGTTTTGCTTACTATTATGCTAGTTTACTTCACTCTTTTCAGAATTCTCAAATCTCTCTATCGCGAACATTTCGCGTGGTTTATCGCTTCTATCATTTTTCTTTCACCTTTCGGATTTGTCTTATTACAAGCTCATAACTTGCTTGAGCTGATGTGGATATTGTTGCTGACTCCAGTTTATGGAGTGTTAGTCCTTTTGCTGGTCTCAACTTGGGTTGCGAAGTTCTATTGCTCGGCTTTTGCTGTTCTATTAATTGTCTGGTTCCTGTTTCAAAAGGGAAAACCAGTAAACGAGTTGAAAAGCAATCCCAATTTTGAAGCCTTCTTGAGGCAGCAACTGCAAGCACGCATTGATTTTGTCGAGAGAGGAGAAAAAAACGTTAACAGAATTGTGAAAAAAGCGCGTGTTCTGGCTAAAGGCTTGGGCAAATGCTGGAGTCTCGGTCTATCAGTTTTTCTCTTGGTTATTTTGGCAACAACTTTGGTTGCCAGCGCAAGCCCTTTGAATCCAACCTATTCTGAAGCCCAACAGTTTGTCGCGTCAGACAAAACTGGTAGTCATCCTTACATTGAAGGAAGCTACACCTGCGTCAATTTCGCCACTGACTTTAGAAACAACGCCTTAAGAGCGGGATATGAATGTGGTTACGCATTCGTGTATTTTCCAGGCAACCAAAGTCATGCACTTGACTGTTTCAACACCACAAACAGGGGGCTTGTTTACGTGGAGCCGCAGTGGGACAAGATGGTCAATGTCACGGTTGGAAAACCCTATCAAAATGGAAATCGCACAGTTTCCGTTATCAATAACACTGTGTTGTGGTACTACGTAGATTTCCAAAAATCCTCTGCGATACCTTAAGTGCAGCTTTTGGGAAAGATTAAACCTTATCTTTCCTTCTCTCAGTGCTTCACACCAACTTTCTTGCATAAAAAAATCTTTCCGTGACTCGACAACTAATAATTTCGAAGTAAAAACCATGTTTTTTTCATTAAATTTTAATCCCAAATCCAAAAATACTTTTCTGACTTGTTTTTTCGATCTTTCAATAATTGTTTTCTTATTCTCTCTTCCACTTACATCCACGCGCATATCACCTATATCGCACAAAAAAAAGAGGAGGAAGTGAATTTAATTATTTCTTCATCGAAGTAGTCAATTTCTGGAATACCTCTAAACACTCGTCCACTGAAAGAACTGGTTTGTCTACACTGTTGAGGACTGGTATCCATTTTAATGCGTAAGCGGCGTGGTCTGTTTCGTTAGCGAATTCCGTGATACCGAATCCTTCACTTGAATCAGCAGCAAACCCCCATTCTTTGACAATCCCAGCCTTCATGTCTGCTTTAACCATTTCGAGAGCTGATTGCCAGAGTTTCATTCTTTCTTCTGGATTTTTGGGGATTTCCAGAGGATTCACTGTCCACTTTACATAATACTTCGTCACTCAATTTCACCTCCATTCTTATCTTGTAGTGTCTGCTGTTAATTTTGGAAGTGATGTGAGCCGCTTTTGGCGGCTAAATCTCGATTGTTTTCTTGGGAGAGAAATAGCGATCTTTTGGTCGCATGCAACTTTTTGCAAGGGTTGTTGTTTGCGTGCGATTGTGTGAGTCTGATAGCCTTGGTCAGATGAGCCTCTGCCAGCGGCTTCTTCTCTCACTTCACTTTGCGTGTGAGCTTAGCCTTAGGTTTAAAGTTTGCGGTAGAGGTTTCAGATGATTCACTACGGCATGTTGATTGCATGAAACCTTCAATTTGTGACGGAAAAACAACTGTGAATGAATCGACATCACAAATTATTTAAGCTAATAACAAGAAAATAGTATTTTTGCATTTCAGCTTGGGAGGAGGTGATTGTTTGAAATTCAGTGATGTGGTTATGGCAACGGCTTCTTTAGTTCTCATTGGCTTAGCGCTTGACGCTATCTTGCTGGTTGCGTTTATTCCACTAAACTCTAACTCGATGAGTGACCTGCTTGCTTATATTATTGCGTGGCTGGTGGCTTCATTAATTGTCGGCTTCGTGTTTGCGCTAAAGATTCAGGACGAGTCGAGAATTAGAACAATTGGCAGTATTGTTGTCTTGTCTGCTTTTACGCTGATGTTCTTCCTCGGGATTTGGATCGCCAATCCCTTAGCGAGCCCTTGGTTCAAGGACTCTATAACGAGCATGTTCAAAACTAGTGGTTGGACAAATCATGATTGGTCAGCTTATGCAGCACTTGTGATAACGGTTGACTTTGTCGTTGGGTTAGTGGTTAGTTTCATCGGGCTTTATGCTGGTTCAATGCTTAGAAAGCCTAAGAAAACCTAAGAAAATCCTTCGCTTGTAGTTGCAGGTAAAGAGTCAAAAGAAGGGATGCAAAAATCCTTTCTTTATTCTTAGTTTGAGAGTTCTTGAATTTCAGTTTTCAAAATGCTTGGATGAAAAACATTGGGGCACATGAAAAATGGTTCGTTAGTTCCCTATTTTGCTCATCTAGATGCTTCTTTTCGTTTTGTCTATTTTGACCGCAGTGTAGCATGCATGAGCAAACAAAAAATCACCTAAACAAAAGCTAGTTGCAAATGCTGTTTTAAGCGGGTTTTTTGGCAAAGCTTACAGCGCGGCTCGCAAGCGACAATAAGAAAAATCCAAAGAAAGCGTATTCTACGAAGCTGAATGTTGCCTTTGAAGGAATGACAAGCGTTAACACGACACCTATGTACAGCGCACTACCCGTGAATCTGCCGATAGGATCGTGAAGTTTTTTGGCGTAGACGCTTGAAGCGATGAATTGGGCGAACGACACGGTTATGAGAAGCAGCAGCCAAACCGGGTAGAAACCTTTCAAACTGAAAAACGTGAAAATGCCAATCACGAAGGCAAAGTCGGTTGCGGCATCGTAGTAGGCGCCAAACCTAGTGCTCCCCTTCAATCTTCGCGCCAAGAAACCATCAATAAGGTCTGTGAATGCTGCGGCAGCGAACACAGCCAAGCACAGGACGATGTTTCCTGAATTGTAAAGGTAGAACCAGAGAGGCAGGACTGCGATTCGGATTGAGCTTATGCAGGCGGGCACCAAGATTGATTTCTGCATCTGGTGCAATCTTGGATGGCAGGCAACATTAACCTTATGGCTAATTGAAGCTAAATGTCTCCGACCAGTTTTTAGCAGTTCTTTCTTGGAAAATTTTAGGTGGAAAGCTAAAGCATAATTTCAAATGTGGCGTCAGTTAAACGTTCAAAGGGTTTCCCCAAAATGCTGTAGCCCGCTTTTCCCAAGTACTTTCGTCCGTAAAACTGCGCGTGCGCTTTCCCAATAGCAAACTTCAACTTACTCTCGCTAAAGCCAGAAGCATAAAGCAGCTTGTGCCTAATCAAACGGTAATTTTTCGGCTCTTCCCAATCATCAATCGCAACCCCTTTGCCTTTAACCCGTTCGTACAGCGGGGTTCCAGGAATCGGGTAAGGCAACGTGAACGACAAGTAATCAAGCGGCAAAGCCGAAGCGAAACGCACTGTATCCAGCACTGTTTTGTTGCTTTCCCCGGGGTATCCAATGATGAAGAAGGCGCCGACCTTGAGCCCCGCAGCCTTAGCGGCGTACACCGCTCTTTTCGCCTGCTCGGTTGTGATGCATTTGTTCATCAAGCCTAAAACAGAGTTATTGCCTGACTCTATGCCAAAGAAAACGCGAAGGCAACCAGCACGCTTCATGCCCTCCGCCACCTTGGCATCCATCGTGTCCACACGCGACAGACACTCCCAGCCTATGTCAACTCCGCGCCGGACCAGCTCGTTGCATACATTGAGAAGATGTGTTCGGTTGAGGGTGAAGCAGTCGTCAGCAAACCAGACTCGCGAATAACCCAGCGACTTAATCTGCTCCACCTCGCCAACAATGCTCTCAGCAGATCGGCTTCTCATGTCAACCCCGAAGATTGGTCTACTGCAGAAATCGCATGAAAACGGGCAACCCCGCGACGTAATCATCGACGACGTCGAGTAGCCGAAACGGTCAAGATAATACTTCTGATAAGCGTCGTTATCAAAAAGTTCACGAGCCGGATAGGCCAAATTGTCGAGGTCGCGGATGAAGGGTCTGGGCTCGGTGTGCACAACGCGGTCGCCATCCTTAAATACAACCCCTCTAACGCTTGAAAAAGCCATCCCCTGTGAAACGCAGTTGGCAAGCTCAACCATGGTTTCCTCGCCTTCACCCACCGCAACCACATCAAAGGGGCCAAGGAAACTTTCAGGCGACCAAGTCGGCATTGGACCGCCAACCACAAACAAGCCGCAGTCATCTTTACAATCTCGCTTGATTGCTGCCGCCAGTTCCAGCGTTGTTTTCTTCATCGAAAACATGGAGTAAAAACCAACAATTTGTGGTTTGGCACGCTTCACCCTTTCAACGGCTTCCGAAAACTGCATAAAAGTGCAGTCCACCAATTCCACATCAAAACCGTGCTTCTTCAGGGCAGCTGCTATGTAGCCTAACCCCAGCGGTGGAAAACGAAAGATTGAGTTATCGTTCGCCGGGTGGAAATAAGGGTAAACTAAGGCTACTTTAACTGTCATGTTGATTTTTAACCACCAAAAAGCGCTTTCTCAAAAGGTGGGCGCCTCAAAAATCCTCATGAAAATAGAGCATTCAATCCTTTAAAAACCTTCCACACCTGTAAAGTTCTGATGACCCTTTGCCGCAGAAAAGCTGTTCAATAACCATCGAATTTGAAGTTGACAAAACTTAGTTCCGCTTTCTTTTGCTTTGGGATTTTTGATGCTTCGCACGAAAAACACTTTAGGACCAGTTTTAATGCACTTGATGATTGATTGGAAACCCAGAGTAATTTGACACACCGTTCTTCAATAATTGTGATTTCTGAGAATCACTTATTATATATCACAAACGAAATAGAATAGCAGAGGGAGGAAAGCATGAGTAAGGCTTTGATTGTTTACGGAACTCGCTATGGAGCAACTGCGAATACATCTGAAGTTATCGCTGATACTCTTCAACAAGCAGGCTATGAGGTCAAGATTGTCGATGCCAAAAAAGAAAAAGTCCAAAGCATAAGCGAATTCGACCTCATCATAGTTGGCAGTGGAATCCAAATGGGTAAATGGACCAGCGAACCTGAAGACTTCCTCAAAAAACACCAGAAGGAATTATCAACCAAGAAGTTAGCCCTTTTTGTTTCTTGTGGTGGCGCAAATCCTCTATCGGAAGGAGAAAAGAAAAACGAAGAGCTAGAAAATGCCAAACGAAAATATCTTGAAGATAAAGCTGTTGAATACAAAGTGAATCCAGTCGCATTGGGGTTCTTTGGTGGATGCTATGATTTCAACAAAATGCCATGGTTCTTCAAAAAAACTCTATCATCAATTAAGCCAAAGCTTGAGGGGGCTGGTTACAAGGAAACAAAAGCTGGAGTTTATGACTTAAGAGACTTAGACGCTATACGTAATTGGACAAGAGAAATAGCTAAACAATGAAAAAGTAAGGGTTGAGCAACTTTTGAAGTCTTTGATAATCTTATTCTCATATCTTCACAACAACACCAGAAAGTAGACGAAGTCTTCGCCAAAGTGCTCGATGCACAGGCGAAGTCTCCCCAACCGACTATCCCAGATGAGCTTCAAAAGCACGAATTATTAGGCTTCGGCTCAGCAATCGACACCGGGAAAAACTACAGAGAACTCCTTGACTTTGCAGACAAACTACCCAATTCACAAACAAGAAAGCGTTCGTCTTCTCAACAAATGGAATGCTGAATAGATTCCATATCAAACCGCCTTCAAATTATCATTGCTTCTCTGGTTGTACTTTCTGTGCTTGTGCCCGTGCGTGGTCGCAGAAAACCTTATGCAGAGCATCTGATACTTCGTCTATTTTGGCAGTATTACTAGCCGTCTCCTATCCCCCCGCACTAATTTCGTGCGCTCCTATGCACTCAAAGCTTTAACTCGATTTAAAGCAGATTTCACGTACACTAATATGTAAGAAATTGAAATATTCTGGCGAGCTCCGCAACATCCATTTCTGGTTCATATGACTTGGTATCACGAGCGTTTCAAGATAATAACAGTCCATCATTAAAACAGAGTTAGTTGTTCTTTCGTGATATTGTGTGCTTCTGAATCAGAAGTAGTTACGTTTTCAGCCGAAGAAGCCAGTATTTAATGCTTCAGAAACGATTATACTTAAATAACGATTTCCTCCGACATGGTTATTAAATTTTTCTTCCATGCCGTTTCCCTTAATTTACTAAAACTTGTCCGATGTTAAAAAGTTATTGTAAGTTTTGTCTGTTAGGTCAGATAGAATGAAGTACTTGGACTAAAATATCGTTTTTAACGCCAAACTGAGGGTGATTATTCCCTGTCGCCCCGCATCCACCGTGAGAGGCAATTCAAAGCAACTTGATAGAAAGTTAAGTTTATCCGCTAATCGTTTAATTTCACGTTTATCCACAAAAATTACTTGTTTACAAAATTTAGTTTAAACCTTCGTAAAAGAAAAGGTGAACTTGATTCACCTGCGATTAAGAAGTTGGTAGAAAAACGATTCGTGCGCGGTTTTTCAATTCGATAGTACCAAGTTTTAAATTATAGCCTGAGCATAAATTTCGGTCAAGAATTATATCGATTTTATTGGCTGTGAGGTTTGTAAATGAAGACAAAAAAAGCGGGGTTGAACCCACAAAGCTCTTCTGAAACCAAGGCATCAAATGAGTTTCCAATTGTTGGGATTGGCGCTTCTGCAGGCGGATTAGAACCCATTACGAAATTACTGGAAAATTTGCCCATCCGAACGGGTTTGTCCTTCGTGGTTATCCAACATTTGGCTGCTGGTCAAGAAAGCATGTTGCCCGAGATCCTTTCAAGATCCACCAAAATGAAGGTTCAACAAGCCAAGGACGACATGAAGGTAGAACAAGATCAAGTTTACGTTATTCCTCCAGGGGCAACCATGACTCTAAAGAACGGATGCATCAAGCTTTTTCCTAAGAAACAGTTTTTCAAACCTATTAATGACTTTCTGATTTCCCTGGCTTCAGAGAAAAAAACACGGGCAATTGGAATAGTGCTCTCTGGAACGGGAAATGACGGAACCGAAGGATTAAAAGCAATCAAAGCTGAAGACGGAATAACCTTTGTACAAGACCCAGACACAGCGCAATATCCTGACATGCCCAAGAACGCCATAGCCGACGAAACCCCTGATTTTGTTCTATCCCCGGAGCTGATAGCAAGAGAGCTAGCAAGAATCGCCAATCATCCTCAACTTGTCCGTTCCAAAACAAAGGCGTCGGAGCAAGAGAAAGTCGAGACTGACTTTAAAAAAATCATTATGCTGCTCAAAGCTTCTTTCGGCGTTGATTTTACCCATTACAGAGAAACAACCATAAATCGGCGCATCACGCGCCGTATGGTCATCAACAAGGCCGAAAACATGAAGGCGTACCTTGAGTATTTGCGGAAACAGCCAAGTGAGCAACAAGCATTGTTTGATGACATGCTAATCGGCGTAACAAGCTTCTTTAGAGAACCGAACACTTTCGTGGCTTTGAAAGAAAAGGTTTTTCCAGAACTTGTAGCGAAAAGGTCTCCCGACGAGTCGATACGGGTTTGGGTTCCTGGCTGTTCAACAGGTGAAGAAGTTTATTCATTCGCCATAGCACTTCGAGAATTCCTAGAAGAAAAAGCCATAACAGAGATACGAATTCAAATTTTTGGAACCGATGCAAATGAAAAGAATATTGAGAAAGCTCGCCAAGGAGCATATCCAAAAAGTGTAGAAGACAAAATCTCCCAGAACAGGTTTAAACGATTTTTCACTTCTGACAATGGACATTGCCGAATAATAAAATCCATACGTGACATGTGCATATTTGCAAAACAGGACATAACAACAGATCCGCCTTTCTCCAACATAGACCTCATTATGTGCAGAAATGTACTCATTTATTTTGATTCTCATCTTCACGAGCGTGTATTGCCGATTTTCCATTACGGATTAAAGCCGAATGGTTTTTTAGTTTTAGGCGAATCCGAAAGCGTCGGCAAATTCCAATACATGTTTGAACCAATTATCCCGAAAGGCCAGATTTACAGAAAGAAGCAAACCCAGCCGCAAGCGATTTTAGGCGAAGGCACCTTTACTCCTTACGCAGCCAATAAAACTGCTAAACCGATTGGAAAAGTGGATCTGCTAACTGTTTTAGGAGAGAAAGTCGACCGTCTGATAATGACAGAGTATGGTCCAGCGACTTTGTTGGCTAATAGTAGCTTAGACATACTTGTTTTTCGCGGAGACGTTGCACCTTATCTTTCGCCTGAATCGGGAGCGGCGAGCCTGAACGTTACTAAGATTATTCGGAAAGAGTTGAGGTCGCAAGTTCAGACTGCTGTTTATAGAGCAAGAAAAGAAAATAAAATCTTCAAAGAAACGGTGCGCTTCAAGCAAAAAGAGGCCGCAAAAACAATTAACATCGAGATAAGACCACTAAAAATACCAGAATGCGACGAACCTTTTTATCTTGTGTTATTTACTGAAGCAACTTCACAGAATATAAATTCAACTAAAGAAATTGAATCTGTAGTTTCGCCTGTCGAGATGGAAAATCTTAAGGATCGACAAATTCGCGAACTTAGGGAGGATTTGGAGGCAACCAAGGAGTCTTTGCAAACTCTTGTCGAGGGGCAGGAGGCAACCAATGAGGAGCTGCGATCGTCTATGGAAGAGGTTCAATCTAGCAATGAAGAATTGCAGAGCACAAATGAAGAGCTGGAAACAGCAAAAGAGGAGCTGCAGTCGGGAAACGAGGAACTGCATACTCTAAACGAGGAGCTTAAGAACCGCAATCAGGCTCTTGGTCGCCTGAATGATGACTTAGCCAATCTGCAAACAAACATTGACCTACCAGTAATTATTGTTGATAACGACCTGAAGATAAGACGTTTTACGGTTTCAGCTCAAGTACTTTTGAAAATTTCGCCGTCCGATGTTGGGCACTCAATCATTAGCATCAATTCAGGGATTCTTATTGTAAATTTAAGAAAGACAATCTCGGATGTGATCACCAAACTAACGCCTGTCAACCGAGAAGTCACAAGCACCGAAGGTCGTTGCTATGAAATGCGAGTTCGACCCTATTTAACTGAGGAGAAAAAGATTGACGGCGCAGTCTTATCCTTCACAGACATAACTGAACGCAAGAAGCACCAGCGCGAAGTTGAAAGTCTTGCAAAATTTCCTTCCGAAAACCCATCCACTGTATTACGCATCGACCGGACTGGCACCATTTTATACCGTAATCCCGCCGCCGCGTCTTTGTTAACTAAATGGAGAAGCAAAGTCGGCGAACGCGCACCTGACCACATAAACAAACTTGTTGTCGACGCATTAGACTCTAACAAACAGGTTGAGCTTGAGGAAACCTTTGGCGATATGACTCTTCTGTTGCTGTTTATGCCAATAGCAGCTGAAGGTTACGTTAACATTTACGGTGGCGACATAAGTAAACACAAAGAATTGCGGCAGAAGATTAAACAGTACACTGAAAATTTGGAGAATCTTGTTGATGAGCGTTCTAAGCAGCTAAAAGATTCGGAGAGGCTTGCAGCAATAGGTACGACTGCTGGTATGGTTGGTCATGACATTCGTAATCCGTTGCAGGCTATAACTGGCGATGTTTACTTGGCTAAAACAGAGTTGGCCTTGATTCCGGAAAGCGATGAGAAAAAGAGTGCAGTAGAGAGTCTGAAAGAGATTGAAAAGAACATTGATTATATTAACAAGATTGTGGCTGATCTTCAAGATTTTGCTAGGCCTCTGAACCCTCGTGTTGAGGAAGCCGACCTAAAACTGATAATTGAAGAGTTGCTAGCAAAGAACGGGTTGCCAGAGAACGTTAAGGCAAGCGTTAAAGTGGAAACTGAGGCTTGTAAAGTTATTGTTGATTCCTCTTACATTAACCGTATTATGCATAATTTAGTGAATAATGCTGTTCAAGCCATGCCTAAAGGCGGAAAGCTTTCCATACACGCCTACAAGGAAGCAAACGACGTCGTCATAACCGTTAAGGACACTGGAGTTGGTATTCCTGAAGGTGTAAAAAGTAAATTGTTTACGCCAATGTTCACGACAAAGGCTAAGGGTCAAGGTTTTGGCTTACCTGTCGTTAAGCGGATGAGTGAAGCTTTAGGCGGCACAGTGACTTTTGAGAGCCAAGAAGGCAAAGGAACAACTTTCACAGTTCGTTTCCCTCCCCAAGAAATAAAAAAGTGAATGGGAACTTGTCAAAGAAGAAAACGGCAGAATCTTGCCGTCTCTTATTGAGAAGACACGTTCTTTCGATTGTGAATCTTAAGATGATCCAAGCAGGTTCTGAAGCTTAAGTGACGCGGATCTTTGGGATTTGAAGCTTGCCGTGTTCGAATCGCATTATGGACGCGAAGGATTGAACCCAACCAAAGTGAATATGCGTTACCTTCTTTGCGAAGAAGCAAGAAAATAGCAAGAAACAAGCAAAAAGTGCAGGGTGTTAGGTCTACATTCACGTTTATCCACAAAAATTACTGGTTTACAAATTTAGTTTAAACTTGCTAATACACATACAGGCGTGTTCACGCTTGCAGGAAGTTTAGTAATCTTCATCATACGGAATTTGGTTGATTGCTTTTTTGACTTTTTCAAGTGTCATCTTGAACAGTCCTAGGCTTTTAGGAATCAGATAAGCTTCTTTTGTAGCCATATCAAAAAGCATACCATCCCCGCAATTCCGACATCGGTAAACGTCAAATGGCAGCAAGGATTTTGCGCTCTCATCTTTTGGTAGCAGGTGACCACATTTCACACAATGGAGTTTCATGCTTTCTCACCCAATCCTAAGACTCTATAGACATAGACGATTTTATGTTTTTGTGTGTTTGGATTAAATTTTAATCCCAAACCCAAACCCCCACACACGTCTTTTGGAATAATCACGCGGCTTGGTTGATGATTGCTGAGGTCTACCCAATTTAGGAAAAGTCATGTTAATTTGTGGGAGAGGAGATTGTTTGGTATCGTAAGAGTACTTTTTTGAAAATGAATAAATATGAGGGCGAGAAGGGGGGGTTGTGGCGAAGAGCCCAGTTTTTGGGTTAGTTTTCTCTTCGTTTAAATTGTAAGGAGTATAATGTATGAATAGGAAAGCTTTGCTTGTTTTGATTCCGTTGCTCTCAATGCTAAGTCTGCTTGTGACACCAGCATTTGCGACTACTTATCCGAATACAGAGGCATCTGGATGGGCTTATGTGAAAACTAGCGAGGGCTGCATTAGTGGTTGCGCGACTTTGGAGGTTGTGTTTGGTCTTGCACCCGGCGAGGTGCCAGCCATAACCGACACCCTCGGTGGGGGTTTTGTCCTGCTTGTGGTGCATGGTCATGGGTTCGAATGGGTAATTGATCTGTCCTCTGTTAAGATCAGTAAATGCAACGTTCTAACACTATGCGCTTCCCCTTATGCTGTCGATGATCCTGTTGCAAGCAATCCCATAGTGTTTTCGACGCCTTTATCGCCCATTACCGTAGTTATTGATCTTAGCAAGCCATATTGCGTAACAGCATTTGGTTGCAGTACCCTCTTTATCGGCCAAGGACATACTTTGATTGATTAAGAAACTAAAACATACCCTTTTTTTCTTTTGTGAAATTCAGGCTTGTGAATCGTTGACATTCTTGATGCTTTCGTATTTGTGTTAGTTTTGTAGGTTGCTGCCAAATGTGAATTGCATGCCATAAGGATCACAGGTTTCTCAGGTTTACAGGAGGTTGCAGTATTGTTGGTTTGTTGGTTTGTTGGTTAAATCAAGATTTTATTCCAAACCTAAATGTTGATATTTTAGGGACAGACCAGCGCGCGTTTTCTGATTAAGCGTTAAAGTCAAAGTCTTTCGTAAATATGGGACTGAGGATTTTGTTGTATTCTCGGGACAGGCGTAAGTCCACAAGCTTTACACTCAATAGTTACTTTGACGCTTGGAACGTAGAAATCAACTATTGCGTGTGGAAAAAAAGGAAAAGTAAGAAAAACGCAAGAATGTTTTATTTTATTGGGAACTGCTGTTTATTTCAAAGCTAGCTGGAATAAGGATTAACTTAAATAACGGTTTCCTCCGACATGGTTATTAAGTTTTTCTTCCATGCCGTTTCACTTAATTTACTAAAACTTGTCCGATGTTAAAAAGTTTTGGAGCCATTCTCAGAGACGATAGAAGAGAACATGGACCCTTGAATGTACGCGTTAAAATAAGGATTTTGGGGGTTAAAAATATGAGAAAAGTTACCCCTAGCGAAATAAGAAATAATTAAGAATATTGTTAGGAATTGCAATGATAATTATGGTTAATGCATGCGCTTAATCTAACTCTTAGCGCCTGCGTCACGGAATTTCTGTTTTATTATCACGCAGGGCTAACCAACGCTTAAACTCAAGTCCCGTACATTTGCCTTTTCCAAGCCAATTGTCACCGTACTTCTCTTCCAGCTTTTGATTGTAGGACTTAAAAGTTTCTGCTTCATTTACTTCCATGCTATTTCTCTTCTTCAACTATTAATGGCTCCAAGTTGATTCTTATGCATGTCTCCGTTAAAGTTAAGCCTAACTGCGCGCGCGCCATAAAATCGAACTTGCCTAGAATATTTTGGCAACTTAATCTTTCTGATAAACTTAAATAACGGTTTCCTCCGACATGGTTATTAAGTTTTTCTTCCATGCCGTTTCACTTAATTTACTAAAACTTGTCCGATGTTAAAAAGTTATTGTAAGTTCAACAGTTAGGTCAGAGAAAATGAAGTACTTGGACTATTAAGTATTTCACCTTTTTTCCTTTTTTTGGCGTTGCCAGTTCCACATTTGTTTTTAGCAAACTGTTCCGATGGGCTGTAAAGGTAGCTATCTAACAAGTTTTCCGCTTGCCACTCTTTTACTGAATTTATGTTTTTTAACCCTTCAATTTTAAGTTCAATCAATTCATCTGGATTTTTACCTACCGTTTTGCAATAGTGTTCCAACCTTTCCGTGTAAAGTCTCTTGGTCTGCTCTGACTTGAAAGTGTTAAACCATTTTCTGCCGCTTTCAAACTGTAGTAGCCACGGGGTGATTTCCTCGCTCATACGACTAAAGAACTATCACCTCGCAACCGTATAAAAGGCTTTGATTTCTGGGATTTTCCAATAGTTGTTTCGGAGGAAACAATTATACTTAATTATCACAACCTTCTAGGTCAATTGGGTTGGTTCGATGGTCAAACTCACCGATCTAGGCTTCTTAAAAGGTGCAATCGCAGAAACCATAGTTTCCACCTACAACCAAGATGAATCGGCCAACGCTGCACCCATGGGCGCCACCCTCATTGACGAGCAGCATCTAACCGTTAACATTTATAATTCCTCCAAAACCCTTGTCAACGTAAAAACGGGAAGATGCGCCGTTGTCAACTTGACCGGCAACGTAGAAGCCTACTACAGAACAGCATTTAAAGAGGCAAACCTAAACGGTGCGCTCCCCAAGGAATGGTTCACAAAAGCCCAAGCAGTAAACGCACCCAAACTACGCCTGGCGGATGCAATAGTTGAGGTTTCCGTCGCAGATTTGGCTGCAGACGGCGAGGAAAAGACGCGGGCGGTTTTTACTGTTGAGCAGGTGTGGGCGGAAAAGGGGTATCCGCAAGTTTACTGCCGTGCGTTTGGGTTGACGCTTGAAGCCATTGTACACGCAACCCGCGTGAAAGCGCTGGCACGCGACCAAAACGAACAGGGGCATGTGAGCGAATTGCTAAGAAAAATTCGAGACTACAACTTATTGGTGAATCGGGTTGCACCGAACTCATCGTACTCCTCGGTTCTGGCTGATTTGTTGAAAAGAATTGACGGGTGGAGTCAAAAATGAAAGTACTCCTAGTAACCAGCGTGCACGAAAAAGACGCAGTTGAACGCTACGCTAAAGAAAGCCACGTCGAAACCCATGTGCTCGCGTTGAACGTCGCCATCGCCGCCTTCTTAACGCCTAAGACCATAAGTGAAGCGCTAAAAAAAACCAACTTAAAAGGTTACGATTTAATCCTAACCCCAGGTTTAATCTGCTGCGACACATCAACCATTTCAAAAGCCCTCAGCGTCCCAGCTTTTAAGGGTCCACGGTACGACGCCGACCTGCCGATTGTTCTGGATTCGCTTGGGCAAGTTAAGCTTTCAACAGTGGTGCCTGCTGACGACCTTCTTCGCGAGAAGCTTCATGAAAAAGCGCTGAGGGAGATAAGGACGGCAGAACAGAACCGCGTGGAACTGCTCAAGATGCCTGGTAGCATGCTGATTGGTGACTTGGCTGTCGGCAAAGCTTTTCCAATGCGCGTCCTCGCCGAGATCGTCGATGCCCCACTAATGGATGAAGTAGCCATTGAGAGATTGGCAAAACGGCACGTAAAGTCAGGAGCAGACATCATCGACGTGGGCATGATTGCAGGCGAATCCCAGCCTTCAGAAGCAAAGCGAATTCTGGCGCTTGTTAAACGGGCGGTGAAAGTGCCGGTCAGCATTGATTCGCTTGACGCCGCAGAAATCCGCGAGGCCGTCCGTGCAGGGGCAGACTTGGTTTTAAGCGGGGACGCAGGAAACATTGAAACAATCGCGACATATGTCTCCAACGTCGCAGTCGTCGTGATTCCCACTAATCAACAGCAAGGGGTATTCTATAAAAAAGCAGAGGAACGCGCAGCTATTCTTGAACTAACAATTGCGAAGGCAAAACGGCTTGGAATATCGAAATGCATTGCTGACCTAATTCTTGACCCGACAGACATTTTGGAATCGCTTATGGCTTTTCATCTGTTCGCCCAAAGAAACCCCGATGTCCCTTTGTTTGTAGGTGTTTCAAACGTTACCGAGCTAATAGATGCCGATTCCGTCGGGGTCAACGCTCTGTTGGCGCGGCTCTCTTCAGAGGTTGGCGCAAGCATCCTTTTGGCAACTGAGAAAAGCGACAAGGCGAAAGGCAGCGTAGGTGAGGAAGCCACGGCGGCTAAAATGATGTTTCTCGCGAAAAAGCGTGGCTCGGTTCCTAAAGACCTCGGCATGGATC
This sequence comes from Bathyarchaeia archaeon, assembly GCA_049515895.1. Taxonomy (GTDB): domain Archaea; phylum Thermoproteota; class Bathyarchaeia; order Bathyarchaeales; family Bathycorpusculaceae; genus Bathycorpusculum. Next base: position 40,736 of record JBEKTQ010000021.1, on the reverse strand, counting down.
TGCTTCTGTTTAAGGACAAAAGAAACAGGGAAGAACAGTACGACAAAAAGCTGGAGCGGAAAGCGCTTGTAATCGATGCTGAAAAAAGTGGTGCGGCGAAACTGGACCCGTCGGGAGCTTTCAAAGTTATCCTTGACCGCGTCGGCGGATACATTGTGGCTACGCATTACTCAGACCAAAAGAAGGATAAACCCGACAAAATCATCAAGGGCAAAACGGCAGAGGCTATCTACACGGAAATCGTCGATTTAGGTTTAGCGGTGCAGCCCCTCCATTTGGCTTATTTGGGAAGCGAGTTGGCGAAGGCTGAAATCGCGCTGAGAACTGGGAAGGAGTACATTCAGGACGCGGCTATGTTTACAAAGTAGTCCTCGAAAAAACTTTGCCCGAAAATTTGCGTGCGCTTTCGGTTCAGTTTTTGCTGAAAAAGAAGCTTTATCTTTTTAGTTGCGCAAACTAGTTTTAAGAAAGGTGACTTAGAATTTGGAAAGCAATCCGTTACGCGTGAGCATCGCGGGCTTGGAGCTGCCGAACCCCACGATTCTTGCCTCTGGCGTGTTGGGTTTCTCAGCAGAATCCTTAAGCCGCGTTGCTAAAGGCGGGGCAGGCGCCGTGGTTTCAAAATCCATCGGTGTAAAAGCCCGAGGTGGGTACCCGAATCCAACGGTGGTTCAAGCTGAATCTGGGTTGATAAACGCAATGGGCTTGCCGAACCCAGGCATCGATGAGTACGCTGGAGAAATAGAATATGCAAAAACCATACTTCGCATTCCGCTAATCGTCAGCGTCTTTGGATACACAGCTGACGAATACGAGGCAGTCGCTGAGAAAGCCGTCAAAGCAGGCGCAGATGCCGTGGAACTCAACGTTTCATGCCCGCATGTCCAGTTTACAGGCTCGGAAATCGGTCAAAACCCCAAGCTTCTCTCGCAAGTCGTTGAAAAAGTTAAGGCGGCAATTAGTAAACCCGTCATCGTAAAGCTTACGCCAAACGTCGCAGACATCGCAGTCACAGCTAAGGCGGCGGTTGAAGCTGGCGCGGACGCATTAACGGCGATAAATACACTTAAGGCAATGGCGATTGACACGGAGACGACGCGGCCAATCCTAAGCAACATCAAAGGTGGACTGTCAGGCGCAGCCATCAAACCCGTGGCGCTAAGGTGTGTCTTTGACATTCGCGAAGAGTTGCCCGATGTACCCATAATAGGCTGCGGAGGCGTAAGTGACTGGCGCGACGCTGTTGAGTTTCTGCTTGCAGGCGCTTCAGCCGTGCAGGTCGGCACCGCGGTGGCTTGGGAGGACACGGATGTTTTCCAGAAGATAACTAAAGGCTTAGAAGTTTACTTGAGAAAGAAACATGTTGGGAGTGTGAAGGAAATTGTCAGCCTCGCTCATCGCAGCTAATACGATTAGAACGTCAGAAATCGTGCGGGTCCGGACGGAAAGTCCAACCGTAAGAACCTACACAATCTACGACAAACTATGCTCAAAGGCTAAGCCAGGGCAATTTTTGATGCTTTGGCTCCCGGGAATAGACGAAATTCCGCTGAGCATAATGGAAGTTGGAAAAGACTTGGTTTCCGTCTCTGTGAAGCAGGTTGGCGACGCAACCCGGCATCTCCACGGTTTGGAAGCAGGCGCAACCGTTGGCGTTCGGGGACCTTTTGGGAATAGCTTCACTGAAAGCCGAGGTAGAGTCTTGCTGGTAGGCGGTGGAACTGGAACAGCTCCTCTTCTGTTTTTGGCAAAGCAGCTTGCGGCTAAGACTGAACGGTTGTCCTTTGTGGAGGGTGCAAAAACCAAAGACGAACTTCTTTTCATACGGGAGCTCAATGGCGTCTGCAACGAGAAAAGCCTGATAACAACAACTGAAGACGGTACATATGGCTTGCAATGCATGGTGACTGAACCCTTAGCCAAGTTGCTGGATAGGGAAAAATTCGACATGATCTACACCTGCGGACCCGAGGTTATGGTGAAGAAGATCTTCGACTTGACAGAACAACGCAAACTGCCATTGGAAGCAAGCTTGGAGCGGCTGATGCGCTGCGGCATAGGCTTATGCGGAAGCTGCGTAATCGGCAAGTACCGAGTCTGCAGAGACGGACCCGTATTCACAGCTGCGCAGCTGCGGGAAGTCAAAGAGGAACTGGGGATTTCAAAGTTAGGATTCGACGGCGCAAGAATACCCTTCTAAGGCGACACTATGTCTCTTAGTCAGCAGGAGCTTGAACAACTCGTAAGTAAAGCCATTTCTCTCTACAACAGGCTCAGAAGCCCGGAAATAACGGTTAAACAGATTTCAGTAACTCCTGTAAGCGTCACGGTTTCGTTTTCCGGGGGCTTCTGCTACAGCTGTGGCGTACTCGATTACGTCGAAGGCTTCGCACAACAAATCAAAGCTCTAAGCGGCAAAGCGGAGTTGAAGGTTGGCAAAACCAGGCAAATAACCCCAAGAATCTTTGAAGTAGACTACAACGTCAAAACCAGATAAGAAAGGTCTTGTCTTCTTTCAATTAAAATTATTGTTTTAACCGACACCAGTAGATTCTATTCAACACCCTATACTTCAGGTCGTTTTGTGTGTGGATTAAATTTTAATCCTCTCTCTCTGAAACTAACTCCATCACACACTGACTGCATCACTTACTTGTTGCATCACTCAGTGACTGTCACTCAGTCACTCATTTTCTCTATCACTCAATCACTCATACTTACTTACTTACTATCTCTCCCCCGGGCGGCAAGCAAGCATCCATGCAAGTGAGCATGCAGGTGAGCAGGAGAGCACACACAGACAAAAAAACAGCTACAAAGAACTGAGGCACAATTTTTTTTCTGTTTGTTGCTGCAGGGAAAAAGGACTGGAATAGAGACAGGTTATTTTGTTAAGACTACAGCTCACAAATTCTAAACTCGTTTTCGGGTTTTGTTGTATTTGCTTTTTCATTGAGGCGAAAGCTGATTTACTGTAGTTGTACGCGCTTTACACTGAAACTCCTAATTTCCAGCCGCTTTCAGTGTTTGGGAGTCTGTCCACTGCTTTTCAAAGTATACTTTGGCTATCGCCATTAGATGAGAGTTATTTGTCTTTAAATAGGATGCTTTAGGAAAATCGCTTGGTTTCGACGTAATAATCACGGCTTGTTTCTCGTCCAAGATAGCAAGTGGAAAAATTGCCTGGTTAAGCGAAACTTTAGCTTCGAAAAAAGGATTTGTTATCAAATCTTCTAAACTAAACTGAAAGCTACTTCTTTCGGTATTTCCTATAATCATTCTTATCTTCACTTCTTTTTTCAATGCATCGCCTAATTCTTCATTTATTGATTCTAAATTTCTCTCTAAAATAACTAAATCGATACTTGACCTGCAATCAGAAAAATCGCGGACACGCACACGCGCGACTTCATGCAGGCGGATGTTGCGAAAAACAAAGGTTTGTTTCTCTTGTGACATAGTACGTTTTATTTTGCTTGCTGCTTCGTATCGTTCAAGCAACTGCTTTGCTGCTGACTCAATTTCTATCTCCATGTCCAAAAATTCATGCTGTTTCCGCTGAAGCATAATGAAAATCGCATCTTTTATTGGGATAGCTGAGTACTCAAAGGGTGCCGCCACTATTTTTTCAATTATTCCAATGTCTAATAAGTCATTAATCACTTGATAAACGTGTTGACGTGCTAAATCTGTACTCTTGGATAAGGCTTTTATGGTTGCTCTTTCCGTGCGAGTGAGTGCGATGTAGACTCTGGCTTCGAGAGAAGACAGCCCTAATTGTCTCAGAACATGGATGTCTTCGTTTGAAACCGTTAAATAACTCATTAGAATACCGGCGAAGGTGACTACGAGTTGATAGAACTCTGCTGTTCTTTCTAGGATTTAAAACCTTTCATAAAGCATACACCATTGGGCGAGAGCATTTGAGCTCTTGCTCAATAAGAATTAGGAAGGAAAAGAAAAATGAAAATTCCTAAAAACAAAACTGCAGCGATTTCAATTGCGTTTATTCTCTTGTTGACAGTTTCAGGAATAATGACTGCAATTCCAACTTCAAAAGCTCAGACAGCAGCTTCTCCTTTCCCTACGAATGCCTTTTGTAATGTTTCGCCAAACCCTGCCGGCATCGGTCAGCAGGTAACCATAGAAATGTGGTTGGGGCAAGCCAACCCGACTGCATTTGGATTGGTAGGTGGAAGGTGGCAGGGTTTCACAATGTTGATCACAGAGCCTGGCGGGTCAACCACAACTCTAGGGCCTTTCACTGCCAACGACGCTTCATTCTATGTGACATACTACACTCCTGCCAAGATCGGTAATTACACCTTTAAGTTCACTTTTCCAGGGCAACACGTAACTGGATTTTCAGCATTAACTGGGCAACCAATCGACAATTATTTTGCAGCGAGCGGTTTCACCACAGGCCTTTTAGTGCAGCAGCAGGCAGCGGCATCTTATTCACAATCTCAGCTCCCAACATCCTACTGGACACGTCCCATAAATTCACAAAATAGCTTGTGGGCAGGAATTTCAGGAAACTGGCTTTCGTTAGGAGTATCAACTTTTGGATCAACAAACTACAACTCGACAGGAAACTTTAATGCATACAGCACAGGACCTGGAAGTGCTCACATACTTTGGTCTAAGCCTTTGGAGGCTGGCGGCTTAATCGGAGGCGAATTCGGCGGAACCGATACGAGCAACTACTTCACGGGAAAGTCTTATCAAATGGAGTTCACACCGCCAATAATTATCAACGGCGTACTTTTCTATAATGCTCCTACAAATCCTAAAGAAGGCTTCTACGCTGTAGATTTGCGAACGGGACAAACATTATGGTGGCAAAACAGCACTGGCGAACCGTTCCAACCTTTTGGCGGTTTGGTTGTAGGCTGGGAATATCCTCAGATTACCCTCGGCCAAGTTTATAACTACGAGTCACCCAACATGGAAGGAGGTTTCCCTTACTTATGGTCTACTGATGCAAATACGTGGTACCTGTATGACGCTAACACAGGAAACCTGATCTTGCAGATGACTAATGCATTGAATCCAACGCAGTTTTCTCAACTAACTGTCGAAGGACCTAGTGGCGAATTGCTGGACTACATCGTAGGAAATAATTGGATAGCTTTGTGGAACTCGTCACATTGCATCGGAACCTACGGCGACTATACCCCACCGATCCCGCTGTTTAGTTCAAACTATTGGGTCTGGAGTGCGCCAATTGGAGCAACTCTTAACTGGGAAAAAGGCATACAGTGGAACCTTACGATTCAAACTTACCCAGGCGAGGCAATAGTAGACGTCAATTCAGGAATAATACTTACAAGCACAAATACAGGAGTAGGCAGCTTTTTGGCGCCGCCCACAGCTACCTATGCAACCGAAGTAGGCTATAGCGCGACAACAGGGCAACAACTCTGGGTTCAAAAAGTGACACTACCATCTGGACCCACAACCGGATTCAACTACGAGATGGGACCAATGGCCGACGGCATATTCACAGCATATGACGCATTTGCTGAGCAGTGGTATGCATATAATGCCAACACAGGCGCAAAGATATGGGGCCCCACCACAGCCGATACAGACCCATGGGGTTCAGAACCTTGCCCGTGGCAATCTCAAATCGCTTATGGAATCCTATATGGATTTGCCTCAGATGGGGTTCACGCCTTCGATCTCGCAACTGGCAACCTTCTATGGACTTTCAACGGAATTAGCAGTGGAACGAATTTCCCTGGATTCAATTACTATCCATTTGAGCAAGCTACGATGACCATTGCTGACGGAAAACTCTACTTGAACACAGGCGTCAGTCATGGAGACCCCGTTTTTGATGGCGCACAACTTTACTGCGTAAACGCTACCACTGGAAAACTAATTTGGAACATAAATACATTCGGTGAAGGAGACATGCCTATTTCAGATGGCTCCCTTGTAGCCCTAAACGGCTACGACAACCAGGTATACGCCTATGGCATGGGACCAAGCAAAACAACCGTTAATGCACCTCAAGTTGGCGTTACAACATCGACACCAGTGACGATCACCGGTTCAGTTACAGACATCTCCGCAGGCGCATCGCAAAATGCAGTTGCAGCGAACTTCCCCAACGGGTTACCATGCGTTTCTGACGCTAGCATGAGCCAGTTTATGGAAGCTGTTTACATGCAACAGCCGATGCCAACCAACATTACAGGCGTTCCTGTGCAGATAGCAGTTTTGGATTCTAATGGAAATCACTACCCCATTGGCACTGCAACGACTGATGCAAGCGGCACATTCAGCCTAACTTGGACACCCATCATACTAGGTAACTTCACAGTTTTCGCTACTTTCGCAGGCACAAACTCGTACTATGGATCTTACGCTGAAACATACCTCCATGCCGGCGCATCAGCGCCTACACCCGCACCCACAGCCACACCACTTAGCGGTTTAGCCACTCAAAACGCCGTCATGTACATAGGCTTGGCCATAATAGTGGTAATAATCGTGGGAATCGCCGTACTCGCAATGATAATGCTTAGAAAACGGCCATAAGCTGGATTATCCAAGCAAATAAATCACCTTTCCCCCTTTTTTAGTCCCTAAAAAGCAATTAGAAGAAACGAAGAGAAATGGCTGCATAGAAGAGTGATGCAGATTTTTCTTAATGAATTCTCTTCCTTAATTTTCCAGAGCCTTAGCAAACCCACATTCTTCAAACTGATTGATTATTCCTGGAAGCCAGTCTTTCTTTTCGTTTTGCGCGTGTTTGCTGTCAGCAGTAAAGGTGGTGAGCATGGGTTTTAGGTAAAACCTCTTATAATAAAAAAGAAATAACTCAGATTACGGTTGAGAACTGTTTTCTCTTTTCAGCTAAGATTTCAAAAGCCTTTTTCAGATGCATTCTAGAAATGCCGATTTTGCCGCCTTGATTCATGTGCGCAACTTGCCGCACTTGTTTATCGTTTCTACAGTTAACCTAATCATTATTTGGCTAAAACAGTATCCGACCAATTACGTTCGGAAAGGTGCCTCTCCAATTCTGATTGTTGACCCGTTTTGCCAGGCAGTTTTATTTCGGCGCTTTCATAGGGATGGGGCGATCTTGAGTTGTTGCCTGCCTTGGTTAGCTGTATGTTCGGCAGGACGATAGTCAAAAAGGACCGACGAGAGGAAAGGATGCTTGTAACGGGAAAGAACGCTAAAAAACGCGAAAAAACGGGAAGGTCTGGAATAGTCGGGATGGGTCATTACGAGTCGTATTGGGTCGTTACGAGTCGCAATGGGTCGAAGGGAGTCGTTGTGGGTCGCAACCTGCAAACGCTTCAAGCCCTAAACAAGCAAAGCAACACAAGACACAAACAACAAAAATATACCTAAGTCTTTGCCATAAGAAAGAGGGATGGAATTAGCTCTCTTCTTGTGGCAACCCGATTTTACGCAGGTAATCCCGCGCGTACCTTGGGTTGTATGCCAGCAATTCTTTGCTTCGCAGTAATCTGCGGTCGAGGCGGTCTAAGGCCACTCTGAATGTGGGTTCAATGCCCCAGCCTTCGCTTGCGCTGTAGAATGTGCCTCTGACGGTTCTGAATTGGAGGCGGCAGTGGATCATGGGTGTTCCGCGCAGGTTTGTGTTGCCGTGGCTTTTCATGTATACGAAGAGTGTGCCTAACTGGAAGGCTTCCTGGTACTTGTGTGTGAAAGAATCGAATTCATCCATCATGAAGGCTTGCTGCTCAGGCGTGATCTCCAAATCTTTAAGACCGAACTGCACCGACAATTTGCGTTCAACGGTTTCTAGCTGGCTAATCGGTTCAAGAAAATCAAGCTTCGTCACAACACCGACCAGGCGCTCGTTAGACGTAACTGCTAAACAGGAAACGTCATGATCATGCATCATTTTCTCGGCATCACGCAGGCTTGTCTGTGGTTCAACAGTGACCACCTGCCTACTCATTATTCCTTTAGCTGGAACGCTCAAAGTTTCAAGCTTCTCGCCAACTATGTCCCCCGTTGTCTGGCGCCTCTGCGGCCAATAGATATTCTCTAAAATATCTTCAATGCTAATCATGCCCACGAGTTTTCCGCCATCAATGATTGGAACATGCGAAATACCATACTCCCTCATTAAGCTAAGAACCGCTCCAACAGAACGGTTAGCTTCAAGAGTGTGTGGTGCTCGGGTCATGATCGTCTCTATTTTGGTGTTTCCCCACTCCTGTGCCACCGCCGCATGAATAATGTTCTCGTCAGTGATGAAACCCGAAAGCTTGTTTTTCTCAAGAACCGGAAGCTGCCTTAACCCGCTTTCAATCATCAACTTGGCCGTTTTGCTCACTGAAAAATCAGGAGTCACTGGCGGAGCCGTCTTCATCAGCGTTTTAACTTTAGTGGCGTTGAGGTCAAGTCTTGATCTTAAAATCGCGCGGCGAGTAATCATGCCTGCATACTTGCCTTTATCGTTCAAGACAGCTAAGACAGGAAGCATTCCTTTTTCAAAGGCTTCTAAGCATCGGGAAAGCGGATCGTTCTCCTGCACGCTTCGAAAGCTTTTTGAACATACATCTTCGGCAGAAATTGAGTTTGCCATAATAATCCCTTCAGATAAATTGTAAACGTTGAATTTAAACATTGCAAGGAAGCTAAACCAGCAAGAAAGCAAGCAATAACGCCTGTTACAGTCGCAAAGCTCTATTTTTTTCTTTTTACCGTAGAAAAGACGGTTTTTTTCAAGCAATATTTATATCAAAAGCGCTGCAATTCCTTCCAAATAGCCTGTTGGTTGATGTAGCACCGTCTGTTCGGTGTGAATGGGGCTCTTGGTGGTAAAGATATGCCGTTTAAAACCGTAAAGAAAGATGCGGCTGATGCCTTGACGATAGAGTGGGGTTTGCAAGTTAAGAATTACAAATTAACCCTTGACAAAAAACGCTGTGTCGGATGTCAAATATGCACATTAGCCTGCCCTAAAGAGGCGATAACGACACAAAAGCAGCCTAAGACCGCGGGCGAAAAAACTAAAAAAGCCAAAGTCGACGTTGACTTGGCAAAATGTAATTTCTGCGGAATCTGCGACGTCACGTGCCCCTACGGCGCAATCAAGGTCACTTTGAATGGAAACCATGACCTTTCCTTGTTGGCGAAAGACAGCTACCCAAAACTCGTTCGCGACATAAAAGTGGATACTGCACAATGCCCCAAAGAATGCGTTGAATGCGAAACGGCTTGTCCACTTGGGCTAATTACGGTTTCTAAAGTTGGTTTTGACGGCAAACCGGTAGAAAACACAGCGGACCTATCTCCCAGCTTCAGAAAACGTATTCAAGTTAACCTTAACATTCAGAAGGATTATTGCCCAACTTGCAGAGTATGCGAGTTCAAATGTGGGTCAGGCGTGATAAATGTCAAGAAAGCCTTCGAAGGAATAATCGCCATTGCTCAAGAGAAATGTCCCGAAGGCTGCAAAGACTGCCTCGACGTTTGCCCCATTCCAGGCGCGCTAACGCTTGGAGAAGACAAGAAAGTTCACGTTAACGATTTATTCTGCACTTACTGTGGCGCATGCAAAAACGTTTGTCCCGTTCCTGAAGCACTGACAGTTAAACGCACAACAGTGCACCACACGCCCATCCGCTCTGGCGCATGGAACAAAGCTTTAGAGAGAATGACCTCGCCAGCTGACGCAGCAAAAGAGTTCCGCGCCATCGCAGGTGAAAGCAGGCGCATTGCAGTCGAAAAAAGATTCCCTGCATTAAAGGAGGCACAATAATGGCTTCACCGCAAATCCCCAAACAGCCAGAAACTCCAAAACCTGAAGAGTTACGTGTCGGCGTCTTCGTCTGCGACTGTGGCTTAAACATCGCTGGCACAGTAGACGTTAAAGCAGTTGTCGAGTACGCAAAAACAATACCTGACGTCGTCTTCACAAAAGAAAACCGTTACACATGCGCCGACCCAGGGCAGGAAGAAATCCGCAAAGCCATAAAGGAGCAGAAACTGAACCGCGTTGTCATCGCCGCTTGCTCACCCAGAATGCATGAACCCACCTTTAGACGCACTGTTGCTGAAGCAGGCTTAAACCCGTTCCTCTATGAGATGGCGAACATCAGGGAGTTCGCTTCATGGTGCCACCAGAGCGACCCTGAGGGCGCGACTCAGCGAGCTAAAGATGCCGTTCGCATGGCCGTAGCAAAGGTACGTTTTATGCAGCCGCTGCAAACAATTGAGGTGCCAGTCACCAACAAGGCGCTCATCATCGGCGGCGGAATAGCAGGAATGAACGCGGCATTGGACCTTGCCGAAATGGGTTTCAAAGTTTACATGGTTGAAAGCACCCAGAGCATCGGCGGGCACATGGCAGCCTTAGATAAAACCTTCCCGACGCTTGATTGCAGCATCTGCATTGAAGGCCCAAAAATGGTGGATTGCGGACGCCACCCGAACATAACAATCTTGGCTAACTCAGAGCTTGTTAAAGTTGACGGTTACATCGGCAACTTCAAAGTGAAAATCCGCAAAAACCCGCGCTACGTCATTCAAGATAAATGCACCGGCTGCGGCGAATGTAAAGACGCTTGCCCAATAGAGTACCCTAACGAGTGGGACATGAACCTTGGCACAAGAAAAGCAATTTCCGTGCCGTTTGACCAAACTGTGCCGTTGATTTACTCGATCAACAAGGATTACTGTATTGAATGCTTCAAATGCCAAGAAGTCTGCGGTGACCGACAAGCCATCGATTTCAACCAAAAGGCTGAAGAAGTCGACATTGACGTTGGCGCAATCATTGTTTCCACTGGCTTTGACGTTTATTTACCCTACGACATGCCGCTTCTCGGATACGGAAAATACCCCAATGTCATCACAAGCATGGAGTTTGAACGGCTGATTCTGGCTGCTGGCCCAACAGGAGGCAAAGTGATTCGGCAATCCGACGGTCAAAAACCGCATAGAATAGCTTTTATCCAGTGTGTTGGCAGCCGAGACAAGAGTAAGTACCCGTACTGTAGCAACTTCTGCTGCATGTACACGCTCAAGCATGTGGTTCAAATCAAGGAGAAGTACAAGGAAGATGTTGAAGTCTACGTTTTCTACATGGACATCCGTAGCCCAGGCAAAGGCTACGAAGAATTCTATGATCGCGCAAGAGAACGAGGCGTAAACTTCATCCGCGGACGAGTAAGCCGCATCGACGAAGACCCAACAACTCACAATTTAACAGTTCACTCCGAAGACTCAATCCTCGGGGTACCCATCGAGGTCGACGTGGACATGGTCGTGCTCGCCACGGCAGCCATACCTAAAAAAGGCTCAGAAGACATCGCACGAATACTCAACCTGTCACGTGGCGCAGACGGCTTCTTCATGGAAGCCCATCCTAAACTTAAACCGATGGATGCCCCCACTGACGGAGTCTTCTATGCTGGCGCATGCGTAGGCTTAAAAGACATTCCTTTCAGCGTTTCCCAGGGCAGCGGCGCCGCTTCACGTGCAGCAACAGTCATCAGCAAGCCAAAATGGAAGATTGAACCAATCATTTCTGTCATCGACGAGAGCAAATGCAAAAGCTGCGGCATCTGCGTTGACAAATGCCCCTACGGGGCAATCAGACTTGAAAAGCCTAAGCCAGCGCAAATAATCACCGCCAGCTGCCACGGATGCGGAACATGCGTTGCCGAATGCCCGCAGCATGCTATAACACAGATGCACTTCACAGATGCTCAAATCATAGCTCAAATCCGCGCTGCGCTCGAAGACAAGCCTGAAGACAAAATCCTCGCGATCCTCTGTAACTGGTGCAGCTACGCGGGAGCAGACCTAGCAGGGACTAGCCGTTTCGACTACCCTTCAAGCGTGAGAGCCATCCGTGTAATGTGCAGCGGCAGGGTTGCGCGCGAATTCATTTTGGAAGCGCTTAGGCTCGGGGCAGGAATGGTTCTGATCGGAGCATGCCACTTGCCATATGACTGCCACTACATCAGCGGAAACTACAAGATGAAAGCGCGAACAGATGCACTCAAAGGAATGCTAACCAAACTAGGAATGAGTCCCGAACGGTTCCGCGTCGAATATGTTTCAGCGGCTGAAGGCATACGCTACGCTGAGGTCATCAAAGAAATCGACGAGCAACGAAAAGCGCTCGGCAAAGAAAAGATTCAAATTGAGAACGCAAAGCTAAAACCAATCCTGGAAAACATGCTGAAACGAAAGTAAACTGCTTCTTTCTACTTTTTCCTTTTTAGGATTTGCATGCTTTTTTGAACCAAACTAAACCTATTAATACGACTGCTACGGCTGCCAAAGCGGCTACGGGGTTAATATTTTGCAGCGTGGCGTAGGTTTCAGCAAAGAGCGCGGTCAAAGTCACGAGTGAAATAACGATAATTGCCGTGCTTACGGCGATGGTTTTGTGGCTCAAGTTCCAATCTCCCGCCTGCTTGTGCAATGTTTAGAAATGGCGTTTTTTGATTTAATGCTACGCATTAGAACAAGCTGTTCACATAATAGTACAGGTTGCGCTCTCAAGATCTTTGAACCAAGAAAAATTTGATTAATATAAGTTTAAAAGGAAGGAATTTAGTCTTCTTCGCCCGTTACTCTTTCTTTAACTTTTAGTAGGTTCTCTTCGCCGCCGATTACTCTGAACTGCTCTGTTAGCTCATGCTTGTGCAAGAACTTTTTCACCGTAACCCGAATGTACTTTTTGCTTAAGGCTTCGCCTTGGCCTTTAATTGTTACAACTTCCGATGCTAAGGAGACTTCTCCGCCTGTTTTGTCCTTGAGGAAATCTGACAGCTTCGAAACCAGGTCCTTCTTGTCGCCTTTGAGTTCTGACGCGTCAACCTTCATTTCAACAGTTTTCGTTTCAACCATTTTTCAATTCACCTCGATTCACGTGCGCCTAAAGTTTTCGTTTAACCATGCAATTCACAGTTGCTTCACAGATAAGTTTTCCGCTGCAACTTCAGCAATCTTTTCGGTCTCTCGTGAAATATGCAGAAAAAATCGCTAACCGGTCAACCGGATAAAAAAGAAGCATCGAGTAGCACTTGGTTTTCCGAACGACAGCTAAAGCTCGAACTGGGCTGGTCATCAGCAACCGAAAACAATTCGCTTTTTCTCCGCTAGTGTAGGATGGCAAGGATAACAAGTGAATGCGCATGTCGTGTTGAATGGTCTCTGGTAAGCTGGCTCTGGTTATGTGGTCGGAAACAACATCTGACATGACAAGCCATGAATACCCCGCTCTTGCCATTCTGGCAGGGCTTGAAGACTCGCAGAAACCAAATCTTCTCACAACTTCGGTTCTGCAGAGATTGTTGTCAACGCTGCGTTTGTCCGGTCTTCTTTGGTATTCGTAAGCGTCAAGTTTCCTCAGCCTTGGCTCAGTAGAAAGCCTTATGCCTTGAACAACGCCTACCTGCGGATTCTTCATTGCCGCAGAGGCTTTTCTCCACCAGTCACGGCTTAGAAGGACATCATGCTCAAAGCTGGCAAAGATGGAAGTTGAAACAAGACTTAGTGCTGTTTGCTTGTTGGCCTGTAACCCCCTGCCCCTGTTAAGATGTACTTCCCACCCGAACTCTTTTGCAATCTTTACCGTTCGGTCAGTGCTGTAATCGTCAGTGACAATTTTTCTGTTTACGCAGTTTGCAGGTATGACTTCCGAGATTCTTTGAAGCACGCTAGGCAAAAGTTTTTCGCTGTTAAAAGTCCACATAATTAAGTCAACTTTGCCTATTTCACACATTTAAGAATCACTTAGCACCGTCGTTCTTTCTGGGCTTTGAATTGGGGCTTCGTAGTTAGCAATGGCAAAAAAGTTGTATATAATGGTTGCTTACAAATTGCTATTTTGGTCTTCAAGGAGACCGGAAATTTAAGATAGGCTAACATAGTCTCGGTGTGCCTTCTCTCCCCCTGAGCAAGCCTTCTCAGCCCATTTTAATGGCTTTGCATTTTGGTTTTTTCGTCAGTTCGCCCGTCGAGTCAATATCACCGCCTAAGGCTCAGTGACTCTAGTGCTCATCATCCTAAAATTGGATGGTCGACAAGGCTTAAGACTTTTACGCTGGCTCACAAACGAATGCCAAAAGGGGAACTGTTTTTATTTGAAAAGACAGATACTCTGTATTGGTGTAGTCCAGATGTCGATGGAGATTTTTGAAGCTATAAAGAATAGGCGCTGCATAAGAGCCTTCAAGAAGAAGGAGCTACCGCCGGGCACCATGGAGAAGCTTCTTGATGCCGCAAGATGGGCGCCTTCGGCTGGTAACGTTCAGCCATGGGAGTTTGTCGTTGCCGTCTCGGAAGATATGAAGCGGGCTCTTAGCCTGGCAGCTTTCGGCCAAAAAGATATTGAGGACTCTTCGGTTGTGATTGTAGTTTGCGCCAACGAAAAACGCGCTGAAGAAAGCTATGGCGAACGTGGCAAAACACTTTATTGCCTTCAAGACACAGCCGCAGCCACTCAAAACATCCTGTTGACAGCATACTCCCTTGGTTTAGGCTCATGCTGGGTGGGCGCATTCAAGGAAGACCAAGTGCGGGAATTGATTGGCGCTCCCAAGGATATCCGTCCAGTCGCCCTTATTCCCGTAGGGTACCCTGAAGAGAAACCCGCAGCTAGGAGCAGGCGACCGTTAAGCGAGATAATGCACAGAGAAACCTATTGAAGTCCTATGAAACAGTTAATTGAACCCAAAATCAAATGCCTTTAGCAGAAAAAGCATATATCACTTAGACACCAATCTTTTGGAAAGGCACTGGTGAAATAAGACGGCTTCATCTAAAGCTGACGAAAACAACGAAATGGTCGTAACTCCGTGGGAAGTTAAGGGCAAAGTAGATTATGAGCGTCTAATCCGCGAGTTCGGCACGCAACCAATCACACCCGAACTGCTTAAGAGAATAGAAACACACACGGACAAATTGCACCTCCAGCTCGAAAGGCGCATATTCTTCAGCCACCGAGACTTAGACACCGTGCTTGAACTCTACGACAAAGGTGTTAAATTTGTCCTTTACACGGGCAGAGGACCATCCGGACCCGTGCACATCGGACACCTTGTCCCGTGGATTTTCACCCTCCATATTCAACAAAAATTCAACACACGGCTTTATTTCCAGCTTACGGATGACGAAAAATTCTTAATAGATGATGAAGCAGACCTTAAGGAAACCGGTAAATACGCCTACGAAAACGCGCTAGACCTTATCGCCCTCGGCTTCAAGCCTGAAAACACTTTCATCATTTACGACACGCAAGACATCGACTTGCTCTACGACGTCACGCTTGAAGTAGCCAAACGCATCACATACAGCACCGCACGCAGCAGCTTTGGCTTCCAAGACAGCACCAACATCGGCTGGATCTTTTGGCCAGCCATCCAAGCCGCCCCATGTTTCATTCACAAGAAACTCACGGGCGAAAACGTCCCAGCACTGATCCCAGCAGCCATTGATCAAGACCCTTACTGGCGAGTAACACGTGACATAGCGCAAAAACTCGGCTATTATAAGCCAGCACAAATTCATTGTCGCTTCTTACCCGGGCTTGGTGCAGGCGGAAAAATGAGTGCCTCTATGCCTGAAACCAGCATATTCACGATGGATCCGCCGGACGTTGTCAAGAAGAAGATTTGGAACGCCTTCACCGGCGGCAAGGGTACGGCGGCGGAGCAGCGGAAAACAGGCGCTGACCCCACGGTATGCAGCATCTTCCAATACTACTTCTATCTGTTCGAAGAGGACAGTGGCAAGCTTGCAGAGCGAGAACGAAGATGCAGAGGCGGCGAAATTCTATGTGGCGAATGCAAGAAAGACATAGCTGAAAAGCTCAACAAATTCCTAGAAGCGCACAGGTCACGACGGGAAAGGGCCAAAGACGTGATCGAACAGTATCACATAAAACGTTGAAAATGAATGTTTCTTTGTTAGCAGATCCTATCAGTTTATTCATCGTTATTATTCAGTTCTCGATACCTAATTCTGAGAAAGATTTTTCGAATTTTCTGAACTTATTTTGACTTTTTTCGACTTATTTTAACTTTTATTGACTAATTTTGACTTTTTTTGACTCAACCTGCAATCAATAAAAGCCCCAAACAAAGAAAGCAATCTAAAAGCACAAAGAACAAAAATTGCTATCGTTTAGGTTTCCGTTTACGTTTGATTGAGGAAAGTGTATTGGCAATTTGCATTAGTTGATCTTCATCAAGTAATTTTTCACAACTTCTAGACTTAATATCTGAGTTTTCCAACATTTCATAGAATTGTTGCCTCTCTATTGAGTAGCAGTTTTTTATTTCGTAGGCAAGATGAAGGTCGCCCTGATCCGTTTCTACCCTGCTTTTGTCAAATACCCGTGCTAATTCAATTTCTATCTTTCCGCGTTTCTTGCTTAAGTCAATCACGTAGGCTAAATCGCCGAGCTTGATTTCCTTAAAACAATTATAACCGATGTCACCCGCTAGCGAGAGTTCAGGTTGCCAATTTGTTTCTTTCTTTATCTTGCGCTCATTCTTTGACGACACTCGATTGAGGATACCTATATACCAAGTTCTGGTATAATCGTTGGTCCAATCCCTGATTGCCGTTTGAGGCTTGGCTCTTTTCACATTACTGTTTTTCCAAGTTTTTTGGGCGATGTTCCATGCTTGCTTGTATCTTTTTAAGTCGTTTATCGTTTTTGCGTGTGTCCACAGACTTTGATTAAAGAAGCTCTTTACTTCATCTACTTCTGACCCTTCAATCAGGACTCCAACTTCAATGTTGTTTTCAAAAGCGGTTTTTGTCATGTTTGCTGATGTGATTAATGCGGATTGGTCGAAAATGTAAATGTTCGAATGAAAGTTTTCATGTGTCCTGATGCTGCTGCCATTGAAATGCTCCGAGAAATATTGTATTTCATAGGGATTGACTTCGCCTCTCTTGACCGTGGCATCGTCAACTCTGAAAACAAATCGAATATCTGCTGGAGGATTCTTTAGGATCTCTTGGGAGAAGATTTTGTGCGCGTCCAATCCAAGATTCGGGGAACATACCCATAGAATCTCTTTAGCTTCTAGGGATTTTTGTTGAATCGTTTCATAAAGTTCCCCGCATGAAAGGAATCTAGTCATAGTTTGAGATATGTTTGTTTGAATAAAAATTTTCCCTAAATAAATCAGATTAAGAAAAAGAGCCCAAAAATGGGCGTTTTAAAGGGGTGTTTAAGGTTTTGGTAATGCTTTGCTCACTTTTCGTTTTAGATGTCTGATGGCTAGCATTGAGAGTAATAGAATGATGATTGCTGCGAAGATTATGACGGCGACTAGTACGACATACAGTGGTGTTGGTTTCGGTGTTGCATGTGGTGTAGCTGTTGGGAGTTGTGTTGGGTTTGGTTTCGCTGTTGGTGTTGGAGTTGGTTTTACTGTCGGTGTTGGAGTTGATGATCCTGTCCCTGTTGAGGTTGACGTTTCAGTAGATGTTTGAGTTATCGTTGGAGTCGGTGTTGGCGTCGGACTTGGTGTAGGTGTGGGAGTTGGTGTTGGTGTCGGAGTTGAGGTTTGCGTTTCTGTGTTAATCGCGAAAGTTGCAGTTAATGAGCCGTCGGCTGAAACCGCGCTAAACTGGTATGTCTGACCCGAAGGCGAAGTGACAGCCACCGCTGCACCGTTTACAGTTATACTAGCGATGTAGTAGTTTGCGTTTGGTGTAATAGTGAAGCTTGGAGTATCGCCGTAATTAACAATAGATGTACCAGGAGCAATGACACCGTTAGCGCCCTGAGTGACAGTAATCGTGTATGTGTTAATTGCAAAGCTCACGTCGACACTTGTATCGGCAGTAATTGTTAGACTCAAAGAAGAAACCGCGCCTTCATCAATGGTTCCGTTGACCTTAACGTCAGAGACACTGTGACCTAAGTTAGAAGTAAATACGAAGTTCTCCAATGAACCCCAGTTAACCGTCATTGAGGCAATATTTGACGAACCACCAACGCCAACATTAACAGTGAGGCTACACATTTTAATCGCGAAAGTTGCAGTCAATGTACCATTAGCTGAAACCGCGCTAAACTGGTATGTCTGACCCGAAGGCGAAGTGACAGCCACCGCTGCACCGTTAGCAGTAATGCTCGCGATGTAATGGCCAATAGCAGGCGTAATGTTGAAGATTGGAGTGTCACCATAGTTAACATTGCTCGTTCCAGGAGTAATCAGACCGTTTGCAGTTTGAGTAACCGTAATGACGAGTTGATTCACCGTAACCGTAGCAGCAGAAGACGGATTTGAAGTCGCACCTGAATTGTCAGTAACTGTTGCGGTAATCGAGTAAGAACCCGCGGAAGCAGGAACAAAACTGAACGTTGATGCAGTTTGACCGCTTTGAGCAGTCCCATCGACGTACCACTGGTAACTTGTGTATGTACCTGAACCTCCACTGGGAGTTGCTGTGAACATCTCAGACTGACCCATATCCATAGTCCACGAAGTAGGCGACAGACTCACAGTTGGAGTTGGAGCATTGATCACCGTCACCGTGACTGGATCCTCAGTAAACGCTGTCCCGCTTTGGCCTGTGTTGCTGTAAGCTGAAGTTTTCCAAGTGTATGAACCCGCAGACGAGGGATTTGTCGCAGTGAAAACCACTTTAACTGTTTGATCAGTAGTTATTTCTCCGCTGGAAGAAGTTGCTGAAAAGCTTATTGTTGAAGAAGATATTGATCCTGTCCAAGTCTGGCCTCCTGACGCTGTTTCACTAATTAATGAAACTGCAGAATAGCCCGTGGGAATAGTTATTGCCCCGGAACCCATGTTGGTGGTGCCGGTGTCGGTAAATGTTATAGTGTATGATACACCGGTTAGGCCTGTATAGGTTGTTGTTGGCGATATGCTCGCACTGTATTCATTAGCTGAGCAGGCTTTGGCTTGAATGTTTGTGAATGCGCAGATTGATAAGGCGATTAGAAATACGATTATTACGATTTGTTGTTTGTGCATTTTTTCCTTCTCCTTTTTAGTTAACTTAAGATGTCGAGTGTCATGATATAAGAGATGTTTCGAGAGCCTGAATAGGTCAGAAACTGGAATATTTCAACTGCTGCCGAAGAAACAAGGCATATTTGATACTACACGCGCAGCGGCGGTATTACAAACAAAATAGATTGCAAAAAGTAAATGATCGATTAATTGTTTATTCGAGCTCGGAAGATACTTGAGAATACGCAGCCAACTGCCCATTTCGTTGTTTAGCTTGCTCCCATGACCGAATACATTATTGCTTTTCAGCTAGTGAAATCATGTTAACCGAATTCACCATTGCGTAATTCAATTATTTTAAAATTAAGTTGTCAGAGTGGTTTGACTTAGGTTTGTAAACTATTATTTGATTTTGTTCTTCTATCACCGCTAAATCATATTTTTTTGTGATTTCTCGCAAGCGCCATCTGCATTCATTTTCCAAGATTGTCTTGATTTTGATTGTGTATCCAGTTGAGCGGCTATCTTTGGGGTTGGGCTCTAACAAAATAAATGATTCTGAACCTAGTTTGCATTGAGCTAATAGCTCTTTTAGGAAAGAGGCTGCTTCTTGTTTGTTCATTTACGATTCTCAAATCATTAGTGGCTTGGATAATTTTAAAGATTTGGGGAGTAATTCAATGAAACTGCAAAAGCTTCAAGTTCTCTTCTATCCCAAAAACTGCGGCGCCTAATATTTAAGGTCTTGTCCCCCGTAACGCCTAATATAAGACGGACTTCGGAACCGTTCGTCTTCTTATCAAATAATAGGTTCTTCGTTATTGACGTTCTCAGAGAATTTTACAGATTTCGGGAGATTTAAGGAGAATTTGGGAGATTTGGGGAGATTTTTAGACGCAACCTGCAGCCAATCCAAGCCCTAAACAAGCAAAGCAACCCAAAACACAAACAACAAATTTTGCCGGATTTTCCACGTGCTAAATCACTAGCAAACCTGGAAATTGAGTAATGCCGAGAACTGGACGTTACACTATTAAGCGAGGCAAAGAATTCTTAGGGTGAAAATTATGCCGCAGCTCTCGCCCGAAACAGCTTGGAGTTTAAGCAAAAAAGAACTCGTAAACTTGCTGGAATCAGGCTTTTTTGCGCCAAGACCTCACGAGGTCCGTTTTTACGCGCCAAGCTTCACCTACTACAAAACGCAATACTATTGCTCTTCACCGACGAGTTTCCCAACAATTTCCGTAACGGGCACAAGCTGCGCTTTAAACTGCAGGCACTGCGGCGGCAAAGTCCTTGAAACCATGCATCCCGCGCTTCTGCCTGTGGAACTCTTCAATTTATGCGCCAGACTTAAGGGGGATGGAGCGGTAGGCTGCCTTGTCAGCGGCGGATGTTTACCCAACGGATCTGTACCTCTTGACGGGTTCATAGACGCGCTTGGGAAGATCAAGCGTGAACTCGGATTAACCGTTTTTGTTCACACCGGCATAATAAAGCCTCAAACAGCGGTTGCGCTAAAGAAGGCGGGAGTCGACGCGGCGTTAATCGATGTGCTCGGCTCTGCCCAAACGATAAGGAAAGCCCTCAACCTAAGTGTAACCCCGCAAGATTACAGCGACTCGCTGCAGGCTCTCGAAAAGTCGGGGCTAAGCTTCATGCCTCATGTCACCGTCGGGTTGAACGAAGGCAAATTAGAAGGCGAGTTAGAAGCCCTCAAAATGATAACCAACGTTAACCCTTCTGCACTGGTGATAATAGCCTTCATGCCTATACATGGAACAGCCATGGAGAAAACTGCGCCGACCAAACCGGAAGACATAGCCAAAGTCCTCGCAACAGCACGGCTTATGTTTCCAGAGACACCGCTGATTCTGGGCTGCATGAGACCCAAAGGCGAAGCGCGAGCCAAAACCGACGTTTTAGCATTAAAAGCCGGAGTCGATGCGATTGCATTTCCCAGTGAGGAAGCAATTAAATACGCGGAAAGCAAAGACCAACGGTTTTCTTTTTCTTCTTATTGTTGTGCTCAAATGTACTTTGATAATGCCGGCAAAAACAAGAAATAATCAGCGCTTTGCATGTTTCATTATTCTGTAGCCAAGTGTGATCGCCCAAACCGAAACAGCAAGTCCCGACACAGTTTCGGGAATAGCTACGCCCTCAACATAATTAATCGCAAAAAACAATATCCACGGCAGAGCAGCAATTATCCCAGTCAAAACCGTGAAAACAGACAGCCGTACTTGATTTTCCAGCACAAACGCACACGCAATAATAAATAGTGAAATGGGCGCCAAAACAAAGAACGCTACAGAAAAGGCGTAGTGCGTTCCAGAAAAGCTCTCATTAAAAACGCCTATGCCGATAAGCGCCACTGTTGCCGCCGCAAAGGTCAAAGCTCCAACTTTTCCAACCAAACTTTTCTTAAGATAGGTAAACAAGCCAGCCAAAGCAAAGTTGAGAGCTAACAAACCGCTGGTGTAGATTCCAAAATTGAAAAGTGGTCCAGTTATGCCCGTTACCACGCCTAAATCGCTTAGAGCGTTGTTTGTCCAGCTAAAGTTCGGGTACGATGCTATGGATAATAGTATGCAGCTGAACGCAAGGATAGGTGCTAATATACCCGTCAATCCGGCCCTTCGTAGATTTCCAGCTTTTCCTGAATCAAGCATCCCTTTGATCCCGCTAACAATTTATTGCGATTGCTTCCCTTAAATTTTCTTCGCTTCCAAGAAATCATCAGAAAACCTGTGTTTCCCGGTCAAAGGGCACGGGTTCCACCTGATCCCATTCCGAACTCAGAAGTTAAACCGTGCTCCGTTTCCAGCTGTAGTGTGGTCTTAGGCCACGTGAACCTGGGAAAGCTGGCAGCCACTTTTCATCCTAAAATTTTGCGGGTAGATTTGGCATAGCTTTATAACTAAGATTTAATTGTTTTTGAGAAGTGGTGTAATAGTTGAGTCTTATTCCAGTGAGCGCCGCATTTGCGCGGGTAATGTCGTTAGCGCTGCCGGTACACGCAAGTCAACTCGGCGGCGGTTCAAACACATGGCTAACCTACCTGAGCCTGCTTTCATACGTGTTCTTCATAGTTCTAATTTTCTATGGTCAAAGAATCCAAATGTACGTTATGATTCGTGAGGTGGAGAACTCTCTTCATAAACTTAAGTACATTAAAGAGGAAGGTCGGAAAGTCACTATAGAAGCTATAAAAGAAATCGGCAAACCAACCGCTGACCCTTCTGCTCGTGTCGACCGCTTCTTAGAGTACTTCACGATTGGCCCCCAAAACATGGATCCGGCCGGAGTGGTTTACAAGCTTGATCACATCCTTGACGTCAGGGACGAGAGGATGAAAGATGAAGTTAAACTCATGGCGCCAGCAAGCGACGAAGTCCAAGTCAACAATTTAGAGAACACTTTGGAAGCCGCAATGGCGTTAAACTTCATCTACAAAGTGGTCAGACACTATTACATACAAGGCAAAAAAACCCTAAGCCTATACGTAATAATGCAACTACAAATGATATTGCCCATGGTCATGAAAGAAGCCGAAGCATACGCCAGCGCACTCAAAGCATTCGCTTATGGAGAACCTATCGGCGACGGAGCAGGCCCACTGATAGCGGCAAAACTCATGCATGGATACGAAACCCGCAAACTGCAAAAAGACTGCGTCATGGCAACAGTTCCGTTTGCAGGACGCACAGCCATGATCATAAAAGCTGAAGGCCCAGGCGGCAACGTCGGGAAACCGGGCGACGCTGTTGAAGCAGTCATCGAAGAAAATGAAGGCAAAATCGCCACCGTTATCATGATTGATGCAGGTCTAAAGCTGGAGGGCGAAGACGTCGGCGAAGTTGCAGAAGGAATCGGCGCGGCAATCGGCGGCCCAGGCGTTGACCAGTACAAGATTGAAGAGAAACTTACAAAATACAAGATTCCAAACTACGCGATAATAATCAAGGAAGACATCGGGGACGCGGTTTCACCCCTGCGCAAGGAAATCAACGATGCAGTAGACAAAGCCATTGAAAGGATTAGAAGCGTGGTCTTAGAGAGAACCAAGGAAGGCGACAGAATCATAATTGTCGGTGTTGGCAACTCTATCGGAGTCGGACAATAAGGAGGATAAATTGAATGACAAAAAATGACCAAGCATCAGCATCCACTAAAAAAATCTCAAATTACATAACCATGATCGTCGTGACCGTGATGGCTCTTGCTGCAATAGCGCTCATACTGGCGGCCAATCTATATTACTCTGGAACCACTGCCACCGGCTCAACCCAATCAGGCGATTACTCAGCCGCAGGAGTGCTTGCCGTAATTGGCGCAATAGCCCTTTCAATGTCTTCTTTCACGCTTTTGCAATCAAGGAGGCAAATATCAGAAATGAAAATTGAAATCCCAAAAGTAATGACAACCATTGGATGCAGCAGCGTAGGCTGTGACGCCAAAACAGTGCGAGAATTCCAACGCGGAGACTTCGTCTACAAGGAACTTGATGCGCCATGTCAAAAATGCTCTGGGAAGCAAATGATAACTGCGATATACAAGGAAGTCAAAGATAAGGAAAAGAAATACAATGTCTAACTTAGCTTGTTTTTTCTTTTTGTGAAACGAACTGCATACCTGCTATTGTCTAAAGTCTTTGTTCGGCTATCAACAAGCCCCTGCGCGATCGCTTCACTGACCGCTTCGTTGAAAGATACAGGCTGAGGGTTGGCCTTCTCCTTTTTAATTAGGACGATCCAAATTTCATGGTACTTCTCTTTGTTAGTTTTCAGAAATCCCCTTAAATCGTCAATGTTCTTCGGTTCGTAAAAGATTGAGTCTTCATAGGCTGCCATCTTGAACGCCTAAGTCAAAACTTCGCAGCTCTCTTCGTTTAGGAGCACAGTGTGTTCAGCTTGGGCAACGGGTTTCTTACTCACTTCAACAAAAACGGGATAACTCATTATTGCTTTTAAAGAAAGCAGCTCCTTGAAGGCAGCGCCGTGTTGCTCTTTGGGAACAACCCCTATTAGCCACCTTTCAGCAAAAGGTAATGTCCTAAAATTAGCCTCGATGTGCTTGAGCAGTTTTTTTGCAGATTCCGTCTTGACGGCTTTCGCTTTAAGCAGGCGGTAAATGGTTGTCTGCGGGCTATCGTCAACGCGGCCAATGGCGTCTGGTAAAGTAACGAATGGTTCAATGGCGTAGACTTCTCCGACTTTGACTTTGGTAAGCGATACTGGTTGAGCTACGTTGGGAATAGACGTTCCGGCGTGAATCAAGTATCTTCCAACCGAGTGCCCTGTGAGGTTCGAGATGGGTTTGAACCCGCGGTTTCTAATAGTGGTCTCTATTAAGCCTCCGATTTTACCGAGCGCCATGTCTCCGTGGATGTTTTCGATGGCTGTTTTCAAAGCTGCCTCCGCCGTGTTAGCCATTGCCCTGCCCTCAGGGTTAAAGCATGCAGTGAACGCGGTGTCGGTGACGTAGCCGTCTACTTGCACTCCGAGGTCCACCTTAACGGTGGAGCCTTGAGGAATCCGTGACGTATCGTTTGGCGTCGCAGTGTAATGCGCTGCTACCTCGTTTATGCTTACGTTGCAGGGGAAAGCTGGTTTGCCTCCTTTAGCTCGGATTAGCGCCTCGGCTTTTTCGCAGACATCGATTATTAACATGTCTTCTTTAACATTGGCTTTCATTTCCTCTCTTGTTTCGCGCAGAATTCGTCCGGAAATACGGAATTTTTCAATTTCTTCCCTGTCGTAGGCCATTGCTGCTCACTTTTTCGCTGTGTTGGGATTACGCGGTAGAAGCTTAAATGCGTAACCGCTGACAAAGGGTTCCCCGCAAACAAAGCTCCACCGTTATAGCCTTAGGGCTTGTAGGTTTTGGGATCAAGCACTGCGAAGTTGTTGCCGCCCAGATGGTAGAGCATGCGAGCCTTTTTCAAGTCATAGGTTTCGGTGAAGACGCCTAGGTCAGCATAGGCTTCGACTATTTTTCCGACGAAAACCGTGTGGTCGCCCGTGGTGAATTTATCTTCTACCGTGCATTCAAGGTGCGCTACGCATTCGCGTATCGCTGGTGCTTTAACTTTTTTAGCGGCAATCGGGGTTAGGTTTGTTTTCTTGAATTTGTCAAAGCTTCTTCCCGTTAATGAACCGCAGGCATAGACGGCTTGAAGAATCTCCAACGTCGGAATATTCACAACGAAGTCGCCCGACTCCTCAATAAGTGCGTGTGAATGCCGTGTTGGCGCCAGACTGATGGCTACAAGCGGCGGGTTAATTGAGGTCGGCATCGCCCATGCAAGCGTTGTTATATTGGGTTTACCCGCTTTCCCGACACATGAAACCAACACTATGTGCATCGGATGAAGAAGCCGGGTTGCTGAGGATATGTTTACTTGAGTTTTCGAAGACGCATAAATCACCTTTGTAAAACAAAAAATATTGGTGGCGCGTCTGCTTATTTCTCTTTCCTTCTTAAAAGACGCCAAAAGCAGGTTGCGAAGGAAAACGGTAGTCGCCAAGTTTGCAAGTTTATTCTTTCGCTCCAAATTTTGTTGTTTGTGTTTTGGGTTGCTTTTTTGTGGAGAAACTTGGATCAGCTGCAGGTTGCGTCTCCTATCGTCTCCTAAAGTCTCCTATCGTCCGCCATCGTCTGCCAAAGTCTCCCAAAGTCCTCCATCGTCTGGTAAAGTCTCCTAAAGTCCTAACGTCAACAAAAGTCAATAGATGGCCACCACCGTCGTTTAACATTACCCAAGTCAAATACCGTCAAAAATCGAAGATTCAAGAACGTGCGTCAGAGGTGCTTTTCCGGCGATTTTTTTGTCTCCTTGTGAAGAAAAGTTGCCCAGGGACGAACACAAAACTTGCGAAGCTCTTTTCAGATTGCTTTTCTTGTTCAGAGCTTGGACCTTCTGCAGGTCACGTTTTTTCCAGTCTTTTCCCGTTTCCTCCCGTTCCACCGCGTTGATTCCCGTGCTTTCGCGTTGTTTCCCGTTCTTCCCAGTTCTTTCGCGTTTACTTGCGTTCTTTTCTGCTCGTGCTTTTCCTGGTTCATGTCTGCTCTCTAAATGTGATTAACATAGGCTCCCGAAGATGCATTCTGCTTTTCAGGGCATTCCCAGTTAGGTTTTTGTGTTTTTTCACTTCTATTTTTTTGAAGGGATTTTTGCATAGTTTTCCGCCTCTTTTGAGGGGGTCAAAAGTGTACGCTCAGTTTTTGCAGCAGAGAAAAACCAGTTAAATGGAGTTCACTTTCGCATTTGTTGCAGCGAATTATTATTTCATCCAAACCGTGGTTGCTGACAATTGCTTCAAGAATGGAATAAGCCGTTTCAGTGGGGTCGTCAGGAGAAATTTCGTTTCCACATCTTGGACATAAAAAATCTCCGCGTCCATCTATTTTGTTTAAATCCAATACATACACCTGTATTTGCTTCATTCTTCGAGCCTCCCTTATGTGTTGAAGTTTTCAATTTCTTCTTAGCGACAGATTATTAATCGATATTCCAGATTTGCACTCAAATCTTAACCAAATCCGTACCACATAACCACCTACTCTTAGCTAGTAAAAAATAGCCTTGCGCCGTTAAACAGCGCTACGCCATACAACTCGATTTCAAATTCTTTAACAATTCTTTGAAGGCTGCTTGTAAATTAAGAATTAGATTGCTGATTGTCTAAACGTAAGAAGGAAACGTGATTTTCCTGAACCAAGAATGATGTTGTTTAAGTTGTTTTGAAGAGAAGTGTAGGTTGAGTCTAAGCCTTAACATATTCGCGGTCCATTGAGGCTATGTCTTTGTCGCTGTGCAGTCTTTCACCGTTTTGACTGCACCGCTCATTGCCTCACTGCAACATATAGTGATGTTCAGCCCATCGAAGCCTTGTCTTTGCCGCGTATCAATCTTTCGCTGTTTTGACTGACACGCTCATTGCCTCAATGCACTGCGTCCAATGTTCAGCCCATCGAAACAGAGTCTTAGTCGCATACCAGTTTTCCGCTGTTTTAACTGGTACGCTCTTTGTCTCGATACATCGCCTTTAAAGCGTGCTCCTCAACCTACGCCATTCTAATAGTATTGGTAAAATATAACAAATTTTGTACAAAAAATCGGCAATTGAACGCGTTTTTTGTCTTGTAAAGAACTCCTTTCTCACCAACAGGGGTTGTCCCAGCTAACTTAGTCCAAGAGGTTTTTGTGGTGAAATTAGCTTTTAACATAAATTTGTCAATTTGACATGAATGACGCAATTATTTCTGAAAACAGAACTAAGCATGCCTGCTTTGCAAACAAGCAAAGTACACTTCGCCAAAAACATTAAGTTAAGAGCCTGAGAGTATATTCTATGGTGATATGTTTGCCAAACTGGCGAACAATTAGAGAACAATCTCCAAATGGCGAGATTCACCTCATTCTCCCAGATAATACGCATGATGAGACCACGAAGACTGCGGAAGATCTCGATAAGGTTGAAATAAGAAAAATAATGAAAAAAGAAGCTTCCAAACCGCTTCTACTCATACGTGCAGAATGAGGCCGTCTCTCACGCGAATCTACTTCATGATTGCCCACGTAGGGCAAGGTTTTCTTTATTACCTTATTCTGCATGAGCAGAAACTACTCGGCGCGTAGAATGCTGTAGCGCGGTTGCCAAGCCGACAATCTGATTTTGCGGTTCTAATGAGACAGAACAAGGTAGTGCATTATCCCAATCAAGATGTATTGAGTGGCTATCGCAGCGATCAGCAACGCTACAACTCTTGCGATGACAAGTGAACCCGTTTTGCCCAAGACTCGGTAAATCGAACCCACGAATCTTAAAATGACCCAGGTTATTAGCACCACGACTACGGCTGCTCCCACAGCTGTAAGTAGCCCGTAAAATTGCAAGTTCAATATCGTGGTTGTGATGGCTCCCGGACCTACGAGGAGAGGCATAGCTATTGGCACAGCGCCCAGGCTTTCAGGGGACTCCGTCGCCTCATGCGTGCCTGAAATCAGGATTCTAATCGCAATAATTAGCAGAAGAATGCCTCCAGCAACCTCGAAACCGTAGACGGAAATTCCGAAAAGTGCAAAAATCTCTTGCCCGGTAATCGAGAATACAAGAAGAAGAGCCAAACCAACGATAGTGGCCGTGTTAAACACTCTTCGTTTTTCCCCGTCAGACATATTCTCCGTTAAACTTATGAATATGGGGATGTCGCCAAATGGATCCACAATAATAAAAAGCGCGAGTACAGCCTTGGCAAAATCAAACGTGATTTCCAGCGGAGTTCCAGACACAAAAGCGCCTTCTACAAGTTTTATCTCTGAAGCATCGCTAAAAACGTTACTCTGAAGTGTTAGACGTCGTAGCCTGTGATGCGCTATTTTCATTGACGTTTATGTTGAGTACTCGGTTCTATTTCCCCTGAAGGAGGACAGCTCATGAGCGTTGGTAGGACGCGAGCACTAATTTACCACCTAACCTACCTTGTTGCAACGCACAGACTATCTTGCAAAATTAGATATTTCACTAACGCATAACTAATCACAAAAGGTGACACAAATGGAAGTTGCAGTTAATTACAAACTATACGACGAACTGTCAAACATAAAGAACGAAGGAGAAGCAAGAGCCACCTTCGATGAACGATACCTTACACTGACGGTCATGTTCGGGGAACCCATGCTATTCATGTACACGGACATCGTCGGCATATCAGACTACGACTATAAAATTGACCTCTTCTTAACTTCCAAGGAAAAACTGAATCTTTGGGGGTTAGGGTACCAATATGAAGACTTCCTCTTCCAACTCTACAAGCTCCGGAATGAGCTCATGCTAAAATATTTACTCATGGAAGAGTCACTCCTCCAAGCTGGTTTCGAGGCAAAATACGCACAACTTGACCCTAATGAGCAGATAGCCCAATCCGGAAACTGCGAAATCCGCCTCTACGACACCGCAATCGTAATTTTGCCACAAAAAAGCGAGCCCATCCGCCTCCCATACTGCTACATAACCAATGTAAACAAACAAGACTACAAACTAATCATAACAAACGAATTCTTAGAAAAAATTGAGCTCACTTTACTCGGACAAAACTTCGATCCATTCGCAAAAGCCCTCTCTGACGCAATAAACAAAATGATTCTCAGAACACAACAAAACATAAAAGAACTAATCCCAGAGGCAAATCCCATCACTATAAACAAAATAGCCTCCCTAATGCGAGACGGAAAAGCAGCAAAAAGAAAAGATATCGAACAGCAAACATCGGACTTCTGGCGGCGACTTACAAAAAAAATCGATGAAGCAGGCTTAACCACGGAGTACGGGTTCCTAAATTCACTGGCTGCAAAAAATCAAGTGTGCGTAGGAATAAAACGCGGTCTTATGGGAGAATTGACAGGAACCTACATTTGGATGCTATTTCCCCTGCTTAACCCAGGAACAAATAGACTTAGCAATGCAATAGCCCTCGAAGCGTTTAACGTATCAGACAAAACAACAAATGGCAAAGGGCAACCAACCAACAGCACCGGTTTAGAGTCAGTGGAACAAACCAACCAAAGCTCAAACGAAGAACAAAAACCCGCCGCAACAGGAGCAACTTATTTCTTCAGAGCAGCAGGAAGAAAAGAGTATTCACAAACCAAAGACGAGGATTTAGCCCAAAGACTAGAAGATTTTATCAAAAACATCAACCGATCCATGATTGAAATCAACTTCAGAAGAGAACCCATCTACCTCACAGAAAACCAGCTTGAAAGCACGCGGTACACTCAATATAGATTCGCGATAGCAAAAATCCCATCCCTCAAGACCCCCAGAGACCTTTTTGTAGGCAGAGTAATCCATACTTCCATAGAACAATGGAAAGCCGATGTCGCTAGCTTATTAGCCTTCAACGCCAAAAGCATAGATGACAACGAAAAATGGAGCAAAGGAGAAGACCAATAAATGCCAGGTTACAAACATCCTTGCAAATTCTGTGGAAAACTAGTCTCTGTAGATGATAACGTCTGCCCCTTCTGTGGAAAAGTTAACCCAGTAGGACCTCAAAGATGCCCAAAATGCCGAAACCCCATCGAAACCGGCCAAGTCAGATGCAGCAACTGCGGCTTGACACTTCAAATAAACTGCCCATACTGTGGAAAACCCACATTCTTCGGCGACTACTGCCAAAACTGCGACAAAAGACTCACAGTAATTTGCCCAAAATGCAAGACCGAACAGCCGCCGCTCGGAGAGAAATGCATAAAATGCGGCAAACCCCTAAACATAACAGGGAGATGAAACAAAATGCCACTTCAACCATTTACTCGAAATTATCAAGACCTTAGCACAGACGCAGGATTCCAATTCACTTTCAACTGCGACATCTGCAACGACGGCTACAAAACAAACTTCATCGCAAGCAAAACCTACAAGAAAAGAGGATTCTGGAAAGGAATAGGCCAAGTCGCTTCGATAGGGTCACAACTAGCGGGCGGCAGCGGAGGTTATGCAGCTCAGCAAGGCGCAAACGCCATGAGTGAACGATTTCAGGGCATGACGCCGGAATGGCACAAGGAACACGAAGAAGCATTTGAGCTTGCACAAAACGAAGCCAAAGGCCACTTCAACAGGTGCCCAAGATGCCACAAATACGTCTGCGAAAACGACTGGAACGAACAAGAAGGACTATGCATAGAAGACGCCCCACGAGAAAGCACCGAAGTAGCTGCTGCCAGATCCGAAAAAATGGTCGCGGACATCAAACAAAAAGCAGAAGCCACCCAAGTCTACACAGGCGAAATAACACAAAGACAAACAATTTGCCCAGTCTGCGGAAAACCAGCCGGCTCAGGCAAATTCTGCAACAACTGCGGAGCACCCTTAGGATTGAAAGTATGCCCCAAATGCGGAGCCAAAAACCCTGCAAGCACCAGTTTCTGCGGCGAATGCGGCACCAAACTAACTTGAGCGAACAAGCTACGGCGTGCAACCTTCATTTTCTTTTTTTTGGGTAGAAAATTTGTTGTTTGTGTTTTGGGTTGCTTTCTTGGTTTGGAGCTCGGATCGGCTTCAACTATCATCTAGAAACATCTAAAAACATCTATAAAGCTCTAGAAAAATCTAGAAACATCTAGAAAAATCTAGAAGAATCTAAAATCGCGAGGAAAATCTTGTCGAGAAGATTGAGGGCAGGTTTTGCGGTTTTTCGTCGCAGAAAATTTGTTTTTTGTGAAATGGGTTGCTTCTTTGAAATGGGGTTTGGATTGGTTGCAGGTTGCGACCCAAAACGACTCCATTCGACCCACTGCGACTCGCAGCGACCCAATACGACTCGCAACGACCCATCCCGACTATCCCCGACCTTTCCCGTTTGCTGCGACCCTATTTCATCTGCAGGGGACTTTTTGTCTCATAGACGGTTGTGCTGTTTCCTAAACAACAGTCAGTCTAATGGTTGGCCTTCGACCTCACCCTTCAACAAAAAATTCCGCTCAGAAAGAGAGTTAGATTAAAGCATTGACTGACTTTTGTGGAGTTTTGCTCTATTCATGAAACGGGTTTATTTTTATATAAATTAGGTTGTTTTTTATCTGTAGCATTCGCAGGGGCATCTACCCATTTTGGATTTGGAAATGAAACAGGAGTCTTCAAAATCGCAGGGTTTTCCTGCATTTTCCGTCTTCATTTTTTTGGAGAAAATATCAAGTGCGCCTATTGTTTCCGCCGTTCCCTTGTAGAAACTCTTCGGCTTGAGAACGTTATCAGGTTCATTCGTCAAGGTCTTGTCTGTTTTTTCGCCTTCGGGCATTAGCTGCCTTCTCTCCTGTTTTCATTTGACAAAGAATTTGAATATAAACACAGATGGAAAACTTGATGCGTTTTTCAGTAGGGTAACAGTCAAACTAGAAATTTACTGCAAATTGGTGATGGGTTACTTTCTTCATAAGTCTCGGAGATTAACATCAATTTCGGATAGTCGTTTCTCGGATTCAAAGAAGCTAATGAATTGAGCTTGGACGATTTGTTTTTGTTCGTCTGCCTAAGCCTGAATCAATGATCTTTGCGCTTCTGATTATTAAATTGTTAGTGGTGGCTTGTGGTTATGAGTGTGCCGAAGTTGAAATTAGTTATTCCAGTTATGGTCGGGCTAACAGTTAGGGTTAGTTCGAGAGGGATTACTTGACCTGTGCTAAGGACTTGACCCGTGTAGTTCCATTTTAGAGACAAGTAGTTCATGGCGATTGGTGGGTTCCAGTTTGATGTTTGCAATGTCAGCGAAGCCGCCGAATTGCCCTCATTTCTAACATATATCGTTAAAGTACTGTTTGAACCAGGCTCCATTGCTCCC
This sequence comes from Bathyarchaeia archaeon, assembly GCA_049515895.1. Classification (GTDB taxonomy): domain Archaea; phylum Thermoproteota; class Bathyarchaeia; order Bathyarchaeales; family Bathycorpusculaceae; genus Bathycorpusculum. The sequence continues at coordinate 8,424 of JBEKTQ010000021.1, read as the reverse complement.
CAAACGAGCGAAAGAGTCCTATTTGTGCAAGCTTGATCCCAGTAAACCCCTGCTCCGAGGCTGCTCAAGGGGTTCGCGTAGACAATAGTTTTGTCCGTGGCGAGAGCTGCAACGACGGCGCTGAAAACAACGATGGCCAATAAACACGTTGCAGCGGTCATTATTTTTCTGCGGGTATGATTGCCGCTCGGGTTGACCATTGATTGAATTAAGTGTACCGTTCCTTCATTGATCTTGTGAGGTACTTTCCTAATGCTTTGATGAACCATTCAGAACCCCTTTTGTATTATGTCATAATAAACCATACAGTAATGTATAAACAAATGTGACTGTAACGATACTCCTACAAGTGCATCCCACCGAAGAACTCAAATTTGTCCAGATTTAACCTGAAGGAATATTGCAATAGGTTGGATTCTACGCGGCTGTTTCCTAATTTTCGGGATCTTTTTCTGGATTCTTTAATTTTTTATGTTTATTTAGAGTTTTAATCGGCTTGCTTTTGCAGAGTAAAGAAGGCTTACCCAAAGTGGTTTTTCCTTTTTGAATTAGTGAGACATATCCGCGCATATTATGAAACGTTTTATTCTCTGAGAGGCGAGTTAAAATCCGTCAAGTTGAAGGGTGAATAGGTTGAAGGAATCACAGGCTATATTTAAGAATGAAGAAGCCGCCAGATTGCTGAACTATTTCATATCCTATAAAGAAATTATCCATAAAAATGACACAGTAAAAACGGTCTAAAAATGGGAAAAGTGAAATTAGGTTTTTGGGTTTAGTTGTTTTTGGAGTTCTTTTATTTTTCTCGTCCTTGATCTTTCTCCGCTTTTTATCATTAGGAATCCGCTTGCTCCTGCAATTGCGATTGCTGCCACGACGATTATTAATACTAACATTATTGATGTGCCGTTGGTTTGGGTGGTTATCTTGCCGTTGACCAAGTTTATGTCAAGTGTTAAAGATTGGCCTGGGAAGTCTATTGTTTCGTTGGTTGTGGGGTACCCTTGTTTGACCAGTTTAAACGTGTATGATCCGGCTGTGACGTTTTGGAATGTGACGTATCCCGTTGCGTTTGTCAAGTCAACTAACGTGCCTATTCCCGCAGGTTGAGTTATTGAGGAAACAAGCGTGTCGTTCAGCGGGTTATCGTTGTCATCAAGGATTCGCAAAGTTAATGTCGCCGCGGTCTTTGTGGTCGAGTTTGATGAAGGCGTTGGTGTTGGTGTCGGAGTAGCAGTTGGCGTTGGTGTTGGGGTTGGTGCTGGAGTTGCTGCTGGCGCTGGTGTTACAGTTATTTGCATCGTATTCTGTGAGCTAATATATGCTCCTGTTTTTGAAGCGCTTGCTGTAATGGTACATAATGTTGTCTGGGAGAAGCTTGCTGCCGTGAAATTTGTTTGGTAGTAGCCGTTTCCTTGTTCAGTGGTAGCTGAAAATAATCCGCCATCATTCGACGAGAAGGCCACTGTCGCTCCCGTTATTGGGCTGCCGTTAACGTTGACATATGCTGTTATCTGTGTCGCATTTGAACTGGTGATGCTTTGTGCGCTGCTTGTTAAGGTTATAGAGAGGGGTGAGAAGTCGATGAGGTATGTTGTGACTGTTCCTTGACCTATGGCGTAGCCTGGGGCTTGGGCTGTGATTGTGGTTGACCCAGGAGCATTTGTCGTCGTCAAGTTTACTGTGGCTTGCGTTTTACCCGAGGGGATTGTTAGTGTTGAGTTGATGGATCCTATCTGTGGTTCTGTTGAAAAGAGGTTGACGTTTACGTCTCCTTCAAGGTTTTTTGCTGGGCGTCCTTGTGAGTCTTGTAGCTGCACTATTACAGCCGAATATGTTGCTTTGTCCGCTGGCAGTAATGATGGGACAGTGTAGACAGCTAATTTTGGCGGAATAAACTCTACTGTACTTATTGACTGTGAAGCTGCGGTCCAATTAGTTGCTGCAGCAACGATATTTGTTGATCCTGCTGTGTACGTAGTGTTGAAAGTGGCTATGGAATAAGTTAGAAATTGTGAACCGGGGCCAATCGTTAAAGTTGGATTTATTTGCCCTATGTTCGTATCCGTTGAAATCAAGCTGACCAAGACGTCTGAATTAACCATGCTCGCAATGTCTCCTTGACTGTCTTGTAATTCAACTGCAACTTGTGGATATGAGTTACTATCTGCTAGAACTTCAGTGGGTCCTGCAAAGATTTTAAGGTATTTAGGATTATCAGGACTGAATACAACATTTCTTGTTGCAATCGTCATTTGTCGGGTTGCGTATCCATTTGCCAGAGTGGTGACTGTTGCGCTGCCAGTCGTTGGGGTTGTAGTGAAATTGGCTATGGCGTAGGTTTGCCCGTAAGGAATGGTCACGTTGGAACTAACGGTGCCTATGTTACTGTCTGAGCAGAACAGTGATACGTTTACGCCATCTGGTGGTGCCCTTTCCGGTAAACCACTTGAATCTTGCAGTTGCACCATTATAGCCGGATAAGTACCTCCGTCGGCTGGAAGAATTGATGGAAACCCATAAACTGCTATTGCAGATGGAATCGGTGTAACCGTAGTTACAGATGCTTGCACCGTTGAGTAGCCCGTTGCTGAGGCTGATATGGTTGTTGTTCCGGGATTAAGCGTGGTGTAGAAGTTTGCTGATGAGTAAGTTGTATTTTTGAGTATAGTTATTGTCGGATCCACTGTTCCAATATTCGTAAGCGACGAGGACAAGCTTATAGTTGTATCCTGCAGCGCTCTAAAGGGTTGTCCGCTGGAATCAATAAACTGTACGAAAATGCAGTTGTAAACATTATTGTCGGCAAGTACGCTGCTTGGCGCAACGTAAATCTTGAGGAAGGGATTACTTGCTGCTGCATGGGTAGCGCTGTTTTGATTAAATGCAATAAATGCTGAAACTGACAGGACCAAAATAATTGTCAAGGTTACTAATTTCTTATTCATTATGTTCATTCTACCCCTGTTTCTTCGAGAGAATTAACTTCAATTTTAGTTTTCTTAGTAGGCGAAGAGCTTAACAGTTCCGCTTCTGCTTCCTGGCAGAGTGTGCAAGTGATATTTGACAATTCAATATGAAAGTGCTTAGCCGATTCTTCACATTGCTTGATTCTGCATTCACTTACAATCGGTATCTTGTTTTTTGCTTCTTCTTGCAAAACAAAAAGGGCGCATTGTCCATCCATGGCATACTGACAATTGGCTTTTCTTAGCTCTCCAAAAAACGTTGCGTTTGATAGTATCTCTACCAATGCCAAGACTTCTTGATCTTTCTGTTTTTCAAGTTTGTCGAGCCTTAAATGGAGCTCTTCGATTTGGCTAAGCATTTGATATTTTTCTTCCAAGCTTTAATTGACAAAGATGTCTTATAAACTGCGAAAGAAATCTGCGATAGTATGGGGGCGCTTGGGCTTTTCTTAAAAAATTGAGGTTATTTCGTCTTTGTTACGGCGAGAACGTTCGTCCTGCAGCTTTAAACGATCCTTTTAGTTTTCTGATTCTTGCTTCATTCGTGTAGACGGTTCTAGCTGAAATATGGAATATTTCGCCTATTTTCTCTTTCGAGATTTTAACTTTGTTGTTTTTGCATGTGTTGTAGAATGCGCCTGCTGCCAGGCCAATTGGGTTTCCACCTGATCTTCTTATTCTGTTCAGTGTTTCGTCGGTTTTAAGGATTAGCTGTTTGTCTTCTGTTATTTTTCCTGCGTATTCATGCAGGTAGTCTGTTGCTGTTCTTCTTTGAGTTTTCAGAGTTTCTTTTTCCGTGTTTATTGTTTTGTTTAGTAGCCAGCTTTGCTTCATAACTTCTCTTGGGTCGAGGCTGAGTTCTTTGCTTATTTCTTTTAATGGACGCAGCTTGTCGTATTCTTTAAGTGTCAAATGTATTAGGGCGGCTACTGTTGCTCTTTTGTTTTTTGAGAGCTTCTGCGACTTGAATAAGTTGTGTCTTTGTTTTCTTATTGTGCGTGCTGCTTCTTCTCTGTAGGGGTAGTTTGGAATGTTTAGTTGGCAGGAAACCGATCTTAGTACGGTTAACCATTCCTTGAGCGTTTCTGAGTCTTCTTCATTCCAGTTCGAATGCCACTCGGGTGCCCATTGCGCATAACTTCTAATCGAAGGCGTATCCTCTAAAACAAGTCCGCAGCCGCTGCAGATCCTTTCGCCCTCCAACCCTTCAGGGTAAATAATAACGCTGTCACACGTATGGCACTTCATGACGTAGATCTCACTATCTGATTGCTTAATACTCGCCATTTCTAGCATGATGCTCTCTACTGTGAGAAATTCGCGAATATAAGACGTCAGAAGCCAGCGTATAGATTCAGAATTCACGTTTATGATAAAATGCAGAGTCTAAACCAAATTCTAACTGGGAAACCAAATTAAGCCTGATATTCGCCTTGCAGTCAACCAAAATAATGGCCCAGGCCACGGGGAACAGGCTGTTGTTTTTTATCGTTACTATAATCAGTCTTTGAAGTTAACTAATGCTTCATTGCTTGCAGAGCTTAATCTATCAGAAATGAATCGGTTTTACCGACCAGAGCATTCGCACTCTTTCTATGATGTACTGTTTCAACAAATCTTCAACTTTCCGATTACTTCCATTGCTTACTTCCAACGGTTTCATATTGCCGACTTCCTCTCCTTTGAATACCTATAAAGCCGATGTTTCGATATAAGTGAAGTTTCGGGTTTGGGAATATTTCAGATTTGTATATGTCTGAGCCCGGGTTTGTTTTTGGCCTGTTGTGAGGGGCAGTAAATTTGTTCTTTGTGAAATGGGTTGGTTTCTTGGAATGGGGTTTGGATTGGTTTCAGGTTGCGTCTAGAAATCTCTCAAAATCTCTCAATTTCTCCCGAAATCTCCTCAAAATCGCAGGTTTAGTCTTAGCCATTGTGAAATTGTCAAGGAAAAATGATACCTAGCCAATCGGTTGAGAGTTATGCATAGCCATCTATGATCCTCGGTTGCGTTTTTTCGCGTTTTCTCCCGTTCCACCGCGAGGATTCCCGTTCTTCCGCCTTTCTTCCAGTCCCTTTCCGTTCGCCTACGCGCTTTTCGTTCCTCCTTGCTGGTTCTTAGGGCTCACGTAGAAGGACTTAAAAGAAGTGGAGATTCCGTAAACCGTGATTTTTGAGGCTAAGTTGGCTATGGAAGACTTGTGTTATTTTTCTAGATATATTGCGTCAAATGAAATATCCCTTATAAGGTTTTTTTGAGTTTTGCGTTGGTAAGGAGAAGGATCGGGGAGAAAGGATGGCTTCAATATCTCGTTTCAAGAGAAGACTAAATAAGTACTTTGAATCGTTTGATTCTTTGATTTTTGCTTTTGGCTCCCGAGAAAATATTCTGCGCGAATTCCAACTTAAGGGTGGTTTTGTTGGGTAAGAACCGCGATCGCGTCAGCCTCGTCGCAGCCATTTTGGAAGCTGCCCGTTTAGGAGCTAGCAAAACCAAGATTATGTTTTCGGCAGGCTTAAGCTTCAGCCTCCTGGAAAAATACCTCGACATCGTTACCTGCACCGGCTTTGTACGCATTGAAGGCTCCAGATACGTCTTGACTGAGCGTGGACGAGAATTCCTCCGGCAATACAAAAACTTCGAGGAACGCTACCTCAGGGCCGAAAAATTGTTTGACGCCCTGATCAGCGAACGCGAGCGGCTAACTCAATACTGTGAAGGACCCAAACTCCTACAGCCAATCAGGCAGCCGTAATTTTCATTCTCGCGCCGAGCCAAAAATTTTTTTGTGTCTTTAGCGCTTTTTAGTTTTTTGATTTTTTTGGCTTTTCGGTTGGCGCGGGCAATCCTTGCCTTTTGGCATCTCAACTCTTTTGCTAATGCAAGTTTTGGTGTATTTGCTCCAGTTTCACAATTGCGTAATTTTTCTAGAAGAAACGATTGGTTTTCTAGAAAAATGTTATAAAACAGAGTGAAATTATTCAGATTATTTGAGAAATGCAGCATAAAAATGTCAATTTAACGATATTGTTTGCATTGAATGCTTGGAAATGATGTAAATGAGCCATGTTGTGAAACGAGTTGATGTTTCTTCTGTAAGAAAGCTAGCCCTTTTAGATTAAAAAACCCCAACACGCGAATTTTTCCCCTTACAGGCCGGTTTTCAGCGCTGAAGCGCGCATACATTGATGTTTAGTCTTCCTTGCCTGGTCGCTTGGAACAACAATACCCACTGGGATACCTCGACTCAGCTTGGTGGTTCCCTGCAGTCCAAGGGCGAAAATAAAGCGCAAAGTTGACCATGCAAGCATAGAAGGTTAATCTACTTTTCCATAGGTGTTTTTATTCAAAATCCGATGCAGGTGGCTTAGAGAGACCCTAGTTTAGGGGGAGAAGGAGAAGCTGCAAAAGGATACGTTTGTAGTAGCGTTAGCCTACTTTGACCAATCGTTGACGCTGCTTTTCAGACTGCCTAAAACGTTCGTAGGCACTATTCCGAAACCTGACATATTCGCCTGCAAGAAATCTCCCTTAAATGCAGTCCCTCACAAACAAAAAGAGGAGACAGGGAGAAGGCTAGAAAGCAGTCAACTGGCATGTCCAATTGCAGCTTTTCCTTCGCACAAACAGGTCTCTAAAAAACATGAGATTACGTGAAAAAAGGGGAAAGATAAAATTGAAAAAAACTCAAGTTATAGTATTAGCGTTTTTTATCTTGTTATCATTCAGTATGATAGTATCTTCAATACAAGTTAAAGGCCAAATAGCCACAATCTGGACAGACAAACCCGACTATCACCCTGGTGATGTCGTAACCATATACGGAACAGGCTTCATGTCCAATGCTGATGTGGCCATAAACGTTACTAAGCAGGCTGACGGATCCGTTAGCAGCTTCAACGTAATCTCAGATTCAAACGGAAACTTTACCGCTACTTATCAAATAGATAATTTTGGTGCACCCCTCTTTGACGTAACGGCCACTGACGGAATGAATATAGCAACAACAACATTCACAGATTCAGTTTTGGCATTAGATAATTCGGGAAGCAGTTCTTCAACGAGTTCGGCGACTGTTACTGTGAGTTCGCTCAACTGTAAAGTGAATGACGTGGTAATCGTACTCGCGTCCTCATACAGCAGCAACACTATTTCGAGTGTGTCTGGCGGTAGCCTGACTTGGACCCCCGCTCGTGCAAACGTTGACCAGAGTAGTCATGATCGTATCTGGGAATTCTATGCTGTTCCTACCAGCTCAGCACTAACTTCGGTTACGGTAACGTTCGGCAGCAGTGACAGTAGTGGGCTAAATGTGGTTGTGTTCGGTATCTCGGGAGCAAACGCGGCCAGCCCGTTCGACGGATCTGCAAGAACAGCCTCCGCCGGTAGTGGTGCTCCTACCGTTACCGGAGTGTCAACTTCGACTGCTGCTGATATGATAATCGGACTTGAAGGCCACAGATCAACTGTTGATGCTACAGCCGGAAGCATAGCAGGCACAACTGGAACATTGATCAAAGCTCAACATGCTGGATCATCAGGTACAGCAGCCGAATACAGGATTGTATCCGGAACACTTTCTAGCCAATCGGTCGCCTTTGGGACAGTCTCAACCAGCGATTGGGCGATGATAGTTGAAGCGATTAAACCAGCGCTTCCCCTTTCTGTTAGTGTGTCTCCTTCTTCGTGGACTATGGATGTTGGTCAGTCTGAGACGTTTACTGCTACTCCTGCTGGTGGGTCGGGTAGTTATACGGGGTATCAGTGGTATGTTGGTGGTGTGGCTCAGAGTGGTCAGACTGCGTCGACGTTTAGTTATTCTCCTAGTTCCGCAGGTTCTCCCTTGATTACTGTGACTGTTACTGATAGTTCAAGTACGACTTCACCTCAATCTTCTGCGCCTTCTGTTACGGTGAATGCTGCTCAGACTGTTTCTGTGACTCCTACTTCGGTTACTATGGATGTTGGTCAGAGTCAGACGTTTACTTGTGCTGCTTCTGGCGGTTCGGGTACTTTGCATTATCAGTGGTATTTGGCTGGTTCTGCTGTTTCTGGTCAGACGGGTACAACTTACGTTTATGTTGGTTCTGCTGGTTCTCCTTCTATTTATTGTAGGGTGACTGACAGTGCTTCTACTCCGTTTATGGTGCAGTCTAACACGCCATCGGTTACGGTGAATGCTGCTCAGATTGTTGCGGTGACTCCTACTCCGGTTACTATGGATGTTGGTCAATCTCAGGTGTTTAGTTGTGTTGCTTCTGGTGGTTCAGGGACTTTGAGTTATCAGTGGTATTTGGCTGGTTCTGCTGTTTCTGGTCAGACGGGTACAACTTACGTTTATACGCCAAGTTCTGCTGGTTCAGCTACTATTTATTGTAGGGTGACTGACAGTGCTTCTACTCCGTTTATGGTGCAGTCTAACACGCCTTCTGTTACTGTGGCTGCTTCGCCGACTGT
>JBEKTQ010000020.1:0-75386 GCA_049515895.1 Bathyarchaeia archaeon | reverse complement strand
GGCGAAGTACCGGTTGATACAGCGGTAGAAGTCAAACTGCTAGTCTGACCCTGATCAACCGTGCCCAGAGAAGCAGACACGGATGGAGGAACCAAAGCAGAATTCACCGTAACCGAAACAACGTTAGAGGCAGGAGACGTAACTGGAGTAGAAGCGCTATCAGTCACCTTGCAAGTAACCGAGTACGAACCGACCGGCCCGCTGAAAGAATAAGTCGAACTATCGTTGCCAACAGACGTAGTACCGCCTAAATACCACTGATAATGAACCGTACCTGACCCGCCGCTAGGGGTAGCCGAAAACGTCTGAACCTGACCAACATCCAAAGTAGTAGCTCCAGAAGAGACAGAAACAGTCGGAGCAATGTTCACCGTAACCGTCGCGGCAGTAGACGGAACCGAAGTCGCACCTAAACTGTCTGTAACCGTCACAGTAACCGAGTAAGAACCCGAAGAAGAAAGAGAAAAATTAAACGTTGATGCAGTTTGACCACTCTGAGCAGCCCCACTCACCAACCATTGGTAACTCTTGTAAGACCCCGAACCACCAAAAGAAGTAGCAGAGAACGTCTTATTCTGACCAATGTCCATAGTCCACATAGAAGGCGACACACTTACAGTCGGAGCAGCATTCACCATAACCGTTGGGCGAAGTACCGGTTGATACAGCGGTAGAAGTCAAACTGCTAGTCTGACCCTGATCAACCGTGCCCAGAGAAGCAGACACGGATGGAGGAACCAAAGCAGAATTCACCGTAACCGAAACAACAGTGGACTGAGGAGAAGTCGCACCTAAGTTGTCAGTAACCGTCGCAGTAATAGAATGGGACCCCGAGGAACCAGTAGAATAACTAAAAGTTGCTGCAGTCTGACCACTCTGAAGAGTAGAATCCACATACCACGCGTAAGACGAGTAACTACCTGAACCACCAGAAGCAGTCGCAGTAAACGTCTTAGACTGACCAACATCCAAAGTCCACGAAGAAGGCGTTATAGAATCAGTTGGACCAGAATTCACCAAAACAAACACCGCTGAAGACACAACCACAACAGGCGTACTAGCGCTGTCTGTCACTTGAAGCTCAAAACTCCAGGACCCGATAGTCGTAGAACCAGAAGTAACAAAAGAATAGCTAGACGAAGTCGCACTACTAATCAACGAGTAAGAGCCAGCGCCAGGAGCCTCACTGAACCACTGATACGAGTAAGGCGAAGTACCCGTCGACACAGCAGTGGAAGTCAAAATAGAAGTCTGACCCTGATCAACCGTGCTCTTGGAAGCAGAAGCAGTCGGAGCAACCAAAGCCGAGTGCACCGTAACCGAAGGCGCAGTGGACTGAGCCGAAGTCGCACCTAAAGTATCAGTAACCGTCACAGTAATCAAGGGGGAACCCGAAGAAGCAGGAGAATAACTAAACGTTGACGCAGTTGCGCCACTCTGAGATACCCCACCAACATACCACTGATAAGACGAGTAACTACCTGAACCACCAGAAGCAGTCGCAGTAAACGTCTTAGACTGACCAACATCCAAAGTCCACGAAGAAGGCGACACAGAAACAGTCGGGAGCGCGTTTGCAAGCGGAATCAAAACTAAGCTGAAAAGAAAAATCGTGCCGACTAATGCTGCTGCCGCACACAATCTGTTCATGTTTGCATAGGCACCATTTTATCCCTTAGCGTTAAATAACTATTAAAGGTCTCGTAATCGGTCCTCTAACGTACTTTTTCACGGCTAAAGCGCGCGCCTTATTTTATCGTTACAGGCAATACTAAGTTGCCATATGATTCAACCAGACTTTGAGCTGTTTTCCATCGTATTTCATGCTCGAGAAATTATGTCCCATAACCTCAGTTACAAAATCTTCCGTCATAACGCTCTCACTATTCCTTTTTCGAAAAAGTGATTGATTTCTTCTTGATAAGAGACATAACTTCCTCGATCAGTACTACAGAATTGGTATACTTCTTGCCTTCTTCAAAGTTAACACAGAGAGCAGGATGATGTCCATAAGCAAGTGAATCAGGATCAATTTCTTAATATCGTTTGCCAAAACCTGGAAACTATCTCGCTGGTTGCTTTGTTCTGAATCATAATTCTCTAGTCAAAGTACTATGTAATTTCAGTTTCATCTTTTTACGTCTGCTAATTCAAATTCATTTAGTTCCTGGCTGACAATGAAGAAGAAAATCTATTGTCCTGTGGGTAAAGCTGCCGAAAGAGCTTCTGAACTCTTCTGAATTTCTTTTGTTACACTTGAGAGAAGTTTTATCCGGTTCTCTATCTTGTGCTTTTGGTTGCTTGTTAAACTCTTGAACTTTGGCATGACATCGCCGATAACTGTCATCATGAGATCGCGGTTTTTGATTTCGCTTAAGTCCTTGAGTTCGACGTGGTTGTCATCAAATTGTAATAGCAAATGTCCCGTTGGGTCGATATACGCGTGGATCACATTGCCAAGTTGAGTTGGAAGAACTAGTTGGCTGACGACTATTGAGGAAGCAAGGGGTTGCATAAGTTTAAAAAAGGATGCGAAAAACTGTGCTACCAATATCTTTTCTTCTGAATTTAATTCGCTTATTTGTCCTATATCGTCTGATATACTTTTTAGAGATTCAATAACTTCTTGGACTGAAATCTGCTTCCTCTTCTCAAATTGCTTAAGATCTTGTGAGTTGAGGAGTTCGGCAGGTTCTTCCTTAACTACCGTTTCTTGAGTCATTGCTAATCAAAATGATGATACCGTGTTTTAGAAAGAAAAGGGCTTGTATGTCTTAGACTCTACGCACAGAAAGTTTAGAGTTCTGAGGTGATGAGGTGTAGGAATCAAAAGATGGAATAGTCATGTACAGTGTATATCAAGTAGTAATTCATAATACTTAATTATCTAATTTCAAAACTGTATTAACCAAGTAGGGGCGATGCCGAATGAGTTATGGACATCAAGGGGTCAAAGAAAAAAGTGAAACAAGTAGAGTCCAAGAGATTTCATCGCTTAAAGAAAACAATTTCAAAGTAACAGTATCACTCGACAAAGAGCGCCCTATGTCCAGATCACCCTTATACGAAAAATACAACATACAAAGATACGACCTTCACCCAAATTTCAGCTTTTCTCATTTAGACGACATGATCCCAAAAAACACGCCGGAATATCTTGACCATGGATTTAACTACGTTGAACGCATTGTTCGAGCACTCTATTATTTCAAGCAATGCAGCTTAATCGGACCATCAGGAACAGGCAAAACTCACATCGTATACCTAGTGGCTGAATTAACAGGCTTGCCAATCTGGGAAGTCAACTGTGGCTTATCAACATCGTCATTCGACCTTATCGGACGATTCATCGGACTGGGCAAAGAAAACTGGGTGGATGGATTATTAACGCAGTGGCTTAGGAAAGGCGGGATCATGTACCTCGACGAAGCAAACATGATGAAACAGGATGTCGCTACAAGATTAAACCCAGTTTTGGACACAAGGGGGCACTTGGTGCTAAACGAAAAAGATAGCGAGGTTATCGAGCGCCATAAATATGGTTACATGATCATTAGCATGAACCCTGCCACAGCCGAATTCTCAGGTACGAAACCATTAAACGCTGCGATGAGACGACGCATGGCAGTATGGATAAACTTTGATTTCTTGAGCGTTGGAGAAACTATTTCTCCTGATGAGGTAGATATGCTGCGCAAGAGAACGAAGATTGACCAAGATATCGCTTATAAAATCATTCAAGCCGGCGCTGAATTAAGAAGACAATACAAAGTGGGTGACCTGCCTTATGGTCCATCCTTGGGCGATTTAATCAACTGGGCTACTTTAGTCAAAGATGGAAATACACCTATGGGTGCAGCGGAAGAAACTATTGTTGGGTTAACCAGCGACAATGTCGAAGTCCAAGCAGACGTGAGAAGAATATTAGAAGCAGTTTTTAATAAATCGTAATATTCTGGAGCCATTGCCCTTTGGGATTTGTTGATTACGCTTGGTCAGTTTCTTTACAAAAAGACGACACTAAAGTAAAGATACTGCAGGACTCAACATTAGTTCAGCCTGTGTTGCAAAGTGACAATTTCGGGTTTACAATCAAGCTGCCAACAGCTAGCATGTTGGAAAGCGGAAATATTTCGTTCCTCGGATACAAATTTGAGGGAAGCAATGAAGGCAAATCCAAAATTGGACGATTATTTAGAGCATCCGTTCTGCACCTGACAACTCACACTTTAGCGCCATTTCAAAAAGAAAAAATTGTTCCAAAAGATTCAGACGCAATAATTGATGCGTTTGCAAAGTCGCTAATTAATGATACCTACATCAATGCTTACATTCAAGCATGGTACCCAGATAAATTTCTCGACGTTGCTTATGCTAATGCGTTAGCTTACCAGAAAATAAAATCTTCCGAAAGAATCTTTACAGCTTCCACAAGGCTGATGGCGGCTTTACTTACAAAACTTAACATAGGCTTAATCAAGAATTCTCCAGGAACAGAGGAAATGCAAGTAGTAAATCAAATATTCGATGACCTAACAGCCTTAAAGAAAACTTTCCTAGTATCGATAGCCGACGAACAGACTAGACTCGACGATTTATTCGATGAAAAAGTTAAAAAAATAAAGCGTCTAATTGAGCCTTTTGGCCCATTTTTAGAAGCACCCTCGCTCAGACATACCGAAAGCAACGGGAGCTGCAGCATTTACAGCGAAGCACAGACATCATTAGATAACGATTTTGAAAATCTGCTCATCCAATCCCTCAAGAGTCTAGGAGGCAATGTACCTGCCGCAGCTCATATAGACCAATATTGGAGACCGGAACAGGAAGCAGAGGCATTGCAAGCATTTAATTCTGACAATTACCAAAAACAACGTGAAGAAAAAATACTTTCAAAAATTAGCCCTTATGCAACTTTGACAAGATTCAAGTCAGTCTCTATTCCGGAAGAAGATTATACTCAATATCTGAGAGCAAGAAAATTGGTTCAAGGGGCAAGTCGGCGACTTCTCGACATTCTCAGATCAGCCTTTAATTACCTTGATGAGGACCCAAGGCAAGAAATGGGTCAACTTGATTTAACTTCAGTAATTCAGTCCTTGGCAAGCAACAAGCCAGCGACAGACGTTTTTGTCCTTGATGAGTATCTTAAACCTAATTTCGCCTGGTCACTAGTTTTTGACGTTAGCAATAGCATGCAAGTAAAAGGAGAATATGGTCGAGCACTAGCTATAGCTGTTGCTGAGGCAGCTAAAGAGTTGATGACCGACCCGACATCTTGGACATTCTTCGCTTTCAGCGACAAACTCTACATAGTAAAGGACAGCTCGGAATCATATTCAAAGAAAGTTAGGGGTAGAATTGGGGGGTTGAAATTTGAAGGGCTCACATACATTCCTGATGCGATTCAGATGGCGGGGAAAATGCTTGCCAAACGGTTTGAAGAACAACGCTGCTTAATAGTTATTTCCGACGGCTGGCCGTATGGCTACCCCGACATGCCTACTGCCTTAAAAGAATGTGTTGAGGATCTGCTTCGAAAAGGAGTCATTGTCATCGGTATTGGTGTCGATACGAAGAGAATGGACAAATTCTTTCACTTACATGCCTCAGTTTACACCCAGAAAGACCTCGTTAACAAATTCGGATCTATCTATGCTAACGCCTCCGCAAAAGGACTCGAAACCTAGGCCTAAAAACAAATTTGCTCATCGCCCAGTTTAGTTTTTGGCATGGGCAACCGAACCTGGAAAGCAGCTTTTGTCTTCCAGACTCAAAAAAACACAGTGTCGCCTGACGATTCAGTCATCAATCAATATTAACGGTTCATAACGCTTTATTAGTTTTTTCAGCCTTATACCACTGTTTGCACGATTGACAGCACAGAACCTTTAGCGGCATTAAGGAAAATAGTAAGTTGTCAAGTCATCATCAGTATAAGAGTTTTGATCAATTGCTATTAGAAGCCATAGATGAAGGACTGTCAGGACTTGGCGAAGCGGGAAAAGCCTCAATTTATATTTACCTCGAACGCTGCTGCAACATTAGAAAGCAGGAATTACCCAATAAACTAAGTGATTTTTCTAATGCCCTAGAGCGAATCTTAGGTTCAAGCGCCCGACAACTTGAAAAATTGTTTATGAAATATCTCCGCGACAAACTTGAACTAACTTTCAAAGGTTCCAAATATCAATGGCCCTTATCTGAAGGAATTATTACACAAATAACATTCTCAGAGCACGTGCGCAGATTAAGGAAGAGCTTTGAAGATGCTGAAGCCGATAAAGTTGAAATGGGAATCTTGGAAAATGAATACAAAGAATTACATAAGTAGCGGAAGAAAAACAAGTTGCTTTGAACTTGCCATTCGAATCAGCGCCAAAGTTGGAAATGGAAACTCGGGTAAGCGGGAAAAAATTATTTGAAAGCTTTTTCTTTAAATCGAGCATTCTTGAATCGGAAAGCAGAACATTCGCGCCTTGTTGCCCCATGGATTTTCAAAAAAGGGGTTGGCACTCGGAAAACTCGGACCTTTTACTGATTGGTCAATAACCAACTACTCAACAGAGCAGAGAACGCCCATAAAAAGAGGATATTTTGCTTGGATTTTGGATGTGAATTTTGGATTCAGATTTCGAAGTCGTAATTATATTATATATAAACAGTCAGAATTGGATGGCAATACCCCAAATATTGAGAAACAGGGAGAACACACTAATGGCATTATCTATGGAAAAACAACAATTAACAAAAGTGTATGATAGGCAAAATGAATCTTGGAAACTGATAATGAAAGATCGCTCATACAGTGAGCAAATATCCACAATCGAGGAGACTCTTTCAAGGTTTGGGCTGCTTAAAAACGAGATTAAAGTTTACTTGCATCTAGCAAGAAATGGTGAAATGAAAGCGGGAGAAATAGCGGAAGCAATTTCACTACACAGAACTGAAACTTACAGAATCTTGCGGGATTTAGAGAAGCGAGGAGTAGTTTTCTCTATTTTCGAGAAACCTCTAAAATTCACAGCTGTTCCTCTGGACAAAGCTATCGATTTGCTTGTGGACGCACAAAAAATAAAAATCAAGCTTCTGGAACAAGAAAAAACAAGCCTTGTGGAACTTTGGCAATCTATGCCTCAGCCGAAAGTTGCAAACGCGAAAAAAGAACTTTTCCAAATGCTCGAAGGTGAACAGCAAGTCATCATGAAAGCTAATGAATTACTCGAAAGAACCGAAAAAGAGTTCCAAGTGTTCGCCTCAGCCGACTACCTTGCGCAACTTTACTACAGCGATTTCTCTGACAAGCTTAAAAATCGCGCCGACAAAGTACATGTTACCGTAGTTACCGACAATTCGCTGAAAAGCGCATACTTTATGGGCCAACTACGCTGGCTAAGTGAATCTCATCGGATTGCAGATGAACAAAACTTGCCGTGCATAATGATTTCTGATAATAAAGAAGTATTGATTGCGTTTCATGAAGACGCCGTAAATGACGATGAAGTAAAGAAGAAGAACAAAACAGCGGCCATATGGACAAACTACAGTGCTTTTATCAAGATACTCCAGCTCTTGTTCACTAAACTTAGTTGAACAAAAAAGGTAACAAGCGAACAAGCAAGTTTTTTGGATTCTTCCTTGCTTTCCATTCCAGACATATTACCTCTTTCAGCCTATAAAGAGGGGTTGCACCCGTCTCAGGTACACAAGATTGACAAGCGAATCAACTTAACGAAAGTTTCATCTTCGATGTGCGAACTGTTGACTTGGAAACCATTCAAAACAGGTAAGCTCAGTAGTTTTTCGGCAGGCAAATTGCAATATGAAGAAGAAATCAGTTGAGTTTGGTTAGCCAGCTGCTTTATTAAAACTTTTACTTATTTTTTTTTAGGAAAAAGCTGTGGATTTTCTTTCGTAAGTTGCAACTACTTGATTACTATTCGGTTTTTTCCGAAGAATTGACACCGCAAGCAAAACCGTCAATAAAATCGCAAACGCTGCAAAGACGTAAGAGATTAACTGTAAACTTGAAAGCCAATTGCCTTCTTGCGGATAGGAGAAGCGTACAACATAGAACATGTATCGTGCCTTGCCGATTAACACAGGATGACCCGGTGGGTCTGTCCACCCCACCATAATATATTGGTTTTTTCCGGCTTCGATAACGCCGTAAGCTTCTTGGTAGCCAGCGTTGCCTTGAGTGCAACTCCATAGAACTTTTCCGGAATCATCGATTTTGAAAAGCCAAAAATCCCTGTTCCCTGCGCCGAAAGAAAATGTGAAACCGCCGACTAGGTAACAGCCATCCTGCGAAGAAGTAATAAAATATGGCGAATCAGCGTTTTTGCCTCCCACTGTTTTAGCCCATAACATCGCGCCGTTAAAATCAACCTTTACAACCCACGCGTGAATATTACTATCTGGCGCTTGAATGTCTCCAACAATGATGTATCCATCAAGCGTTTTTGCCATTGCAGAAGCTTCTTGGCTACCTGTTTCACCATAGGTTTTATTCCATATCATGTTTCCGCTCGAATCAATTTGCATGAGTAGAAAATCATTGTTGCTTTCTCCTGAAGTATTCGTGTAACCTGCAACCATGTAATCGCCATCATTGGCTAAAACGCCGGTTGTTGCGGCGGTGTCACTTGCATTTCCGTAGGCTTTGTTCCAAATAACGTCGCCAGTTGGGTCAATTTTGACTACCCAAGCAGCGGAGCCGCTGCCAGTTCCATTGGAATAAGTTATCCCGAAAAGTGCAAACCCGCCAGGAGTAGCGATCGCTGAAAAGAACTTGTTTAGATATCCTTTGCCTATAGTGGTCTGCCATAACAAAGTGCCTTGGTTGTTTATTTTTGCGACATAACCGCTTTCGGACCCTGATGGCAGGAATTCGTTGCCTACAAGCAAGAAACCATCATTCAAATTAAGAGCAACTCTGAGTTCAGTGCCGAATCCTTCAAGGAATGTTTGGTTCCAAATTACTCCCCCGTCCTGGTTAAGCTTTAAAGCCCAACCAGCGGTGATGCCTGTCTTATTCGATTCTGACGACCCAACAACCAGATATCCGTCGCCGACGGGTAACACGGAATAAGCACGGTCGTCATCTCCCACAACGCCGTGAGTTTTTTCCCAAATAACGTTCGCAGGCAAGACGTTAACTGATGTGCCTGCAAGCTTTGGAGAAGAATTCTCAACCAGGACTGTGCTTGCAGTCATAATAATTGAAGCTACCAATAGTAGACTCAAAACTTTAATTGCTCGATCCCGACTCATTTGCGACGGCTACTCCTCTTATTAAGCAATAGACGCGAGCTTTCAGTTTTCAGATTTAGCATTTTTCATTACCTTGTGTAGGTACAGGTTGCGTTCGCTACAACAACTATACCGCGTTGATCTTGGCAAAGCATGGAGACGAGGAGAGGATAGTTAGACGGATCGGGTTCAGTCGTAAATGATACTGAGTATGTTCCATTTCCGAAATCGGTTATCCTTGGCAAATCTACCTTTGTCCAATTTTCTATTAACGGTGATCTATTATATTCATAGTAAAAAGTAAAGTTTTGTGCTAATGCTGGTTTACCTTCGTTGAGTATGTTGACTGATAGGTTTATTTGCGTTGAGTTGCCGTTGAGTTGATAGTTTCCGCTCAAATGGACCTCTGTAGTTACGTTTACGTCAGATTCTAAATTGGAAGATGATGAAGACCCTGAAGAGTTAAAAGCAAATCTGACATAAACACTTGAGACCCCTTGACCACTTGCGCCCCAAGAGATCCAAATGCCGTTTTGGTATGGAACTGCGTTTAGCGGAGTATAATCTATTTGAAGTATGGCTTGATAGGAATCGTTAGCAATAGCCGCAGTCAATTCTTTTAAGTCAGTTACTAAAACGCCAGAGGTGCCACCGTTCGTTACGTTGGCTAGTGCACTAATCAGAGTGTTTATTGTGCTTTGCTGATATGCGGGGTAGACGTAATTTTCTCCAGAGCCAACAGTCGGTACTTCTTTTTCGGTTTCAATGACGTAGATAGCGGTTGATAGTAAAAGCGACGCGACTAGTAAAGCTGCGATTATAATCACTTGGCCCGAACTGTTTTGTCTTAGGTTGCGTTTTTTCATGTTAGTCCAACCTCAGACAATTGCAGCCTCAAAATGTATATTGAATATGTGCTGTTTTGGCTAGCGCAAACATAGTCTACTGAAACGATTTTGGCACTTGCAGTACCTGCGTTGCAAATTGGGAAAGAATTGAGGCTATTCATGTTTTGATTGAACACTGTTAAATTAAACCATACGGTAAGCGGAAGAGACGATTCCAAGCAATCTCTAAGCGCTGCCCAATTCTGACTATTAACTAAGGTTGCCAGGTACCCATTACTGTCTAAACTTAACAAGATGTTTTGAGCGGTTGAAATAAGATTCCTTGTTGTATCCTTCACACTTGACGATGATGGAATAAGAGCCAGACAAGACATCAAAAGGATTGTGGCGAAAATTGCTTCTATTGTCCGCACTTGCCCTTTCCTGTCTTTAAACAAACTCACGGAACTACATCTCCAAAACTTACGTACACATTATAGAGGACACCGTTTATTGTTACGATGTAAGTGAAGATGTTTTGCTCTGAATCTTCAAAGCTTGAACCTGCTTTAAACGGTACTTGAGGATAAGAGGTCCATTCTTGAAAATAAGTGGCGTTATCGAAGCCGCATGTAACTATGACAAAGGGACTTTTGTCAATTAATGTTGGAATTGAGTATTGAGTTGCGCTTTGCACTGGAGTGAGATTCTGTTGATGCATGTAGGTGAAGATGTAGACTCTTTGAATTATTATGTCAGTGAAATTTGTGCTAAAACTTAGAATGTAATTGAGCGGAGTTAAAGTTAATATGGTGTTGCTCGGGGCTGATTCCTGGGTTGAGTTAAGAAAATTGTAGATTGCGTAAGAAGTTATTCTGTCGTCAAAAGACGCTCGTGCAAAAACGATAAGCATAGCGTTGCCCGTTTCTGAGCTGGGGATTTGAAAGGTAACAGCGCCTACTCCAATAGTTGAAGTGCTGCCGGTTAGGTTGCTCAGGTAGTTGTTTGCCACGACGTAGCAGTTTAGACTGGTTCTTGTGGGTTCGGAATTAATGCTTGTTAAGATCGCGAAGCTAAAAGATACCTTGTTGCCGTTGTCTATGGTGCTGTTGCCTGTCTGTTCAAGGCTTATAGACATGACTTGAGAGACTGTTATGCCCAAAGCAATATTGTTTAGTTTAGCAGCGTTTTCCATGTCAGCGTAGGATAACGAGTAGGTGTTGAGATTGTTTAACCGAGTGATTTTATCTATATCAAGTTGGTAAGGTGTTTTGGATGAGCCTGCTGCTAACCCAAAGTCTGCAGGAACAATGCTACTGCTTCCCCAATTAACGGGGGCTCCAGGACTTGTTATGATGTGATCGGCTATTGATTGCAGGTAACTTTCTTTGTTGATATCTTGTGTGCTGTTAATACTAGTCTGCATCGTTGAGGTTAGAAAAGCAGTTGCTATCAAAGCTACTGCTACAATGATTGTGCACGCGAAGAAGGTGTCAATGGATGTTGAAGGCAACGCACTTTTTCTCCTACTATGTGCCGATTAGTCCTCCAAAAAGTCTCGAAAGAACAATTTGAGAAACGACCAAAGACACGTACGCTGTCGTTGCAAGCAATGCTGCATGTTTAAAACCAGCGCCCAGGTTGCCTTCGCTGATTTTTCCGATGAAGAACCCTGAGATCCAACACTGAATGATAATGCCCACAGAGAACATGTTAAGTTGGCCGGACACGGGTGTTGAAGCCACTGATGCGAGGCTTGACTTGTTAACAGTCGTCATCATGCTGGTGGTTAAATTAGTAGTTAAAGCCACTATTGTAGTTGTGACCGCGATTAATCCGCTCCACATAAAAGCAAGAAGTATATAGGGCTTCAAGAGTTCACGTCGATTGATTTGCAATTCGTGTTCTTTTTCGCTATATTCCGAAAGTATCTCTAGCGACTGGGTTTGGTTCCCGCCGACTTCAATGGTTTCCACCATCATGGCGAAGTTTACCGTTACAAACCAACTTCGAATTTCTTTACGGATGTTTTCAAAAGTTTTTCTTAAAGGTATGCCCCATTCTATTTGGCTACGCATTAATTCTAAAAATTTGGAGAAGGGTCCGTAATCTTTGCGTTTTGTAGCTTGTATTATACTTTTTTCTGGGGAAAGTCCGGTTTTTTGTGATTCTGTTATGTCTCTTATGAAGTTGGGAAGTGATTCTTCTGCGTTATAGTTGATTTTTGAGATCTTCCTGTATTGAAGTGCAATTGGCAGTGAAGCTGCAACGAGGCATATGGTGGCGATTGCAGGTAAGCCTATCTGGCTTATTGCTTGTGATAGCTGAGGAATCAACGCGAATAAGGCTATTACGACGAATACAGGTGGTATGAAGAATAGGGCTCTTTTGTAGAGGTCTTTCAAGTCAGGAAAAGCGCTTTGTTGCAAATTATGAGCCATCAAAATGAAAATGCACGATCCCACTGGCATTATAACAAAAGCAATCACGTAAGACAGCAAAGGCGAAGCAGAGAGCGAAGAGCCTACCACTAGAGACATAACGTTGGTTGATGATAAAACAACAAAAAGAATGTACGAGCACAACACAACAATCAGCATAACTGAGTAAGCTTCAACCAAAGTGGCGATTTTCTCAATTGATCGGTTCAGATTAATGAATCGCAGCTCAAAGATCGCTTTCAGCTGACTTTTCATATAATCAACCATTTTTCCGCCGCTTCTGATTGATGAAACAAAACCGCCCAGAAAATTTCTATAAAGTTTGGACCCTGTCGCTTCAGCCCGCATTTGCAAGACGGTCAAAGGGTCTTTGCCTAAAACTTCGACTTGACGCACGACTTCGTCGGCTTCTTTTTTGAATGCGGGTAGGAAGTCAAGCTTTCGCATTCTCTTCCAGCTGTCGTACGGGGATATTCCGCTTGCAGCCATAAGCGTGAAAATCATTACTGCGAATGGAAGTTCCCGCTCGGTTTTTTCTTTTTCTTCACTGCTCGCTTTAGATATTGAGCCGAAGATTTTGCCGATAAAACCGCCGGAAACGCCCATTTTGTTATGGCACCTTAGATTGTTCTTTAGCGGCTAAATCCGAGAGGACAAGTGAGCTGTTTAATGCTTTGTGGACGCTTCTGAAGTCTCTCAGGTTTTGCTCGACCATTTTTAGCATAATCTGTTTTCTTCGTTCAAACTCTTGTTGAACAACGCTTAGGGGAGCGTCGAGGTTTTTGGCTATTTTTGATAGCAAGTAGCTTTTATCTAGGTTTTGATGGAAAGTGTCTGAGGACATGTTCCAATTGAAAACTTCGATTGGGACACCGTTGTTATCGATTTCCCCGACGCTGACAAATTTTCTGAAAGACATTTTTCGTTCCGTCGGGTAGATACTTGAAGTTTTTACTTGCTTAACAACTATTACACAGTTCATCAGTGAAAGTATGTTTTGCGGGATGTTCATGGGTGGTTGGGTTAGTCGTTTAATGACTGTTTCAACATCGTCAGCGTGCATTGTACATAATCCGCCGTGTCCCGTAGCCAGGGCTTGGAAGAGAACGTATGCTTCTTCGCCTCTGATTTCGCCTACTAGGATTAATGCAGGTCTGTGCCTAACGGCTGACTTTATCAAGTCGTAGAGGGTGACTTCGCCTTCGCTGTCTCCTCCGAAACCCTCGCGTGCAACGGTCGACACCCAGTTTTCCTGTGGCAAGTTAATTTCTTGAACTTCTTCAATCGAAATCATCTTAAAATCCGGTCGCACCAGACATGCAATAGCATTCAACGCGGTTGTCTTTCCAGCACCAGTTGGTCCTACAATCATTACTGACATTTTGTTTTCCATTAGCATCCAAAGGTACGCCGCGATTGACTCGTCAATTGTCTCATTGATTATTAAGTCCACGATGGTTAAGGGGTCATCTCTGAATTTTCTTATAGTGAAGCTTGTTCCGGCGGGGGTCGTTTCTTTTCCGAAAGATATTGCAAGTCTGTGTTTTCCCGGTAGGGTTAAGTCCACTATTGGATGAGCAATGCTCACGTGTTTGCCTTGTCTATGCACTATTCTTGTCATAAAATCGTCTAATTCTTCCTCATCACTAAAAATAATGTTGGTCCGTGCATTAGCATATTTTCTATGATAAATGAAAACGGATTTGTTTATGCCTAAACAGCTTATATCTTCTATTAACGGATCATTTATGAGGCCTTCGATTTTTCCATAACCTATCAAGTCCTTTTCAATGTAGTAAGTGATTTTTCTTAGACCAACCTGGTCAATTCCTTCAAGAGCCTTGACGTGCTCTTCCAGTATAGATGGAACCTGTCTATGGAACGATTCAACAAGCGTTTCATCTATCCTTGGGGCTTTAAGCTCGTATTCTAGAATACTCTTTAGGCGTTTGTAGGATTCTCTTTCTTCTCTTGACATAGGAAGCTCATCGACAACGTAGAAGTAACTTCCTTCAGAATCATCTTGGAATATCCACGCATAAGAGAAAGGAGGATTAAGTGGATAACTTTCAACTTGAGTATACCCTTCAGGCACTTGGTAGCCCTGAATGCCTAAGTAAGCAATCATCTCTTCGTCTGAGGTTTTTTCTTTTTCTTGGACTTCTTCTTTCTTTTTACCAAATTTCATTTCGATCACTCACTCGATAATTTTAAAGTAACAGTTTGATTCTCGCAGTTACATTGCAAAAAAGGTCTTCCCCAACCACTTGTAAAAGTGCCAGAGGCATCAATTTGGGCAGGTATCCATATTTGTGGTTGATCTTGGACAGTTGTTCCGAAGCCGGATCCAACCCACGCACTATACGAGTCGTTTGCGAGGCATAAAGAGTATTCTTGGTTCCCGATCTGTGAAGGAAGATCTAGAAATTGAGTAATGTTTTGGCCGTCTTCGGTTACTTGCGCTATAAGATTTAGGCTTTGGGCTGCTACATATTGGTCAACATTAGCTAACTGTTGATTTTCAGCTTCCGTTCTTATATTTACCATTGAAAGGCTGCAACTCGAAACTATGATTGTACCGACTATAAGTGCTGCAAAAATCGAATACACGTAACTTGGAATTATCGTCACCATTGTTTACGATATTCCCCTCTCGATTGACACATTAGAAATTACTGTTTCTATGTTGATTATTGAGCCGGCAGATGTGCTTGAAATCGGAATGGAAACGCTGCCATTGGCTCCGTTCAATTGCGAAGTTATCTCTAAGTTTTGAGTTTGGCGGGGAATTTGGTAAGTTACAGTTGTCAATTTTGTACTTGTGCAGGAAATTTGTAGAGGAAGCTGGCCTTGCAATGTTATTGAGTCTGAAGAATTCAAGTTTACAATGTAGATGCGAATATCGTTGACGACTTGACCATTTTGTAATCCAGCCGTCGCATACGTCACTGTTGGCCTATATTGCAGCTGGATCTCAGGCCCGTTAAGCCCAGCTGTTATGTAAAGCTGACTCGGTGAGGAACCGCTTTGGTTGGTTATTGTTTGGCTGTCTCCAGCTAGGTAAAGTCCTGTGTCAATTGAGCCTGAACTTGGAAGTTCATAGTTGACTTGGCCTACTGACGAGTTAAAGATTGTTGCGTCGATACCTGAATTATCCATAACGTTGATGGTAAGATAATTGCCTGTGGGCTGGATGTTTGTTGATCCGCCTGAATCACTCAGGTCAATGGTACCGGAGGAGCCAGGCTGACCCAAAGTTGAAAGAATAACGTTATCTAGAGATAGAAAGTCTTGTTGTGCGGTGGAAACTTTGAGACTTTCGCTTTGTGTTTTGATGTTTTCAACGGCTAAGGCATAGGTAACTGTTATGATGGCTAACGTTGACACGAGCAGTATAAGGAATGTAACCGGCAATGCTAGGGCACCTCTAGATCGAACAAACCTCCTGAAGAGTCGACTGTGCAAGGTTACCGTCAATTACAACCTCTCGTAAATGTGCATTTACTCTAGAAAAGCTGGAAGAATGGATTAAGCCATTTGTGTGTATAAACAATTCACATATTATCTAAAAAATAACTTTGGAAACTTGAGCCGAGAAGACTGTTAACCCAATGGTTAAGCCTATGTCGTTAATGGTTACACTGTCAGGACTAGTGATGTATATGACCATAGTACCACCAGAAGACAACACTAAGTCAGTTCCAGATAAGGCTAAGGCAGCGGGACCCCCTCCAGTAAAAGGATCAGTGCCTGCAATGGTGGCGGGGGTACCAGTGGGAGCAATGGGGCTTAAAGCGCTGGGTATTGTATCGCCTGTTCCTTTCAAGGCATAGTATACGTTACCAGTAGGTTAATAGCAAAGTAAGTTACGACACCCGCGAGAAGCACTGAAACCACAAGAATAATCAGCGTAGTAATGACCGTACTAAGAGCCAAACGATTCTTCAATATATTTCTCATTTTTCTCATTTACTTTTAAACTCCTGAAAAAACATTACACAAAAACTCGATAAGTAAACTTGTGCGTAGAGGGATGCGACACATAACAAAAAAGGGACCCGGGAAACGTTGATAAAAACAAAGAAAAATAAGAGGTATTGCCAAAATGGCCTCGGCAAGCTGCGCAAATTCGAAATGATTTTTGAGCCGAGAAGACTGTTAACCCAATGGTTAAGCCTATGTCGTTAATGGTTACACTGTCAGGACTAGTGATGTATATGACCATAGTACCACCAGAAGACAACACTAAGTCAGTTCCAGATAGGGCTAAATTATTGGTGGTGCCACCAAAAGGATAAGTACCTGCAAAGCCGGGAGCGCCTGTGCCCGTTGTCGCAATGGGTGCTAAGGTGCTGGGTATTGTAGCGCCTGTTCCTGCCGTGGCATAGTACACGTTACCACCGGTACCAAAGGTTGCTGATTGCCCACGTTAATAGCAAAGTAAGTTACGACACCCGCGAGAAGCACTGAAACCACAAGAATAATCAGCGTAGTAATGACCGTACTAAGAGCCAAACGATTCTTCAATATATTTCTCATTTTTCTCATTTTAAATTCCTGAAAAAACATTACGTGAATACCGCATAAGTAAGCTTGTGCGTAAAAAAAAATACGCATCTAAAAAATTGGAGAGAAAAGAAAGCAAAAGAATGATGCATCTTAAAATATTTTTTATAAAATAGAAAGAAGAGAGTAGAGGGATACTTTTAGGTCACTTAATCTTAAGTACCTAAAGGGTTACGGTTGTTGCTTGAATGTTCGTCTCTTGATAGTACATCGCTTGAGCCGAGAAGACTGTTAACCCAATGGTTAAGCCGACATCGTTGATTGTAACACTGTCAGGACTAGTGATGTATACGATCATAGTACCACCAGAAGACAACACTAAGTCAACTCCAGATAAGGCTAAGGCAGTGGTGCTTGGGGCAGGAAAAGGAATAGCGCCGACAATGTTGGCGGGAGTAGTAAAGGCAATGGGGCTTAAGGTGCTGGGTATTGTATCGCCTGTTCCTTTTACGGCGTAGTATACGTTACCACCAGTACTAAATGCGGATGATTGTCCACGAACTTGAATCTGGCTAACGACGACATCGCGACCGCCAATATTCGTTATCATTAATGCAGCTTCTGCGGTACCAGCTCCGTCAACCCAGGCATGTACGTTCGAAACCTTAAGACTTTCCTGTTGAACCCTGGTGCTAACAACGTTAATAGCAAAGTAACATACGACACCTGCGAGCAATACTGCTACTACTAGGATTATGAGTGTTGTTATTACTGTGGCGAGTGCGTAACGGTTTTTTAAGAGTCTGATCATTGCTTTATTTCACCTTTAGCAAAAAGAACAGACAATTCCTTATAAATATCTTCCGTAGCAAGACTCAATATACATCATCATGATTAAAAACAAGGAAACGAACTCAACAACACAAAACAATACTCCCACAATACGGGAATGAAAAACGAGCAATTCTTTCAGGAAAACTTACCATTTTAGAAAATCAGCCGCCAATTGGTTCTGGAACAAAATAGTTTCAGATTAACAATTCTTATCGAAAATACGGATTCAGCCGTCATAACCAATATGTCAAGCTTCCGCAATAAACAACACTTGTAATCTGATTCAGCCATGCATCTGAAAATCAATCACGAAACCAAAATCCTTTCACTAATCGTAATCGTTGTCTTAGTTTTCAGTCCATTATTGACGGCTCAAGCTTCCACAACGCAGACTAAGACGTCAACCGTTCAATTAACTGCAACTTCAGAATATACGAACTACGTACATAACTTCGTTAGCGCTGAAGGAAACTGCACCTACGTTGAAAAACCAGTGTTCCCGGTGTTAATTAAGAGCGAGCAAATACCGATCGGCGAAAGCTGGACCATCATTTGCCCATTGCAGGAAGGCCATAACTACCACATTTACTTTTATGGAGCGTACATAAACACCTCAACCGCGGCAATAACGGACTACGACGTCTATGTCTATACCCCAGACGGAAACTTGGAGAGCACACATACTCAATCAGCGGGTCTTCCAGAACACCTAGGCACAACTGTTAATACCGCGCTTTTTACACCGACACAATCAGGCAACTATACATTTGTCATAAATAATAATCCAGTAGACAGCAAAGGTACTCAAGAAGCCACTTTCATGATCATTGAAAATCTCCCATGCGACCAATGGTATAGTAGTTTTGTTGAAGGTACAAACGGCGGTGAGGCAAATTTTTACACAAACTGGGCGTATGAATTCGAAACCAACGCCTCATACGTTCAATTATACGTAAAAGTTCCAGATACTTTAGACATGTATGAAGCTAGGCTTTACTTAATGAATAATGCTGCATCGCCAAGCTTAGACAAGTTTCCATTAGCGTGGGAACCCGGCCTTTATGGTAATCTGACAGGTTCAGTTGGTGGTTACAATTTTGAACCTAATAGCTACAGAGGCGCAGCCTATGCAAGCTGCGAATACATGGGCGAATCAATGTCTCTAAATTACACTTCGCCTAATCATGGACCAAATCTTTATCATTTGGCACTTATCGGAGAGGTAGGTTCAGGAAATATTCAGTTTATGTTGAAGACTAATTTCGAAAATTCTTCCTTGATACCCTTAACAATTCCAAGCAGGGTATGTCCTGGCGATTCAGCCCAACTCAAGTTTACCTCGAACAATACACAGTTGGAAACAGCAAAATTATCATACACTACCGACAATTGGAACAGTACTAATACTTTGGATATGGATATCAGCAACCAAACATGCATGGCAACAATTCCAGGCCAAAATGCAGGAACATTAGTTCAATACAAAATTAATGCAACAGATGTTCTGGAAAACGGTGTGTATGCAAAAGGCAACTACACCGTAAAGGAACAGTCTACACTTAACATTACTCCAGTAGAAAATAAAATACGCCTTGGCGAAAACATCACAATCAATGGGATCCTAACTCTGGACAATAATGACTCTGTAGCTGTTCCAGACTATAATAGTTCCATGGTTGAGGTGCAGTTTAGCAGGTCTAACTTAACCAAAACAGTGGATTGCATAGTGAGTAGCAATGGCACTTTTGTGGCGAGTTTCCGACCCAACTCTTCGGGGCTTTGGGCTGTTTTTGCAACCGTACCTGAAACTCGAACGTCTTTCAGAACAGACAGCCAGGAATTAAGCATAAACGTCGCTGAACCTCCAATTTACGTTAAATATTCTCTGTTCATTGTCGCCGCGCTAATTGCTGCTTTAGCGGTTAGCGGGGTAGTTTATTTTCTTAAGTTCAGAGAAAGTTAACAATAAACTAACCTATCTTCACTTATCCTAAAGAGGATATTGTCGTCGGTGATTTTTTGTGGGTTCTTTCCAGTCAGCGCTACCTGAACGTTCGCGCTCCAAAGAATTCTAGAACGGAAAGATTGGTGATATTTCTTCGAAGTGACCTTTAGTTTACGAACTTAAACTGGAACATGCCAGTTTGAAAGGTAGTTGTTTCTAAATGGATTCCCAGCGTGCCATGGCTTGTTGCTTCTTCTTCTGTTCTTTGAGGTTTTGGATTTCATCATATAACTTCATTGCTTGAACGAATTGGGAATTGTATTTTCTTATTGTATCTTGCATCTCTTCTGTCCATTTAAGAAGATGGGGGTACATTGGAATCGTTTTGTCACTATCAACCGGATGTTCGAACCAGAATTCTTCATATGAACCTGTGTTTCCGCTAGCTGTGACGCGGAACCTAAATTCTTCAAGCACTACACCCAATTGTCCCAATGCATGTCTTACTGACCGATCAAGGATTTCTGGGTATTTGTCTGCAACTTGAGTGTATTGCTCGATTGAGTCATGCAGATGTGGCTTTTGGTGCCACCATAAATCAGGATTTTCTAACTCGCCCTTCACTATTTTTTCCGAGTTTCCAATTAATTCAGTGATTTTAAGTTTCATTCTAGCTATTTTTTCTTCACTCATGTTTAAAGTGACTTCAGGGTACTTGGTAATGTATTCTTTCGTGGTTTTTCCGAACCATTCAGATGCAAAATCTATTGTTTCTTTAATAAATTCTGTTTTGAATTCTTCCATGCGTGAGCAAAAAGGTAAAAGCTTGGTCTCTTCTCTCTGAATTAAAATATCTATGTCTTCGCCCAAACCTTAAACCAACTCACCACTAATGTTTGCTAAATCCATTCATTTTGTGTCTTTCTATGCTGTTCAAAGAAATAAAAGATTTTGGATAAAGACATTCTTCAAAAAGGTTTTTCAAGTTATTCTAACGTGCAATGAAGACTTTTAGAACGCTAAAGTCAATTCAAACAACATTTTTCATATTATTAGAGAATATTATTTATTACTACACAATACTTTTATCCGTAACAAGCAATAATCAAAATCAAGACCTTTGCGAAAAATAAGTCCAACCTTGGAAGAGGTTCGCGAGGAAAAAAGCGTGTGCAGAAAATGAAAGCAACTAAATTGAGTTATTTGTAAAATATTGGATCGCTTAAGCGATGAGCTTGATCGATCTAAAGCATAGGGATGAGGGGGTTAACTCAATTGCTATTCCCAACAATCTGTTATAAGCCAGACGAGCCTCTTCCATCACCCGATACAAGAACGAGATTTGCCAGATTTCAGCTTAGAAAAAAGTATGTAATTTCTGCAATAGACAAATCCTATTATCTGAAAAACTCAGATCTTATTATCTGAATAGAACAGTTCAATAAAAATAATATGTACTGAGTTGAAAAAATTGGGAACAGAAATTCAAACTTTCACCTCACTTAAAGAATTGACAGAATTCATAACAAATCAAACGAGCCAATACAAAGCAACATACGAAGATTATAGCCAATGGCTTGGCACATTATTGCGAGACTTCGAAGTCACTCACAAGAATGACGAATGGTACCAAAAATCTGCAGCTTTACAAAAAAATATGCGTAGCCAATCAAAGAAACCTCCCGAGAAAGCGGATAAAGGAAAAAATGGATCTAAAAAAGGCAAAGAAGAAGCCTCATGCTGGGTTCAATCAGGTGACATTGAGATTTCATTTACTGAGCAAGGACAAACCGAAATTTTGTTTGAAGCAATCGAAAAAATCAGCATAAAAATTCAAGAAAACGAGAAATTCAAATTATCAGTACAACAGCTTGCTCGCCTCGGACTAGGAGCAACCGTCAACTACGTTGTTTACTTTGAAGATGACATTCCGAAAAAAATAGTGTTAAAACCAAAAACAAATACCAAAGGGAATGAAACTTTCAATTTCATGGGAGAACTTTCAGTGCCAGCATTTTACACCCCAACAGAATAGTCAATCCGACATTTGCTAGTTGAACTCAAATCGAAATACAAAAGTTAAATACTAAAATGACAAGAATGATGTGAAGAGAGGAATCAGACGTAAATCCACAATATTCTGTTTCCGGGGTCACTGTTTCAATAAAACTCAATAGTTTACAGGCTGAACGAACCGGTGAGTACCTCACAAAAGATGAGCTGTTCTTTGACGTCAACGCAAAGCTGGAAGAACAGAAAAAAGGAACAAACGAAGTAACACTTGCATTTAGTCTGGCGATCTCCACTAAACCAAATGTTGTTAAATACAATATTGCAGGTTCGGTAACTTTGGCTGGAAAACCTGACGACATAAAGAAAAAACTTGAAGTGAACCCTAAAACAAAAATTCCACAAATACTCTTTACGATCTACCAGCATGTTTTCAATTCAATCTACATTCTGTCATCCAACCTCAACACTCCGTATCCGCCTCCAGATCTTCTCCATCCGATGGCGGAAAAAATACAAATATTATCAGATAAACCCCAAAAGCAAATGCCTCCAGAAGAAACAGCCCCCGTGGCGACTGCAGCTGTTTCACCCGCATTACCTGCAGACAAACAGGTATCGGGCTAGTAATTGTTGGAAAGTAATCGACTTCAAACTGATCGAATTTCCCAACCTTCGTGATTTAACATTAATAACATGCGATCGAAAATTCTTCCATCAAGTTTCTATTCGGCATCAATTCTGACACTTTTTTCATTTGAACTTTCTTGCCCCCGCAGAATCTTAGCCCGTTCTGGGAAATGGCATTTAAACTTCGCCACTATTTAATTTATAATTGAAAAGAGAGTCATCCAGAGCCCCCTTAACCCGCGATTAGGAGAAAAGAGGGGGAAATGCAAACCGTGGGACAAATACCGGGTTAAGTGGGTTCTGAGCGGCTGGACTAATATACCGCCATTAGAAGGATAATAGTTTGGTCTTGAATAGCATTTGTATGTCCAATTGGGATACACACTGTTGTCGGTTATGAGCAAATGCTGATGTTAGAGCGGCTTTTAAGGTTAATGCAGAAGAAGTTGAAGCTGTGAGATGTTGGAGAGAACAACTTGGGCTGAAACCATTCCCCCGAGTAAGCCACCAACGGTTAGAATCTTACACACAGAGTTTAAACGTGTAGGAGCATACCTATGAACCACATAGTAGATCAAAAAAAACATCGCCCCCACAGAAGCCACTATACTGTATTTCCAAGCCATCAAACCCCAAAAGCCGTAGTCAGCTAAAACTCCTTTCGCGTAGGTCCCAACTTCGGCAAGCCCCAAATCCAAGCCAATCTTAGTCGTTAAACCATCCAAAAGCTGCCAGAAAATCAAGAACCCATAGGAAAAATAAATCCACTTCGGACTGATTACAGATCTTTTAACAAGTTCTGAAGGATTTCTTGTAATCAGCCTCAAAGTTTTCCTCTCCTTTCTCATGGTCACAAATGGTTTTCAGGAATATCTTTGATATTTCAAATCTTGGAATATTCCAAACTTAGTTACCCTATATCTGGGCCAATTCTAACCTTTACTTAACTCTGGATCTTTTTTTTCACTCGAATCGGCGCAGACTTGTTGACTTCTGGGGAGATTTGGGGAGATTTAAGGAGATTTTGGGAGAATTTTGAAGAATCCCCACCGTCTTATATTGTTAATTCTCTCACTATTTTTGACTTTTTAAGACGTTTATTGACTTTTTCAGACTTCTATTGACTTTTGTTGACTTTAGTTGACTTTAGCAGACGATAGTTGACTTTAGTTGACGCAACCTGCAGCTAATCCAAACCCCAAACCAAAAAACCAACCCAAAAACAAACAACAAAAAAGTTTACAAATTTTTTGCCATGCTAAAATAAACTCGCAAACGACTTCCTGTTAGATTCTTAGCTGAACATTCTCCGTGTATTTGCGAAGGACCTCGGCGAACTCACCTATTGTCTCGGGCGTGTAAGGCTTCAGCGTCTGAAATTTTTTGTCAAGCGTGTCCTCGGGGATGAATTGTTGGAGAGCATGAGTTTTCGAGCCCTTTACCATCTCCCCAATGCCATTAGCGTCTTGGGCGGTGACTATCTGCGGCACCACGGTTGTCCGAAACTCATAAGGGACTTTTCCCGTCTTTAGGATCTCCATGGTTCGCATTAACCCATCCGTGTTCTGTGCACCAAGAAGCCGGTATTTGTCCCTGCACGTCTTCACATCCATAGCCACGTAATCAACGCTTCCCAAGCATTCCTCAAGGATATCAGGGAAGAAACCGTTCGTATCCAACTTTACTGCAAAGCCGCGTTCCTTGAGTTTAGCGAGGAATTTGGGTAGTTCTTTGTGCATGCATGGTTCGCCACCAGTTACCACGACGGCGTCCACGTATCGTTTGCGGCTTTCCAAGATTTCCAGAGCAGCAGCTTCCTGCAGAAACGGGGGTTGCGGATCAACGGCTACGCGCCAGTTATGGCAGAATGGGCAGCGGAGGTTGCAGCCAGGTGTGAAGAGTACGCTGGCGACTTTATCGGGGTAATCAACTAAGCTTGTTTTTTGTAATCCGCTAAACTTCATTCTGCATAATTTCCTCCCTAACTTGTTAAGGGCGCTGAAGACATTATTGTTGATCGGTCGAAGGTTTTGCGCATTGCGAATTCGGCCTGTTTTCCATCGTTCCATTGGTCAACTGGCCGTAGGTAGCCGACTACTCTTGAGTAGACTTCGCAGTTTGCTCCGCAGGTTGGGCAAATCTTGTGCTCGCCGTTTGTGTAGCCGTGGGTTGGGCAAACACTGAAAGTCGGCGTTAACGTGAAGTACGGCAGCTTTGAGTTCCAAGCTACTTTCTTGATGAGTTCAGCGGCAGATTTCCAAGAGTTAAGCCTCTCACCGAGGAAGATGTGGAAGACTGTGCCTCCAGTGTAGAGTGTCTGCAAACTTTCCTGGTGCTCTAAAGCTTCGAAGAGGTCGCCTGCAAAATCAACTGGCAACTGGGACGAATTCGTGTAGAACGGTTCTGCATGGTCAGCCACTACTTGTCTTTGGTTGGCGAATATGATGTCTTTGTATCGGCGTTTATCTATGCGGGCAAGCCGGTAAGAGGTGCCTTCAGCAGGGGTTGCCTCAAGATTATAGATGCAGCCGGTATCCTCCTGATAATCTGCTAAACGGTTACGCATGAAATCTAACATTTTAACGGCGAAGGCTTGCCCATCACGCGACGCAATGTTTTGCCCAAGCAGGTTTATGATTGCTTCGTTGACACCGACTATGCCTATGGTCGAAAAATGGTTCTTCCAGTACTTGCCATACCCCTCTTTTATATGCCTCAGGTAACGGCGGGAATATGGGTACAAGCCGTTGTCTGTGAATGCTTCAAGCACCTTGCGTTTAATTTCCAAGCTTTCTTTAGCAGTTTCCATTAGCTTCTCTAAACGTTCAAAGAAGTCGTCCTCATCCTTGGACAAGTAGCCGATTCTGGGAATGTTTAGGGTTACAACGCCTATGCTGCCAGTTAATGGGTTAGCGCCGAAGAATCCCCCACCCCGCTTGCGTAGTTCACGGTTGTCTATGCGCAGGCGGCAGCACATGCTTCGTACATCCTCGGGTTTCATGTCGCTGTTAACGAAGTTTGAGAAGTAGGGTACACCGTACTTTGCAGTAACTTCGAAGATTGCCTGTGCCACCGGCGAATCCCAAGTGAAGTCTTTGGTTATGTTGTACGTGGGAATGGGAAAGGTGAAGACTCTGCCTTTCGAGTCGCCTTGACACATGACTTCAGCGAAGGCTAAATTGAACATTTCCATTTCCTTAGTCATGTCACCGTAAGTGTCCTGTGTTACCTTGCCGTTGAATAGTACAGCCTCATTTTTCATGAAGTCCGGCACAACCAAATCCAACGTTAAATTGGTGAATGGCGTCTGGAAACCTACACGGGTCGGCACATTCATGTTGAAGAAGAACTCCTGAAGCGCTTGCTCCACATCCTTTTGGTTGAGATGGTCGTACCGTATGAACGGAGCAAGATAAGTGTCAAAGTTGCTGAACGCTTGCGCGCCAGCTGCTTCGCCCTGCAGCGTATAGAAGAAATTCACTACTTGACCCAGCGCAGTACGGAAGTGTTTTGCTGGCTTGCTCTCAATTTTGCCTGGAACACCTCCGAATCCAGCCATCAACAACTCGCTTACGTCCCAGCCGACGCAGTAAGCGCCTAAGACGCCTAAGTCGTGGATGTGCATGTCGCCTGAAAAGTGAGCGTCAGCAATATTTTGCGGGTAAATTCTTGATATCCAATATTTTGCTATCACTGTGGATGACAAATAATTGTTCAGCCCCTGTAGTGAATAGCTCATGTTGCTGTTCTCTTTAACACGCCAATCCTCAACCTCAAGGTACTGATCAACCATATCTGAAGAACTCAGAAGCGCAGCCAACTCACGCATGTCACTATGCTGTTTACGGTACAAAATGTAGGCTTTCGCCGTTTGCGCATGTCCGTTTTCGATCAAACGTTTTTCAACGACGTCCTGGATTTCCTCAACCGTTGGTACGCCGTCGTCCCCGTAGGTCTTTTGGAGTTCCGCGACTACTTCATCGCTTACGCGCTTCGCTTGCTCTTTGTCCCTTCCGCCGCATGCTTTTGCCGCTTTCCAAATAGCGGTCGTTATGCGCTCTTGATCGAAGGGTTCTAATTTACTATCACGTTTTAAGACGAACTTCATTGTTTTTTCACCTCAAGTAGTAACCGCCTGAAATCTTCAGGCTCCTCAAATTGCTTGTAAACCGACGCAAACCGAATGTACGCTATACGGTCGACTTTCTTCAGATGCATCATGATTAAGTCGCCGATTTCCTGCGACTCAACTTCTTGTACGTCTTTAAGCATCAAGTCTTGCCTCACCTGTTCGGCTAACACGTTGATTTGGCTCATTGTAACAGGCCTCTTCTCGCACGCTTTCTGCAAGCCACGGATTATTTTGTTAACATCGAATCGTTCAAGCCTGTCATCTTTTTTCCTGACCATAAGCTCAACGGTTTCAACGTACTCGTAAGTTGTGAAGCGTTTTCCACAGCTGACACATTCTCTTCGCCTGCGCGTAGTGTTTTCTGGAGAATCACGCGTTTCCAAAGTTTTGGAGTTCTCAGAGTTGCAGTATGGACATCTCATACCTTATACATGTTCCATGCTTTGATATATACGTAGTGTCGACGGTCTTGACAACACACTACATTTAGCGCATATATAAGTTATTTCCACATCAATCTCGCAATATAGCATGAAATCCGAAAGTCTACACCATGAAAAATAAACAAAAAATTCCAAATAAAAAAATCTAAAAACGCCCTTGTTTGGGAAAAAAGCCATTTTTTAAGTAAATAATAGTTGGGTTAAACTTTGCGATAGGAACATAATCAAAATATGAATATACAGCTATAGTTACTTTTTATTTAGCCAAATGCGAACGAAATCTGAGGTTAGTATTTGAAGCCCAAAATTGTAAAAGCTAACTCTCTGAAAGAGACACCCACACCTGAACGCGTTCTAATAACAGAAAACTATAGCACCGAAGGGATTTCAATTGAACAGGCTCGGATAAAACCAGGAATAACAACGATTGCGCATCACCTGGTAGGCGTCAACGAAATATACCTAATAACCAGTGGAGAAGCCCAAGTTGATGTCGGCAATATAAAGCCAACTAAGGTAACACATGGAGACCTAGTTGTTATTCCAGCAGGGGTATCCCAAAGAATAAGCAACATCGGGAAAACAGACTTGGTGTTTTACTGCATCTGTACACCAAAATTCAGTGCAGAATGCTACGGCGATGAAGAAAACGAAAACAAAACGGAATAAAGCAATAATTGGAATATATCAAGGGCAGCAATATCGCTTATATGGTTTCTTTGAGTTTATTGTTCAAGGAAAGGTTGAGGAGAAGGATCGAGGAGAAAGGGAGAAGGCTTCTAATCCGTCTCTATTTTTGAAAAGGAAAAGATTTTAGCTTGTTTTTAAGTCATTCATGAACTCGCTTAAATCAATGGTCGCTATGCCGTTTTCGTCTTTGAGTTGTTGCTTAGCAGGCGGATTCTGCATGTAAAAGGGTATTCGTTTGGTTAAGCGGTCTTGGTAGGCTGATTCTAGCTGGTTTTGGTAGAAGACGCCTATGGGGATTCTGTCGCCCCACTCATGTGCTTTTTCCATACCTGCAACCTTCTTCTTGAAGTCCTCGTTCCAATCGTGCACGACGGGGTCGAAGCCTTCGTTTTCGAGCTTGTAGAGTCTGGACTGGGGCTTGCCTGTCGCATCTTTTCTGTCTTCGCCAGCGTACCAGTCCTTGGTGTTGATGTCGTTGTAGGTGGGGCAAGGCTGCAAAACCTCAATTAATGCCAATCCCTTATGCTGAATTCCTTGTTTTATGATATTCTTTAAGTGAATGACATCAAAAGAGTACGACCTTGACACGAACGTGTAGCCCGAAGTAATAGCTAAAGCAACTGGGTTGACGGCTTCGTTAATGTTGGGTTTTGGAAGCGCTTTCGTTTTGACGCCGAGCGGAAGCGTCGGTGATGCTTGCCCCTTAGTCAACCCGTATACCCCGTTGTTGAAAAGAAGGTAGGTCATGTCGATGTTTCTTCTTCCAGCGTTAACAAAATGCCCAGCTCCTATACCCAAGCCATCGCCATCTCCTCCCGCGCCAATTACCTCTAAATCTGGGTTTGCGATCTTAATCCCCATTGCAAACGGCAATAGTCTTCCGTGAAGTGTGTGAACGCCGTTGACTTTTATGAAGTGAGGGGCTTTGGCTGCGTTGCCCACTCCTGAAACCACAACTACTTTATGAGGTTCAAGATTAAGTTCGGCTAAGGCCATTTGGATAGCGCTTGTAATGCCGAAGTCTCCGCATCCTGGACACCAGTCCATGTAGACGTTGGTTTTGTAGTCTGCTGGTTTATGAGCCAAGCATAAGCACCTGCCTTTCTGGAGCTATGTCTGTTAGAATCGTTTTCAGGGCTTGATACACTTCTGTTGTCATCATTGGTCTTCCCGTATATTTGAGAACGTAAAAGTTAGGTTTGATCGTTGTGCACTCTGTTATTATGCCGCCCAACTGAGCGGTGTAGTTGTCCTCCACGTCGATTATACGTTTTTTGCCCTGAAGCATCTGCTTAATGTAGGCAGAGGGAAGCGGATGAACCATTCGCACCTGAATATAACCTAAGCTCAAGCCTTCTTCTTTAAGCTGGTTAAGCGATTCGATTATGGCGCCTTTAGGCGAACCCCAACTGACTACGATGTTTTCTGAGTCTTTATCGCCGAAAAAGTTAACTTTCAAATCAATTGGCAACTCCTTATCGATTAAATCAAGTTTCTTCATTCTTTTCTCCATCATTTGCGTTCGAATGAAGGATTCCTCGTTTATGTTTCCGCTCTCGTTATGCTCGTCTCCCGTGTACCATTGGATGGCGTTTTTTGTTCCCAGAAAAGCCCTCGGAGAAACTCCTGTTTCGGTGAATCTGAAGCGCTTGTATTCTTTTCCTTCGAGCTCTTTTTCCCCGACGATTAGACCGCGGTCCACCTTGACGTTTCCGTAGTTGAAGACTGGGTAGGTTTGGGAGCAGTTGGCCATTGCTTTGTCGAGCAAGTGGATGACAGGCACCTGATATTTTTCAGCAAGATTGAAGACTTCAGCTGCGTCATAGAAGCATTCCTTTATGTCACCTGAGGCAAGGATGATTCTTGTGAATTCGCCGTGAGATGCGTGCATGGCAAACCGTAAATCCTGTTGACTGTGGCGCGTTGGCTGTCCAGTTGAGGGACCACCCCGCTGGTAATATGTAATTACGACAGGCACTTCATTGCTGCCTGCCCAGCCCAGACCCTCAGCCATAAGAGAAAAGCCTGGGCCGGACGTGCTGGTTGCCGCCCTTGCACCGGTTAAGCATGCACCTGAAGCGGAATTTATGGCTGCTATTTCATCTTCGGTTTGAATTACAATAACTGATTCTTGACCTTTACTTGTTTTAAGTATTTCATGTGCCTCTAAATACTCGCTCTCATCAGCCGCTGGCGTGATTGGATAATAAGTTTGTACCCTGCAGCCTCCCAACACCTTGCCCATGGCGACAGCTTGGTTCCCCGTCAGAAAAATCCTTGGCTCATTAACGCCTATTTTTTCCAGTTTGTACTTGAAATGATTTACATCCAAATTCTTTTCAGCGTACTCATAAGCATAATCTACGGCTGTGACGTTCATGTCGGCGATTTTTTCATGGAAAGTGGCTTTGATTGCGTCTTCTACAAGTTTCTTGTCATATTTGAATAGTGCAAATGAGATTCCTATTGTAAGAACGTTAATCATCCTTGAAAGTGAGCTGACTTTTTCCACCTTGATGGCTTTGCCGATTTCCGTAAGCAAGTCCATGTATGGGACAGAATAGACCTGAATGTTTTTCTTTTTGGCGTAGTTTAAGAAATCGTTTACGGTTTCGCCAACACCGTTTTCTTTTAGGAAAATGCGAATTTGGCTTTTATATTCCTCTGAGAACGTCGCTATTCCCGTTAAGACATTGACGCCTATGTCGCGTGAATCAACTATTATGCCGCCTTCACTCACGACCTCGCCGATATGTCTAACGATGGTTTCAGCGTCAAAAGCTGCAAGCAAATCCACGTCGCTTATGTTGGCCAAGGTTGGCTCTTTGGATACGCGTTGGTGGAAGTAGCTATGCATGGTTTTGATGTTTGAGTGGTATTCTCTTCTGCCGAAGACCCATAAGCCACCGTAGCCGCATGCTCTTCCAAATATGGTGGAAGCTGTGTCAACGCCGCTACCTTGTGGACCGCCTGCCATCCAGTTTATACTTTCAGTTACCATTTTTGCTTTCATCTTCTCTCGAATAATTTTTCATTTATTTTGGAGCGGTTACCCGCCGCCCGATGCTTTTTCGATGCCTACGCAGCAAATGCATTTTGCAGTTTCTCCGCAGTATGGGCATACGCATTTGCAATCATCGATAAAATTTCCGCAGTTTATGCAACGAGGCAGTTTTTCTTCTTTCATAGCTTCGCCTCTGCCATATGTATGTTGCATAGCCTTCGGAATTAAGTTTTCGGATAACCTATGTCCCAGGTTTTACCTAAAGATAAAAAAGGAAGTGGGGTTTATCTGACGTAGTCGTCGAATGTCCAGTAATGGTCTTCTTCTTGCAGAATTATGTCTTCAAAGATTTTTCTTGTCGTTGTGTCGCCGCGTTTCATGGCTTCAGCGACGATCTGTCGGTATAGAGCGATAGTGTCGGCTTCAAGTTGATGGTCGAGCCGAAGAATCTCAAGAGTTGTTTTTCCCACGACTGGAAGTGGATTTGGCTTTGTTACTGCTTCGCCGTCGACGAGATAGATGCGTTCGCTTATTTTTTCAAGATGCTGCATTTCCTGTATGAAGATGTCTTTGAGGAGTTTGCTGACGACGCCCTGATAGTTCGTGCCTTGAACGGTTTCCAACGGGGTCTTCTTCATCCTGAGCTCCAGCAAAGCGGCTTTTTCATGTTGGTTAGTGTACTGGATTATTCCAGCGATTTCAGCTGCAACTGCTTTATTCAGCAGTTCATAGTAGTCTGGAGTGAATATTTTGCGCCACTCTGACAGGGGCACCTTGTCGGGTTCTTCTTTTTCATCCTGGAAGGCGGTGTACTCTTGGAACTTGAATAGGTGATCTTCTTCTTCGCCGTAGATTTTTTCGAACATTTCCCGTGTTTCCCAATCCCCCATTTCGGCCG
Source organism: Bathyarchaeia archaeon (assembly GCA_049515895.1). Taxonomy (GTDB): domain Archaea; phylum Thermoproteota; class Bathyarchaeia; order Bathyarchaeales; family Bathycorpusculaceae; genus Bathycorpusculum. The sequence continues at coordinate 43,771 of JBEKTQ010000020.1, read as the reverse complement.
CTTTCGTGATTATTTTTCGGTATAGGTTCAAAGCTTCTTCCTCTGCGACGACGCCTAGTTTGGCAAATTCACTTATTGTGTCGCCGATGACAGGTTTGTCGCCTTTAGTGGTTGCTTCGCCGCCGAGGTAATAAATTCTCTCCATTATGGATGCGGCATGCTTCATTTCTTGAATGGAGATTTCATGAAGCATTTTCCCAACGGCGTCGTATGTGGTCTTATCTAGAAGGATGTTTTCGGGGATTTGTTTTTTGATGATTTTTTCCATTTTAGCGTGTTGAAGGAAGTATTGGACTGCAACTCCGAATTCGCGTTCAACCGCTTGGTTCAGCAAGTCGATATAATCTGGTGTTGTTTTAACAGCCATAAAGCATCACAACTTCTACTCGGAAAAGGAGCGGGCACCAAGATATAAAATTTGTTGTCGTTGACAAATTCAGGCAGAAGCCATGTTTTTATTGCTGAACTTTTCCGCAGTTTGGACAGTACACCGAATCAATGCTGATTTCTGCTGCGCAGTGGTTGCAGAACTTCTTTTCTCCTAGTCTAATTGGTTGAAACGGCTGTGTTGTGGGATAGGAAACAGAAGAAGATTCCGCAGTTTTAGGTTTCAGCGAATTGAACCCTAACGACGCAAAAATCCAGGCGATCCATGCTACTAAACCACCAACCAAAACAATTGTCAGAGCGGTACCGACTAAATACAATGTCCCTGCGGTATTGAAGTTGCTGACTCCTGATTTTTCGCCCAGTTTATGGAAAGCGCGCATGTAAAATACGGCACTAACTATCGCTACAACAAAAATCGCAGCAAAGAGCCCCAAAAACCCGAAGATAAATCCAAAAGGAGAGAAGTTCAGCGTGGGTCTGGCAGCAAGAGAGAAAATCGCCGCAAATAGAAGCGCAAACAAGATCACAATTAAGACCGCTATACCCACTATATTTATCAGAAAGCCATAAAGTGCATTTTTGAAGATGCCGGGTTCACTGTAATACTGGCTTAACCTGTGCATCGCAACGAGAAACAGTATGATTCCAATGAAACCGATAATTCCGATAGCGATAAAGGCAAAGAATATTCCAGCGGGAAGGAGTGAGCCGCCATAGGTCCCTCCACTTGTAGCCGGAGTACCTATTCGAAAGAAGGACAAGAAAAGAAAACCGTACAAAATAACCGTGATGACTGGCACAGCGACTGCTATCAAGCTGGCTGTTAACCCTAGTTTTCTTCCTGATTCAAACGACAAGTTGACCCTCTCTCGAAGGCTATTTCGTGTCGAGTTATGGATAAGCTTTGTGCATTTTTAATGCAAACTTTGGGAGTTAAGGTGTTGTCTTCGGAGCTCTTTGGTACATGCTTCACTGCTTACCAAGCTACAAGAAGTGTAAGAACAGCCAACGTGAACACAACAACTTCGAAAACTACAATGCCCATGTTTGAGGCAAAAGGAACTAAAAAGTCAACAAACCCCATTGGCAATGCAATGAGAAATAACCGCTTTTTGTGGAAGATGACTGACATGAAGCACAAGTAACCCCAAGCGAAATGCATTAGAATTGAAGAAACCCTTTCAACTGTTCCCAACGCAACCGACTTTAATGCTTCGGAGGAAGGCGCGAAAAGCCGGGGGAACTTGCGTTTAACTGGTTATAGACCGTCCGGGGTTGACGGTTTTCCGCCTAGATGCCAGGTAGAGCGAAAACACTCATGGCCATTACACAGTTTTGTGTAATTTTGGGGGGAGGCCGCGGGTCTTGGCATTCGCTAACCGGGCTTATTTTGAGTTCTAAACCGTCTTAGCTGACAGAAAAATGACGCAGGCAAATTCTTCTTCTTACAAATCATTACACAAGTGCTTATAAACGTCCGTTGAGTCGATGCCTTTCTCTGCCGTCTAAAACCTGTTGTATGCCCTCTTGAGGCAGAGCATTATGCTAATCACGTTAGTGGAAAACGGAATGGGTCCTCGACATCTGAAGCCAAGCTCCAACCTCATTTGGAGCCAAATTCCCATAGAGACCCATACTAGACAAGGTTCGGGTCCGGTGGGACTCGCTTAATTATTTAAGCGAATCCGCACGCTGTCAAATGTATAATTTTACTCTTGCGCAGAGGCTCGAAACTGTTTGAAGTGGATTGGGCGGGATTTGAACCGCAATGGGTTCAGACCGCAATCACAACGGGCAAAATTGCTGGGTGTTACTTTTGCAATTGACCACTTTATATAAGGACAAAACACGCTCTTTCTAAAATTGTAAACGAATGCGAAATGAGGTTAGATTGATGTCTGTGGAAGAAGTTTTCGGTTTCAAGTTTCGACCAGACTTATACTATAATGAGCATGTTTGGGCTAAAAAAGAGAATGACGGAAATGTCCGTGTAGGCTTTGATGACATTGTAGCTAGAGGCGCTGTAAAAATCTTCATGGTAAAGTTGATGCCAACTGGAACAGTGTTAATTCAGAAAAAGAAGCTTGGGATATTAGAGTCAATAAAGTATACCGGACCGATTGTTGCTCCAGTGTCTGGGACAATTATTTCTGTAAACGAAGAAGTTCGAAAACGAGGAGCAAACGCGTTTAAAGATGATCCATATGGAGCAGGGTGGCTATGTATTATAAAGCCATCCAACCTCGAGGCCGAGTTAAAGAACATATTCTTCGGCGACGCTGCTGTAGATTGGTTCAAGAAAGAAGCAGAAAAATCAAAGGACGATATAACAGGTGGAGAATACAAGGGTCTCTAGCAATCGCAGCTAGGGGCGCTGTAAAAGTTTTTTGTGGTAAAGTTGATGCCAACCTGAACGGGTTTAATTGAGAAAAAGAAAGGATGATTTTTCATTAATTGTTTTTTTTATATGAATTAATTATGGACTAAAATGAAACGCTTGCTTTTGAAAAGCAGAGGAAAAATGAGGATGCTTGCCTCGCTTTGTGTTAAGCGTCATGTGGTAGCGTTTAAATAAAATATGTGATTAGTGCTACTACGTCGACTATGCCCTCAACTATGCTCAAAATCGAGACTGCTTTCATGACTTTCATGAAAAGCTGCATTTTTTTTGCCCCGACCTTTATTGCAGCGACACTTGCCAATAGAGTGATTGCGCTAATAGCTAGCATTATTGGGACAAGTTCTGGCAGCACACTTTTTCATCTCGCCGACTTTAGTTGTTGAATGCGTTTCGCTTCTACATAAATGCGGGCGCCAGCTTCATCACGACATCTAACGGGCCGTCGACTTTTATTGCGCCGCTCATCATTGCCCCCATTCCATCAATCATTCCACTGTATATGGCGTCTACGGTGTCGGTTGTAGTGTTGATTGTAGCTTTAGGGCCTTTTTTCTGCATTACTTTAAGGTATCCTTTATCAACTTTTTCGACTTTGCCGTCCATGCCGAATTTCAGAAAATAAACTTCTTCAGCATTTGTGAAATTAATGATTATGGCTCCGCCCCAGCCTTTTGACCCATCGGGTTTTGCATTTACTCTATCTGTCAGAGTTTTTATCAGTTCATCAGCTTTTTCTTGAGTTGACAATTTTTGTCTTTAACTCCTTTTTGTGTTTCCTTTATGATGCAATTTGGTTTTAAAATGTGGTCAGCTACTTTTGTTACTCCCTAGTAAGGATGTTGGGCGGAAACTATTTGTAATTTCACATAAAATTGCCCTGTGTACCGAGAACTAAATCTGATTTGTTTTCCAATTTCTTATTCAATCCAGAACATGCCTAGCGTCAATTGCTGATTAAACGCTGAAGAAAAGCTTACATGAGAGTAGCTCTTGAATTAACGACTGAAAGAGTCTTAGAGATACAGTTTGACTTTTTTTGTGACTTCTGTTTAGAGTGATAGTTTGGCAATTTCTGAAATTTCTGAGTCACACCATGTTTTTTCAAAGAACAGTTTTACTAGACTGATTAGTGCTTGGTTGTTAGTGATCATTATTTTCTTGATGTATCCGAAAGCGTCTTTTTCCATTGATAGTATTAGCTCTTTTTCGTCTCTCATGAAAAAGCACGGAAAGTTGTTATTAATTATTTTACTGTATCTATTCTCAAAATTTCTTAAGATCCATCCATCGTTCATGATTCTTTTTGTAGACTCATGATTTTGCTCGTTATCTTTGCCAATGCATCTATATTTGACTCCTCGTTTGAGGTTAGCTTTTGTTATGCGATGATTCTCGTCAAAATTCGGTACTGCCTTGTATGCATCATCAACCATTACCACGATTTCTTTTTGGGCTTTCTTAAAAAACTGATCGATTAATGAGTAAATCGTATTAGCGTTTTCCACGACCGTAAACTTGTCCATTTCATTTGGCGTCAGCTGTTCCATTCTTCCCAGCAGGGATAGCAATGCTCCTTTGTTGCTTTTGAGCAACATGGCCTCTGAACTTTTAGATTCCGCCACGAGGTCTATTAGCTTGTCAAATGGCGTTGCAGAAAAAAACGCCGGGCACCCAAGCGATGATTCAACAAAATCTCTGTTCTGAAGGTTTCTCAGGCTACGGTAAACTTGGACTTTGTTTATTTTTAAAGTTCTCGAAATGTCTTTCGCCTTTAGAGTTCCTGTTTTTGCTAACAATATGTATATTCGTGCTTCTTGATCTGTAAATCCCAACTCAATTAGTTTCGCCAATATCAGATTCTGGCTCAATCTAATTCCTCATCCTCTTCTTATCAAATTATAATATATATGATCTTTTTGGTAATCCACAACCATTGTAGAATCAAAATTTTTTATGATCTGTAACATAGATGGTGGTTACTTTTGCAACTACCTACAAGCTATAAGGTTTTTTTGATTAATTCGGTTCAGACGTCGGAGGTAAACATTTGGAAGCAATATATACTGAGCTTAAAGAAACTCTTAAGGCACAAGATCCAGATAAGTTTGGAGAATTAACCCAAAAAGCTTTGGATGCTGGCGCCGAACCTTTTGATTTGCTAAACAAAATTGTGGGATATGCAAAAGAGCTTACTTCGAAAAGCTGGTGGGCTGGCGGAACAGAAGGAGTAAGTAATGTTTCCGAAAGCGAAGCCTTACTTTTATCAGATCTGATTGTGATAGGCGAATGCCTCGTAAAAAGCACAAGCATCTTAAAACCTCTATTGTTAGCTGGTGCAAAGAAGGCCGAGCTTCCGGGAAAGATAGTCTTGGGAACTATTGAGGGCGACGTACATGATATTGGAAAAAGCCTCGTTTCAACAATGTACGAATCAGCTGGATATGTTATCAACGATATTGGCTTAGACGTTCCAGCCAAAAACTTTGCGATAGAAGCAAAAAGATCGAAAGCAGACATAGTCGGAATCAGCTGCTCTATGTCTATGTGCAAAACATCAATGCCTAAAGTCGTCAAAGAATTGCAGAAATTAGGAATTCGAGACAACGTGAAAGTAGTTGCAGGCGGACAATCAACCTTCGAAACTGACGTACCTACATATGGCTTAGACGGTTGGGGCGCAGACATGGTTGACGCGGTTAAAAAAACTGATGAACTAATGCGAGTACTTAAAGAAGAGAGACTTAAGAAGGGGGTGAAGTAATGAATATAGAATGGAATTCTGAAGAAGTCAACCGCGATTATCCATTGTGGTGGAACAAAGGGCCGTTCAGTTACCAATTTACTGCTACGGAAGAGGTTATGCTGGAGAAAGCAAAAGCAAAGTGGCTTGACACCAAGAAAGAAGAACAAATGATGCCTCGCCAAAGATGGGCCAAAGCTCTATTCACTAATGAACCACTGGACCGGTTACCCAGTCACTGCAGTGGACTGCATCAAACCATGACACGAATATTTGATGGCTTCGCGGATCCACCATCGATACTCTTCACAAAAGACATGATTAATCATCCTAACTTGGACGCAATAGGGCAAATGCTGTGGTATGCAAAATTTGCAAGCACTACCGACATGAATTGGCTGTACAACTATGGATTCGGAGAAGAGCTTGTAACAAGAAAATTCAGATTCATCGAAAACGGTCCACCGCTCGCCGTAGAGCCATTTGTCAGAACCAAAGAAGATGCACTATTCTTCTTAGACAACGTTCCTGAGCCTGCACTAAGAGCTGGAACTTGGCCAATATACTTCTGGGAAGTCAAAGCACTCATGAAACTAGTGCCAGAGATGCCTATAGTAGCATCTTGCTGTGGCGGTCCAATAACTATGGCTGGTTTCCTAAGAGGTATCAAAGATTTCGTTATGGATATTCGAAAGAACATGGAATTGGCTGAGTTATGCCTCAAAGGTACAACCGCTCTTCTGAAAAAGAAGATTGACAAACAAACCGAAATACTTGGACAACAAATAGATGACACCGGAGAAGGCAACTGGATAACCTGGTGCGACTCAACAAGCTACCTAACGGGCGAAGAATTTGCAAAAGTCTTCGACATAACCTATACCGATGCCATAAAATACTGTGCAAAGAAAGGATGGCAACCTGAAGTAATCCCTGAAGGACCAATGACCGCGCACGTGCCAATTGCAAAGTGCCTCAGTGAAAACGGCGGCGGAGGAATGCTAGGCTTCAGTGAACATCCAAACGTCGACGAATGGTATAACAACACCCGCAAATACGACAACATTTGGGCTCACGATGCATTTGACAACGTAGCGATGTTCTCCCCAGACTACCAAAACGCTATCCGAAACGACTTTACAAGGCACGCAAAACTATTTATGAAATATCCAACTCAAGGCCACAGAACCTACGTATCAGTTCCCACTGGAGATCCAACAATTCCGCTACCTGCAATCGAATTTGCAGTCAAGACAATACTTGAAGTCTTCAAATACCCACTTCAAGCCTAAAAACATCAAAAAGCGCGTGTACAATCGCGCCCAAACTTTTTATTTTTCTCTAGGTTTGCACAATAGAATTTGCATTTTCAATGTCACTTTTAGCCAACATTAGGGTTTCGTGCAGTGTCTAAGCTTCATAAATCCTAAAACGCAATTAATTGCTCAGTTTCGGTTTGTTCTCTTTGTTATTAACTGGAATTTATTAGTTAGGTTCGCGTCCTTAGCCTCTGCGTGCGCTAGCCAGGTGTACTTAATAACGATTATTATTTGGCAATGAAATAAGTTAAGAAAGAACATTGACGAGGAATCGTAAACGGTTGAACAATGGAGGCTCATAGATACAGATTTAGTGGATCCAGTGACCGGAGTTGCTACTGTAGAAGCAGTTGGCATTGCCCGATCAAGGAATCTGGTTCCTAACACAATTATTTTCTGGAGACCGACGAAGCCGTTTGTCTGCTTGGGCTATTTTCAACTTGTGAAAGAAGAGGTTTATGCAGACGTATGCGAGAAATTGGGCGTAAGTATCGTTCGCCGAATCCTCGGTGGCGGAACAGGATATGTTGACAAAAACCAGCTTCTATATGACATTGTTATCGGCACTGACCACCCTATTGCGCCAATTTCATCAATTATTCAAAGAATGTATAACTACGCTCTCCGTGGAGTCTTGCAGGGTCTGCGAGACCTTGGTTTCAACGACGTTACTTTGGTGTCGGACTACAACAACGCAATTTGGATTAACGGGAAGAAAGTATCCGGAAATTCCTCTACTGGCCTAACCGGCGCTCAAATAGTGGGTGGCAGTCTACTCGTCGACTTTGACTTTGAAACAATGTCGAAAGTTTTTAGGAATCCATTCAAGAATTTGAAGCCCGGAATAAATTCAATCGAAGAAGGTTTGACCTGCATCAACAGAGAACTATCGAGAAGAATCGAACTGTCCGAAGTCAAGAAAACAATAAAGTCAGGCTTCGAAAAAGTGCTAAACACCGAAATAAAATATGAAACACTCACCAGAAAAGAAACCGAACTAATCAAAAGTCTAGAACCGAAGTTCGCATCAAAAGAATGGACCTATAACATGGACATCAAAACCGACAAACTCATGCCTTATGACAACGTAGATGGTGCGTAAGTGTTAACAAACAAATTTACGGAGTTACGAGAAAAAGGGTTCGAGAACAAGGCAATATCCATTCACGAAGCAAAAGAACTCTTAGAGCTAAAGGACGCAACCCAAATATTGTCTCTATCGGCAACCACAAGAGCCCTGTCTGATAAGCAGATGGGTCGAAAAATCAACTTCTACTATACATCACGATACTTCCCCGCATTATCCGTGACCGGCAGCGAATGTGCTTTAAGATGTAAACACTGCCAGACCAAACTCCTGCAAAACTTGACGGCTGCTCCATCTCCTACAAAACTCGTAGAAATTTGTGAAAAACTAGCAAAGAAAGGCGCTAAAGGCGTTCTAATCACTGGGGGCTGTCTGCCAAGCGGCAAGGTTCCCCTTGGCAACTTCTTAGATGCTATATCTTCAGTTAAGAAGAAGACTAATCTCATAGTAATCGCCCACACTGGAATTGTGGATTTTCAAGAAGCAGAAAAATTGGCGTCAACTGGATTAGATGGCGCCGCCGTAGATGTTGTTGGTTCACCCGAAACGACAAAAGCTGTCTACGGAATCGAAATAAAACCCAAAACCTACACCAGAACTCTGAAAGCTCTCGAAAAGGCCAAAATACCGATAATATCTCCACATGTTTGCGTTGGGCTCAATTTTGGCAACCTTAAACATGAATTAACATCTCTAGAAATAATCTCCGGCATCAAACCCACAACGGTTGTAATAACTGCGCTAATGCCGCTGAGAGGTACTCCGTTGGAAAAAGTAACTGTGAACCCTTATGATGTTGCCAAGGTTGTTTCAGTCTCTCGGTTGATGTTTCCTAACGTTCCCATAACTTTAGGGTGCGCAAGGTCTAAAGGAGCTGACAGGGCACTTATTGAGAAACTGGCAATTCAAGCAGGTGTAACGAGCATTGCAACCCCGTCTGACTTTGCTCTCAAGCAATCGGAGTCTATTGGGTTGACGACTGAATCCTATGCCGTGTGTTGTGCAGTGCCCCCCGCGTCTTATCTTAGACTAACATCAACGGAGGAACCCTGAGAAGTGACACTCAATCAACCTGTTAAAAAAATACGTGTTTCCATCGGTACTGCAGTTATTTTAGGGCTTGAAATGGCTTTTATGAATCGCGATAATGCTCCAACTACAGCGTATTTACAGACTTACTACCCTGGCAGATGTGCCGCCAACTGCAAGTTTTGTGCTCAAGCGAAAACTTCTGAAGCTAAGGTTGACAAGATCGCAAGGGGGCTGTACTTGCCATACGATGCGGAATTGGTAATCACTCGGCTGAAAAAAGCGGCTAAACGCAAATTCATTAAACGGATATGCATCCAAACCCTGAATTATTCTAACCTCATGAACGAATTGCTCTGGGTGGTCAACAGATTGAATGCCGAGGTTGCCGCGCCAATATCAGTCTCTATTTTTTCAGTTCCGGCGGAGCAGATTAAGCGTCTAAGGGACAGTGGTGTTCAAAAAATAATAATTCCTCTGGATGCGGCGAACGAAGAAATATTTGATGATATTAAAGGCGCTAAGGCTGCAGGTCCTTACAGATGGGAAAGCCACCTTAAAGCGATACACGACGCGGTCGAAATAATGGGCAAAGGCAACGTCGGCACACATTTGATGGTGGGCTTAGGCGAAACTGAGCATGAAGCAGTGGATTTATTGGCGAAACTTAACGATGAGGGTGTTTACAGTGCGCTTTTCGCTTTCACCCCTATTGCCGGCACACGGTTGGCGGGCGGTCAGCCTCCGTCAATTGAGAGTTATCGACGGATAAAATTAGCTAACTACCTAATTTACCAAAATCTAACTCGAGCAGAAAAAATGCTATTCAACGAATCTGGCGAAATCAAAGATTTCGGAATAGCCAAAGAAGAGGTGGAGAAGACAATCGCTCACGGTGAACCTTTCCTTACATCAGGATGTCCTGACTGCAACCGGCCATTCGCTAATGAGACTCCTGAAAAGAAGATTTATAATTTTCCTGTCCTTCCTTCAGAGGAAGAGTTGAGGGAGATAAAGAAACAGGTCAACGTTTCAAAAGGAGCCGGTGTAAAATGAGCGAGGCGATATTTACTCCGGTTGCAGGCACACTTGGTGTAAAAATTTATGCTCCGAAAGAGAGTTACGTTTCCTTTTGTAGCAGTCCTTATCCAGCACATCGAGCGTTTGGAGCATTGGATATTTATCCAGCTGGCGCCAAATTCAACGACGAGGTTGCTTGCCCAGTAAACGGCATAGTCAGAGACGTGAAGAAGTACTCCTCGCCCAGTCCATTTTCCGATAAACCCCCCATCTATGAGTATCTGACCCTCATTGAATCTGCCGAGAACCCTTCAGTATACGTGAAAATTATTCATGCATGTCCAAAAGTTGGATTAGGCAAAAGCGTTAGCGTCGGGGAAAAAATTGCTGTGCTTATTCGAAGTGGGTATTATCCTTTCTGGGTAGAGCCACATATTCATGTTGAACTCCGCGACCCTAACGAATCCTTAAGGGCTCTAGGTTCCCATCGCCTTTCGGTTCTAAATGAATCAGACAACAAAGGCCCTGTTGCACCAAAAACCCAAGCTGAAGAGAACTTGACAGGCGTCGTGACAAAGGTGGAGGCTCGCTACGCGACTATCCGACCAAGTCCTGAACATTGGGCAACTATAGGCAATTTTTCGGGTTTACAAGCAAGAGTCGACGAGACTTTTGGGCTTCTTGACGGGGGAATTCCCTTCCTAGGTTACGGAGCTTTGGTGACTAATGAGAAAATGAACATTGGCTCCCCAGTGTACCTTAACCATACACAAATAGGGACTGTAAATGAAAGCCTTAATGGATTAACCAAGATGGAAATTACCCCTTTCAAAACAACTGTTAACGATTTCGAATATCAGGGAATTTCCAGCAGGCTGTGTTTGGGCAACGTCTGCGAAATCAAGCTCATCCCGTTGAAGGTCGGCCAAATCAAACTTGAAGTTGGTCAAACCATAAGTATTAAAAAAAGTGAAAAGCATGAACGAAAAAAATCTAAAAAAGGAAAGAGATGAAATATATGGTTAAAGTTGAAGGCTTTAATTTTCCACCAAACCTATACTACAGCAAGGATCATTTGTGGATAGACCTAACGGGAAGTGAAGCAAAAGTTGGCTTTACAAGTCTTGGAGAGGCTCTCTGCAAAGAAATTGTACATGTCGATTTGCCGCTTGAAGGGGATCAAAGGAAACAGGGGGAAGAAATAGGTTCTTTCGAAACAATAAAGGCAGTGTTTAGGATTCATGCTCCTTTGAGTGGGAAAGTTACTAAGACAAATAATGCCCTCTACAAGCAACCGGACATGATTAACGAGGAGCCATACGGCAAAGGCTGGTTATTTGTGATTGCCGTGAATGACCCGAAGCTTGAACTGAAAGAACTTATGGATTCTAAGAAGGCGGCCAAATACTACAAGACTATAATTGACGAGGAAAAAGAGAAATTCGGCGATTATGACGAACCATGACCCCTTAATGTTTTGACCTGGGAGTTCCCTGATCTGACAAAACAAGACTTAAGCCAAATACATGACAAAGCGCACAAAGGCACGCCTATTAATGGCGATGAAGCCCAACTGCTAATGTCGATTTGCAACGATCAACTCCCCGAATTATTATCTGAATCTAGACATGTTTCAGACAAAAAAACTGGTAAGACCCTTACTGTATATCATAAAGCTTTCCAGCCTGTATCTATTACGGGTCGATCCTGCAGTCTAAACTGTAAGCACTGCAGTCAACATTACTTGAGGCACATGCTTCCTGCGAGTGATCCTGAAAAACTGCTTCGAGTCTGCAAAAAATTGGCTGCAAACCATGCTCCAGGCGTGCTTCTAAGCGGAGGAAGCAGAAAAGACGGGACTATTCCATTGGATCAATTTGCAGACACGATACGCAAAATCAAGCGAGAGACAGGCTTAATTATCTCTGCTCATACGGGTCCAGTAGATTACGAAAAAGCAAAGATGCTCGTTGAGGCTGGCTTAGACATTGCCTTGCTCGACGTTGTTGGATCTGCTGAAACCACTCGAGGTGTTTATGGTGTTGAAATTACTCCTGATGACTACTCAAAAACTCTGTCAGCACTGAACGCTGCAGGAATTCCAAATATTTCTCCTCATATTTGTGTCGGACTTCACTTTGGACAATTAAAAGGAGAAGCCAAAGCTCTCGAGATAGTGTCACATGCTAAAGTATCTACAATCGCCATTGTGGTTCTTATTCCTACCAAAGAGACAGCGATGGCTGATATTCTTCCTTCTTCCCCTGAGGATGTAGCAAAGGTCATTTCGATTGCCAATTTGATGTTTCCAAACACTTCCGTCTCGCTGGGTTGTGTGCGACCTGGAAAAGACTATCGTGAAAAGATAGACGAGCTGGCTATCCGGGCTGGAATTGGCAAATTGGCAATTCCTACAGAAAATTCACTTCGAACAGCCCGGAATCTTGGACTCGACATCAAATCATACAACGATATAATGTGCTGCTCAGTGGACGAATCACAACTAAAATAACCTGCATGTCTGAGTGACTTGGTTAGCGTGTGTTTCAACATGTTTGTAGCTTTTGCAACTTACTACACTCTATTAACTCTAAAGACAATGAGAAACTGAAAATAAGATGTTTAGGCGCAACCTTAAGTTTCGGTCAAGAAATGATGAAAAGAATGTTAAAGGCCGCAATAGTTAAACTGTGTAATGATTGCTGCGTACAGTTGTGAGTGAGCGTGAAATCTTTGGATAAGTGGAGATTTGTTGATTTAGACGTGATAGAGCTTCCTTTTCTTCATGCCATCGAAGAAGCCGTTGCTGAAAAAAAGGTCAAGAATACCTTACTACTTTGGAGGGCAGACAAGCCGTATCTTACATTAGGCTACTTCCAGAACGTCTATGAAGAAGTAGATGTTCAAGCGGCCAAAGAACTTGGGGTTCCAATTATACGGCGCATGGGTGGCGGCGGAACAGGATATCTTACACCGACCGTTTTGGCATATTCAATAATTGCAGACGAAAGGAGCAAATCAATGCCCAAAAATGTTGAGGAAACCTACAAAGTAATCTGCAACGGTGTTACCCTCGGTCTTAAGGAATTGGGGCTAGATGCAACTTTTGTCCCGATCAACGACGTTCTGATCGGAGGGAAGAAGTTCTCTGGCAGTTCTCAGCACAGGAGTTTTGGAATGATAATTCAACATGGCTTCATCACCACCGAAATAGATCTTCCAACATTGGCTTTGTTGATAAAGGCTCCCAAAGAGAAACTTCAAGACAAAGGCTTAACAAAGATCGAAGATCGAATTACTTGGATAAATAAAGAGACTTTGAAATCCGGCAAGGATCCGTTTAGTTTGGACCAGATAAAGAAGGCTATTCGAACAGGATTTGAAAAAGCGTTGAATATCACTCTTCTCGAAGGGGATTTGACAGATAGAGAGCTCGAACCCACAGTCTTTGATGAAAGGTTCGAGCAAGACACATGGAACATTAACCCACGTTTGTTCAAACGAGTCAACGCAACATACATTCACAAAGCCAAAAAAGGAGTAATCAGAATAAACGCTTACATTACTGACAACAGGATAATAGAGATAATGATAACAGGTGACTATCTAATGCATCCTGTAGAAGCAATAGTCGCCCTTGAAGCCATGCTCAGAGGAGTCAGAGCTGATGAGACATCAGTTCGTCAAGCTGTAACCTCCTTCTACTCTAAGGGAAATGTTACAACCCCTGGCGCTTCACCAGAAGATTTCATAACAGCAATAGTCAAAGCAATAGGCAAGGTAGCTTGAAATTGTCAACTAAAACAAATCAGACTGACAATAGAAAAACAAAAAGTGGCCGTCGCGCCGATTTGACGTCTGCCAAATGCACTGAAAGAGTCTGTTCTATTGTAAAGGAATGCAAGGGTGTTTGTTCAATTTTACAAGAGCTCGATGATTCCCAACGAAAGAAAGTACTTGAGTTGGAAACTGCTGAAGAAAGTAAACTCGTGCAATTCGGCGCAGGCATCGAAAATCAAGGCGTAAAGGAAGTCTTAACAAGAGATGTCGTACTTCTCATAACTAACGACGAGACCTTTGAGTATAGAGATCCGACAATACTCCTTAAGGCCAACGGCGAAATCGTCGGCGAAGAAATATCTGACCCAGTAAAGTTGGAAGAGATTAGGGGAAAGCCAGGCTACTTATTTACCGGGAAGAGCTCACGGCCATTCGTAATCTACACGTATAAACTAAGAGGTAAGAGAGGTGTACCGGTGAAGTTCACAACGCTTCCGTTCTCGCTTCCACATGACGGATTTAAGAAGGGGTTGGAAAACACCGATGGGATTAAAGACTTGACATGTGGTTGGCCTTCCCGGTCAGTTGATCAGTATTTTAAGAAGACGTTTAATCTCTCCATGGAAGACGTCCGACTTGGAACCTTGTTGGTTGGGTTTAACATAACGACAAGTCCTAAAAAGCCCGAAAAGCGAGCAAAGTGAGAGGAGCCTTTTCAATGGTAACAAAAATCAGGATTGATCCAGGTAATTGCATGATGAAAGCTGTGGTAACAGTTCAAAAACAGTCCAACGAAAGACAGAATCCCCGAATGGAAGTTGACGTTTGTCTTGAGAGCGAATGCAAAAATCTGGATGTCTTCAAGATGAAATTTAAAACCGCAAGTATGCGCACTTATCCCGATATGATGAAAGAGACTATACCTCACTGTATTTGTCCTATTCCCTTAGGCGTGGTAAAAGCTTGTGAGATGGAAATGGGAATTGGATTGAAGAAAAACCTTACATATGAAGTAGTAAAAGAGTAAAAATCTTCTTGAAATCCGTAAGTTAATAGAAGACTTTAGTTTGGAGCTTGTTTTTCTTCCTTTTAAAATTGGTTTCGCGCGCGCTGCATCAAAGTCTTGGCGGGAATTTTGGCTTCGACATTCATTTGTACGTTTTGTAGCCGCCGATTTCATTTTTGGAGAAAAACACGAAACTGAATTAAGTCTTGGAGCTCAAAAATCCAGATGTTGCTCTCAGCTTTTCAAGACCTTTCATACAACTTGGGTCGACAAATGGATGTTTTGATTCTCTGTTTGTCGCTTTTGCAACTAACCAGAGTCTATAAGCACTAAGAGCAATTCAAATCTAGAAAGAGCTACGTTCGAGAGCGCAAAGGTTAGAGTGAACATAATGACTGAGAAACCAAGAATAGGTGTCTACATTTGTCACTGTGGTTTGAACATTGCTGCCACAGTGGACGCGAAAGCAGTGGCAGAATTTGCGAAAACTCTTCCGGATGTTGTTGTGTCTAAAGATTATAAATACACATGTTCCGACCCCGGTCAAGAAATGATCAAAAAGGATGTTAAAGAACAAAAGCTCAACAGAGTAATCGTCGCAGCATGTTCGCCTCGAATGCATGAACCAACATACAGAAAATTAATGGAGCAGGCAGGGCTCAATCCCTACCTTTTCGAAATGGTCAACATAAGAGAGCAATCCTCATGGGTTCACATGAAGGAACCCGCCAAGGCCACCCAAAAAGCCAAAGAATTGGTAAGCATGGCTGTTGCCAGAAGCCGGCTTCTAGAGCCCTTGGAAGTAAAAGAGGTTCCCGCACTCAAATCAGTATTAGTCATCGGTGGAGGTATAGCCGGTATTCAATCAGCTCTTGACCTTGCAGAACAAGACTACAAAGTATGTCTGGTCGAAAGACAACCTACAATAGGCGGGCATATGGCTCAACTCGATAAGACCTTCCCAACCATGGACTGTTCGATTTGCATTTTTGCGCCGAAAATGGTGGATGTAGCCAAGAACCCAAATGTTACCCTTCTAACAAACAGCGAGGTTCAAGAGGTTTCAGGCGTTGCAGGAAACTTTCACGTAAAGGTCCTGAAAAAGGCTAGATTCGTTAACGAGAAGAAATGTGTCGGTTGCGGAGTTTGTGCATCAAAATGTCCAGTAAAAACGCCTAACGAGTTTGACATGAATCTGGGAATGCGAAAAGCAGTCTACATACCGTTTCCCCAGGGAGTTCCAGCAATCTACACAATTGACAAAGAACACTGCCTGTACTTCACCAAGGGTGTCTGCAAATTATGCGAAAAATTCTGCGAAGCCAAAGCAATTGACTATGAACAAAAAGACCAAATCGTCGAACTAGATGTAGGCGCTGTCATCGTTGCCACTGGTTTTGAGCCCTTCGACCCATCCACGCTGAAGGAGTTCCAATATGGAAAATACAAAAACGTTGTTACAAGCTTGGATTTTGAAAGATTGATCAGTGCATTTGGTCCGCAAGAAGGCAAACTTTTGCGTCCATCGGATGGCAAAGAACCACACAGGATTGCTTTCATTCAATGCGTAGGCTCCAGAGATGAAAGAACAGGAAATATCTACTGCTCAAACATCTGCTGTATGAGCGCCATCAAACAAGCTGTCTTGATAAAGGAAAAGCACCCCGAATATGAAGTTTATATTTTCTACAATGATATTCGAGCATTTGGAAAAGGATTTGAAGAGTTCTACCAACGGGCGCGTGACCTTTGGGTTACCTTTGTAAAAGGAATACCGGCTGAACTAACCGAAGACCCTGAAACGAAGAACTTGACCGTGAGAGTGGTAGATCTTGTCTTGGGAAAAATGGTGGAAGTAGACCTTGACATGGTAATTCTATCTATAGGAATGATCCCGCCAAAAGGAATTGCAGACCTAACCCGAATTCTAAGAATTCCGCGGGGAGCAGATGGGTTCCTGTTGGAGACTCATCCGAAGCTTAGACCTGTTGACACGCCCACAATGGGTGTATTTCTCGCTGGTGCCTGTCAAGGGCCAAAGGACATACCTGCTAGTGTCGCGCAGGCGAAAGCAGCCGCCTCAGGCGTTGCATCACTCCTCTCTAAAGGAAAAATAAGAACCGAGTCTTCAATTGCCGTAGTGAATGAAGATTTTTGTAGCGGTTGCCGAGTTTGCGTTTCACTGTGCAAGTATGATGCGATAAAGATGGAGGAGAAGAAAGGCAAGCAAGTGGCATCAGTATCTGAGATAACCTGCATGGGATGTGGTGTTTGTGCTTCAGCATGTCCAACAAAATCGATATCGCTGCGGCATTTCACGGATCAACAAATCTTGGCTCAGATAAGAGCATTGGCACCAGAAGCGAGCAATTGCACGGGTAAGACAGAACCAATTAAGATTCAGGAGGAAGCATAATCATGCAATCAGTTGAGAACAGTTTTAGAATTGATCCCTCGTTCAAATATGAAGTTTCAGCGCAATCCGGCGGGGAAACCTTGCGGCAGTGTTTTCAATGCGGGAAATGCGAAGCCACCTGCCCTATAGAGCGCTTCAAGAATCAATATCGTCCAGCCCAAGTAATCAGAGCGGTGATGTTAGGTCTTCGTGAATTTGCATTAGATAGTCCCACGATTTGGCTCTGCGCAACTTGCTATTCCTGCAGCGAGCGTTGCCCACAGGGAGTGCACTTTACTGACATAATGCGTGTTCTCCGGAACATGGCTGTTGAGCAAGGGAAAATTAATCCGTACTACAAGAAAGTCGCTGAAGCCATCGTTCAATACGGAAAGACTTTCGATTCGCCGGACTTTATTAACGAAATGCGTGGCGACCTGGGGCTTCCTCCCGTCACATCCTTAGATAGACAGGAGATCGCGAAAATCATAGACGAAGTAAAAACTCTGAAATCAAAGGAGAATCAAAGCAAAAAGGTGATATGATGAAGTACGTGTTTTTCCAAGGTTGCACAACCCCGCAAAAAGAAAATGCTTACGAGCTTTCCATGAGAAAAGTAGCTGCAAAACTGGATATCGAGTTGGTTGCTCTAGAAGAGCAGAACTGTTGTGGTTTTTTTGTGGATCCAGTGGATCACCTGAGTGCAACAGTAATGGCTGCAAGAGATCTCGCGCTATTTGACGCAAGTGGATTAAACGCCGTCACTCCATGTCCAGCATGCTACGGACAACTAAATCGAGTCAAAAAAGAGTTACTTACAAATAAGAAATTGTATGACCAAGTGAACAGCATCCTGAAGAGAATCAACAGAAAATTCACTGGTACTTCCGAAATTAAGCACTTCATGAACGTTTTAATCGATGAAGTAGGAATGGAAAAAATTAAGGCTAGCATTGTCAAACCGCTTACCAACTTGAAAGTGGCGCCTCATTATGGTTGCCATATTTTAAAACCTTCATATGAGATAAACACAGACAACCCTGAAGATCCACAGCTACTTGACTCTCTAATAGCGTTGACTGGAGCAAAAGTCGTTGATTATGGCGAGAAAAAGCTCTGCTGTGGTCAGTCTGCAGGCGGCGTTGACGAAGAATTATCTTTGAATCTCGGGAAGGCGAAACTAAAAAGCATCAAGAAAGCAGGAGCTGACGCCATGGTTACCGTTTGTCCGGCTTGCCATATGCAATTTGATTTGGTTGCGGGTGCTAAGCTTCGGGATTTGGCGATTCCGGTGCTCCATTACACACAGCTGTTAGGGCTTGCTCAAGGTCTGAGTCCAAATGAACTTGGGCTAGGTGAAAACAGAGTTTCAACTGATAATGTAGTTGAAATGATAGGAGCGACCTAAAATGACTGAGACTGAGTTGGCTTTCGAACCTAAGATTGTTGGTTTTCTCTGCAACTGGTGCAGTTACGCGGGTGCAGACCTCGCAGGAATTAGCAGAATGCAGTACCCGACAAACGTACGAATAATCCGCGTTATGTGTAGCGGGCGGGTTGATCCAGCTTTTGTGCTTGAAGCTTTCAAAAGCGGCGCGGATGGAGTGTTGATAGCAGGATGTCATTTACCCTCTGACTGTCACTACATTTCCGGAAATTTCAAGGCACAGCGAAGAATCGCTCTTCTGAAGAAAGTTTTGGCTCAGTTTGGCTTAGAGCCTGAACGGCTCAGAATAGAGTGGATTTCAGCTTCTGAAGGAGATCGCTTTGCTAAGACCATGATCGAAATTACAGAACAGATTAGGAAACTAGGTCCAAGCCCTCTAAAAAATGGCGGCGACTTAAATAAGGTGAATTGAAAATGAGTGCACAAAAGCTCAAAGTGGCGTTTTACTGGGCTGCAAGTTGTGGCGGATGCGAAATAGCCGTTTTGGACATGAATGAAAAAATTCTTGATTTCGTAGGAATTGCGGACATAGTGTTTTGGCCAGTAGCAATGGACATCAAGTATAAAGCCGTGGAAGCAATGCCTGACAAATACATCGATGTTTGCTTTTTCAACGGTTCAATCCGCAGCGAAGAGCAAGAGCACATGGCCAAACTGATGAGACAGAAGTCTAAAACACTTATAGCATTCGGTTCTTGCGCTCATGAAGGAGACATACCAGGTCTGGCTAACTTGCACACTCGGCAAGAAATCTTTGAAACAGTTTACCTAAAGAATCCATCCACATTAAATCAAACTGGTGTGGTCCCTTTGACCTCTTTTAAGGCGAAAGAGGGCACCTTAAAACTCCCAGAACTGTACGATACTGTAAAGACTTTGGGTCAAACAGTTGATGTGGACTATTATCTGCCTGGTTGTCCTCCACCCGTTAAACTGATCCTAAAAGCAGTCGATGCGATAGCGAAGAACCAGTTGCCGCCCAAAGGTTCAGTCTTGGCTCCTTTGGAGTCAGTTTGCTTTGAATGCCCGCGGAAGAAAGAAAACAAGAGCGTAGACAAGATTTATCGGGTTTACGAAAAAGCTCCAGAGCCGGAGAAATGTCTGCTCGAGCAGGGAATACTCTGCATGGGTGTAGCTACTAGAAGTGGCTGTGGCGCTCAATGTTTAACTGTTGACATGCCCTGCACGGGCTGCGGAGGTCCTTGTCCAAACGTATTGGAGCAAGGAGCAGCGATGATGAGTGCATTGGCATCTATCTTTGACCTAAATGATGAGCAGAAACATTACACTCAAGACGACGTGGACAAGCTTATGGATCAAATCAAAGATCCACTTGGAACGTTCTATATGTATTCGCTACCAAGCTCAATCTTAAGACGAAAGGTGACTAAACAATGAAGGAAATAGTGATAGACCCAATCACACGACTTGAAGGTCACGGAAACATCTCTATATTCCTCGATGACGCAGGCGAAGTTGAAAACGCCTACCTCAAAGTTCCAGAACTTCGCGGTTTTGAACAGTTCTGTGTTGGAAGAAGAGCTGAACTTATGCCTCAGCTTACGACAAGAATCTGCGGAGTCTGCCCGGTTGCTCACCATTTTGCTTCAGTGAAGGCCTTAGATCAGGCTTTTAATGTAGAGCCGCCGTCTGCTGCGAAGAAACTTCGAGAACTAATGAATTCTGCATATTACATTTATGATCACACATTACATTTCTACTTCCTAGGCGGCCCAGACTTCATAGTTGGTCCTGATGCTCCGCCAGAAAAACGCAATATTCTGGGTGTAATTGAGAAGGCTGGCTTAGATGTGGCAAAGGAAGTAATCAAACACCGAGCTTACGGCCAAAAAATAACTGAAATCATCGGTGGAAAGGCAACTCATCCTGTATGCGGATTACCTGGTGGAATTTCTAAAGCACTAAGTGAGGAAAATAGGAAAGAAATCGAGCGCATGGCAGAGTCTTCAATTGGCTTCGCTCAATTTACACTGAAGATATTCCATGACATTGTGCTTGGAAACAGCAAATATGTTGACATGATTATGAGCGACGCGTTCACCGAGAAAACCTATTACATGGGCATGGTTGACAGCAACAACAAGGTTAATTTTTACGACGGAAAAATCCGCGTTGTAGACCCATTAGGTCAGGAGCTCTTAAAATTTGCAGGAAGCGATTATGCGAATCAGATAGGTGAGCACGTTGAGGAATGGTCATACGCGAAATTCCCGTACCTGAAAAAGGTTGGTTGGAAAGGGTTGACAGCTGGCCTTGGAAGCGGCATTTACCGAGTGGGTCCACTTGCGCGACTAAATGCTTCTAGCGGCATGGCTACTCCGTTAGCCCAATCAGAATACGAGGTCATGTATAAGACGTTAGGTGGCAAACCTGTCCACAGTACGCTTGCTTTCCACTGGGCTAGACTGATCGAGCTACTTTATGCTACAGAGCGGACTTTGGAGCTATCTAAGGATTCCGAGATAACGAGCACTAACTTGCGCGCAAAACCAGGTGAACCTGGAGAAGGCGTTGGTGTGGTAGAAGCTGCAAGAGGAACCTTATTCCATCACTACACTTTAGACAAAGATGCGTTGATTAAAAGTGTAAACATGATTGTGGCGACAACCAACAACTACCCTGCCATCTGCATGTCTATTCGTGATGCAGCTAAAGGGCTCATTCACAAGGGTAGCTACGACCAAGGCGTGTTGAACAAGATTGAGATGGCTTTTAGGGCATATGACCCTTGTTTTGGTTGTGCGACGCATTTTGCTGTGGGGCAGATGCCTCTTGAAATCCATGTTTACGACTCTGATCAAAAAATCGTGAATCTCATCCGACGATAAAACAAGGCAAAAATGAAGTGGGTAAAAAATGAATGCTAAAATTCAAAGTGCCGTTCCGAGCGATTTAAAATATCTTGCAGAAGTGGCTTGGGACAAAAAAACCGGTGGAAACTGTCGTTTCGGAGATTCTGTTCAAGGCTTGAAATATACTCTAAGTCTGGATAAGCCCACGGAATTTGGAGGAAAAGGAGATTTGCCAAGTCCTTGTTCAATTTTCTTTAATGGCTTTGGCGGCTGCATTCTAACTACATTCTTGTACGCTAAAGAACGTATGCGTCTTGAAATAAGCGACTTAAAAGTAAATATTGAGGCGGAAGTTAAATCATCTATGGTCGGCGGATACTCCTTAGACAATGTTAATGCAATAATTTACGTTACAACAAATAGCGAAGCGAACAAGGAGAAAGCCATTCGCTGCGGAAACTTTGTTAAGTCATACAGTTTCGCCTTGCGCGCCCTGCAGGCAGGGACAAAAATAGAATTGAAAACGGAAGTAACAATCAAGCCGGACTGAAGGGAATAATTACGGAGTTAGTAATTGGCTTAGATATCGGAACCAGCGGCGTCCGGCTACAAGCTCTGGATGCCGAGACCAAGAAAATAATATCAACAGCCATATCTCTGCATAATCCTCTTCCTGGAAGTAATGTTATTGACCATCTGCACTTTGCAGTCAAAGCAGGCTCGGCGGTAGCTCATGGCATCATTACAGACACAATAAATACTTTGCTAAACTCTTTGGAAATTGACCTTAAAGCTGTAAAACGTATGGCTCTATGCGGAAACCCAACGCAAATGTCAATTTTTCAAGGCATGGAAGTTCGCGATCTAGTTTTTGGCGGAGACAATATGCTTCGGAGACTTGGCGTTAAAAGGCTCGATAGAAGAGTTACTGTTATGGATGCCGGCTCCTTAGGTTTAGCCATTAATCCTGAAGCTGAAGTATTTATTCCTCCAACTATTCAACAGCAAATTGGCGCAGACGCATTAGCAATGATCATCAAATCAGGAATTCTTGATCAAAAAAAGCCGTGTATGGTCACTGATTACGGAACAAACGCTGAAATTGGACTTAAAGTCGGAGATACACTATATACCGGTTCATGTGCAGCGGGGCCTGCCATTGAAGGTGGCGAAATAGACAAAGGTGTCTTAGCATCGCCTGGGGCGATTTCCGATATAACACTATTGGAAAATGGCAACTGGAAAATGCAAGTTCTTAACGACGACATGATTTCTCAAGACAGCTTCACTGCAAATTCTCAGACGGGCGAAGTGCAAGAGAAACTTTCGACTTATTTTGAACCAAGAGGAATAACTGGGACAGGAACCATTGCAACAATGGCTACAGGCTTCGATTCTGGTTTGCTACAACGTTTACCTCCATATATAAAGACGCCAGATCATTGCCTTCACATAACTAAAAACCAAAACATTGTTTTCACACCAAAAGACTACTTAAATTCGACCCGTTGCTTTGCCGCTTTCAAAGCTGGACATACAGCATTAGTTGAGAAAAGCGGAGTAGCATTCGAAGACATTAAATCCATGTATCTTTGTGGGGCAAGCGGAACATATGTGGATGCTGTGAAAGCGCAAAAAATGGGTCTAGCATTGCCTACAGTCAGCGACATATACCAAGTTGGAAACACTTCCCTAGCTATGGCAAACGACTGCGCTGTGGATCCAGAATGCCTTGACAAAATGCAGGAAATGGCTGATTCAATGAAGCCAACATATTTTGCCTTCATCCAAGACGAAACTTTCAAGAAAGCATACATTATTGAAATGGACCATTGGGAACATGGTTTAACGCCTGAAAAAAGAATGTTTGTTGCAAAGAGATTTAGGGTTCCAAGTTATCCTGAGCAAAGAACCGAGGCTAAGGTGCATAAAGTAGTTATCAGAGATATCGCGGACTTTGGGCCAAAGGGTTTACACATAACCGAGCATGCCGGCATTATTTTGAATGCAACTTTTGAAGGATGCACAGGGTGTGGAATATGCGAAAAGAATTGTATGTCACAGGCACTCAGGGTTGAAGAAAACAGTGGACAACATCTGATACGAGTATCTAGTGAGAGCTGCACTGGCCAAGTTTGCAGAAAATGTGAGTCGACCTGTCCTGCAAAAGTATTTCGATTTGACGATTTAGAGTTTGCTCCATGGAAGAAAGCGTGGTAAATAAAGTGACGAAAGATATCCTCATTACTAAAGTGAGGGAGAAGAGAGATTGAAAGAACTTGGAAAAGTCTACGGTTTAAACGGCAAAGAAATCAACATGTGCTATGGCATTAACATAGCCACAAGCGTAATACCCTCAGACAATTCATTAACAATGAGCGGTGTGCGACTTTTTGAGGTGACAACTGATACAACAATATGTGACGGCTGCCCTGATAAAGAAAAATGCGTAATCGATAAGGGCGAGATACTTAAAAAAACGCAAAGCTATCTAATTAAAAAGAAACTTTACCCCTAAACACACTGCAACGAACAAAAACATAGTAAAGACATGAGGGAAAATGGATTGACAGAAAATCAATGCGACAGCACCAGAGAGTTCAAAGAACAATTTGCTCGCCAAATAGCTTCCAGACCTTCTGAAGTAAAAATTGTTTTAGACGGGCAATACAAGAAAGCTTATGAACTTTTAGATGATGCAGTTTCAGCAAGACTAACTCCAATAATTGTTGGTCCACCCGGTGTGGGCAAATCGCTTTTGGCTAGGAAATTCGCATATGATACTCAGCGTCCATTTTATGAATTATTTTTTGATGAACTCATGAGTCCAAGTCATCTCATAGGGACCTTTAACCCTGCAGTTCTGGTTAGCAAAGGCTACTGTATGGAGGCATTCGAGCCCGGGCCTTTATTGCTTGCGATGGTTGGCGGCGGAGTTTTTGTTGCACAAGAACTAAACAGAGCCTCTGAGTTTTGCCAAAATAGTTTCTTGGAGCCTCTTGAAGAGAAGACGCTGTATATTCCCAGACTTGGCAAAATTAGGGCAAACGATAACTTCGTTTTCATAGCTGTGGCCAATCCCTACGAATTCTCTGGTGCTCACAGAATCTCTGAAGCTTTAAGGGACCGTCTTCATGTTTGGATAAGCTTATCATATCCTACCAAAGAAACTGAACTCAAAATCATCGCCGCTAACACCCCCGAAAACAAGCTTGATCCTGAGACGATGCAGAAAATTTACAACATTATTGATCAGTCCAGGCAAAGCGAAGAATTCTCAAAGCTTGTTTCTGTAAGAACTGGCATTTCGATTGCTCGAATAGCGTCGCGTTATGCCGAGATGGATCTCCTAACTGATTCTGTTCTTGTCGACATCGCATATCAATCACTTCTTGGATCCGTAACTGAACGTAATGCCCGATGGAAGGAAAATAAACTCAAAGGTCTTATAAGGAAGAGTTTAACGTGCAAGTAGACACACATGCTTTAATTGGGCAATTCGCGGCAGATTTTGTGGCGAGCTTTCGTGAGCTCGAGAAAGTTAAAGAAATTGCTGCTCCAAGCACCAGACAATCCATTGCAATTGCGAGGCTTCTTTCAGCAAAATACATCAAAAACCGTGAGCTACTCGAAGCTGACTTTGTAGATGCTGCCGTTGTGACATCCTACCCCCGAGTTCAAAAAATTGCAGAAGAAATTGCCAAAGACACCATTAGAAAATTGGCCAAACAAAATACATCTAACTAACGTGAGAGAAAAATTGAGTTCAAGCAAAAATGTTGATCCAGTAGAGTTTGCCGGCGAATTCTGCGGCGCAATTCGCAGTTCACAAATTATTCCTGAAGCTTTCAAACCTAGCTCACGGCAACCAATTGCGATCGCAAAACTATTAATGGCAAAGCAGATGAGACAAAAGAGTATTTTGAACCAACAAGATTACGTTGAAGCCGCAGTTGTCACATCACATATAGAAATAAGATCTGAAGCGGAATCCTTGGCAGTTCAAACTTATAGTTACCTCGCTTATACACGTGAAGAAAAATTTAAGGATGTAATAGTTCAGCTAGTCGAAGCCATAACTGGTAAGGACGGCGACGAAAAAGTGCTCAATGATTGGTTTAAAAATCGAGATGAGTACGACGAAGAAGAAAAGAAGGCTTTGTTAGCCAGAGCGAGACAAGCTTTGGCTAAAACAGGGATGTATTATGCTCGCCACTTCATTAACAATTTCTACGTTTCCGGTACCGGTCCGGAAAAAGGCTACTCAGTTCGTCAGTACATGCCGGGTAATGATGATTCTTCAGCAATTGATTTTGAGCTATCCCTGGAAAACGCAATGGCCGATGGAAAAGACCTGCGTCAGCTCTCGTACGAGGACTTTCTTACCCGGGAAGTCAGAAGACAACGAAGAAACGTCTTATATCTTCAAGATATGAGCGCTAGTTTCGATTATCGAGTACTTGTTTCCAGCGCGGTCTGTGGATCAATTCTTGTACATGGCTTGCCAAGAGACGATCAAAGCGCTATTTCCCTTTTTTCAGATAAACTTGATGTAATCAAAAGATTTGGCGTCAAAGAAGACATAATGAAAATAACTGATAAGCTACTATCAATGGAGTCTTCGGGAGGCACAAACCTTCACCAAGCGGTCAAATGGGCGAGAACAGAATTCAGTCAAGGAGGTTGTAATCAAGCCAACTTTTGCCTAATTTTCTCTGACATGGGCTTTGAAACAGAAGATGTCGAGGCATCACTGGACGAAATCACTAAAATGCAGAATATGGATGTTCGGATAACCTTTCTCAGGTTTAAACCATTCGAACATTATTATAAAGACGGGAGTAAACTGCTGGCTGATTCAGGATGTCAAATGGTTACTGTTGACAACATTTTGGATTTTCCAGAATTGATGAGCAGAATAATCAGCCCTGCATAATTCCCCCTGTCTGTTGCCCTCAGGTTCACAATATCACAAACATAGAATAATCAGAGAAAAGGAATGAGCGATATGGTTAAAATTGCCTTCTACGGTAAAGGAGGTATCGGAAAATCTACTGCAATCTCAAATGTTTCTGCTGCCTTAGCGGAGAAAGGATACAAAGTACTGCAGATAGGTTGTGACCCTAAGCATGATTCTACACGATTACTGCTAGGCGGTTTTCAGCAAGCTACTGTTCTTGAACAATTAAATCATTCTGATACGGTAAAACTTGCTGATGTTATGTTAACTGGGTACAAAGGCACCAAATGCATTGAAGCCGGAGGTCCAGAACCTGGTGTTGGCTGTGCCGGAAGAGGCATTATCCAGATGATTAACCTGCTCAATAATCAAGGTTTAAACATGTCTGATTTTGAGTACGTGTTTTTTGATGTTTTAGGCGATGTGGTTTGTGGCGGTTTTGCCGTTCCCATGCGCGAAGGTTTTGCTCAATCCATATACATTGTAACTTCAGGCGAATTAGCTTCCTTATACGCTGCTAATAATATTGCTAAAGGCTTAAGAAGTCATTCTTCAGTCAAAGGCAAACTGGCTGGCATAATCGGCAATGAAAGGGGTACCAAAAAAGAGCGTGAACTAATCGCGGCTTTTGCACAAAAACTCGGAACAGAAATGGTTGCTTTTATCCCTCGAAGCGAAATTGTTCAACAGGCTGAGCTTGAATCGCAAACCGTTATTGAATATGCGCCTAACTCTGAGTTGGCAGGAATTTATCGGTCATTAGCCCAGAAAATCGAACAAAACAAGACTCCTGTTGTTCCAACGCCTATGGAGGATTCAGCGCTTGAAGACTTCATCAGCGAATTCTGCTACTGCAAAAAACCCGTAAGAAAAAATTTTCCCAATACCTATAGCGTCAAAAAAAATTTGAAAACGGCTGATTGCCAGACATGCGATCCGGTGAAAGATGCTAAAGAGACCAGTATTGATTGGGCCAGCGCAAAGGTTACTTCCTTAAAACCGAGGGCGCTTCTTTATGGCTGCTCACTGGCTGGGGCTTATGCTGTTGTCAGCCAAATCGAGGATGCAGTAGCCGTTATGGATTCGCCTATAGCTTGTGCATTCAATACTTTTTACACCACGTTGAATACTCCTCAACCATCTGAAAAAACGATCCTGCCGAACCTAGTTTGCACCGATATGCGCGAGAAAGAAGTGATCTTTGGCGCTGAAAAAAAACTAAAACAGGTAATCTTGGACGCGAACAAACGTGTCTCGCCAGCTGTCACCTTTGTGATTACTTCTTGTCCCTCAGGCATAATCGGAGAAGACTCAGCCCACATAATTGAGCAGCTGCGAAAAGAAGGCTTGGACGTTGTTGATCTTAAAAGCGACGGTGCTATGAGCGGTGACTTCAATGCGGGTGTCCAAAATTCTTACAAAATTATTGCTGAACATTTTATCAACAGAAACCTAACTCCTAGCGGCGACATGATAAACATCATCGGTGAACAAGGGCTTTCCACGGTTGCCGATAAGAACTTTAACGAATTAACAAACGTTCTTAACGCTCTCGAGCTCACGATTAACTGCAGGTTCATCAGAAAAACAACTGTGCAATCGATCAAGAACTTTAAATTAGCAACCGTAAATATCCCCGCGACCAACGAAATAGTTGTTCAAAATCTTTTAGATTACTTTGATAAGGATTTCAACGTTCCATACTTGAAGGCTCCACTTCCATTGGCTTTTGAGCAAACAGTAGAGTTTACAAGGGCATTGGGAAAGATGTTCCACCGGGAAAGCGAAGCTGAAACGTTAATCAATCAAGCCAGACTTAAGTATGATGCTCAGATCGCTCATTACCAACCCTTCTGGGAAGCTAAAAAAGTAATGATCTTCGGCTTCGTCATATACATAGACTGGTTAATTGCGACCCTGCTTGATCTGCATGCAAACGTGCAAAAGGTGTGTGTATCAAAATTTTATTATGAGACCGAGAACTTTTGCTCACGATTTGCGGATAAAGTGCAAGTGGTCAACGATTACCCTTTTGATAACCGAGAAAAAGACATTCTGGAACATCAGCCAGACCTAGTTCTGTACAATTTCATGCCTAAAAACCTGACAAATACCAAGATCATTCACGATGTCTTTCCGTTCTGTCCATCCTACGGCTTCTTGAGTGGAATGGAATACGTCCGCAAATGGACAACGAGACTTAAAGTACCCTTTAGTGAAGGCTGGAAATATGACCGAAAACTTTTCAATCTCAATGCATAGACCTGACTCTCTCGCTGGAGCGGTTACAGCGTTTGAAGGCATAAAGAACTCCGCCGCGTTAGTTAATGGTCCTAATGGCTGCAGAACTTATCTTTCTTATCTTACGGGAATACAGGATGCCCAGACTACACCGCTTGGATTGGATAAATATTTCACTGACATCTATTTTCAGCGAGTGCCCAGTACCTTTCTGGATGAATATGATTATGTTAACAGTGCAGAAGAAAAACTTACAACCGCAATTAATCAGATATCAAATTTCGATTATGACCTCGTAGGCATAATTAACTCTCCCGGAACTTCTTTAATCGGGGACGATCTCATTGCTATCCTAAAAAAATCTTCTCCCAAATACAAGACCGTTCCGATTGAAAGCTCCTGTTTCACGGGAACCTTCGTTGATGGCTTTAAGAGAGCATCGAACGAAATACTGAAAGCAGTAATAGAAAATGATGGCCCAAAAATCCCCAAAAGTGTGAACTTGATCGGAGCGAACATTTTTCAGTACAACTGGGAAAGCGACACTGCCGAAATCAAAAGAACACTTGAACTAATAGGCATAAAAGTCATCTCCAAAATATGCGCTGGAGAAACCCTTGAGAACCTTAAAATGGCAAATAGAGCCGAGCTCAACGTTGTCCTATACGAGGAATATGGCAACACAATAGCACAGCAACTTGAACATGACTATGGCACCCCATACATGGGCATTAAAGAGTCTTCACCTTACGGTTTCGTTTCCTCTGAGATCTGGTTCGGAAAGATTGCAGATTTTTTCAATTTGCCCAAAACAATGATTAATGAGGAATCTAATAAGGTGAAGATGAAGTGTTATCGTACACTTGACCGGATATCTGTTTTGATGGGTGGTCTGCGAGGTATAAGATTTGGCTACTTTGGTGACTCCTCCACAGCTGTGCCGTTGATATCTTTCCTTCATAAGTACTTGGGGTTGTACCCTGATGTCATTGGCTTAAGAGAAGTTGGACCCGAGAACCAGAAACTGCTAAACCAATACATTGCTGAAAACTCTTTAGATACAACCATACTTTATAGCCCAGATCAATACGACATACGCGAAGCACTGTCCGATAAGAAGCCTGACCTGATTTATGGAAGCAATGTTGAAGATCGAGTATCAAGAGGGGTTCCTGACGCTAAATTCGGTTTCATCCCATTCACATACCCCTACTATGATCAAGTCAGTTTGACTTTTCGACCGTTAATCGGCTTTAACGGTGTACTAACCATCCTTGAGGATACACTAAACACTCTAAAAGCGATCCAACAGCCATGATCAAGCGCCTTTTTTTCTTTTTGTTTTGGTTAGAGCTTAAGCGCGCCACACTAAGGTACGAGAAGTTTACAATAAAAAAGGAAAAAAATTCTTGATTGTATTTTTTCTGATTTACGCTGGTAGCGGTATCTTAAAGGTTTCAAGATATGCCTTGACTGTATATTCCATGTTTTCCAGTGGTGTGGTAGGATCAAAGCCTAATGCATGTTTAGTTCTAAATCCTTGTGTGGGATACTGTGCAAATATTTTTGCCTGCCGTTTCCACATTTCAAGAATCTTCTTTTTAGGACCATCCAAAATAGTTTTCACGTCAGGTCCACATAGTGCTACTACGTTATCGAATTTTCGGGTCATTTTGTACCACTCCTCAATAGGCGGCGACTCTGCGTGTCCTAAAATACCGTTACAACCAAGGTTCTCAGATGCAACTTGACATACGACCTCCATCGTGGTTAGAGGCGCTTCTGGAGCCATTGCGCACACTCTTTGCAACCATTGCTCTGAAACAATTCTTAATCGAAGATTGATAATAAGTAATTTTTTCTCGCTAAAGTAAATAGAACAATAAGGAAGCGCTTTAGAATAAATGACTTTAAGGGTTTAGAAGGCAAAATCATAAGGTCAGTTAGTTACAAAAAGACAAGATCAACGCTAATAAAATGCAAACCTTATTATGAAGCCTAATATAACATGAAAAAATAAGTTATCAAACAAATAATATATAGCGACGATACTAGCTCTACACCCAAATCAAATATGAGATGAATAGGCTTTGAAAAACATCCCTAATGCAAAACAAAAAGGCGGCTTTGCTCCAAGTAGACAACTGAATGATTCAGATAAGACTGGCGCAAAAGAAGTACGAGTGACTAATATCGCTTTGTCATCTGTTATAGGTGAAATGTTAGAACCGGGATTTGGGCCTCAAGGTTCAAAGAAACTTATGACGGTTGTTCAAGATGAGCTCGGTTGGGCTCCAGACATAAATGATCTAACAAGCGACGGGTACACAATCATTAACGGAGCAAACTTCACAAACCCAGTTGGCCAAATGTTCGCCGAGACAGCCAAAGCCGTTAGTGACGAAGTCGGAGGCGGAGTGAAGACAACAATCATCCTAATCGGCAAGCTCTTGGACAAAGCTCAAAAATTACTAGATAATGGCTTGCATCCAAGAACAATAATTGACGGCTACCAGAAAGCGTGCCAGAAAGCAGTTGAAATAGTTACTAACGAAACTGTTCTATGCAACATTCATGACAATGCTTCTATTAGAAAAATTGCTTCGACGGCGATGAGAAACAAAATTCCTCACAATTCTATTCAACACATGATTGATCTAATAACCAAGGCGGCTGAAGAAGCCTCCGAAGAACAAGAAAAAGACCGAAAACTTGACATAGCAAACATTAAAGTTGAAAAAATAGAAAATGGGCTCTTATCAGAAAGTTACCTTTTTGACGGTTGGGTTGTTTCCTTTCCAATGAGCCGCTTCGAAATGCCCGAACGCATAGAAAACGCTCAAGTCGCATTTATTACGCGCCCTATGGAAGCTTTCTCAATGGGTCAATACTCAAAATACGGCGACTTCATCAAGATAGACGTTACGAAAAAAGAGAACATTGATGGGTTCGCCGAAAAAGAAAAAGAAATAGCGCAAAAAATGGCTCAAAAAATTGTTGCTTCTGGAGCCAATGTGGTAATCTCAAATTGGAATATTAATGACGTTGCCTTTGAATACTTCTCAAAAAGAGGCGTCTTAGCTTTTAAACGAATCCTTATGCCTGATCTGATGGGAATACAGAAGGTAACCGGCGGTATCTTAACTGATAACTTGGATGAGTTAACCTCAGAATTCTTGGGATCAAGTGAACTAGTGTACACGCAAAAGATGTATGAAAAAGAATACGTTTTTTTCACCGGCAAATATGATTCTCGAGCCAAAGCGATAATTTTGCATGGGGGTTCAAAACTATTTGTTGATGAAGCCGCCCGCGGAATAAAGGATGGTTTGTCAGCTATCAGAGAAATCTACAAAGATCCTCGTGCTGTCTACGGCGGTGGCGCTTTAGAAATTGAGGTTGCTTCTCAACTCAAAAAATTCGCCAACGAGATTCGTACGAAAGAGCAGCTTGCCATAACAGCTTTTGCAGAAGCGCTTGAAGAGCTATGCAAAATACTGTGCAAGAACGCAGGCGTCGATCCACTTGATATGATTTCTGAACTGAAACTAAGACATGAGAACGGTGAAAAAACAATCGGAATTGAACCCTACAAGAAAATTCTCGATGATATGGAGAAACTTGGTGTTCTTGAACCCGTGCGCATTAAGTTGCAGGCTTTGAATTCAGCTTTTGAAACTGTTGAAGTGATCTTAAGAATTGACTATTCGCTCGCTGCAAAATCGTCGGGTGAAACAAAGCCTGAAGAGCCCAAGACTGATGAAGAAATCGAAAAGATTGAGCAAGATATGGTACCTAAAGTTTTGGAAACTACAGCAGAGGGGTATAAACAGCCTTGGGAAAAAAACCTGTAAGAAGGTTATTCTTAGACTTGAATAGGAAGTCGCTAGCCTGACTTTTCCTTCATATCTTCAGTTACGAATTCTATTTTTACTTCTCTCTTAAGTGCAAATTTAATTTCTGCTTCGCATGCTTTTATGATTCCGATGGGAATGGCGCAGCCAGAATGCGGTATTGATTCAGCCGCTTTTTGCAATATGAAGTTTGCTTTAGGCAGATTTACAGCATCATGCATTTTTACTGTCTTCACAGCGTCCTTAAAATGGCTCAAGTTCGGGCACGCGCTTGCAATGCTTATTTCAATTTCTTGATTATGTTTCTTTTCAGCTTTTACAACGGTTACGAATTTGCATATTCCTGGATCAACTCTGACTTTCGTGACCATAATTTCATTATCACTCAGTTACATCATGTATTGCAGCTTTTCCATGCGCTCTCGTCTATCTTCTTCTGGGCTTTTCTTTGGCTGTTCCTCTCGCCTTATTTGTTTTTTCGTGGAAACTATCTCGTCAACTTTCAGTATCATTATAGCTGCTTCGGTTGCAGATTTAATAATCTGTTTTTTTACCGATAATGGTTCATAGACTTCAAGTGATTTCATGTCTTGAATTTTTCCCACATAAACGTTGACTCCGGCCCACACTTCACCTTTTTCATGGCAACTTCTGAGTTCTGGCAGCGTGTCAATCGAGTTCAAACCAGCGTTTTCTGACAGAGTAGCTGGCACTATTTCGAGGGCGTCTGCGTAAGCGTTCACGGCAAGCTGTTCTTTTCCCACTAGTGTAACTGCATACTTCCTTAGTGATCTTGCTACTTCAATTTCTGGTGCTCCGCCTCCAGCCACGATTTTCTGTTCCTGAACTACATCTCGCACAACGCACAATGCATCGTGAATTGACCTTTCAGCCTCATCGACAATTCTCTTGTTAGCCCCACGAATCAATATCGCGACTGAATGAGGGTTTCTGCAGTTTTCAACAAAAAGCAGCTTTGAACCGCCGATGGTGCGTTCTTCTACAACTTCAGCAAAGCCCAAATCTTTTTCCGTTAAGGCATCAAAGTTGTTTATGATGTGTCCGCCGGTGGCTTTTGCGACTTTTTTCATTATGGACTGGTTAACGCGGCGAATTGTCAGTATTCCCTTTTTAGCTAGCAAATAATTTGCCAGTTTGTTAAGATCTTCCTGTAAAATAAGCACGTTAGCACCTGTACTGGCGATTTTGTCAACTAACTTTCCGATTAATGCATCTTCTTGTTTGATAAATTCTTCAATTTGCTCGGGGTTGTCAATCCGTATTTTGGAATCAAATTGTGCCTTTTCAAGGTCCAATGCTTTGTCAATCAAGGCAATTCTAGCTTCTTCGACTCGCTTTGGCATGGCGGGGTGAATTATTTCTTTGTTGATTATTACGCCTTTGACTAGATTGGTGCTAGCTAAGGATTCGCCCAGTTTTTTCTCCACCATAACGTCGTCCAAGTCAACAATGTTCTTGCCGTCAACCTCTCTTATTACGCTGAAAATCGCTGACACAACAACTTCAGACAATGGCTCTTTAAGGTTTGAAATGATTTTGCTAGCCAAGGATGTTGCTGCTATCTTCTTTAATTCATTCTTGTTCTCAAGAGATATTGTGATGGCGATGTTGTCAAGCGTTTCCAAAGCTTTTTCAGATGCTTTCTCATAACCGTCTGCGATAAGGGTGGGATGAATTCCCTTTTTGATTAGCTGTTCAGCTTTACCGAGTAATTCGCCCGCAACAACAACGCTGGAAGTGGTGCCATCACCGACCTCGTTGTCAATTGTTTTCGCTACATCAACCATCATTCTGGCTACTGGGTGTTGTAGATCCATTTCCTGCAGCATAGTTCGCCCGTCATTCGTTATGATTATGTCGCCAAAATTGTTAATCAGCATTTTGTCCATGCCTTTAGGTCCTAAAGAACTTTTCAGTACCTCAGATACTGTTCTAGCTGCCTGTATGCTATTGAGTAGAGAATTCTCCTTGTCTCCTGCTCCCTCTCTCAAAACCAGCACAGGTTTCGCATTAACTTTGTTAACTGCTGACGTTAGCACCGCTCCTTATCAAGTATGATTGTATGGGTGAATTTAGCAATCCAATTATTTAAGATTAGGTTGTTCTTTCTGTAACTATCAGTTACATTGATGCATTCTCCCCAAGTTGTAGACTTTTCGTGAATTAGTTCATAGCGAGCGTTAATCGTTTGTTGTATTTGTCATCAAGCGCCTTCTTGCCTCTGCTCTTCCTAATGGCAAAGAACGTGTCAGTTTCAGTTGTAAAGACCCAAGCCAATAATTCACTCCATCAACCTTCTCGCTTGTCTCATCAACATTAACCACTTTTGCATGTCTGACTCGATCTAAGATGGCTTCATATTCTGGTCTGAGGTATTCGCTGACTCTTCTGGTAACATCAAGTGCTGAAGCAGAGGACATTGGCAGGCCAAACTGGCTTTCCATCTGCTGCGATACTTTCTCAAAAGGCAGCCTTTGCTCGAACTTTAGTGTTGTCTGGGTTAAAGCATTTTTTCCAAATATATGGTCCGGAGGGCAGTCTGGATGCCTTGCCAAAGAGTAGCCATTGCATGAAGTGCATTTGTACTCGAACTGCAAAAAGTCGACAACTTGTCTTGGATGTGGGTTTGATACTTCTTCAACAAAGTGATGACCAACATGAGCTGGCTCTGATAGTTGTGCTCCGCAGTGGTCGCATGTTTGTTTCTTTTGAGGCGCTTTCATTATATCTGGAATTTTGGGTTTGGGCCTTGTTGTGCCTTTGTGTCCTTGGGGTCTGCCTGGGAAGCGTTTTTGGCTTCTTTTGTGATCCCCGTTTCGAGTTGGGTACATTCGCATTGAGGGTGGTGTGTGTGGATTTTCATAGCGCATTAGGCTGCGTTTGAGATTGTTGATTTCAGCTCTAAGAGCGTTGTTCTGCTCTGTTAGTTGCTGGATTTTCTGGCAGGTTTGGCAGTTTTCAGTGACTATGCAGGTCACCTATTGTCAGCTTTTTGCTTTGGTGCTATTCTTTGAGAACTACAACATAGACTCGTCGTCCGACGTATTCTTTGGGGTATCCTATTTTGGCGCCGTTGCCTATTGGTGTAACTTTGCCTTCAAAGAACCCTGTTATGCCGTTGACTCTTAGGCTTGTTTGCTCTGTCAGCTTTTGTTTCGCGGTCATGAGATAGTTTATACAAAGTATATACTTTAAAGCTTTCCACTAAGCTAGTTTGCAATGAGCTAAATACACACAAAAATTCTGATTACCTCTGAAATTTAACTGTAAGTTCGCATACATACAATATTTTATAAAAGAAAATCAGGCCATATAAAAAGAAAAGGGGATAAATTTATGAGTGAAATTAAACAAGAAAATGAAAAACCAATAAGGTGGGGCGCGCACACGTCAATAGAAAAAAATTATAAATATTGGAAACACTAAGAAATTTTTAGGAGCGTGTTTGTTTTGAAAAAAAGTTTTATAAAATTATATGGTCCACCAATAGTAAAGGCGCTTAAAGTGTTGGAGAATCTGGCGGTAGATAATCCGGAAGTTTGCATAATGCATTTTATTGTTGCCAACCTATCTCCTGGCGGTGCTGTCCAAGAATGCGAAGCCTTGATCAGTAAATCAAAAGAGGATTTGGGCGAATATGACTTCTTTTATGAATGGTACACGGATCCTACTCGAGTGCAACTGGAAAAACTAATATCTCAAATAGACGAGGCTCTTAACCCACTAGGATGCAAATATACAATAACAACAAAATAACCAAGCCAGCTATAAAGGCTTAAATGGAAGAGGAACTCAACTTTCGCTTTTTTTCGTATTTTAGCCTATAAATGAATGAAATCGGCGCAAACAATTATTTTTGTACTAAAATAAAAATTTTTGGCGATATTGACTTTCGTTAAAATTTTTAAAGCTGTTTCTTACAAAATAGCCTTTACTAAAGCGCCATTGTTGAAAAGCACAAAGTTTTTAGTTTTTTGTTGACTTCTGTGTTTTTGTTGCTTATACAGATTGCATGGTAACAACGATTGATTTTGTGGCCTCAAGATTAGCAACTTGTTATAGTTGAAGGATTTTGTTTCTTTTTTAAAAATGACATTGCAATTATCGCCATCTTTTGTTGGCGAAAGTATGTCATGTCAACAATTACTTGTTATGCTTAAATTCTTACTAGCAACATTTCAATGGCATTAAAATGATTTCTGACAATTAATCAACAGGCTTTCCAAACTACTTCAAAAAGTTTGCGATAGCGTAATAATACGCTGGCTTTATTAAAAATTGAGGCGCTTATGGCTGTTGAGACCGTGTGAAAATTCACTGTTTGCCATGTGCGTCGGGAGCTCCAAACGTGCTAAAAACCCTGTTTCTCTACCCTTCCACTCCCATTCTTCCCTGACTTTACCAGAAAACCCGCATGAACCCGGGTCCGAGAATGTTCAGGATCCGCTTCATATTGTAAGCCAGCATAGTGTAGCCCACTTCTCCGCTCACTTTCCTAAGTCCCTTGAGCAGAAGATAACCTTGATTGAAAGCTCGTTTCATGGTCCCAAACGGATGCTCCACAAGCCTCTTCCTCAAAGCCATCTTCTCAGGCTCACGAAGCATCCTCTCCCTTATCTCATCCAGCACCTCAGCGTGTTCCCAACGCCACAACGTCCTTCCAGCGCGCGCTTCCACTCAATTCCCAATTTTTCAGTTGATTGAGGCATATACCTATTCGCCCACACTAAAGAGGCAATATGGCTACGCATCCAGGCATCCTCAATCACTCTCTTGTCCACCAAAGGGGACAGTATGAAAAACGAGGAAAGTTTATGCCTGATCATAATACTGGCGTTTGTTCTTCAACACCGAATAACAACACAGCAACAACTTACGAGCAGCCGCCACTGTAGCAGCTCTCTTTCCCCTTCTCTGCGCTATTCCCTGATACGCCCAAGTTATGGAAGTATCATATTTATGCATATGCGTCTGAGCGGCTTCCACCATCACCCACCGCAGCCAACGGCTACACTCCTTAGTGATACCGCCATGCCTAACCACGCCACCAGACGCATGAGTAGACGGAACCAAACCAGCATAGCTACAAAGTCTCTCCCCAAACAGAAAACGGTTAACGTCGCCAATCTCGCTCTTCACAAGCAGCGCCGAATAATAACCCAATCCTGGAACAGTTAACATCCTCATCTTCCCTAGCCAAACCCTCAAGCTGCTTAGAAAGCACTTTTATTTCCTCATCAAAAATGTCCATGATTCTAAGATAAGAATCAACAGACTCAAACTTCAAAGAGCCCAACCACTCAATACCCTTCCGTGTGAATAAGCCATGTTCAGAAGGCCACTTAATTCCTTCATACGTCAGAAAACTCTTAACTTTCACTCTAAGTTTAACGCGTTCCCTTACAAGGAAAGCTCTTCGCCTCACCTTTTCTCTCAGATCTGCGGTTTCTTTGTCAGGAACATACGCAAGCGGCAATGCATCCAACCTCGCAAGTTCAGCAATAACCTTGGAGTCAACCCTGTCGCTTTTAATTCTAGCCTCCGCAATGTAACGTGTCTTCTTAGGATGAGAAACCACAACGTCAAAGCCCTCACTCATTAGCTGCCTATACAACGACGCCACCGGAGTAGAAGCCTCCATCGCCACCTTGCTCACCTTATAGTGGGACAAGTACGACAGCACTTTCTCATTATTCATTCTCATCTGGTTGATTATTTTTCCTTCAGAACTCAAAATCGTCGCATAAGTACTATCCTTATGCACTCATGAAAAACGTCGCCTGACCAGCGCCTAAGCCTACCCAACACCAGCCAAGAATCTAATGCCTTCTCACTAAGTTAAGCTTTTTGACATACCTCCGCTGATTCCTAGACTGATAAGGCTCATCCCTCGAAAGCATAGTCCAAATAATCTTCAACATCTTACAAGCCACAGCCACAGTAGCCTTCTGACCACCACGCCTTTGCTTCACACGCTCATGAAACTCTCCAAGCCTCACATCACGATTCACCGAAACCACAGCAGCCTCCACCATAATCCAACGAAGCATCTTAGAACCCTGCTTCGTAATCCGCCCACGATATTCAACATTCCCAGACTGATGCAACGACGGCGCTAAACCAGCCCAAGAAATCAGCTTCTTATACGAACCAAACCTCGCGATGTCTCCGATCTCCGACCTGATCAACAACGCAGCAAAAACATCAACGCCAGTCAAGCTTAGAAGCAACTCGACATACCTATCATGCGAAGCCCTCGAAGTAATCTCCGCATCAACCGAATTCATCTGATTCTTCAAGCTTTCCAGGTGTTCAAGGTGATTATCCAACATCAAACGGTCCAACGTTGAAAGCTCAACAGACTTCAACCATTCCATTCCAGACTTTCCGAAGAGGTCTGAGAATTTTCCAGTCGGAATCCCGTTCTGTCAAGAAGACTGTGAATTTGGTTCTTCACTCGGGTACGTATGCTGACCAAAGAGGCTCTATGCCTAAGCAAGTATCTCATTTCTCTGATTTCATAGGGAGAAACGTAGCTTGGAGGAATCAAATCCGCTCTCAACACATGCGCAAGTATCCTCGCGTCCACTTTGTCGCTTTTTATTCTCGCTGAAGCTATGGCTTTGGTCTTCAAAGGGTTAGCCAGCACCACCTTAATGTGAGCCTTCTCAATGCTGTCGTATAAGTTTGACCAGACGCTTCCCGTTGATTCCATGACAACCTGGTCGTCCACTGAAAGCCTAGATATCAAGGCTTTTATTCCTTCATTGTTATTCTGGAACGAGAATTCATCGTTGATGTGGCCTTCAGGATTCATCATTGCAGCAGCGCACTTCTGTTTTCCGACGTCTATTCCTACAAATTTCATTTCTTTTAGTTCACCTCTATTCTTTTGGCTGGCAAAGGGCTGCATTCACTCATCCGGGCGCTAAGCCCATTTCTTTAGCAGCTCAAGGCTCGTTCAGTCACATCCTCGGTCGCGAAGACCAGCATAAGGAATGAACTAGCCAGCCATGTAGGAATTATCCGGCGTCTTTTTTCATAAAGTCACATCCAACCCACAAACAGAGGCGCCCCGCCCGTTTAACACTTCCCATACCATCAGTCTCGACAAGCCAGCGCGCCGCGCTTTACCGTAGCACTTTAGGGACGAACATTTATGAGTAATAAATTGAAAAATTCTAATTACCTCTGAAATTTAACTGTAAGTTCGCATACATACAATATTTAATAAAAGAAAATCAGGCCATTAAAAAGAAAAGGGGATAAATTTATGAGTGAAATTAAACAAGAAAATGAAAAACCAAAAACCTCACAGTTTAGTCGAAACGTTATTTTGATTTTGATGACAGCATTTTTTATGACGGCTGCTCAGTATGTAGTCAGTCCTTATTTGCCTTCTTATTCAACTGCGTTTGGAATGCCTTTAGTACTCATCGGATGCGCTGCGCTTATGATCTCTGGTCTTGGTCTTTTGTCCACGACTTCTTGGCCACTCATATACGCGTTCAGGATAGTTTCTGGTTTTGGACTCATGATGTTTTTCCTTACTGCAGGCATGGCTGTTCTTGCGATGGCTCCCGAATATAGAGCTAAAGCTGTAGGTTATTTCATTGTGGTTTCCTCGGCAGGTGCATTAGTTGCGTATGGTATAGGTCCTTATGTCTATGCTACTATAGGTATCCATGGGCTTTTCATTGCAATGGTGGTCTTTGGGCTATTAGCCGCGGTGCTTATTCTTCCTTTCAAACTTACGATGGCCAAGACAATTGCTACTCCAAGTGCTTTTGGTAAACTTTTCAAAAACCCGCTTGTAGTGCTTAGTGGTTTGATAAGTATCATTACCCATGGAGCGGCAGCCGCTTTCGCCGGTTTATGTGCAACTTTCGCGATTCAATCATTCGTTGGCTTGCCAATTGCAGACCTTGGATATATTTTCATACCATGCTGTATTGGAGCAATTCTCGCTGGAGCTGTTTGTCCACCAGTGCTTAGAAAAGTAGGTCCCAAAATAGCAATTATTAGTTGGCCTATTATAGCAATATTCGCCTTTGCAATCACGGCATTCGTACCTGCGTTGGGTCACCTAGGTGCAATTGTTACCTTATTTGCGTTATTTGCTGTTTCACAACTTTTTACCGTGGGAGAATTCGCATTTCTCGGCGGTGAAACATTGAAGCGTATACCCCGTGAGGTCACAGTGACTTATACTAATTGGATCCAGACATTCCAAAGCGCTGGCCAGGTAGTGCTACCTTTAATTGTCGGTA
The DNA here is from genome assembly GCA_049515895.1 of Bathyarchaeia archaeon. Classification (GTDB taxonomy): domain Archaea; phylum Thermoproteota; class Bathyarchaeia; order Bathyarchaeales; family Bathycorpusculaceae; genus Bathycorpusculum. The sequence continues at coordinate 2,998 of JBEKTQ010000020.1, read as the reverse complement.
CGATCTTGGGAACAGCTGGTGTTACGTTAGCGGGTTATCAAATAACTTGGCTTTCACTCGCCGGAATCATAGCAATAGGATTGGTATTGTGCATAGTATTTGTGGCGTTGCTACCAAGGTACAAAATAACCGAAACTGTTGAGCAAAAACAATAAGCTAAACTTCCTTTTTTATTTTTTTAATTTTAGATTTGAATAATGAAATTTTAAAATTAAACTAAGTAGCACAAGCAACCTCTAGAACTTAATGCTTCTGCAACGTATCTGTGTTAATTGCCTTTTTAACATTAACTTTATTGTAATTTTTTTGTAAATCATTACTTATTTTTTTGCCATGAAAAGCCTTCTTTAGCCGTCAGCCATTCGGACCGTCAAACACAACATAACCAGCACTCCGCAAGATCGCAGCATCTCCTCCAAAGGAACATGCCCAACATGAGCACTTTTCACGCTTCTCACCACCTTCTCAAAACTCTCCTCCGAGTACCTTTCACCCTTCACCAACAAAGGCCAAATGATACCCAACATCTTCCGAGCAACAGCTATCTTCTCACCCTTCTTAGCTCTCAGTCTCAAGTAAAACGCTCGCAACCGCGAATCTCTAACCCTCACAGCAACATGAGCCACTTCAACCATAACATGTCTAAGCCACTTGGAACCCTTCTTCGTAATATGACCCGTGACAAACACACCCGCAGACTGATAAACCGAAGGAGCAAATCCTGCCCAAGACGCCAAATGCCCCTCATCAACAAACTGCCCAGCATCACCAATCTCAGCCACAATGGCAGCCGCCGACATTTTCCCAACCTCCGGAACCGACGAAACAATCGCTACATCCCGCTCATTAACAAGCATCTCTATCCTACCCTCCACCTTACGGATTTTCTCGTTCAAAGCCCGGATAATTTCCGTGAACTCCTTCAGAAGAAAAATATCCGACTCACTCAACCCACCCTTAGCCACAGCCTTAGTCTCTTCACACCTTTTTTTGAGCCAATTATTCTCCGCACGCTCCAAAATGGATTCAACCGTCTTCCCGCCATTAGCCCATTCAGAATCTCCGTTCCAGCCTTACCAAAAACATCTGTAAGCCTAGATCCAAGCCTAATGTTTACCTGGTTTAAGACTTTTTGACACCTGTTCTTAACGCTGTCCGATTTTCAATGAGCTTCACACGTAGTCTGGTGAGCTCTCTTAGTTCTCTCACACGTTTTTCCGGGATATAGCTCGGTTTTATCAGTCCACCTCTCAGCAGGTGAGCTAGCCACTCGGAACTTGTTTGGTCTGTTTTGCGTCCGGGAATAGCCTTTACTTGATTGGCGTTTGCGAGGGTGACGTTGAATCTTGATTCCTCCAGCGCCAGGTACAGCGGAACCCAGTATATGCTAGTTGATTCCAACTGCTTGAGTGCATTCACAGGTTTTAAGCCAGTTTTTGAGGTTGTTTATGTCATTTGCACCGTTTACGAAGCGTTTGGTTTGCCGTGTTTCGCCGCTGAGTATAGTGGCAACGAGCAGGTCTCGGTGTACATCTATTCCACAAGTTTTTTCTGATTTATCCATATTTTCTTCACCTCCAAGTTTTGAGCCGCTGGAAGATGCTCCTTAGGCTTTAGAGAGCATTTTTCTATCTTAGCTCAAAGCCCAGCCATCTATCCGTCGCAAGGAGCGCAAACCATTTTTTAGATCGAAGTCTAAAACCTCCAAAAAAAGAACGGTGTTTCTTCCAGTCGCTCCAAGAATAGTAAAGTTAGTGGTTATCGAAAAGGTTTTTCATAGCACTTCAATGAATGCTCACATTATAAGATTTTCTATGAAAAGCCCTGATTTTCTCCACGGAACCACTCACTTGAGAACGACGCCATAGCCGCCGCAGGTAAGCTCTTCATGGATTGCACTTTTAACTTGTTCTGATTCGTCGGCTTTTAAACAATTAAACCTTATCTTCCTGCTTTTATTCCAACATTCATTGAAAAAATCAGCCGATAGATTCACAAAAGGTTTACTGTTTGTAAGTACGCCTTTGTAAGCGGCTAAATTTTGTGGTTTTTCTTTAATTGGGGTTAAACTGATTAAAATTTCTTCGTTGTCTTTGATTGTTAAATCTGGTGCTTCTTTATTGCTATCGTAAATACGAAATTCAAAGAATTTAGCGTAATTTTTATATTTAGTCATCAATTCGTTTACGAATTGTTCATTTTTTGAGTTAGTTATGATTTTAATATAAGCATTATTCTTTTTTATATTAGTTAGCGTGATCTTAAAGACAGTTTTCCAATCATACTCCGAATCTTTCAAATGATCATTTCTTATTGCGAGTTCACATCTTGCATTTTCAGAAAATTCCAGTGATTTTGACATCAAAACATCCAAATTTTGTACAATATTAAATTTAGTTTCGATATTTCTATCTGAAATTTGTATTTTATTTATTTCGGCAGATAGTTCTTCTTTGTTTTTCTCTAATGTTAACAATTCAAATTTTTTTATTTTAATAAATAATTCTGATAAATCATCAGGTGATACACCTTTGAACATTATTGGGTAGCTAGTACTCTGTTCAATAATCGCCTTATTTCTCATTTTCCTTAAAAGTTCGTACACCTGAACTCTGTTTATTCCGGTAATTTTTACTATTTCTTTAACTTTAAGAGGGCCATTCTTAATTAATATAATGTAAATTAAGGATTCTTTTTCTGAAAATCCCCAGTTTACAAGGATAGTCTGCACATTATTCACTGAAGTAACTCCCCTCAGTAATATAATCTTCTATGTAATATTATTTTCGCTAATTTTTGGTGAACCGCTTGTATATCTTCTTCCTGCTGTAAGTCATCTTACAGACAATATTCTAAATAATTAACCCCCCACTAACAGCGCGCGTGGTTGTTGAGACCGTGTGAAAAAGTTTTTTCCGTTAATGGCAGGTGACCGTTAGCCTTAAATCTAGACTAGCTTTAAAGCAACTAATGAGCCATGAGCGAACACGTAGAAGGC
>JBEKTQ010000019.1:0-96428 GCA_049515895.1 Bathyarchaeia archaeon | reverse complement strand
GTTGATTTCTTGAGTTTCGTTATCCCTGTTATTCTTTGAATTTGGATTTTTCATTTGATTCAATTTCCCATATATCAGATACATGCATGAAAGTAAATTATCTTTCCCACATCACATAATATCGGCACAAGGCAGCGCGCACAGACAAGTTAGCATAAAATGCAAATCAATGCTTGAAATATAAAAAATAAGGCTTTTAGCGCCGTCTAAAGGAACCGTTTGATTTAATCAGCTTAGCTTTCTTGTGCTAAGTGCTGACTTTGTCAATCTGGAAAAATGGCTATTGGTTTGACCCTCACGGTTCAAATCCCCCGGTCCACTTTCTAATCTTATTAGTTGTCGACACAGAAATTCCACAAAGTGTGGTTGCCTAAAGTGTTCACTCAAGCTCCTGCTTGGTCTTCTAGAAAAAACACATTGACATCAAAGGGTTTTCTTTTCATTTCAATTGTTAAATCAGTTCTGTCAAGGCAAGTTCAGTGATCCAAGCTTCGACCAAATCATCTTCTAAAGCTTTCTTGAGTTTCTGCCCCATAGCTTCCCAAATATAGCTCAATCAGTGCGCTAGCGTCTATTGCTAATTTTCCTTTCAAGTCTTGTCTCATCAACTTTCCGTTCCCTTTCTAATTCTTGGATTGCTTCCTTTGCTCCACTCATGGGGCTACAGGCTTCCTCCAGCAGTTGAGGATTCCTTTTACTTTGATCCACTAAAAAGCTTAAAGCCTCGTTAAGGTCGACTCGGCGCCCTAGCTTTATTTGAAGCTCAGAGGCAACCCTCAATAACTTCTCTTTGACATCCTCAGAAACTGATATTGTAGTCATAGACTTCAAAGATCTCATAAATTCTATGATAGTTATATCAAATATAGTTTACCAAGAATCATGCGCCAACCCAACGTTAAAGGTGATTGAGCATCCTGCGTTTATGGTATAAGAGAGAGGACCCTTCAATTATGGCTGCGTTCGCAAAGGGAAAGCCGCGGGTTCAAATCTTTTCCCGCACGCTTTTAGCAATTCAGGCTTAAATCACGTTTAAATTTTTATTTCTGACTTAAATCAGTGATATAAAGTTGAAAATGTTTTTGGGGCTTTTTTGTCTAAAAACGACATAGGTGAAGTCCATTCAAAATAGTGATTTGCGTTATATGAAATCTTGCAAGGGCAGGGGCGATCAATGTCATCGATAGTTGAAGGGAGTCAAGGTAATTTGCAGGCAACCGACTTCTTTTACCGTAAACGTTGGGAATCGTGCTTCAAGTCTGATGTTCATCCCCTGCTCCAACTTTTAACGCAAAGTCTAAGTATAACTAATGTATAATTTAATTTTATAGTGATAGAATATGACCAAGTGTTTAACTAGGACACGCCGAATTGGCGGTTCCCTCGTTGTCACGTTACCGAAAGAGTTAGTAGAGACGCAAAAAATTAAGGAAAACGAGTTTTTGGAAATCAATGTTAAGAAATGTCGAAAAAAAGGTTTCGGAGCACTCAAAGGCATGAAGATCTTCACCGTCGAAGATGAGTTGAAAGCGCTTGAATAGTTACGTTGTTGATGCCTGGGCATGGATAGAATACTTGATTGGCAGTGAGAAAGGAGCCAAACTTGAGGAAATTCTCGAGGACGAAACCACGGAAGTTTACACATGCGCCGTTACGTTGGCAGAAGTAGTCAGTAAAGTAGCCCGAGAAGGAAAAGACGCCGAAGTAACCTATTCATTACTTTTGAGCAATTCCCAGATCATAGATGCCGATGAAGAACTTTCAAAAAATGCAGGGTTGCTTCATGCCAAAATGCGAAAAACGGAAAAAGATTTTGGGCTTGCCGATTCTTACGTGTTAGCCACAGCAACTAAAATGAAGTCAAAAATACTATCAGGCGATCTGCACTTCAAAAATGTGGCAGGCGCAGTTCTGTTGAAATAATCTTCGCCCTGCAATGATGTTATATATGGGTTCAATTCCCATCCCCAGCTCCAAACCAAGTTTTAAACAAGCCTTATTCAATATGTTTTGCTTTTGTGCATGACGTGAATAATGTTAGCTGTTTTTTCATGACTAAGAGTCGAAAAACTTTGGATCAGAAATTTAGGTTCTATACATGTATGCTTATTAACCTGTATACAACTCTACTTAACTGGTGAAGCTGTTTTGAATGAAACAACAACTATAAGGGTCTCAAAGAAGACGGCTGAAACACTGGAACGTCTTAAAGAGAAACTGAACGCAGAAAGTCTTGACGAGGCAATACAATCTCTTGTCAAAAAACAAAGAAAATCTGTTTTAGAAAAAGCATTCAGCGCAGATCAGGGGAGAATTAAGCCTTTTTCGGAGGGAGACCGTGGCGAAGATCGTGATTGATGCCTATGCATGGATTGAGTTTTTTGTAGGTAGTGAAAAAGGGGTTGAGGTTAAGCAGATTTTGGAAAACGCAGACGAAATCTATACGCCTGGGACCGTCTTGGCGGAGATTGCTCGTAAGTATATCCGAGAAGGAGCCGATGAAAAGACAGTTGACGCGAGACTCGAGGTTATTGCCTCGGCTTCAAATATAACCCCTATTGACGTTGGAATAGCTTTGGAGGCGGCAAGATGCTATTTGGAACTGGTTACTTGCGCCAAGAAGTCCAAGCTGAATTCTCCAAGCTTGTTTGACGCTGTAGTGTTGGCAACGGGCAGATTACTAAAATCGAGAATTGTCACTGGAGACGAGCACTTCAAGAACTTGTCCGAAACACTTTGGGTAGGTAGATCCCCCTTCCAGCACCCATAGGGAATATTTCAATCTCAGTTCCGCTCAACCAATATTAATGGTTCCGAACCATTGGGTCTGGGGCCATAAAGATCCAAACCGCGTTAGGTCCGAATCCAATTAATTTCGAAGAATAACCCTTCTTTGTTTCTTAAGGCTGGAAAAATGATGCGGTTCGGGGCAGCATAGATTTTCTGTTGATTGTGATGCAGTTATTCCGAAAAAAGGCCTGAGTCATTTTTTGGACGCTTAAACTGGGGAAAAGTCTTGGTTGTAGTAGAGCCTTTGCAATGAGTAGAAAGCATCGAATTATCTTCTATTCTCCAAAAGTTGAAGAAACTGTATCTGGACCTTACTGATCAGAATATTTAGTCAAAAATTGCCTAAACATCACGGTCCTATAATATTGAGACAGCGCAGCCCGCATATGAGAGTAAACTTAAGAGTTAGATTGGGATAAAATCCATCTAATGCGTATCCTGTCCTTTAAGCTTTACAGCAGCAATGCGAGCACGTTCATCGTTTTAGCGATGTTCATTCTTGTTATCGCCTTCCCTTTATTGGCATCAGGAGCGAAAGCAACAAAGTCAAACAACGATTTGACGGCACAGCCATTTTTCATCGCTCATCCAGCCTCAACTCAAGGACCAGACCCACTCACTCCAGCCCAAATCATAACTGCATACAGTCTCTCCTCAACAACAAACGGCGCAGGAACAACCATAGCAATCGTTGACGCCTACGACGACCCGACAATAGCCAGCGATCTAGCGTACTTTAGCAGCAACTTCGGCTTGCCAACTGCAAACTTCATAGAACACAAAATGGCCACAACCATCAACGCAAACAGCGGATGGGCATTGGAAATCTCCGTTGACGTTGAATGGGCACACGCCATAGCTCCCATGGCAACAATATTACTGGTGGAGGCCAAATCAAGCACCCTAACCGATCTTATGAGTGCCGTAAACTACGCTAAAAACCAACCAGGAGTGGTAGCTGTATCAATGAGCTGGGGCACCGGCGAGTTCTCTGCCGAAACTGAAAGCGGCTATGACGGGATCTTCACCAGCACATCCGGGATAGTTTTCTTTGCATCCAGCGGCGACAACGGAGCAGGTGTCATCTGGCCTTCAACCTCACCAAACGTAGTTAGTGTTGGCGGAACAACTCTCAACATAGACCAAACAACTGGAGCAGTCATTTCAGAGACAGCTTGGAGCGGAAGCGGAGGCGGGGTAAGCACATATGAACAACAACCAGCCTACCAGAAAAACTACGGGTTGAACTACACAATGCGTTCTACTCCTGATGTTTCTTATGATGCAGACCCAAACACCGGCGTATTTGTTTATGATACAACAATTAACAACGGACACACTGGGTGGTGGACGGTAGGTGGAACCAGCATCGGAGCACCACAGTTGGCGGCAATTCAAGCTCTCGGGCTCAGCGCAAACAACGTCAACTTCTACTTGGACGCAAGCTCAGAAAGCTATTCCTCTTACTTGAGGGACATAACCGTTGGGTCAAACGGAAACTCAGCGGGAGTGGGATACGATCTAGTCACGGGCTTAGGAAGCCCAGTTACCACCAATTTCTCACTTCCAGCCACACCAGACTTCTCAATCTCAGCATCACCGCCTAACCCAATTATCATTAATGCTGGATCATCTGCAACCTCAACGATAACCGTGAACTCCCTCAACGGATTCACAGGTGTAGTTTCGCTTACTCCAACAGCGTCAAGCGGAATAAACGTAGGCCTCAACCCCACATCAATAACCACCTCAGGTACTTCCACGTTAACCGTCCAGGTGCCAATAGCCACTGCAAACGGAACATACTCAGTCACAGTAACAGGTGTCAGCGGTACACTCAGTCACAGCACAACGCTTACACTGCAAGTAAAGCCGTCACCTTACAATGCTTCTGTCTTGCCTTCGTCTGCTACTTTGGATGTTGGTCAGAGCCGGATTTTCATGGCATCTGCTTCTGGAGGCACAAGTCCCTACACTTATCAGTGGTACTTGAATGGCGGCGCTGTTGGCACTAATAGTGCGACTTACACGTTTAGTCCTTCATCTATGGGTTCATTCTTGCTGTCCGTAAACGTGACTGACTCTGCCAGTGTTCCAGTAACTTTTGAGTCAAACCCCGTGCCTATTACGGTGAACTCCGCGCTTGCTGCTCCCACTGTGGCGCCAGCGCCTGGCACAGTTGATCAGGGTCAGGCTTCAGTGTTGTCCAATTCGTCTGACATCACAACGGGTACCAGTCCGTACACTTACCAGTGGTATTCAGAGGCTCCTAGCGCTGGTTTTTACTCGTCAATTAACGGGGCTACTTCAGCAACCTACAATTTCACGACTTCCACCTCCACAGCTACTGGAGAATGGTCCTTTGAGCTTCAGGTAACTGATGCTGCAGGAGCAGCAGTCATCTCTAATGTGGCTTCGGTTACGGTGAATGCTGCTCCGACTGTGAATGTGTCGCCTGCTTCTTGGACTATGGCTGCTGGCCAGACTAAGGCGTTCTCGGCTATCCCCGGCGGGGGCTCAGATGTTTACTCGCCCTATAAATGGTACGTGAATGGGGTAGTTCAGTCTGGCCAGACAGGATCAAACTTTAGTTTTGCTCCTGTAATCTCGAGGTCTTACTTGATTTCGGTGACGGTTACTGACAGTTTAGGTGCCTCTTCGCCTCAGAGCAATGCCTCAGTTATTGTGAATCCCGCGCCAGCTAGTCAATTGGTTGTTTCTGGCTTCCCAAGTTCTGCTACTGCTGGTGAAGCTTACGTTGTAACCGTGACTGCCAAAGATGCTTATGGTAACGTGGCTAGTGGCTATGCAGATGCGGTTGCGTTTACTTCAAGTGACAGCAAAGCGGTTTTGCCTGCAAATGCCAGCCTTACAAGTGGTGTTGGCTCCTTCAATGTGGCTTTGGAAACGGCTGGTTCGCAATCGATTACGGCCACGGACACGGCGAATAGCACAATTACCGGCTTTCAAATGGGTATAACGGTGAATCCCAATGTTTCTACTCACTTGGTGGTTTCAAGTGGGACTTCTCAAGTAGCAGGCACGGCTTTCTCCGTGACCGTTACTGCTAAAGACGCTTATGAAAATACAGCTACTGGTTACACTGGCACGGTTCATTTCAACTCTTCAGATTCCGGGGTGGCTGTTAATTTGCCAAGTAACTATGTATTCCAAACTCTGGATAATGGTACTAAGAGTTTCTCTCTTGCATTGGTGACTGCAAGTGCTCAGTCGATTACGGCCACGGACACCGCGAATAGCACGATTACCGGCTCTCAGACTGGAATAACGGTTACTCACGCTGCTTCAGTCGCTAATGTCGTGGTTTCTCCCGCTGGCTCAACCGTTACAGCTGGGTTGTCTACGCCTTTTTCGGCAACGGCCTCTGACATGTATGGTAACGCCTGGGACGTGACCTCTTCAACAACTTGGAGCGTAAGTTCCGGCGCTGGCGGTTCATGGAGCAGCAATATTTACACTTCAGCAAAGGCTGGCTCCTGGACCGTTACGGGAACCTACGCCTCAACGGCCTACACAACCGGCTTAACGGTTAACCCGGGTGGTCTCGATCATTTTGTCTTTAATTCCGTTGGGACGCAGACGGCTGGTTCCGCTTTCAACATAACAATTTCGGCTGAAGACGCATATGGCAACGTAGTTACGAGCTATAATGGAACTAACGCTTTGAATCTTTCAACTGGAACCATAAATCCAACCAGCACTAGTGCCTTCTCAAGCGGGGTTTGGATGGGTTCAGTGACAGTGACTGGTGCAGGCTCTGGAGTTACGCTTTCCACATCTGGTTCCGGCGAGTCTGCAACGAGTGGCAGCTTCACGGTCAATCCTGGTGTTCTCGACCACTTCACTTTTAACACTATTAGTAGTCCTCAGATGGCTGGTTCCGCCTTTAGTGTAACCATTTCTGCCGAAGATGCGTTCGGCAACACGGTTACAAGCTATATTGGCACGCCAACTTTGACGTGTTCTGCAGGGTCGATTAGTTCTAGTACTATGAACGCTTTCTCTGGCGGCGTTGGGACAGCGTTGGTTACGGTGACTGCAGCTGGTTCAAGCGCTACTATTACGGCTACTGATGGCATTCATGTAGGGACTAGTAACCCGTTTACGGTGGCGATTGCGCCAACACCCACTCCAACACCGACCCTAACTCCAATCCCAACTCTGACCCCAGCGCCTTCGCCTTCATCATCATCAATTATGACAGTTGCTGCGACGACGCAGAATGGTGCAACAGTTGACCTTGCAATCAGCGGAAACATAACTAGCTCCCAGATTTCCAACGTCAAAATCGCAACGGACCAAGCTGATTCTACAACAACGATATCCTTCACTACAACAGGCGAAAGTGGAACGGTAGGCTTTGGCAACGTGACTATTCCGATAAGTGCGGTATCCTTTGGGGGAACACCAACAATCTACATTGATGGCCTGCAAGCCTCAAATCAAGGTTACACGCAGGATAGCAGCAACTACTACGTTTGGTACACAACCAGTTTCAGCGCACACCAAATATCAATCGTATTCACTTCAACAGCTCCTTCTCCAAGCCCTACAGCGAAGTCAAGTTTATCTCAAGTTGTAATCTATGGAATAGTGGCTACTGTAGCTGTCGTGGCAACCGTGGCAGCTGTAATCGTATTAAGAAAAAGCAGAAAAGTAAAAAGTTGAAAGAAACACTGCGACGATTGTAATAGAACACAAACAAAAATATTAGTTGTGCACACCTCTAGAGCTACTCTCCAGAGTATATTATCATTGATTTCGATTATGCTGTGTTGACTAAAATCTTATTGATTATTAGAGTGGCTTGGTTTGCAAGAAAGTTGCAATTTAAGGAGGGTAGGCTGAATTGTAATTGGCTAGTTTGCGTTTGGATTTGGTAAAGCTTGAAGATTTAGGCTTTTCCTGCGATTGCATATTGAAAGAACGTCTCATTCACTTTCGAAATTCAAATTGCCACCACAAGAAAAGGGATTGGCATTGGAAAGCGTCTCCTAAATTTTGTTGCGGAACTCTATACTTCTCAAACAAAAATGCCCTTTTACATTCTAACAAGCAATCCCTAAATCATCCACGTCGGCATGAACAATTGGAAAATAATTCGGTTTGGTCACGCAAGCAAAGGAAAAGGCAACACAACCATAAACAATGGATTAAGAAAAAGCCTCAGCAGAAATCGCATAACCCGTTTCTCTACTGCATGCTCCCATAAATCAATTGTCATACTTAGAGTTATTCGAAGATGCTGAAAATTAGTTGGCCGTTCTCTTATTCTTGAAATCTATGCTACATCTTTGAAAACTATTTGAGTTTGTCCATCAGAATATTGATTATTTTTGAACCCAGTTGTTCCGTCGCCGAACGGATTGACCCACGTTTTCGTTTTGGCACAGTTGACTCTTGCCGCTTCAAGGATTTTAGCGGGGTTGAGTTGTGGTTGTTAAAGGGTCGGCGTTCGGTGTTGGTCTTGGTTTTGAGCTTTACACAAGTCTTTTGGATTTCTGTCCAACTGGAGATTATAAGTACTTTCAATCGTCTTTCCTTTAGCAGACGCTTTTTGAATTAGTGCTTTCATTAAGCGACCAAACACTATCGTTCCAAGAGTAAACGTTCTAATTCAGATTTGACTTTACGTCTGTCTTTATTTGCGAAATACCATTCAATTGTTTTTCTAAATCCTTCACGGTAGCTAACTTTTGGTTCCCAATTAAATATTGACCGCGCACGCGTTAAGTCAGCTGCTCTTGATGCTACGCCTTGAGGCTTTGATAAATCGTGGTGCATCTTTTTTGGTCTCCATTTGATTATGTCAAATACAATTTCAGATGCTTCGTTTAGAGTTAATCTATCATCCCTGCCGGCATTAACAGGTGAACCATTTTCTATTTTTTCCGAAGCGAGTATTAGAGCATCTACTATGTCTTGAACATATGTGAAGTCCCTGTCTTGGGCTCCTGTGCCCCAAATTACATACGGGTCCATCTCAACAAAAGCTTTGGCGATTAATGCAATAATGGCATGCGTTTCGTTTTCTCTTGGACCATAAGCAGTAAATATTCGCACTGCAGAAGTCTTTAGACCGTACTGCTTGTGGTACGCATTTAAAGCCATTTCACCCATAAGCTTAGCCCAGCCATATTCTAAGTCAGCAAAGGCCTTATCTCTTACAAAAGGGTTAGCGTCATCTTCCTTGAGCAGATATAAAGACCCAGTATTTTCCTGAAGATATGAGGGATAAACGCACGCAGAACTTGCAAAGCAAATTCGGTCAACGTCGGCTTTGCAAGCTTCCTCGAAAACAAGTTGATCTAATATCATGTTACTACAACATTGGGCAGGATGCGAATCGATGTATCCTCTACCACCATGCAAAGCGGCCAGATGAAAAACAATATCGATATCCTTCATCATTTGCCTTGTAAACGATTGGTTCTTCAAATCGCCATTATAAGCAGTGAGGTTCGACGAAGCCCAGACATGTGCACCGATTTCTTTGAGGGGATATTCCAAATTCTCAAGTTTGCCGCTTGAGAAATCATCAGCTACTCGGACGACTGAACCACTCTTCAAAAGGGTATCTACTAAATGGCTTCCTATGAAGGAGGCCCCGCCGGTCACTAAGACTTGTTTGTTTTTCAACATTTACGTCAACTCCAAAGTATTACACCTTTGTAAAGGTCGTTAATGTTCGAGTTCGCTTTGCGTACCCTGTTTTTCCCAGATAGACGGCACATCGCGTTGGCTTCAATGCAATGTGCCCAAACATTATGACCATTATTCGTATCGTTCTAATATTCGCTTCAACCTATAATATTTGATAACAAGCAAGTCTTTCAACAGATTAAGAAACCAGAAAAAATGTTTTCCGTACAACGCACCTCCACGCCATTTTTCTTAAAAAAAACTATTACACGCGTTTCATACACAGTTTGATGCAGACTTTGGTTCTGAATAGAGAAAAATAGGAACAACTTGATTGCCTATTCCATATTTTTTCTTGATCTATCAATTATTAAGTCCATCTTAGGTCATAGACATCTATTATGATAACGTTCAGTTTTATGCTTACATTGGCTCATTTTGCTAACTATTTTTAGTAAAGCAACAAGATTATTTGTAGTTTTTTCTTAAGAGATTTGCTTTATGTGCGGTACTAGACTCATTATGGAAATCCATTTTCATGTTTATTACAAATGTTTGCGTGATTTCTGGACTTTCGGGCAATTACAACTATGGCTCTTTTCAACAGTTCTTCTCTTGAATAATCACTTAATTCTAAACTTAGTTCTCGAGTAAGAAAATGATCAGGCTCCCAATATTCATTAATCCATTCTAATATCTCGAAGGTGTTAGAAAACAGCTTGTGGTAATCACGTTCTCGCAGTTTGTTCAAAAATATGTTAACTTTATTTTTTTGTTTTCTTAAATGGTCCCATGGTTGAACTTTGCCCAGTAACACTCGTTGATTATCAGGGTCACTCCACAAAATGTTATGCCCTCCGGTCAGACTGGGAAACAGGTGGATTTCTACATGGATTATTGCGTCTTGTTTCATTATCCTCTTCATTTCTTTAAGAACTGCAGATACATCCTTAAAGTGCTCAAATGCCGCGTTCGAAACAATCAGGTCAAATTGTTCTCCGTCGAAATTGGTTTGGCAAGCATCAGTCTCTCTCAAGTCAACGCCTTCAAAATTCAAGGGAAAGCCTGCAACTTTCTTTAATTCTCGATAATAGATGCTATTGCACCCATCATCTATAAACCTGCTCAAAACCGCTTTATAACCTCTTGCCGCAAGAATTTGCCAATATTTAGCAAAATCAAAGCCCCTATCCAAATCTATATCAATTCCAACAGCTTTTGCTCCCAAGCTACTAAACAATAACGTAGAAGGCGCTCTTTTTCCACAGCCTACATCAAGAATATTTTTCTTTTCGATATCACAAACATAGGGTCTTACTCGCTTGAGAAGATTTTGGAAAACTTTGCAGTCATGTTCGGCTTGTATCTTAACATATTGAGGCAAACAAAATTCTAAACTTTCTAAAATTTCTCAGCATCATCCCTTTATGAGTAAGGCTAATACGATAGACATCTCAAACGGTAGATATACAATGAATTTAGGTTAAAAGCTTACAGAACACATATTCTCAACCAGTCTAATCGGTTAACCAAGTTTGCAATCAGAAAATGAATTATGCATTAAAATGTTTCCTTCGGTTTATCAAATTTTAGAACTTCTTTGTGCACAATCTTGTTATCACATACGTTTAATAAAGTGCATTTTAGACATGTTTTGACAATGCTTTAAAAGTACACCGGAAGATCAATCTATAAGAATTGGACGTAGATTACTGTTTCTTTAAGACATTACGCATTATTTCGAGGAGTTGTTTTGCTCTGTGATCATAGGAATGACTCTTCAAAACTCTTTTCCGAGCTAGTTGTCCCATTTTAATCCTTGTCTCTTCAGAACTCAATAACCACGTATATAACTCCACAGCTTCCTGGGCGCTGTTCACGATAAGAATCTCTTTGCCAACTTCGAACCATTCGTTGATTCCATTACATGGATTTGAAATCATACAACACTCCAACGAAGCTAATTCGAAAGGTCTGGACGTTGATGAACAGTACACTTCAGCAAAATGCTTTCGAGTTATATTCAAATTTATCTTGCTCTGACAGCAAATATCTCTAAACGAGGTAAAAGACAAAGCGCCCAGTTTCTTTGCTGATCCTAAGTTGGTGTCAAACTGCTGACCAGCAACAGCAAAATTCATCAAAGGGGAGCACATCGATGGTTCGGTTATCATTTTAGTCATCCAGTCTTCGCGGAATTTGGAACCGAAACCTTGGAAGAGAACGTCAATAGTTTTTTCACTTTTGGTTGGACGATAGACATAGGGATCAACAGCAAAATATATTACATGAACATTTGATGCACCCATTTCAGTGAGCAATGGAACTACACCTTTGGATGTTGTTATGAAAGCAGCGTACTCTGAGAAGTCAGGGTTAACATAGTTTGTTGCTCCGCCCCAGCCTCCATATTGAGGAAGAATTGAAGGCATATCATGTTCGAAGAAAATTGTAGGTATGCCAAATTTCTTTTCGACCCATTCAGGTATTTCTGAGAAATAATGGAAGGGAATACCGCAAACCAAAATAACATCTACGTCTTTCTCATTAGACAATGTCTTTTCTATATAGCGCTTATAACTGTTCTTGAACCAATGCTTGAAAGGATTCTGAACAAAAACCATGCGCTGTTTGTATGAAAAGAATTCAACGGACTTTCTCACGAAACCAAAAGAAAAAGGTTTACCAGCATTTCGCCACCATAGGCTGGAAATTGTCTGACCGTCATGGACACCAAGCACTATTTCAACGCCAAGTTCATTTAAACTTTTGAGGAGTTGCCACCAGACTGGAGTTATGCCTATAGGATAGTCTGGATCAATGTACCAACAAAGTGCGAGTATTTTCATTTCTTCAACGGCACGCAAAACTTTTATATAATTCTTACTAACTGTCTCCTGAGCCCTGCTGTGATTTGCAAGTTTTTTTTACAAAACCCGAATTATATAAAAGTTGGTCGGGACTCACCTTATCTAATTTTGTTAAAAATATATAGTAAATCCTCACCGTTTAAATCGTCTCTTGAACCTAAATTTGATTTTGTGCATGATCACCAGAGAGAGGAAAACGGAATTAACTAAACACGTGACTAACAGAATATTCAAAGGAGAAAGGAGTACTGTGTCCCAAGGAATTGAATTATCTGACCATTGTACAACAGGCTCCTGAAGTACCTCTACCGCTGCACTTGAGGATATACTTGAAAGTTGTATTATGCCTGAATCAGAATAGGGAATGGTAAAATTTGTTGATCCTTCAGCTAACAGACTATTGCCATAACATCTTGGAGTATATGGATAACTAATAAATGCTTGACCTAGGAATAATTTTCCATCAACAGAAAGTGATGGTGACCTAGCCATAAAGATAGAAGTGTCATTTTCTACGACTGGGATTGAAACGTTAAATTGAGTAGTTGTCTGTTTGAGTTCAAGCCCGTTGGGATACCATATCTCCAAAAGGAAATTAATGTTTGGCATACCTAAAAAGTCTTGTACTGGGACTGAGTTTGGTTCATCAAACGTGAAGGTTGTCGGCTCAGTATCATTCAAAGGTACAACAGTTCCATTATCGAAATCGTATCTGAATCCAAGTTGGATTGTTTCACCCTGCGACATTGTAGGATAGAAATAATAATAGTATCTTGGACCGCTCATACTTTCAGGCGCAATTCGCAACGCAAAGAATGGCTCAGTCATATTTGATATTGGTGCTTTAATTGTGACCCAAGCATCCATGAAGAAATTCGCCTCCGTATCATAACCGAGCTGATAGTTGATTTTATCTATGGAAACAACATTATCGCTTGGCGTCCCTGCGAGCTCCTCAGAGTTTATAATTACGTTAGGTTTTTGAATTAATGTGACATTATCAAATCTGATTGTTCCCTGACGAACGTCTAAATGATAAGTAGAGTTATTAGTGGTGAAATCTAGTGATGTTTTACCAGTTTTGTCAATTAAAATAGAAAAGTTGAACCCTGACTGAACCGAAAAACCACTATAAGGACCTATTCCAACAGGGGTGGCTGTGATAAAAGGTGTCTCTAAAAAGAACGTGGAATCAAATGTGTTAAGATCATCTATAAGAACATTAGCAAAAATTGTTTTTGTACTGTTTATACCTGAAATAGAAAAAGTAGCATTAGAAAGATCAAGAATACCTGCTTGTAAGGTTTGTTGGGCTGGAAACACAAAAGAATCAGAAGTAAGTGTAACGGTGCCAGTTGCATTGGTTTCCGTTGACGCATGATCGAAATATGGATAATCAGCTATAAATGTCGATGCTGGAAAATAAGTATCGATAGCTTTAGCGAGACTATCTACCCAAACAAAAGAATCTCCCTGCATTCCTTGAACCGCTGAAAGAATCGGCGATGTTTCCCAGAAAGAGAGGGTACCGTTGCCAAGTTTTACGGTATATGAAAAAGGAGTTACGTCTTGACCCGAAAAAGTGTAATATGAAATCGACGCATTCTTCGCATTTTCAGCATAAGTAATGTTTACGGGGAAGTACCCCGTTGGGATTTCTGCACCGTCAACGCCATTAGCAAACGTAGATGAACCATCAGTGATACCAAGAAAGTTCTTGAAGCCGGAAGCCATGGGAGAATTCATCACTATTAGATTCCTACCGCCTTCGACCCAGCTCACATATTCGGAAACATTTACAGAGTCATATGTTAAGAGAAGTGTCGAGAAACTAAACCGACTGGGATCGTTATCTACCAAAACCGTATAGTTTCTATTCGCAGTAGCGAACATATCAACGGGATAATAATAGGTTAACTCTGTGTTAGCTGCTTCAGCTGATGCTGGCACAACAACCGCACAATCAGAATTATCAGAAGGCGGAGAAAACTTCGGAACCCGATAAATTGTAACCGCCGAATTATTGAACACAATGGGCAAATGTTCTAATAAATGGGAAGCAAAGAAGCCATCACTGTATTCCGGTGTTGAACTTATAGCTTGGGCATCTCTAGTTGCAATAAAAATGTAGCTCACGTTAAAGCTGGCCAGTGTATTGTATACAACTTCAGGAGAGGCTGTACCAAACAATACATCGGCGGCGTCTTGATATGGACCTAAAGTTTGCATAGCCTCCCACTTGTTGGCAAAATCAAAAAGCCTTTCTTGGGATTCAGATGTAACAGTTGCAACTACTGAAGACGAAGTATTTGCCCTCAAATAATTTAGGGCAGCCATTTCTTCAGGCACTACATTGCCTTGCCACCACCCATCTCCAGATAAGCTATAAATGTCTGAAAATAGAAGTGTCGATGAAAGTCCCGATACCAAAATTAACAGGATGAGTCCTATGCCAGCAATAGCCTTCAAACGAGGTCGTAACCTACGATTAAGTTCGTTTTGATATTTTTCCGTCTTAGTAAATAAGGTAATAATTGAAAGAGCCGCAATAGGTAATAGAGTAATAAAGAAGTAAACAAGAAGAAGGTCTTCATAGTAGAAGGATATGAATCTGTCGATTAAAATTATACATAACATGACACTAGCCTGTAGAATAAATAATGAAAAAACTTTGAGTCGGGGGGCTTCTTTTTTAGAAACAAGAATTACGCCGCCCACCACAGCCAAAATGCCTATAACACCGAGCTTCATAGGATAGAAGAACCAAGGAACAGCTCCTGTATCCCAAACTTGCGAGAGTGATAGAGAATTTTGATTCACTGTAATGCCCCAGACAATAAACGAGAGGAAGAAAAGATAGACGAATATGACCACAAGCGTTAATATTAAAACCATCAACACCTTAGGTCTGGCTAAATTTGATTGTATTTTCTTTCCCAAGGAGGAAAACAAAGAGGATCTTCCCCTGATCAATAATATAAAATAGCTAAGCACGAACAATAGCACACTTAAGAAAAATGTTGTTGAAGGAACCAGTAAATTACCCATAGGATTTGAATTAATTTCGATAGTGTAATATTTTGCTGGTGCAGTAAAATCAATTGCAGCAACTAGCAGGAGACCAAGTATTGAAGATAATGTAGTTATTCTAAATTGGGAAAACTTTGAACGATTAATGAAGAGTGTTTGTGCAAACAGAATAATTGCGAACAAACCTATTTCTACGACATGCGTAAGATATCCTAAGCTGACGAGAACGAAAATTAGTAAGCAACGGGTTCTGTTTGACAATCTTGAATTCCAAGGCAAATAAAGTAAAGCTAAGAAAATGGGAATACCTATGACATAAAGAGGTACCAAAGAGTTTGGAACAAAATTTATCGGCCTTATAATGTCATAAGTCTTGTACGATGCAGAATAAAGTATATTGAAAATATTGGAACCACCAGAACCTGAGGTTGACCTTAGATAAACAGCATAAATCCAACCGAACCCACCAAAGAGGCTGAGAACTGTTATAACTGCCGGAGCTTTGGGTTCGATGTTTTTAAGAAAATATGAGAACATCGAATACAACATAAGAACAGATATCGAAACCAAGAAGGACAATGAAACATAGGCGTTGACTGAAGGAACTCCTGAAACGAAATAGAACGCAGCTAAATAAAGAGGATACCACCACGCATAGTATGGATCAACGTGCCCTTGCACTAATCCAGGAAATTGGCCATTATTCAACATATCTGATAGACCATTAAGTCGCCAAGGGTCTCCTTTTAACATCGGATAAGTAGTAGAAGTGGAAGGAATTGATATTGAATAGGCTAAAACTACGAAGATTAAGGAGACACAAATCAATATTAAATAGGGGTAGATTGTGTGCCTTGTAAAACTATCAATATTAAGTTTTGTTCTAGACATTAATCGAGAGTAAGGCAAATAAGTTATGAGAAAAACGACAAAAAATAGAAAATAAATGACTAATTCTGTGTTGCTTCCTGAATACCCTAAAAGGAGTATTCCATAGTTCAATAATGAAATCAAGAAAACGCTAAGAAAATACGAAAAAGCAAACCTTTCGATTTTGGTAAGTGATTGATGCCTGTCCACTATGGACAAAATAATATAACCAGGGAAGAAACAGGTTAGAAAGATTGCTGCTATAAGTCGCATCCATGAAAACGATGTAATGGAAAGCCAATCACTGAAAATGGATGAGTTGTTAGCGGGAACAAGAACAAATAAACTAAGGGATATTATTGAGCATAAGATGAAGAGTAAACTCGATTTGTTTGAGTTTATGAATCGATCTAAATGGTTTGAGCTTACGTAAAGGGCCTGCTTCTTAGTGAGGTAATTTAATAAAGTGAATACTAAAATGGAAACTAATGGAGCTAAAACGTACTTAGCGATTGAAGTTGTTAGCCAAATAACGTAAATGCCTATGAGCAATGATAAAAGGACATTAACGATATTTTGATTCATGGTTATACCTTATACTAATTTAAGCAAGCCAATAAACGCAAGAAAAACATCAAATTAAGAAGCGTTGTTACCTTCAACCATCAATCGATTTATTGTATATTTCCAGCAGTTTCTGAATGTGAGCTTCAACGCTAAATTTATTATGAAGCATTTCACAACCTTTTGCTCCCATAGCCAAAGATTTATCAGGGCTAGACAATAACTCGAAAATTGAATCTGCAAGGTTATTAACATCATTAGGCGTCACCAAAAAACCATTCTCCCCATTTCTAACAATCTCAGGTATGCCACCAATCCTTGAAGAAACAATAGGCTTCTTTGCCGCCATTCCTTCTAAAAGTACTAATGGACACGGTTCAGGCCATATAGACGGCAAAACGAGCAAATCTGCACGTTTGTACGCTACCAAAAGAGTATCTTCATTGACCTTGCCTAAAAGCCTTAGCTGTTTATCAATACCTAAATTTTTTGCTGCGATAGCAATTTCCGCAAAATTTTCACACTGTCCTACCGCGCAAAGAACGCAGTTTGGAACCGACTTGGAAATTTCAGCAAAACTCCTAAGAAGAACAAAAAAACCCTTTGAAGCGACAGTTTTTCCTACAAAAAGCACAACTTTATCCTTGTTAGAAATACGGTATGCTTTCTCAAAATAGACGACTGCCTCATAGCTAATTTCATTTAGCGCTTTGATTTTTTTAGTATCCACGAAGTTATGCAAAACTTCAAATTTTACATTTGGAAAGTGCTTTGAAAAAATTGATTCTTGAAATTCACTAACACAAATGACTCGATTTATTTTCTTGAGCAGCCTATGATATATTCTTGACCTTTGCTGCACCGTTGCTCTAAACGAAAGACTTGGAGGCACGCAAAGCACACAATTATCATTCCCTTGACAGAATACACCTTTTTTGTTTGTCAAATCCGATTTTGGACACATCAACCAATAGTCATGTGCGGTATATACAGTTGGCATCTCTGCTAATTCTGGCACAAGAAATGAGGTAAAGCCAATCCACGAAATATTATGCAAATGAAGAAGGTCAAATTTACCTTTGCTTCCAGCTAATCGTTTCAGATTTGAGAAAAAATTCGGATTAAAAAAGAAACATGCACCAGAGAGAGAAAAAAGTTCCCCTAGATGCCTTGGCTGTACAGGTAATACAGCAAGATTTGGTATGTTTTCTATTTGTTCAAGATTGCTTTTCTTTTTGCGAGAGCATATATCGTAACTTGTCTTGTCATAAATGACGGAGACTTTATGACCCATTATGGCGAGACTTTTTGAAATTTGATAGCAATATAGAGCATCCCCGCCAATAAAATGAGGAGGAAAATGACTGGTAATTTGAAGGATATTCAGTTTATCACGTTCAGTTGGAGAAAATGTAGGTTCCATTATTTTATCTGATCATATACATCGATAGTTTTTTTGACAGCTACTTCCAAAGAAAACTTTTCATTAATAAGCTGGATAGCTTTCATGCTCATGTTACCGCGGACTTTTGATTCTCTATATAAATACCCTATTTTCTCAGCCAAACATTCAGCGGAGGTTTTTTCGAGAATAATTCCGTTCTCACCATTTCGTATAATATTCTCTACGCCTGGAAAGTTTGTGGCAATTGTTGGAACACCACATGCCATAGCCTCCAGCATGGACAGAGGCATTCCTTCGTATACGGAGGGTAGAACAAAGATATCTGCAGCGTTATATATTTTAAGTAAATCACTGTCCTTAACGTACCTCACAAATTTCAAGGAAGTGCCCAAGCCCAAATGATTACTCATTCTTTTCAAGGAATCTTCCTTTGATCCTTTGCCAACAATTAGAGTGACCATGCTCTCCTTCCTTAGTAGTCGCATGGCGTCTATCAAAAGACCGACGTTTTTTCTTGCTTCTAGTCTTCCAACATAAAGAACAACAAAATCTTGTGGATCCAGTCCTATTTCTTCTTTTGTTCTGCCCTTATTCTTCACGGCATAAAAAATCTTGGTGTTTACCCCGTTATATATCGTAGCAATCTTTTTCTTACTTGTGTTGTAAACTCTTTCTAATTCATCCTTTATATTATCGTTCACTGCGATAACAACTTTAGCTTTTTGGTACGCTCTCTTGTCCAGGAAACGCATTTCTTTATAGTAAAATGAACTGACGACATCAAACAAACTTCCTCCTGACGACACCTCAATACTTTTCCCTTCTCCGAAAATAGTCGTATGAGCAGTTACCACCAATGGTTTTTTATCAAGGAAGAAAGCGAGAGGAGCAGTGTGAACGTGATATATATCGAAGTCCCCGTTTTCTAAATATCTAGAAATCTTTCTACTAAGATCCAAAACTCTTATCAAAGGTACATCTACCGTGGAGAAACGATTGATTCTAACATTGCCCTTTTTATATGCTAAGGTTGCGTTACCAAATGCGCATATTTCAACTTCATGCCCTTTCTCCAATAATTTTTTGCTTAATTCATACATATGCCTCCCTTGACCCCCCTCAATTGGTGGGGGATACTCATGCCCGATTAAGCAGATTTTCAATACTTTTCACTTTAGACCAAAATTAGAGGGATAATATCCGTTCTAAAGTAAACTTTGGAAGCATTAAAAGTTCTTTAAAAAAAGTTGGAATTTGAAAATCTAAGTTAGGGATGTAACCGCAAGAACAACCGGGACATTTCTTAGCCCACATATCATTCAGGTTGCTTCGGTACAAGTCTGAACTAAGGATATTTTTCAATTTTCTTTCCCGAGTTGAGCCAACAGCTTTTGTTGCCCAGCAAGGATATACATCCCCCCGAGAACCGAAGAAAAGTTCGATAAAGCCCAGGAGGCAGGGAACATCCTTTCTTAGGGGGTCTCTGAAGTATTGTTTTGCGTATTCTAAGGATTGTATGCTGTTTGATATGAGTGAAGGCTGTTGTCTTTTTATTGCTATCAACGTGTTCACCGTATCATCCAGTTTTTGTGTTTCCTCAATCCAGAGATTCTTGAGTTCAATTCCATTGAAAAAGTACGGTTTAGAATCGACCAGATTGAATGATACACTAATATCGAGTTTCTCAGCCAGTTTGACCACATGAAGAAGGGTAGGTAATGTTGGTTTCATTATTGTAGCTGCGATGTTAACCTTCAAGTTTCCAGTTTTCTGTTTCAGGTCTGCGAACGCCGTGAGCCCGATGAGTGTTCTCTGATAGGCGCCTTTAACCCCTCTGACTTTATCATGAACTGGTTCAGGACCATCCAAGGAAACGTATACTCCTCTTACGCCTTTGCAAACGAGGTCCCTAGCATTTTCTTGATTTATTAATAATCCGTTTGTGACTATGGTAACGTTGAAGCCAAGTTTAGAGGCGTATTCGACCAATTCAGATATATCTTGCCGAAGCATGAGCTCGCCGCCTCCAAAATTAACATTTCTTATTGTTGTGTTCGATAGTTGCTCAAAAATGTCCTTCAATTCTTCCGTTCTCAATTCGTTACTCGATTTCTTTTGCCACTCGCGACAGGTAATGCATTTGGAGTTGCAGTTGTCGGTCAAATTGAAATTGGCAGTGTATGGATGAGGCTGTAGATAGCGAGCAAAAACCGGCTTATGTCTAGCCATTTCAAACTTTGCTAAACTAGGCAAGTACTTGGTTAATACGTAAGCTTTCTTTGAATTCCGAGTTTGTCTTACTATATGTGTTTCGACCTGTTGATATTCAAGGGTTGGAAGAGCATCTTCAAGTACACTCCATTTGCTTAGAATTAAATCCTTTCGCGCGCGCTAAGCTTCTCAGCGTATTCATTATGTGTCCAATTTTCTAGAACACTTCTGGTTTCCTTTGGCAACCTCTTTGTACAACTTCACTAACTCAACTATGATTTTAGACCAATCGAATTCTGCAAATACGTAGTCACGACCACGTTTACCCATTTCAGTAGCCAATGCCTCATCTTGAAGAATTTTTTCAAAGATCTTAGCCAATGCAGCAACATCCAAATGCCCTGTGGAGAAGCCAAAATTGCCCTGATTAACTATTTCCGACATGGGTGTACCACGGACGACAACAACAGGCCTACCGGAGGCAGCCGCTTCCAAAGGAACAAGCCCAAATGGCTCATGAGGATTCAGATATGCACAAATTGCACAGTCGACATAAGCACCGATTTTGTCTTCCTCACTGAGCATACCCGTAAATAACACTTTCCTATTTAACCCTAGAGAACAAACTAAAGACCTCAGCTCATCTAGGTATCCGTCGTCTGGTCCAGCCATAACTAAAACCGCATCTTTACAGTCCATTTTCTTTGTCAGATAGGCGTAAGCCTTGACGAGAAGGTCTATTCCCTTAGTCTTGTGTATCCTGCCTAAGTATAGCACTATTTTATCGTTCTTATCTAAGCCAAACTTTTTCTTGAAAGCACCTTTAGATGGCAAATCAGAATATTCCAGTAAGTCTATTCCATTAGGCACTATAGCAATTTTGTCTGCAGGCACACCCGCACATTTGTACTCCTCAGCTTCAACTTGACTAAGCGCAATGATTTTAGAAGCATTTTGTATTATTTTGCCACTGACTAATTTGTCCAAGGTGATTTTAGCCACCGTTTTAGATGTCGAATCGGATAATGAGAATGAATAGGAACCGTGAGGCTGAAAAACGTAAGGAATATTCTTCGCCCTTGCGAACAAGTATGCAAAAATTCCTTGAAAAGACCTGCAATCGTGTATATGAATTATGTCGAAGTTGCCTAGTCTCTTTGAGAGTAGAGGAATAATCGATGGCGTCACTATGAAAGTTTTATGTCGCCATAGAGACCGCAAGTAATAGACGGTAACACCGTTGATCACTTGCTTTTTGGTTTTAAGTGAGCCATTGCCGCGCTGGTCCAACATATCCGATGTATAAACTTCGACTTCATGGCCTCTTTTGGCTAATTCTTGCGTAACATTGCGTACAACGTTAGTAATACCATCAGCTACATTAGGTGTTGGAGGACACACATAGGGAACATGAAGTATTCTCAACAACGATTTACCTTTTCGTTTTTGCAATTGCAACTATATTCGAGTTCAAGTTTTTGATCCCCGGCATTTCCTCCATTATACCCTCGAAGAAATAGATCATTTTGACAAGTAAAGGAGGGGGATTCAACCGAGCTATTCTTGAAAAACGTGCGGCAGGATAAGCGAGAAAGAACATGGAAAAAAACCTTTCAATAGTAAAACCCGCCGCGCTTAGAGCGGAGTTAAGGTATTGAGGCATGTATGGCTTTTCTCCTTTGGTATGGACTTGCATGGGGAAGACTTTTCGGCCAAATGCTGAAAGAGGATTGATCGCACTTGGCTCCATAAACAAGAAAGCCGATTGAGCAAGAGAAATCCGCTTTAGTTCATCGGTAGCTTGCTTCATATTCAAGTGATGGAGTATAGATATTCCTATAACAAAGTCGAAGATATCATCCTTGAACGGGAGTCTCATCGCATCGCAAACGATGAAGTCAGCGCTGGGGCATACGATTTTGGCGTTTCTAACCATGCGTCGGCTGATATCTATCCCGACGGACCTTAACCCCCACTTTTGCAGCAGTACGGATAACCATCCACCGCCACAGCCGTAATCCAGTATGAACTTGGGCTTTTCAGCCCGAAGTACATATTCAATGAGCTCAAGCTCTCTCCTGCGTATAACATTGGGAAAGAACGCATTATCATAGCTTCCAGTCTCGCCGGTCAAACTAGAAACTTCAGTGCCATCATAAATCTGCATTTCATCTTTGATATTCATAGACTAATCCTTAGTTGAAGAAACATATTTCTCAGGACAGAATGGATAACCTGTTTCAGACGAGTTCGCAACTATCATGCCCATTATCCTGGCTGTTTCTCGGCCTTCCTCTGGTGTAACTGGAACAGGCTGATCGTTTATTATGCTATTAACAAATCTTTCTATCATTATGTCGTGACCAAGCATTGGTTTGTGAAACGCCACTCTAGAAAAGTTCGATGCCACACCTTTGACTATTTGCCCCGCGGTACTCAAAGAGGACAATGCTACTGATGTTGGGTTAAGTTCATTGAGTTTTGATCGTGTAAGTAACATGCTTTCAAGATTTATGGTTATTGCGCCTTCTTCGCCAAATAGGTCAATCAAGCAAGATGTGTAATCTCCTGCATGAGAAACATAAATTGAAGTGTTTAGACTATCTCCTTCCAACTCGATTCTGTAATCATCATACAATACCCAAGGATATTTGAGAGTTTTTCTTGCAGAAACTTCAACAGCCTTGACGGCATTCATAAAAGCTAAAGACATGTAAACAATATGCGGTCCTGTTTCACTTATAACCCCACCAGGAAGATTGTGAACCCAATGATTTTCATGAACCATATATTCGTTCTTATTCGTAAGAGATAAAATGCGCATACCCGTTATTTTCCCGACGGCGCCCGAACTAACAAGTTCTTGAGCCTTCATGAAAGGCTGATAAAACCTTTGATTATGAACAACGCTGAGTTTCACACCGTATTTCTCGGAGGAATCAATCATTTTATCGCAATCAGAAACATTAAGTGCCATCGGCTTCTCCAACAAGACATTGCAGCCATGTTCAATTGCCTTCAAGGCAATTGACAAGTGCGCACTTGGCGGAGTGCATATGTCAACAATGTCTAATTCTTCTTTTAGCAACATTTCGGACAGATTGGAATAGGCATTCCGAATACCAACATTCTTTGATGCAGCTTCGACAAGGCGCGGGTTCAAATCGCATAAAGCAGTTAATTCAACGGTTTTCTTTAGCCGAAGAAAACCGGGGATATGGCGTTTTTGAGCAACAGACCCGCACCCAACAATTGCTACTTTAAGTTTATTCATTCACTATTTAGCTCATGGATAAATTCATGTAATTCATGCTCAGTAACATCTTGCTCGCCTGACACTCCAATAGCAATATTTGAAAGAAGCTGTTTCATCTTTAAGCCAACTGTTTCAATAGAAGCTTCACTTTCCACATAATTATGTCCGTTTTCTCCCAGTTTTCTCGCAAATTCATAGTTTGCCATAAGGTTAATCACAGCTTTAACAATGGCCTCATAATCCCCAGGCTTAACTATAATACCAGATTTGGTTTCTGAAATATAGCGGGCTGGTTGACCGTTAGAGCAACATATTATTGGTTTCCCGGCAGCTTGATATTCATAGAGCTTAGAAGATATGCCCATTTCTATAGAGCCAATACCATTTAAAGGAAGAAGCAGGGCATCAGCTTCGTCTAATTCTTTTACGACTTCTTGCCGACTAACAATTTTTTCAATAACCTTAACATTATTTGATTTTGCCTCTTCAATTTTGGATTTTAAAGCCGAAGCAAGTTCGCCCCCGCCTTGGATAACAAACTCTATCTCTTCAGAATTAGCCAACAATTTCGCAGCTTGGAATACCTGGCCAAAATCGTATGCTGGAGAGAAAGCGCCGATATACAAAACCCTGAACTTGCCTTTTCTTGATCCAGTTATGCTCTTACAAGGGAACATTGCCAAGTCAACGCCAGCTGGCACTACGCTAACTTTGCTTGGGTTCACGTTATATTTTTGCGTTAATACTTTGACATATGCAGGACTGATTGGCGTGATAGCTGTAGCAAATCTATATGTCACTTTAGCCACGAATTCTCCCAATTTTGCCGATAGAGACCTTCTGTTCATGCCTAAATCGTAAAGGGCTTCAGGCCAAAGATCATCTACGTTCTGAACAACAGGGCAGTTGTCAAGCAGTTTATACATTAAACTTGGAATCATTGCAATTATGTTTGGATTTGAAGCCCATACCACATCAACTTTACGAACTATAGGCAATGAGGCTATAGAAGAAAACACAAAAGATGTAAACAGCAAAAATCTCTTGGTAAACCCTTCTGACGCCAACGGGGGAACAAACGTCCGTATTATTCTTAACTTTCCTTCGTTTTCGATCGTTAACAATTTTCTTCGATATTTGGCTGGTATGTTTCCAGTAGGATAATGAGGAAAAGCAGTAACTATTGTTACATTACAACCTGCAAGGGAGAGTCCCTTTGCCATGTTGTAAGCCCTTGTGGCACCGCCGCCCATATCGGGCGGGAAATATTGAGCTATTACGAGGACATGCATGGATATGGACTCGTATGAGTTGCACTCAGATATAACATTTTAGACAAAAGCTTTTGAGTCCTTAATATGTTGCCAATTTGCCATAAACCATGAATGGACTTGTTTCAGACCTTCTCTAAAATCCATGCTAGGTTCATAGCCAAGGATTTTTCGTGCTTTTTCTGTTGAAGAAAGGAGTCTCGGTTTCTTATCCCAGTCGCGCCTCTCTTTGAAAACGATTCCGGCATCGTTTCCTGTCAGTTCGATGATCCATTCCGCAAGATCTCTAATTCTAATTTCTTTGCCGGTACCAATATTAATTGATTCTCCCACAGCATCTTCGTAGTAGGCCATCGCCAACAAACCATTGACAAGGTCCCCGACATAAGTGAAATCTCTTGTTTCCTCACCTGTTCCAGTAATCGGAAGAGGCTGCTTATTCAGCGACCAATAGAAAAAGTTGGGTATAACATTCCTGTATTTCCCCGGAACCTCTCCAGGACCATACATATTAAATAACCGAGCATTCACAATCGGGAGGTCATACAAATTGTGGTAATAATTAGTGTAAAGTTCACCTAGCGTCTTCGTTACTTGATATGGTGTGTAAAGATTCATCGATACATCATGCTCTTTAAATGGCATTCTTGAGTCCGCACCGTACATTCCACAGCCTGAGGAAGCATAAATGAAGCGTTCAACACCTTCTAAATGCGCATGCTCCAAAACCTTTAAGGTACCCATTCCGTTTATCATCAAGTCGGTTTCAGGGTTATCTACTGAATTTTGGTTGGCAAAATGAGCGGCCAGATGATAAACTATTTGAGGTTTCTCTCTAAAGGCCAACCTTAATTTTTCTTCATCAAGAATACTGCCTTTAATAAAATCAACCTTTGGACTTAGTGGAATATTCCATTCGTAAGACGAAGAAAGGTCATCTATGATTATAATTTTCTTTGTTTCTAGGTTACTTAGGGTTTTTACCAAGTTAGAACCTATAGCTCCTGCCCCACCTGTTACCAACACAGTTTTCTCACTGAAGGCTTCAAGCACTTTTTTGGCCATTCCAAACCTCTCTCCATTTATCACCTTGTTCGCCATACAGTTTCTCGAACCATTCAACAGTTCTCCGCATGCCTTCCTCCGGAGCAATGGTTAACTTAAAATCCAAATCTTTCTTCGCTTTTGACGCATCAGGCGTTTTTATTCTGGTTGTGAAGGGTTCAGTTTCCTTGTAAGAGACTTTGGAGTCGTCCTTGTTTAGGTTTTTTAGAATTAGATCCGAAACGTACTTTATGTCGTATTGTGTGTCTCCGCCGAAATTGTAGATTTCTCCTGGCTTAAAGTTGTCAATTATGTTGGCAAATGTTCTGCAGATATCCTCAACATATTCAAGGGTGCGCTTGTGACCCAAGTAAACCGTGTAAGGCTCATTTCTCAGAGCTTTATAGATGAATTTCGGTATCCAACCACGATATGGAGTGTAATGCTCGCCCACACCGTAAACATTGAACAAGCGAACCCGAACTGACTCCGTCCCAAACATTGCAGCAGAATTAAAAATCTGCATTTCGTTAACCCACTTGGAAATGGCATAATCGTTCATCTGCTTAATTGGAACCGTGTCCATAACGTCTTCCCGCATGACGCCCTCATAATCACCGTAAACCTCGGCGCTGCCGAAGAAAATCATTCGAAACCTCTTCTTCTCCTGAACTCTCAAAAGGTTCTTGGTGCCTACCGCGTTTGTAGCCCACAAGTTTTCGTAATAGTCCTCGCCGTTCCACCTGCCATACTCCGCAGCCGCATGATAAACAAAATCGAAGTCATGCTCCGAAAACAACCGCTCCACCTGACTGAACTTGCTAACGTCACAACGAACATAATTAGGCTGCGAAGAATGCATCAAATCGCAAGCCCAAGTGTCATACCCGCGACTTCTCAATTCCACAATTAGATTTGAGCCTATAAAACCCAAACCGCCAGTCACCAAAACTTTCTTGACCGTTTACTTAACCCCGCTTATCCGGTTGCCATTCATTTTCTTTGACAACCTCGTAAGTGCATACAGCGTTATGGCTGTTGAAACCATGAAGAAACCAATCAAAATGAAGGCAATAGATGCCAAAGCCACATTCGTTACTATGCGGTCAGTGGAAACATACAGCTCCATCATCCAAACACCAAACAAAGCGCCTAAGGCAATAGACAAGGCACCGGGAATTCCGAGAAACGTGAGAGGTCTATCTTCAACTACAAGTTTGATTAACGACATTAGAAGACCTAAGCCATGTTTAGTTGCATTTTCGGATGATTTTTGCATTCCTGCATATTTACAGGAGATGGGCACTTCGTAGATTTTTAAACCGCTTTTCTGGATTTCACGCAGCACCTCGATGCTTGCACCCATGCCGTCTTCCGAAATGACTCCCAGGCGCTCCATGGCACGTTTGCTGTAGGCTCTAAAACCGCTCTGAGCGTCGGTGACGCCGTTTTTCCCGGATCCGTTTGCTAACGTTGTGATTACTTTCACGCCGAATTGCCTGTGCACCGGCATATCCGCGGTTCCAGCCTTATCCATAAACCTGCTTCCCAAAACCACTTCTGCCACGCCGTCTTCTATTGGTTTTAGCAGCTTCGGAATCTCCGAAGGGTCATGCTGCCCATCCGCATCCAAAGTAACAAGCACATCAGCCTTCAATTCCCGTGCCCGCCTAATCAAGCTCTGCACAGCCGCCCCGTAACCCTCATTCCGTTCATGACGAACCACAACAGCACCCAAACGATCCGCAATTTCGCCAGTCAAATCCGTTGAGCCATCATCACAGACAACGACGACATGCACATGCTTCTGAGCCCCCAAAACGATTCGCGCAATGGTTTTCTCCTCATTGAAAGCCGGAATACCCGCAACAACAAGCAGGTTAGATCCGTTATGCGCTAACTTATCCAGCAGTTTAATGGACTCTTCAATTTCAACCAATCAGCAGGCACCCTCTTTTTCTTCAAGCAACACTCGAAGACCATCCCTCAAAGAAACCTTCGGCTCAAAACCCAAGAGCTTTTTAGCTTTGGAGATATCCGCATAACTATTTTTAATA
Source organism: Bathyarchaeia archaeon (assembly GCA_049515895.1). Lineage (GTDB taxonomy): Archaea > Thermoproteota > Bathyarchaeia > Bathyarchaeales > Bathycorpusculaceae > Bathycorpusculum. The sequence continues at coordinate 68,397 of JBEKTQ010000019.1, read as the reverse complement.
TCGCCTGTTCTGGACTTTTCGTAACGAATCATCAAGTCCACGCCAGCCAACTCCAAAAGCGTCTTAGCCAAATCATTAATGGAAGTGGGCTGGCCAGAACCGACATTAAACACTTCGCCCTCGGCATCACGGCTTTTCACGGAAGCCAAAACGGCATCAACAACATCGTACACATTGACAAAATCCCGCGTTTGTGAACCATCGCCATAAACAACCAACGGCTCCTTTTTTCTTATGCGTTCGATAAAACGCGTGATTACACCACTATAATCATTCATGCCTTGTCGGGGGCCATAAACATTAAAGAAACGCAAGACAACTCCCTGCAAAAGCTGCCGATCCTGAAAACCCAAACAGTAACGCTCAGCTAAAAGCTTAGATTCAGCGTAAGGCGAAATCGGATCAGGCTGATACTCTTCACGCACCGGCAAAGACTCCGGATCGCCAAAAACGGCGCAACTAGAAACAAACACGAACCTGCCGACCTTTGCTTGAACACTGGCCTGAATCAGATTCAAAGTACCCGCCAAGTTAACGTCAAAAGTTAATTCAGGATTTGCAACAGAAAAAGGCACACTCGTCACAGCAGCAAAATGAATAACCGCGTCAACACCAGCGACACTTTTTTCAACATCTGAAACATCGCGAATGTCACCCTTAACAAAATCAACCTTGCCAGCACTCAAAAGCCCCTGAATATTATCTAAGCTGCCAGTAGATAAGTTGTCTATGACTCTGACATCGCAGCCATCTTTGACTAATCGATCAACCATGTGGCTGCCGATAAAACCAGCGCCACCAGTTACCAAAACTCTAAAAGACTTACGCATTAACGCCTAACCGCAAAAATATTCCGTGAAATCATTTATTTGTGTGCGCCACAGCTAAAAAAACTGCAAACGAAAAATCAGACGCCCACTTCTTAGCAGAAACATTACCCCAACGCACCGCTACGCGACTGACTTTCTCAGCAAGAGAAACACCGATAGTCCTCACCAACCTGACAAATACGCTTTCCATTGCAGACTGCAGCTTATCCATTATGGCCGTCAGCAGTTTGGCCAACCTTCCGCTTTTGATGTTGTCAACGCATTGCAATGTGAGATCGGCAAGGGCTCGCTCAACCCGGTTGAGAGCTCTAAACCAAACGCCACGTCTTAGGGAAGCCTTCTTGGCTTGGGCAAGCATCCTAATAGACGGAGAATCACCGAGTTCTCTATTCCCCTCTAGCCTGCCCTCTCTCATGAAGAACACTTCTCAGCATCATGAACATAAAAAGCTTTCCAATAACAAAACTAGCAAAACTGAGTTTTGTTAAATGCACAACTTAAAAAAACGCCCAAGTTTCAACCTTTGCATTTCTTCCGATCTCTTCTGTCTTCAAGAATAAAAGGAAGCACAAAAAGCGGTTTAATTAGCCACAGGCTGGATCCAACAGCATAATCAGGGTATCCCGCCTTAAAGAAGTCATAGATCATCCAAGCTTGTTGGGCGGGATTATAACACCAGCCTGCCCTTTGGTCCGTTTGGAAACTATGACATAGGAAATGCAGATTATGCCTAAGCGGTCCAAATCCTCTCTTAGTCTGATGTTCACACACAGCGTCTTCGAGAATTAGCATCTTTGGGCCAAGCTTTTGCAAAACCTTGTCGTCGAGCTTTGGGAAGCCCCCAGCGCTTTTGAATTCTTTTGTTCTGCAGATCATGCAGCCAAGCGTATGGTGCACAGGCGTTTTTCCGCCAACTGCAATAATTTCAGGGTGAGCCTCAAGCGCCTCCATGCATTTTGCGTACCAGCTGCTATTCAGAATAATGTCGTCGTCCACGTAACACATCAAACTGGAATTGCACTGGCGCAACCCCTTATTCCGTAAATCGCCAATGGCTCCCTTGCCGGTTATGAGGATGATTTTGGGATTCGGAATAACCGCATTCACCGATTTTACCGCGTCACCTAAGGTTTCCCTCAACAGAGTAACTATTACCACATCCAAAATCTCACCCTCATCCCCAAGTATCCCTCATCATTCTTAAGCCTCATCAGTTTTTCATCTCCCAATGCAAAAACGCGGCGCCAACCCAAACACGAATCAAAGAATAACGGTGATCTAAATAAGCCCTGGATAATTGGGACGACACAGCGGATTTAGCTGAATTTCTTCTTCTAGAACGAACAACCTTTAGAACATACAAGCACTCAACAACGAGGATTGCAACGATAATCAATAAAACAAGCCAGGTTACCAACTGATTCATTCGAGATGAACCGACCGAACCACTAGGAACGGGAGTAGTGCTGTCCGAAGCAGAACTAGACGTTGGCGTTAGCGTTGGAGTAGGTGTTGCTATTGGGATTGGAGTTGGTTCAGGTGTAGCCGCAAGCGCAACCGCAGGTATTGGTGCAAATGTGACAACAGGAATAGGGGTTGGCTGAGGCGTAGGTGCTGGCGTAGGCAGTGACGTAGCTCCCGGTGCAGGTGTTGGAGTAGGCACTGGATTAGCGGTAAAAACAGCTAAAGCCGTCATGCTTGTGGTTAAAGTCAAAGTTATGGTAGAAGTAGGGATTGTGTCGCCATCATTAAACAACCAATAGCTAAAACTGTAGCCGTTGCTGGCTGAGGCTGAAATAGTTAATTGGTACCCAACAGCGTAGGTGTAAGTATTGGCTGAAGGCGAAATAGTGCCTCCTGTGGTTGAAGAAAAAACTAACACGACTTGCGGTGTAGGTGTTGGTGTGGCTTGGGGAATAGCGGCGAATACTGCTAGGGCAGTTTTGCTTGACGACATCGTTAACGTTGTTGTTGAACTGTAGATTTTTGAGCCATCATTCAAGAGCCAATATGAGAAAAGATAACTTGAATTCGCCGTTGCCGAAATGGTTACTTGAGACCCAACACTGTAATAATACGTGTTTGCCGCAGGGTTTATTGTTCCTCCAGTAGTGGAGCCTAAAACTAAAGACACTGTTGGAATAGGAGTTGGAGTAGGCGCTGGCGTGGGCGTTCGAGTGGGCGTCGAAGAAGGAGTAGGGGTAGGAGTTGGAGTGGGCGTTGGGCTTGGAGGGTTATCAATCGCATATAGCGCGGCTGCAATGATCATGCCGTTAGTTTTATCAATGGTAGTCGTGTCAACGCGCCCGTAGTCATCGACCCCATCCGAGTATCCATCTGACGGCGTTGGAAGCTTGGACGCAATAGACGAAACCATGTTCTCAGTATAGGTAGTATCGTACATCGCCAGCAAACCAACCGCCGCCTTAAAATAAATAATAGGCGAAATCCCCACGTTTGTCTGCCCAGTATCGCTATCGATCTCCCAAGTTGAACCGTCACTCCTCACTATCCACTCGTAAACGTAGGAAGGATCGTCTAAGCCAGTGTTTCCTTCGCTATATGCCACAAACTCACCGGTGGCGTTGTACTTGGCGTCTTGTGCCAAATACACTTGATAAGCCAAGCTTTCCAGCTCAGAGTTGGGAGCCAGGTTGAAAACGGAAAGAAGCAAAGGTTCACACGTTAAATCTGAAATGGGCAGCGTTACACCGTAAGTTGAAAGGGTAGGCGCAGACACGATGTTGTTCAAGATGGAGCTAGCCAAGGTTGAGAACGCGCTGGGCCAAAAGCCAGCAAACCCACTGGCAACATAGTAATCATAGATGCTTGGTGAACTCGTTAAGGTTTGAACCGCCTGCTCCAATGGAGCATAATTGGTATAGTTATAAACGATGGAGTTGATGGTTCCTGCGAGGTCGGGGCGAAAAACCCTGAGATTGTTAAGGGCCACCAGCAACGCCCCTGCGTCAGCAGCTATTTGAACATCAGTCCCGTACGGATCTCCATTGGCAGATTGGTACCACACGTAAGGCACGCCGCTGGAGCTAAGTTGACGAGTTTCAAGAAACGTCAGTATTTTGCTGAACCGCGCATCAGAGCCCCAAGCGCCGCTTGTACCCAATATGCCCAGTTGAGTGACGTCGATGACGGTTTGAATGTAAACACCTAAGTCCCAATCTGTAAAATAGGGGTAATCTAAACCCGCGTTGTGAAGCCCCGTTGTGGAATCTACTCCAACGCCAGGCTGATAATAATTCCAAGCATTGCTGGCTAATCGTAGCCAATATGATTGGTTAGCCACTAAACTGTTTGGTTGCGCCATGGTCAGGGGCACGAAGGGCTGAACGATCCCCAACATAAACAGTAAAATAAGGAAGACCGCAACAACGTGCTTTACCTTAACTTTCACCTATAAACCTCCGTGGGGACCAAACAATCTTTAAGCGTATGGAAACTCGTTGCAACTTAGAAAGCTTGCAAAACGCAAGTTCAAGTCGCAATCTTTCGCTGACTCAGCTTAAGCTTCAACTATGAATCTCTGCGAGGAAACATAAATTCGTTGCGTACCATTTTAAGAGCACCTTTTTCAAACCGCACAACTTAAGAAAAATCAAAAAGCGAAACAAGAAAGAAAAGACAACCCGCAGGCAGGAGAGCACACGCAGACAAGAAAACAGCGGTTTGGCGCGGGCGTTAGAAGAATTCGTTGTTTACATGAATTTGGATAGAAGCTATAGATATATGCAAACAAAAAACTGCATGCTCGCTGCTTTCAAAGTAGAAAATATTGGATTTGGAAGACACATAGAATGGTTTTAACTATTTACAAAGATTTCCCAAAGATGCAACTGGACGTAAAACCGCTAACACGCAAGTTATATAAGTCCAAAGAGAGCAAACCCCAAAGTAGGGAAAGAAGCATTTTCTATGCTTCTTCAACCCAAAAAACAAAATAAAGGAAGAAAAAACAAAATGAAAATCTTAAGCAAAATTGCAGCTATTACGATTGTTACATTCTTTGTACTTTCAATGACAGCTTCAACAACGCTTTTACCAAATGCCAACGCGCATTCACCACCTTTTCATGTTCCAACATTTGCCTTCTGCAGTGTTTCGCCAAATCCCATAGGCGCAGGACAAACAGCCCGGGTCAACTTTTGGATTGGTGAACCACCACCTACCGCAAGCGGACAATTTGGAGACAGATGGCAACATATAACTGTCGTAGTCACAAAGCCCGATGGAACCACCACAACCTTAGGTCCCTTTACATCGGACGCGACTGGAGGCACATACACTACATACACGCCTGCAACAATTGGAAACTACACTTTCCAAATGTTCTTTGCAGGACAAACATTAGCCGGCAACAACCTCGCTCCAGGAACTCCGACCACTGGACCAGGCGCTAACCCAGCTATTGGCGATATTTACCAACCTAGCTCGAGCAACATATTTACGCTTACAGTGCAACAGCAGCCGATAGCATATTCTGCGCCGACAACTCCTCTTCCAACAAGCTACTGGACACGCCCCATTTACGGTGAAAACAACCAATGGGCAACGATCGCGGGTAACTGGCTTGGAACTGGGAAGACATCTTTTGCCAACACTGGCATGTATAACAGCAGCATGAACTATAATCCATACACTACAGCGCCAACTAGTGCTCATATCTTGTGGACTAAGCCTGAAGCCTTTGGGGGAATAATCGGCGGCGAATACGGTACAAGTGAAACAAGCAACTTCTATTCAACCGCTCAATACGAACCTAAATTTGCCCCAATAGTCATGAATGACATTCTCTACTACACGCAGTACCCAGGAAGTGGATCTAATCCAATTGGCTGGGTGGCCGTAGATTTACACACCGGTCAGACACTATGGACAAAAAACACCACTGAATTGTTAAGATGCGGACAAATACTCGACATGGTTACACCGAACCAATACGGTGCCCTCGCGTATCTATGGAGCGAGCCCATCGGTTCAACAGTCGTATATGAAGGCTTTGAGCCAAGTGTGGGCGGATCCTTTGAAATGTGGGATGCATTGACAGGCAGCTATATACTTACCATTACCGGCGTTCCTGTTTCAGCCCAACCTGGCACTGCAGTTGCACTAACAACCGACGACCATGGGAATCTGATAGGTTACTACGTGAACTCTACTAACCCATTCGCACCCACCCTAAACATGTGGAACTCTACCCGATGCATCAACCTAGCTGTTCCTAACTCTTACGGCGGCCCAAACGTTGCAGACAACTGGCTCTGGAGACCCCCACAAGGCGCATCAATTCCCTTCAGTCTAGGAATACAATGGACAAAACCACTCGCCAACAATATTGCAGGCGTACCCATAATAGATTTCGCTAACGCTCTATACGGCCTCGGAATTACCTATATCGCCAGCGGAGTAGTATACTTGTCAGAATACTCTATGGGTCAAGGATTATTCTATCAACCTGGCTGGCAAATTGAAGCAGGCTATAGCGCAACCACTGGACAACAGTTATGGATAACCAACCGCACTGAAGTACCATTCACTCTTATTTCTGCAGGTGCTGGCACATATTTTGCTGGCGACGGAGTCTACGTCGAATATACACAAAACGCACTATCAATCAGTTGTTACAGTCTCTTCACGGGTAAGCTACTTTGGGGACCAACCGCACTCCCAGACGCTCGACCTTTCGATTCTCTTGGAGGCAACTCGGTTATCGCTAATGGCATAATGTACGTATGGGCTTACGGAGGCGACGTTTATGCATACAACATCGCAGACGGCTCGCTCAAGTGGCATTATAGCACACCAAGCGGTGGCTTCGAGTCTCCCTACGGAACTGAACCCCTATGGGTCTTCACTGTGGGAACGGTCGCTGGTGGTGAGCTATTCCTTCCTGAGGGTCACATGTACAGTCCACCGCTGTTCCACGGAGCCCAACAGCTTGCTTTGAATATTACTGATGGCAGTGTTGTTTGGAGCATCGATGCTTTCGACGTTACTAGCGGCCCTGCAATCTCGGATGGAATCGCGACAACGCTCAACGCTTATGACAACCAGATTTACGCGTATGGCATGGGACCAAGCAAAACTACCGTGACGGCACCTGACGTTGGCGTGACAACAGCCGCACCGATAACGATAACGGGCACAGTCATGGATGTCTCCGCAGGCTCACAGCAAAATGCTGTTGCGGCAAACTTCCCCAACGGCTTACCATGCGTTTCCGACGCAAGCATGACTCAGTTCATGGAATCCGTCTACATGCAGCAACTGGAGCCACACAACGTAACCGGAGTTCCGGTGACCTTCACCGTCATAGATTCTAACGGAAACTACCGAACAATCGGCGCTACAAACACGAACGGTTTAGGCGACTACTCATTCACATGGAAACCCGACATACCAGGCAACTACACCGTCTACGCCACATTCGCAGGCACACAATCATACTACGGATCCACCGCATCAACAGGATTCTACGCCAGCCAACCAGCAGCAACAGCGGCACCGACAGCCACACCCCTCAGCGGCTTAGCCTCAAACACCACAGTCATGTACATAGGCATTGCGATAATCATTGTGATAGTCATAATCGGCGCTATACTAGTGACGCTCATGCTCAGAAAAAGACCCTAAACGAAAGAAACAAAAACAAAAAACCACTTTCCCTTTTCTTTTTGAGTACCTTCAAATAATGTAGATGAGCGGGCGCTTAAAACACGGCGGAGTCAACATAGTGGGGGTAATCATGATGACGGCTCCGCTGCTAGCGCGTGCTTAGCTTCCGTAGACTTGGAATTCGTAGTGCGAGGCCCAGCAATACATTGGAAGATACGTATAAGTGATCCTTACATACCTCGCGGATGTTGCGGTGAAGCTGTCTGTCCTCGTTTGTGCTGTGCTGGTTGTTTTTGTCTGGTCGACGACGACTGCCCAATTGGTGTTATCTGTTGAGACCTCAATTTTGTAACGGTAGTTTCTTGCATACTGGAACATGACCTGTGTGCTGGTTATCGTGTGGACCGCGCCTAGGTCAACTTTCCACCAGTGGCTTAATTTGCCATCGTTTGCGCTCCATCGTGTGGTTTTGCTTCCGTCATTGCCCTTGTTTGCGGTGTTTCCTACGCTGGTCTGGCTGCTGTCAGCTGTTGCTGGTTTGTTTAGCGCTAAATTTGTTGGCGAAGCTGTTGGTGTAGGAGTAGGCGTTGGTGTTGGCATTGGGGTGGGCGTGGGGGTTGGAGTTGGGGATGCTGTGGTTTTTGGGGTTGGCGTTGGGGTTGGTGTGGGCGTAGGTGTAGGCGTTGGAGTCGGAGCAGTTGTTGGTGTTGCTGTTGGTGTTGGAGTTGGTGTTGGGTTGCCGCCACTGTTAGCCGCGATCGTGTAGCTATAAGCGACTTGGTCGTTAGTGCCCTGGCCCGGGGCGCTGGTGATATAGTCGACGGTCACTTGGGCGGGTGAGACTGTTACACGTAGATGCCCAGGGCTGGGCAGCACTTTCAGAGTGTAGGTGCCTACGGCGTAGCTGTTGAATCCATATCCGGAGAAGCCAGCAGCGGGTAGCGACTGGTAGACGATACCGTCGCGGATTTCGTAGGCGTATTCGTGGTCGTGACCGTGGAAGAATGCGGTAACGTGGTTGTCCATCATGATTTGCTCGATTGGTTCGCTTCCCCATTGAGCTATGGGGCGGTTTGTGTTCCAACCCCATGTGGTGCCGTCTACGTTGTATCCACCCCATTCGACGAGGTTTGCGGGTACTGCACCGCCGCGTCCTCCGTAGTCTGAGGCGCCGCCAGTCATGTGGTGTGCAAAAATGAACTTGTAAGTTGCTTTGCTGTTTTGAAGCGTCTGTTTGAGCCAGTCGAACTGTTGAAGCCCAAGGGTCCAGTCCCATCTGTTTCCTGAGCCTGTGGTGCTTGTTTCTCCTCCACCTATGTTTCCAATGTAAGGTTTTGTGGTTGTGTACCAGTATGGGTCGATGACAACAAAGAGTGCGTCGCCCCATGACCAGGCGTAATAGTCTTCACGGAGGTGATCGCCTGAAATGTATGGGTACGGGTCTGTGTTGCCAGTGTAAAAACTGTCTGGGACGGGATTTAGGTAGTATTTCTTCTCGGCGTTAACTCCTACGACAGGTGGGCTATTGGCGGGACTGGGTGTATCGCCCAGGTGCCAGGCTTCCTGCTGCTCGTGGTTCCCCACTACTAGGAATACGGGAGCTGAGCTGCCGACAGTGTCGAAAAACTGACGTTGATAGAGGTATGCCTGTTCGGCTCCTGCTACAGTGGTAACGCCGTCCATAGCGAAGGTGTCGCCGCAGTCGATTTCGAAGTCAGGGTGGTCATTGGCTACATTGGTCATTGTTTGTTGCCAAGTTGTAGCGCTACCTAGCTGAATGTTAACGTGTGAGTCGGACGTTATAGTGAACGTGAAAGTGCTGCCCTCGGACCTTTGGGTTTGGAAAGAATGCTCACTTGACTCTGGTATCCAGTTAACGCCGTCTGAGCTTGTAACCATACGATAGTAATATCGCGTATTTGGAGTGAGCCCATTTATCACAATGTTGGTTGGCGTCCCGCTAACGAGAGTGGCCGGATTTGTTTCAGAGTTATAAACGCCGGCTGCGGTGCCGTATTCGAAGTAGATCTGGCCGTTGGCGCTTGGGACCACGTTTACCGTTATCGAGGTGTCGGTGGGGCGACCCAAGAGCTCCGTTGCTGTAAAGGTAACCCCTACTGCTCCTCTCAATATAGGCATCGCTGGAGCAACACAAGCAGCGAAAATAATGGCTGCGAGAAGAAGCGTCAAGACATTTCTCAGAGCCAGAATTCCTTTCATTTTATGCTCCCCCAGACAGTATCTGGGCGCTCACACAATTTGCAATTAATTGTGTTCCAATATTAGAATGATATGGAATATGATATTCAAATATTCAAAATATTATGGAATACGGTTTCAATAAAAGACTTAGAGAGCGCGCGCAACGCACGATAGAAGTTTAATAATCTTCATCATACGGAATTTGGTTGATTGCTTTTTTGACTTTTTCAAGTGTCATCTTGAACAGCCCTAGGCTTTTAGGAATCAGATAAGCCTCTTTTGTAGCCATATCAAAAAGCAAACCGTCCCCGCAATTCCGACACCGGTAAACTTCAAACGGCAGCAAGGATTCTGCGCCCTCATCTTTTGGTAGCAGGTGACCACATTTCACACAATGGAGTTTCATGCCTTCTCACCACATCCTAAGACTCTATAGACATAGACGATTTTATGTTTTCGTTTTTGTGTGCGCGCGCCAAACGAATACGCCCATACGCCTAAGCCCGCCCGCGCGTGTGGTCAGTCACTCACTCAAGCAGTCACTCACTGTTAGTAACCTTTGAGGTTGTACATGAAAAACAGGATGTAACTTTAAGGAGAAGTGTGCACGCTGGAAAATTTTAATTACTTTCCTTTGGTTTTTATGTGCTAAGGTGCCTAACATTGAGGGCTTTAGGTATAGACCCAGGTACAAAAAACTATGACATCCTCTGTATAGAGGACGATGTAGACAACGTGGTTCTCGACGAGTCCATTCCAAGTGAGGTTGTTGCCAGTAAGCCGTCGCAAGTTTTTGAAATGATTAAGAATGCTGAAGCCGATGTTATTGTAGGTCCATCAGGGTACGGGCTTGAATTTAAGCACATATCCCAGTTCACAAAAGAGGATGTGGCTTTAACAACTCTTGACAAGGTTGGCGACGTCGATATTCCAGTTCTTTCAGGTTTAAGAAAGCTGTTATGGATGATGAAAGAGGCTGGTTTAAACGCTTATTCTGCGCCTGGAGTTGTTCTTTTGCCAACCATACCCTTGCATAGAAAAGTAAACAAGATAGACATGGGAACAGCTGACAAAACATGCGTTGCAGCCTTCGCCATCTGGGACCAAGCCAAAGAATACGGGATTAGCTATGATGAAACAAGTTTAATCTGCGTTGAAATGGGATTCGGCTATAACGCAGCGATGGCTGTGGAGAATGGACAAATCATCGACGCAGTAGGGGGCACTATTTTTCCTGGTCCGGGCTATCTTACTCTAAGCCAAATGGATGGAGAACTAGCATACCTTCTAGGCAAGTTCAGCAAGCTAAAACTTTTCGAAGCAGGAGCTTCGTTCATTGCAGCACACAAAATACTAGAAGTCGAAGACTTTGCTGCAAATTTATGCAAAGATGGATACCAACTGGCTTGGCAAAGCATGACTGAAGGAATCATCAAAGCCATTGCTATACTAAGTACATCTTTCAAGAAACAACCGAGAGAAATCATAGTTACTGGGAGGTTATCCCGTGTGGAAAGACTTCGTAGAGACTTGGAGAAAATTTTAAGCGAGAAGTTCAGTATTTCTGTGCGTCGACCACTTCATGTTTTCGCCAAGGAGGCGAAGGATGTAGCTCACGGCACAACTCTAGTAGCCAACGGAATTGCTGGCGGTAAATACAGCGAATTAGTGGAAGTTATGAAAATTAAAGAAGCAAAAGGCACGGTTCTTGATTACATTTTCTTCCAAGACTTTGACAAAAAAGTTGTAATAGAAAACCTGAGGAGTACCTAAAAGAAAGACAATTCGCCGTCAAATTTACAGGCGAGCCTAAGCAATTCTTAGCCGATTCTCACGCACACGTAAGCACGCGCTTGTTGTTCTTAGCTTAAATCATTTATGCTATCGATGCATTCACAGTTGCTTTTCCTTCACAAATTGAAGATTTCATGCATTCAACATGCCGTAGTGAATCATCTGAAATCTGTTACCGCAAGTTTTAAACCATGAAACAGAAAACATGCAAATTGAAGTGAGAGAAGAAGCCGCTGGCAGAGGCTTAACTGACCAAGGCTATCAGACTCACACAAATCGCACGCAAACAACAGCCCCCTCAAACAAGTTGCATGCGAATAACAAACCGCTATTTCTCTCTCCAATACAACAGGCATCTTAGTCAAGATTTAGCCGCCATAAGCGGCTCAACTTCACTTCCAAAACTAAAAGTGGGGACTGAAAGCGCGCGCGGTCCGAGTTTGCAATCGGAACGTGGCAATGATTCCAATTAAGCCACAAAATGCGTAGGCATAAGAAGTTTTGTATTTGTTGCTCGCAAATGAAAGAGAAATTTAATATATCTTAAATGTGCAACAAACATGTATGCCAAAAAGTATCAAAGCACTTATTCTCACTGCCGACAAGTTTGAGGACATGGAGTTGTTCTTTCCATATTTCCGTTTACTTGAAGAAGGGTTGGAGGTTGATATTGCTGCACCCAAAAAGGGTCACATTCAAGGCGAACACGGTTACGATATGGAAGTCGTTAAGACCTTTGAGAGCGTCAATCCAGAAGATTATGACATGTTGTTGATTCCCGGCGGGTCGCCAGATGGAGCACCTTCAGTGGTTAGAAAGGACAGCAAGGCTCAAGCTATTGCAAAATCATTTTTCAGCGCCAATAAACCAGTTTCCTCTATCTGTCATGGTCCTTGGCTCTTAGCTTCCTCAGGCCTTGTAAAAGGAAGACGCTTGACTTCCTACTGGTATGATGGCGTTCCGGAGGACATAAAGAAAGCAGGCGGCATATACGAGGACAAAGAAGTAGTTGTTGATGGCAACCTTGTCACTTCACGCTATCCAGGGGACTTGCCAGCATTCATGCGAGAAACAATGCGGATTGTCAACAGGATAAAAAAATAGTTCATGCAAAGGCACGTTTTATCTTACTTTTCCAGGGAACATTAAATGGTTAGAGCTATTGACCGTCAATAGAATTCATTGTTTACATGAATTTGGACAGAAGTTAGAGACATATCCAAACAAAAAACTGCATGCTCGCTGCTTTCAAAGTAAAGTAGATTGGATTTGGAAGACACACAGAATGGTTTTAACTATTTACAAAGATTTCCCAAAAGATGCAACTGGACGTAAAACCGCTAACACGCAAGTTATATAAGTCCAAAGAGAACAAACCCCAAAGTAGGGAAAGAAGCATTTTCTATGCTTCTTCAACCCAAAAAAACAAAATAAAGGAAGAAAAAACAAAATGAAAATCTTAAGCAAAATTGCAGCTATTACGATTGTTACATTCTTTGTACTTTCAATGATTAGTTCGGTCGCAATAATACCAAGTGCAAGCGCGCATACACCTGCATGGCAAATTCCAACGTTTGCTTTTATACAAGCAGTGCCTAACCCCGTAGGCATCGGTCAATTAGCAACCGTTTACATGTGGGTTAACCAAATACCCGATGGCGCACAACTAGGCAATAACATTCGATTCCAAAACTACCAACTCACCATTACCGCACCTGATGGCTCAACCATAAAACAGACATTTCCAATTGTCCACGACACAACATCAAATCAAGCCTATTCCTTCACTCCCAGCCAAGTCGGTACATACACCCTCAACTTCACATTTCCAGGTTACACATACACATACACCGGACTCATTCCAGGCTTCTTTGGTCCTCCAGCACCAAGCCAATATGTAGGCGACACTTACATGGCCAGCACAGCATCAACTACACTGACTGTTCAATCAGCACCCATCGCGACTTACCCAGTTACTCCGCTTCCTACAAGTTACTGGACGCGCCCAATATACGGTGAAAACCCGTATTGGTACACAGTTTCGTCAAACTGGCTTGGAAGTCCTTGGGGAACCAATCAAGGCTATGGTAGCGAGTTCCCAGGCGATGCAGTAGGTCCCCAAACTGCTCACGTAATGTGGACTAAGCCGCTTCAAAGTGGCGGAGTCGTTGGAGGAAACAGTTTTGCTATTTCGGGAGATACATACTTCGAGGGCTCGGCATACAATGAAAGATTCACTAATCCGATAATAATTGATGGGAAACTCTATTACACTGAACCAATCTCATTCGGAGGCGCTTCAAGTGGGCCTACCGACTGCGTTAACCTTCAAACTGGGCAGCTTATTTGGTCTCGTACTGATGTCCCTGCATTATCTTTCGGCTACATATATGACGTCCAAGACCCTAACCAACACGGTGTTTATCCGCCAATCCTAATTTCTGTTTCCCCTCCGCCCTTCATAGGATATTCAGCTAATTCTGAATGGAGAGCTTTTGATGCAGACACGGGAGATCCGATATTTAACGTAACTAACGTTCCCTCAGGCACCTCAGCCATTGGTGTGAACGGCGAGTACCTGATACTATCATTGGCAAACTATGGTCCAACAATCATGACTCCTTTTGGTCCTGTTCCTTCAGGGCCTGGAAAATATTATTTGCAAGAATGGAATTCCTCTAGACTTTGGGATAATACGTACTCAGGCGCGTCAACATCTCCGCCCGTTGTGCCTCCTATTACAGATGGCAGCAACCCAAGCTTGTTAGACTGGAACATTTCAATGCCTTCGCTCAGCTCTCAACCGGGAACACCTTCTATACTCGAAGCGTTCTGCAATAACGAATTGATTGGCATGATAGGCTCTTATCCCGCTGGTTCCAGTATATTCGGTGGAGGAAGTTGGGCTCCGTACTCATACTTCGGCGTTAACTTAGACGCAACTAAAGGGACGGTCGGCTCGATTATGTGGACAAAAACATACAATGCGCCAGCAGGCAACATTACTCTCGAGTGGGGAGGCGCAGATTCTTCAGCAGGAGTCTTGGTTGAACAATACAAGGAAACTAACCAGTTCGTTGGATACAGCATGAAGACAGGTGAGAAACTTTGGGGTCCAACCCCACCTCAAACAGCCCTTGACTACTATAATTTCGGATACAACGCTGGTGGAAACGAAGAAGGAACTATCCTCGCTGATGGCAAACTCTACAGTGGTGGATTCGGCGGAATAATTTACTGCTATGATTTGAATAACGGAAACTTACTGTGGACCTACGGTAACGGCGGCGAAGGCAACAGTACAAGCAGCGGCTTCGAGGTACCCGGGCCGTATCCAACTTCGATATACGCTATTGGCAATGGCATAATATACACCACCACAACTGAACACACAGTTGAAACACCGATTTACAGAGGAGCACTGGTACGCGCTATTAACGCCACAGACGGAAAGGAAATATGGACCCTCTCAGCCGTCACAACCGAATCAGGACCACCTGGCACAGGCGCAATCGCTGATGGTTATACAACATTCTTCAACGGCTACGATAACCAAATATACGCTGTTGGCAGAGGACCAAGCCAAACCACTGCATACGCTCAAGCCTTCGGCAGCTCCATAGTGATTAGAGGCACAGTGACGGACATCGCCGCAGGAACAAAGCAGACTCAACAGGCAGCTAACTTCCCGAACGGCGTCCCATGCGCTTCTGATGCTAGCATAAGCCAGTGGATGAGCTACGTCTACCAGCAGCAGCCAGAACCAACCAACTTCACAGGCGTTCAAGTGCAAATAGCCGTTTTGGACTCTAACGGAAACCACTACCCAATTGGCACAGCAACAACTGACGCAAGCGGCATGTACACTCTAAGCTATACACCAACCATTCCTGGCAACTATACAGTCTTCGCGACATTTGCAGGCACCAACGGCTACTGGCCATCAAGCGCTGAAACCTCTTTTGTAGCCCAATCACCAGCACCGACAGCCGCCCCAACAGCAACACCAGTCACCGGTTTAGCTTCAAATACAACCGTCGAATACGGAATCATAGCAATCATCATCGTCATCGTCATCATCGGCGCAGTACTCGCACTCCTCGTCACAAGAAAACACCCATAAACACATCATAACAAAAAATTCCCTTTCCCTTTTTTTAGTCTCTAAAAGAAATGAAGACAGAAATAGAGAAATGTCTGAAAGGCTCGGGTTAAATTCGAAATGGCTGCAGTTGAAGAGTTTGCATTTTTCTTTTTCTCTTAAAGAAATTTCTTCCTAAATTTTCCAGAGCCTCAGCAAACCCACGTTATTCAAACTAATTGCTTCCGTGATATCCAGTTTTTCTTTTAGTCTCTTACGTGCCCGCTGGCTGACAGTATAAGATAGTGAGCCGGGTTTTGGTAAAAATAATCGCGCTCCTGGCCAATTCAATACAGCGAGTGCTTGCAAGAAGGAGAAGAGCATCATTTTTTTCTGTTCGTTGCAACGGGGAGAAAATGGTTAGAATAAAGAACAATGGGTGCTCAAACTACATATCCAAACGCTAGTCTGCAGGGCAGGATTAGCGCGGCGCAAACTATTTTAGCCCGAAAAAGGATAATTTTAAAGCAGTTAGGAAAGGTAGTTTTCCTCAATTCTGTCTACACTCATTCTGATTCTAGGCGCATTATCGAAGCTACTTCTTCCTAACCAAAAAAAACAGAAAAATGGAGAAAAAAGAAAAATGAAAACGCTAAAAAACAAGATTGCAGCCATTACGATTTCTGTATTCTTTATACTTTCAATGACAGCTTCATTGACACTAGTACCAACTACTAGCGCACATTCGCCACCGTGGAACATTCCAACCATCTCTTTCATTAATGTTGCACCTAACCCTGCAGGCATTGGCCAATCAGTTACTGTTAACTTTTGGCTCATGCAACCACCAGCAACAGCAAGTGGTCCGTATGGCGATAGATGGGGAAATATGAAAGTGAAAGTTACAAAGCCTGACGGAACCATTGAGACACTGGGACCATTTATAACCGACGACACAGGAGGAACAACTACTCTGTACACGCCCACTCAACTCGGCAACTACACTTTCCAGATGAGCTTTCCAGGACAAACATTGGCAGGCAACAATCCCGTTCCGGGCCAAAGCGCTTTAGCAACATCGTTTGTTGGCGATTATTTTGAACCTTCCACTAGCAACGTAGCGACGCTTATAGCGCAAGAGACGCCAACCCCATCTATTCCGGCAAATCCACTTCCAACAAGCTTCTGGACGCGCCCGATTAACGCTGAGAACAATAACTGGTACTCGATCGGCGGAAACTGGCTTGGGTTCGGCGGTTCTATCGGCGGCACTGGCGGCTACGGATGGTACAACGACAGCTCAAATTATAATGCGTGGACTACAGCGCCAATGACCGCTCACATCCTGTGGACAAAACCAGAGGGATTCGGAGGCACAGCCGGAGGAGAAATCGGTGGTAGCGAAACAGGTAACTACTACTCAACGAGGCAATACGAGAGAATGTTCGCACCAGTAATCCTCAATGGGGTCCTCTACTACGAGGTGTATCCAGGAAGTTCAACAAATCCTACAGGCTTCACTGCAGTAAACTTACAGACAGGACAAACACTATGGACTGATAATACCCCAGTAACATCGAGTGGTACTCAATTGATTCTAAGATGTGGTCAAATACTTAATTACATTTCACCCAACCAGTTCGGCACCTTCGCATACTTATGGACAGTCGGAACCCCCGCTGGAATCGTCACACAACCCGGGACAACTACATTGAACATGTATGACGCTGCGACTGGAAGCTACATACTCAGTGTTGTTAACGGCACGTCGCCCTCGGCGCTTACAGAAGACGCTGGTGGAGACTTAATAGGCTATTTCATTAATTCTACTGTTGGCACACAAATAATCAACGGCGTAAAGGTCACTACTACTGCTAGTACACCCCAACTTGAGTGTTGGAACTCGAGTCAATGCATTATTGTTGGAACCAACGGTATCCCCGCTTGGGAGTGGAGACCTACGCAAAATGCCCAAATTCCTTTTAAAAATGGAATAATGTGGTCAATGCCGGTAGCTGCTAACTTTTCTGGCAATGCTCTACCTCTACCTCTCGGCTTTTATGCTGTTAATAGCGGTGTAATAATATTGGATGCTGTGAGTGAGACTATAGGTAACGCGGCCTTCACAACTGGGTTCACTATTGATGCAGGCTACAGCGCAACGACGGGACAACAGCTGTGGATAGCTAACCGAACCTATGCACCGTTCACAAGAATCGCTGGTAGTGGTCAAAATACCTGGTTACTTGATGGAAATGGAGTCTACGTTGTACCCAACTTGGACACGTTCACAATGTACGGTTACAGTGATGCTACAGGTGCGCTACTATGGACAACATTGCTTCCCAACGCTAATGTTTATGATTCCGATCTGATAAACGGATTCATCGCTAACGGTGTAATTTATCTTTTCGGGCTGGGCGGAGACATTTATGCTCTTAATATTGCGACAGGTGCTATTATTTGGCAACAAACTACGACCGCAATCTTGGGATCTTCCGGAGCTGACACTCCCTATGGTGTATGGCCGATATGGACCCAAGCGCAGCCTGTGACTATTGCTGACGGGGTGCTGTACTTCCCGATTGGTCATGAGTACAGTCCACCACTATTCCGTGGAGCTCAAGAGATATGCTTGAACATCACTAATGGGCAACCGATATGGAACGTATTGGGTTTTTTCGTTGATAGTCCTGCAGTTATTTCAGACGGCGTCATGACAACGATAAACGGCTATGATAACCAGATATACGCCTTTGGCATGGGGCCGAGCAAAACAACAGTTTCGGCACCCAGCGTCGGCGTGACAACTGCCACTTCGATAACAATATCCGGCATGGTAACTGACATTTCTGCTGGTGCACAGCAACTGGCCGTGGCAGCAAACTTCCCCAATGGCTTGCCATGCGTTTCCGACGCAAGCATGACAGCGTTCATGGAATCCGCTTACATGCAGCAGCCGATGCCACACGACATAACTGGTGTTCCAGTGACATTCTCGATAATAGATTCTAACGGCAACTACCGGACCATCGGCTCGACAACCACGAACGGTTTAGGCGACTACTCATTTACGTGGAAACCTGACATATCTGGCAACTACACCGTGTATGCTACCTTCGCAGGCACACAATCATACTACGGATCCACAGCTTCAACAGGATTCTACGCCAACACACCAGCAGCAACACCAGCACCAACAGCAACACCACTTAGCGGCGTTGCCACGCAGACCACACTCATGTACGGAATCATAGCGATAATCATTGTCATAGTCATAATCGGCGCTATAATAGTAATGCTCATGCTCAGAAAAAAACCCTAAACCAAAGAAGCAAAAACAAAAACCACTTTCCCTTTTCTTTTTTTAGTCCTTTAAATAATGTAGATGGCACGCTAGGCATGTAAGTAAGGCTGTCAGAAATTTGAAAGCTTTTTGAATGTATCAAGGTTTTAGTAAAAGTCAATTTTTTGTACGCCCTGTCTCAGTTTTTTCAGAACATTGTAGATTTACTAAAACATATTATCACAAAAAATCAGTCCAACCAAAGGCGAATAGTTTAGCAGTCTTCCGGAAGATAAGTCTTAAATTTGTATAGGATAGAATCTAAGGGTAAGACACATGACAGCAAAAACGAAAGCAGTAAAGAAGCTTGGGACAAAGACTGTAGAGGGTTTGCTGATAGGGTTCAGCAGACTTTTCCTTGTCTTAGCAATGGTGAGCATGTTTGTTCTCTTGTCAGATTCTATAGGGAAAAGTTTGCCGGTCTTTACTGTGGAGACATTAGAATATTGGATTATCTTCGGTGCCTGTCTGTTTCTAAGCATATTCCTAGAATTAAGCGCGCATGCTCTTCCTGAAATCAGAAGTTCTTTCGCCCATATTTACAGAAACAAATCTGCTCCACTGAAAACCCTGCCGCCTGCTTTTGCTCAAACTTCTGAGGCAGCTACAACTCAATCTGCAGCTCTAACGGAAGCTCCGCCTGAGACGTCTATGCCGATTCATAGCGTGCCCACTCCTGTTTCACAATTTGCTGAAAAGAATATGAGCGGAAATAGTGACGCTAACATTTTAGAAATCGATATTGACCCTAATGCCCTCAATTATCTTAAGAAAAATGGCGATGTTTTCATACTTACAGATTTTGAAAATCCACAATACTCTTACTACAGGATCAAGGGTTATGATGCAAATCTCTTAATTGAATTCAAAGAGTTTGTTGATATCTGCAAAACATACCTCGACAACTCACGAACAGAATTTACTACTGCAACCTTTAACGTAAGGTCTCCGATAAATTTAAAGCGTGATAACTTGGGATTTTATCTTGCGAAGTCTGGTTTCTCAACGATTAATGATTGGCTGAAAACATTAAAAGATGAAGATGCAATTCCAGAATGCTCAACTGGACACAAAACATTCTATCTTTATCATATTCATGTTGCTTAGAATGGACTTTTTCTTTTGCTTTTTTTGTTTTTTGACTTTTTGAAGGCGCGATAAGTCTTAAATCTGCACTGCACATTAGGAGTTACAATTTTTTTTGCAGGTACAATAATCATCCATAGCCTCAATCATAGGTTGACCACAGTGGTCAGGTGGCTTTTCTCCTTTGCAAATCGAGGAATGCGTACAGCATACTTCATAGTCAGCCTTTATCTTGCGACCACATTTAGTACATATGAATATTGGCGTTTCTTATCCCAAATAATAGGGAATTGACGAAAATAAATAGCTATTCTACGCAAAGTCCTGCGACGTCAAGTTTTACTAAACCCCACCAAGAAACGAAACAAAGAAAGAAAAGAGCAAAGCGCGCTGCATGTCCCGAAATTACATGCACTTAAAAGCCCAAACCTCAGCCCCGACAGTTCGTTATTTCCAACTGGGTTCCAGTCCAGCGTTGTTTTTGGCGAAAATTTAGTCTCCAAGCCCTACTGACTACTCCCTAAAACTACGACTCCATCTTCCTTTCTCTCTTATCCTTCCACTATTAAAACAGAATCAATTACAAACACAGTTACAATTAGGTGTGCGGTACGGTTCCCTAAGAAGAAAGGGCTTCGTTCCACGACAATAGTGAGAGTTCGTTAGTTTCTTTTTCAGTCAAATCGACATTTGTCCTGCATGGCTTCACTTTGTAACATTTAGGACAAATTGTAAGCAGATTATTTTTTTCTCCTTCAAGTTTTATTGCAGTGCCAGAGCACTTAGTGCAGATTACAGTTTTCATTTCCCACTTCTGATCAAGACCGCCATTCTTCAGCCAATTTACAAGGGCTAATACACTTGGATCTTCGAGATTGGAGCTTTCAATATCATCAGAATATTTCACGGCCAATTCTAGCTCTTCAAATTGCTCATTCGACAATTCGCCACTAAGCACCTTTTTGGCTAGGGCCCCTAGAAGCTGATCTTTCTTCTTCTCTTCTCTTCGTTTCATATCTGTCACGCTGAGATAAGCTAAAGAAATAATTCCAATCGTAGCTATCAAACCTTGAGGCGACTGCAAAAAAAGCACCACAAGTCCCACTTTGGGAACAGTCAGAGCGTCGACCCCAAGGACCTGATCGGGTTTTGTGAGAAATGGGTCGTTGGCCTGATTGTTATCTCCTTTAGTTTGATAAAGTACCGTCCCGTCGCTTTGAATCTCTTCGCCAACTATTCTATGTATCAGAACAGGCCGAACTAAACCATCTAGTAAAGGTTCGCTTGTATCGCCCTGAACGAACACGATTATGGTTCCGTTACGAAGGTCCGCTGCATTGGTCGCCTTATAAAAGACCAAGTCCCCGTTCTGCAGGGTAGGGTACATACTGTTTCCGCTGACTATAGCTAAAGGGTAAGACTTGGTGCGAGCATAAAGGGGAAGGATAATCACGATTAAGACAACGACCACTAGGAGCAATACCTCCACTCTCTTTTTGGTCCACTTCATTTGATGCGCCTAAGTGTAAGCGAAAGCAACTTGGAATCTGTTGGTTAAATGCCTCCCCACTTGACGGTTACTACTTTTTCCGTTACGGCTATTACCGACTCAAAGTATCTTTGCACAGGCGCACGCTGCATGGGATGCCTGTTCTCATCTGTAAAAAACGGAAAGAACACTCGCAGCACATCAACTGCAATTGTGAGAACCGTCGCGGTTCTTCTCGTAGAGCGAAGTTTCATGTATCATGTGCACCTCTATGTCGTTAAGACTCGATACGGCACCTGGAAGTTAGTTGGTTGTCCTTGTCCCCAATATATGGTGTAAGAAGCGATTTGGGTTGCCGAGAACATAATCGTGATGTATCCATTCTGAGGAACGGCGACTTGACTGCCAGCGAAACTCATCATGTACTGGGTTGCCGAACTGCCTATGGTGGGTGATTGAACGTTGCTTGCCACGGTGCTCTGTATGGTTCCCGCTGAGTTTGTAACGTAAATGGATACTTGGATTGAATTAACCGCTAAGGATAAGCTGCCAAAAGAGATTGAGGGCATGACGTTGTTAGGAGGGTAGGCCCTAGCACGCATGAAGTTATAGTTCACGTTAATGGCAAGTGAACCGCTTATTTGACCAATATATAGGTTAGTTGCGGAACTCAGTGGGTTATTCGAGACCGTGCCAGAATATCCGCCTGTTGTCGAGTAAAGCTGTGGGGCTATGTATGCACTCCACGATGATGCAGCTGAACCAGTGTATGTCACACTGGCATATTCCCAGTTCGTATTTGATGTCCCCGCGCCGTTCACGTCGAGAGTTGCTGTGCCACCAACCTCATAGGCTTGGCTGAAATAACTACTAGCGTACCCCATCTGCGCGGTAATTCCATTTCCTATACTCGTAACTGCTGCATTGTCTGCGAGTCCAACGGCGCCTGTTGCATCCGCAGTATCCCCAGCAAGGCTAAAGCTCGATTCCACTATTAGAGCGCCATTGCTCATGGCCTTATTGAATGAGAAGGCGGGGACGTGCGCACCTGTGGTACCCGTTACTTTTATCGCGTTAATTGTCGTTCCCCCAGGACCAGAAACGCCTGTTGCCTGCGACAGCGTATCTCCGCTATACACAGAGAAGCTTGAAGTTGCAGTATTGCCATTGAAATACGCATTGAAGACATTGACCCCGTTGTCGTAAGCGCCGTAAGTTCCAGAGAGATTGGGTGCGTCTCCCCAGTAGCTACCGTCAAAGTTCGTGGCTGTGGAGAGGAAAGCCATGTATATCGTGAGTGTGCCCCCGCTTGCGGCGATTGAGCTTGTGAGTTTGACCCATGCTGTCGCGGAGGTTGCCGAGTTGGAAAGGGAGGGGGTGCAGGATTCAAGCCACGCGTATAAAGGTGCGGTAAATGCGCTGTCGCTATAGAAGCGGATATTGCCCAGGTTGGATGCTTCATAACTCGTGTAGCTAGAGGGATTCCAGGTTATCATTTCTTGAAATGTAGATGGTGTGGCTGATGACTGGCTGTTGGTGATTGTGATGGGGATGTAACTTACAATGAAACTTGTTGAGGTGGCCCAAACTCCTAGAACCCAGTTGCCTGCATTTATCGTGGTTGCGCTTCCGAATTGAGGGGACCAAAGGTAAGCTGTTGAGGCTCTGGCTAAAGAATATGAGCCACTGCTACCCGAGGGAGTGGGGGCAGTGTTCGTGCTGGGAGTTGAGCTCCCAGGACCGGCGCTTGTCTCATAGTACATATAGGTTAGTGTGCCATATTGCGTTTGAGATTTTACGTTCGATACGAGCACTGGACTTGCAAATGAGACTGCTATAATAATTGCAATGAAAAGAAGGGCGAAAATCAGGGTTTTCACGTTTTGAAAACCTTCTTTTAATCATAAAACTATGAAAAGAAGGAAAGAGAGCGCCTCAATCCTTCGGGCGGAATATTTTTCATCCTACGCCACCGTTATCATTATTCCTACTGGAGCGCTAAATGTACTTACACCGGTGTTAAGGACGAAGGTCATTGTCTGTCCTGCAGTTATACTCGATAATGTTGTGACAGTGAGTGCGGTGCCCATTGTGGTGTACCCACTTCCTGTATTCCATTGTACCGTTACTGTGTACGTGGTGCTCGCGGTAGCTGCTGCGTTAAGGGTAAGTGTTAGCGAGTACTGCCAATTGCCGACGACTGTTGCGGTTGTGACAGTACCAGTGTTTGCCCAAGTTGCGGGTAGTGTTGTTGCAGTTGCGGCACTATAAGTTACGGCGAATCCGTTTGTGGCTGCAGTAAAGCCGCCATTAACGTTGTAGATGACACCTTGAACAGCCTGAGAAGTCGTCGTGTTTATTGTTACGCTTGCAGCGAAAGACACAACAGCGAGCACTGAGATTACTAGGATTGGAATAAACAGCTTCAGTGGTATTAAGTGCTTTAGCGATTTTATTTTGTTCATGAATAGGAAAGAGTTCGGCAATAAATATAGAACTTATGAATTGAGAATACACATTACAAAAACGTTTTGTAGGTTCCTTTCCGTTAAAGAAAGGATCCCTTCCTAAGCTATTGTTATCAGCATTCCTGCTGGCGCATTGAATGTGGTTTGGCCGGTGTTAAACACGAAAGTCATCGTCTCTCCAGGTGTTATACTTGATGGCGTAGTGAAGGTGAGGGCGCTGCCCAATGTGGTATATCCGGTTCCTGTGTTCCATGTTACTGTCACTGTGTACGTGGTGCTCGCGGAAGCTGCCGCATTGATGGTAACGGTTAGCGAGTACTGCCAGTTGCCGAAGGTTGTTGCGGTTGTGACAACACCATTAGGGGTCCAAGTTGCAGGCAGAGTTGTTGCAGTTGCCGCATTATAGGTGACAGCGAATTGGTTCGGGGTTGCGGTAAAGCCTCCTACAACGTTGTAGATGACACCTTGAACTGCCTGAGAAGTCGTCGTGTTTATTGTTACGCTTGCAGCGAAAGAAACGGTTGCGAGTATGGAGATGACTAGAATTGGAATAAAAAGCTTCAGCGGTATTAAGTGCTTTATGGACCTTATTTTGTTCATGGAAGTAAGAGAGGCTGGCGCTAAATAAATGGTTTATGAATTCATAATACTTACTACAAGCGCGCTTGCTCCAAAATCCTAAAGCAGCCAGTATGTTTTTTGACTCCAAAGGGAGGCTGGTTGCGGCTTCGACATTGCCTTAACTTAATGAGAATTTCAGCAACCACGCAAAGAGGTGTAGCAAGTGGCAGCCCACTGTGAACATATTCCGAAAATGGTTGGAGAAGCGGCGTCTAATTATTCTAAAGGTTGACTTTTTCATAGATTTCGGGAGAAAAAGGGAGATTTAGGGAGAATTTGGGAGATTTAAGGAGATTTAGGGAGAATTCGAAAATTTTCCATCGTCTAATGTCGTTAATCCCCTCATCAATGTTGACTTTTTTAGACGACTATTGACTTTGGCAGACGACTATTGACTTCTATTGACGTTAGTAGACTTTAGCAGACTTTTTACGACGAATTTAGACTTTTTAAACCGCAACCTGCAACCAAACCAAACCCCAAACCAAGAAAGCAACCCAAAACACAAAGAACAAAAGTGCAGGATTTTTCACTGCGCTAAATGGCTTCTGTCACTCAACTACCTTTCTCCCTGAATGGCAAGCAAGCACTAGCCAATTTGTAGCAAACTTTTTTAGCCTGAAAAAGGATAAGTTCAGAGTAGTTAGGGGAAGGCAGTTTTAGTCAATCTTGTCGACGCTCATTCTCAATGAGATGCATTAAAGCTACTTCTTCTAACTAAGAACACAAAAATGGAGAAAAAAGGAAAAATGAAAAAACTGAAAAGTAAATCTATGTCTATTCTGATTGCAGCACTTTTAACATTTTCAATGTCAGCTTCAGTGATATTGATGCCGTCCGCATATGCGCATTCGCCGGCTTGGAATATTCCAACGTACGCTTACATTGTTGCGTCGCCTAACCCTATAGGCGTCGGCCAAACAATACAAGTTTACATGTGGCTTGACGAAGTTTACGGTGCCGCAGGCGGAACCACAGCAGCCGTAGGAACCAACGGAGCAACAGCGAGCGCAGCACTTCTTTCTAACACCTACAGATTCATGAACTACAACCTAACCATTGTACCACCCAGTGGCGCAGCAACAACAACGATATACCCAGTTGTTCATGACACAACATCAAACCAGGAAACAGCATTTACTCCAACAGCAACCGGAACATACACCCTGATATTCACATACCCAGGACAAGTTTACGGAGCAAATGGCAACGGCTACTCCGGCTCAGTATTGATAGGCGACACTTACCTACCAAGCTCAGCAAGAACAACCCTAACCGTTCAGCAATCACCTATCCCAGCGCCCGTCGGCAGTTCACCACTTCCAACCGCTTACTGGGAAAGCCCAGTATACGGTGAAAACACAAATTGGTACACGATTACATCAAACTGGCTTGGCGCTAGCCTAGCACCACCACAAGGCTACGGCGGAACAACTTTTGCCACACTATACCATTCAGACGCAGTAGGGCCTACAACTTCCCATATCATGTGGACAAGCCAACTTGATTTCGGAGGAGTAGTCGGAGGAAACTCATTCACCACTGGCGGTTCAGATCCTAACAGTCCCGAAGGAGTCCAATACTGGGAGGGCTCTTCTTACCAGCCAAGATACACCAACCCCATAATAGTCGACGGATACCTCTTCTACACCGCACCAGTATCTTTCTCAGGTGGAGCAAGTGGACCGACAATCTGCGTCAACTTGATGACAGGGAAACAACTCTGGTCATCAACCGCAGTACCTCCGCTGTCATTCGTTTATCTCTACAACCTGTGGGATCCAGATCAACACGGAGTTTTCCCACCAATCCTAGTCGCAACCAACCCAGTAAACGGTAACTGGCAACTCTACGATGCATATACGGGCGTCTCACTTTTCAACGTGACCAGCATTCCATCAAGCACATCATTCGTGATACCAGTCAGCACATCAACAGTAATTTTCGCAAACACCGTTGTAAGCCCAAACA
The DNA here is from genome assembly GCA_049515895.1 of Bathyarchaeia archaeon. Taxonomy (GTDB): domain Archaea; phylum Thermoproteota; class Bathyarchaeia; order Bathyarchaeales; family Bathycorpusculaceae; genus Bathycorpusculum. The sequence goes on along the minus strand of JBEKTQ010000019.1, from coordinate 41,879 downwards.
TTATGGGTCCAAGCGGTGAACCACTAAGATTTGTCATAGCAAATGACGGCAGCGCAGCAAATCCACAATGGTACCTATCTGAATGGAACATGTCTAGACTATGGCAATACGACATTAACCCATACACAGGCGGCGGAAGTCTATCACCAGCAGTTGTTAATGCATCAAACGGAGTCCTCATCGGAGGCGCCGTCGTCGGTTCAGCTGGCAGCGGAAGCCTACCCCCACCAGACACGGGTATTTCAACCGCTACAGCTCCAAACGGTCTCATAGCTACAGTGCCAGCGGGTTCAGCTATCACGGTTAACGCAAACATTCCTATCCATGACACCCTTAACTTGCCAGGAACAACAACGCCCATCTATACCATTAACCAAGATTCGTTAACCACTTACGACTGGAACGTTTCGATCCCATGGCTAAACACCATGCCACCACCACCTAATGGAGTGAACCCTGTTACAGGAGCATTAGTGACACCACCTGCAGGAGCAAATCCTGTGGCGATTGTGGCAGTCCAGTATGGCAACATGATGCTTTGCAGAGAGGGCTCGCTACCTCAAGGCTTTGCCGCAACCAACAAAGGCTACCCACAGCTTCCATTCGTATACTTCGCTGTAAACCTAAACGCATCTAAAGGCGCCATCGGCTCTGTCCTCTGGACCAAAACATACAATCCCCCTCCGGGTAACGAAAGCTTGGTACAGGAACCGGTCGACTTCCAAACAGGAGTATTCACTTTCAGTTATCTGGAAACAATGCAATTCGTCGGATACAGTCTTGCAACCGGCAATCAACTATGGGGTCCAACACCATCACAAGGCTCTTGGGACTACTACGGTTACCCAGGAACCGTCAATTTACCAGGCACTACTGCATACGGCAATCTCTATGACAGCTCATTTGGTGGAATCTGCTACGCCTATAGCCTCACAACAGGAAATCTGCTGTGGACATATGGAAACGGTCCGCCGGGCTCAGACAACAGCACTTACGGTGGCTTGAACATCTTTTATGGTGATTACCCAACAATGATACAGGCCGTCGCAAATGGAGTTATATACCTAGCAACCAACGAACACACGGTACCAAACCCAATTTACAAAGGTGCAGTAACCACAGCTATCAACGCCACCACTGGGAAACTAATATGGCAACTCTCTGACTACCCAAGCATATGGAGTGTACCAGGTTCCGAGTACGTCGTCGCAGATGGTTACGCAACGTTCATGAACGGCTACAATAACCAAATCTACAGCGTAGGCAGAGGACCCAGCAAAACCACAGTTACAGCACCTAATGTTGGAGTAACAACCGCCACACCGGTAACGATAACAGGCACAGTAACGGACATTGCCACAGGTACAACGCAAAGCCAACAAGCCTCTGACTTTCCAAACGGTGTCCCATGCGCATCAGACGCTAGCATGACGGCATGGATGGGCTACGTTTACCAGCAACAACCTGCACCGACCAACTTCATCGGCGTCCCAGTTAACATCTTCGTCTTAGACTCAAACAACAACTACAGGCAAATCGGCACAGCCACAACCAACGCAAACGGGATGTATGCGCTATCGTGGAAACCTGACATACCAGGCAACTACACTGTATACGCCGCTTTCGCAGGGACCAACGCTTACTGGCCATCAACCTCCGCAACAGCCTTCTACGCCAGCTCACCAGCAGCAACACCTGCACCAGCAGCAACGCCACTCACTGGTTTAGCATCAAACACCACGGTCATGTACGGAATCATAGCGATTATCATAGTGATAATCATCATCGGCGCCGTAATAATGCTGATGCTCAACAGAAAACGACCATAAATAAGGAACAACAAAACTTTCCCTTCCTTTTTTTTAGTTCTAATTATGTGATGGAGAAAAATTGAGGCTGAAAAGGCTCTGGTTAAGTCCAGCACGTGAATGTTGTTTCATCATGTTACAACTTAATTTTATAAATTGCAACATGGAATTATAAACAAGGTAAGAGAAATGGCACAAACACAAGCGTACAAGCTGGATTTAACTAAAATGGACGGAGACGGAGACTTTCCATGTCCAAGATGCGGAAGCATCATATCACCAGACGAGACCACAGAAAAGACATACAGCATTGTAGAGCCCAAAGTTAACAGTCACGGTTTGAAAGAAGTGGTGATTTGCTGCAACACCTGTAAGAGTCATATACACTTGACTGGCTTTTCTCTCTTGGAAGAATTGTCTATCGAGTGAACGAATAACTCTCGACAGACTCCAATTTGCTTTTGAATTTTATTCAAAATCTCGCAAGCAAAATCGGCATTATACCTATCTTGGGATCCAGTATGAAAGTTACGTGAGCCTACTGAAGTTACAATGATTGTTGCCGTCTCGCCCCACTCACATATGCTTTGAAAAAATAATCGCAGATTTAGTTCTTAAAAGAATCAGTTATGGCGCATTTCAAGGACATGGACGTTGAGGTCAAGGAATGGCACGTTTCAGTTAAAAAAATAGAAAAGGAATATGACATCGACGTTACTTTAAAGCTAGCTATAAAACCCAAAAAAGCTTAATGATCATTGCTTTGCTAAACTTGAGTCCCAAATTTTTTCTTCATGCATTCTTCACAAAAATTGTTCTTGAACTTTCTTATCCGTTTGGCCTGAAAGAGTTTTCCGCAACCACTGCACTTTATTTGATTTGCCACTTTAGGCTCAAGTAGCAAAAGCCTTCTCTCGATCTCAGCCTTTATCTCAGAATCATCCTCTCCCTTCAAAGCATCCTTCAGCAAAGCCTTCGCTTGTTCCAAGCTTTTGTCTTTGAAAACACGAAGGAAAGCACTATCTACTTTTCCTTTTCCCAATTGTGTAGGTAAGACGCAGACAAAATTTTGGGGATAACTCTTAGCTCTACCGAAGTCAACGACAACAAGCGAAAGCTCCTCTGGAAACTATTATCATTATTCCCATAATACTCAAAGACTTGAAGCCTAATATCCAAGTTTAAAAACCTTGAACGAAAGAAAAGACCGACCAAATTAATACTTATCTCTGACAAATGTTTGAAAGAGATGATTGGCTCAATTAAGTATGGATTTGAACCCATGACAGCGCTATTGATGATTCGTTCTTGTGTCCAAACTGCGAGCAAGAAGAAAAGGCTGAAGATACAAGAAGTCTTAAATCTGCATGGAGAAGAAACACAGTTAGAATGGAAACAAATAAAGCAGAGATTGAGAAGTTTTAATAAATCATGTTTGAGAGGCGCGTCACAATGTTGGGGAAAAAGACGGAAATGTCAGCCGGAAAAAAGTCCATCATGAACGCGAACCACAGAGAGATGGATTGAGAAAAAATGGAAATAGCTAAATTATTAGCAATTTCGGGAATAATTCTTGACATAATCGCAGGTACTTTAGCAGCATCTCCTTTCTTTAATTGGAGAAAATATTATGAGAAAAAAATAAAAGGCTTCTCGATAGAAGCTGATTTCAAAGTGGAAAGGCGCGAGCAGTTACCAATTTTTCTCCTTCTCGTAGTTGCAAGCATCCTTCAAGCAGTAAGCGTGATATTTTTTTAGACACACTCTCGGGCTACTTTCTAGCAAAATCTAATAATAATAGATTTTAAATACAGCGAACAACATCAAGATTAGTTGGGACTGGCCTGTGAAAAAGAAATCCCTTTTTGGTGCTGTTCTGATTTTTGGAGGAGGAGGTGAACCTTCTTGAATAGAAATGGAGTAATCGGCTTCACACTTTTGGCTCTAGTTATTGGGTTAGCTGTAGGATACTCGATATCAATAGTTGTACCATTTCAATCGGCTGCGTCGAAACCGTCTATTTCGTTAAGTTCAAATTCGGTCAAGTCAGGCGGGCAATATACTGCCACTCTTACTGGTTTTCCAGCTAATACAGGTATCTACGGCTGGACTGTAAATCAAAACGTATCTGTATGTTTTGCCGCAGGAACTACTGACGCAAACGGTAAGCTTGTAGTATCAGCAAATGCGCCTCAAACAGTGGGAACATTGCCCTTAGTTGCATGCAACAAAGATGAAACTATCTGGGCGGCTACAGCTTTAACAGTGACTAAGTAAAAAGAAGGTCAATGCGCTTATTCTAGCAAAGTCAGCCATGGCTTTTTCCCATGGTGGCATGTCTAAGTCTACTCAGGTGTTTTGTTCGCGTGACGGCCAGTCGGTGAGACTGAGCACATATGCTTCTATTTATGTGCCATTAATTGGGGTGCAACTATCAAATATTACGCCTTTTTTAGTCTTGTTAATGTAGGCGATTAATGTAAACTCCATAATTCCACCGTTCATGCTAACCACAACGTAGGACCATTCTCCTAAAAAAGGGAAGATAATTACGTAAATAACGATGTTTAATAGAAAAACAGCTATGCCTATTACATTATATTTTATGTAGCGCGAACCCCATTTTCTGATTAATTCTCTATTTTTGCTCAACCGTTCTTTTCTCCTGTTATGGTCTTACCTGTTACTTACAGGGCGTATAGCGCTTTCCCTCTAATATCGTAATACTTCCTACAATAATATAAGAATTGCTTATCTAAAATAATTACTGAACTTCACGCGTATGTTACGTATATAACGCAACAACAAAACAAAAATAAAAAAAAGAAATCAGAACCAAATTATTATCCCAAACCCAAACGCCACAAATCCCGATTTCTAACCAAATTCCGGATCAGCATTATTTGTGTTGTATACCTACTTGATGGAACCAGAATCAGCTTTTCCTTTCCTACGCTTTCTCAGCATTAATACAGATAGAACGATTATTACGGTGACCACGGCAGCCACTATTCCATAGATGGCCCCTTGAGGTAAATTTGATTGTGTTACAGTTAATTTAGGTGAAGTAGTTGGGTTTGAAGTCGTGGACATTGATGTTGGATTAGGCGCTGATGTCGGCGTACCTTTCGAAGTTGGAGTAGGCGTCGAAGTGGGTGTCGGAGAACGTGTAATCGACGTAGTTGATGTTTGTGTTGATGTTGGCGCTGGTGTTGGAGTTGGAGTTGGAGTAGGTGTGGGAGTTGGAGTAGGTGTGGGAGTTGGAGTAGGTGTGGGAGTTGGCGTTGCCGTAGGAATAGGTGTTGGTGTTGCTGTTGGGATTGGAGTAGGGGTTGCTGTTGGTTTTGGAGTAGCTGTGGGAGTGGGTGTTGGAGTCGAAGTTGGATTTGGCGTTGGGGTTGGGGTTGGCGTGGGTGTGGGCGTCGAGGTAGGTGTGGGAGTTGGACTCGGAGTTGGAGTGAACGTGGGAGAAGGTGAAGGCGTTGGAGTTGGGGATGGAGAGGGGGTCGGAGTGGGAGTAGGGGTTGGACTCGGTGTGGGCGTTGGAGTAGGAGTAAGAGTTGGTGTTGGAGAGGGAGTAAGAGTTGGCGTTGGAGTAGGAGTTGGACCGTACTGGGCAGTATGTGTGCCATAAGAATTAACTGTCAGGGTTGGGCTTGCTTCGCCCGTATCCCAATCACTGAACAGGTAACCGTTAACGTCTTGGCTTGGAACCGTGAAGGTGTGGGATCCGGCTAAGCCTGCAAAAGTGTGCGGTGTACCGAAACCAGTTGGCGTGCCATCCATAGTAATAGGTTCAACTAACCATCCAGTATTGTCCCAAGCCTGAATGGTAGCAGAATACAAGCCATATTGAGCCGTATGCGTTCCACCCGAATTAACTGTTAGGGTCGGGCTTGCTTCGCCTGTATCCCAATTACTGAACAAGTAACCGCTAACATCTTGACTTGGAACCGTGAACGTGTGAGACCCACTCAGGCTAAAGGTATGAGGTGTACTGAAACCTGTTGAAGCGCCATCCATGTTGATAGGTTCAACTATCCACCCTCCAGGGTCCCAAGCCTGAATAGTAACAGAGTACAAACCATATTGAGCCGTATGCGTTCCACCCGAATTAACCGTTATAGTTGAGCTCGTTTCACCTGTATCCCAACCACTAAATGAGTAACCATTAACGTCAATGTTTGGAACTGTGAAAGTGTGGGTTGCGCTCAAGCTAAAGGTGTGAGGAGTACTATACCCTGTAGGAACACCATCCATGGAGATAGGCTCAACAATCCATCCCCCAACATCCCAAGCCTGAATAACAGCAGAGTATACGGGCTCAATGGCAACACCTACCGGATTTGTACCGGCTGCGAAACTGTATATCACTGTTCTAACGCCGCCGGGAGTAATTATAGAAAGCTTGTTGGACGCGGCCTCTGTGACTATGTAGTTGCCTGAATTATCAATGGCAACACCTTCGGGGCTACCGCTTCCAAAGCTGTAGATTACTGTTCTAACGCCGCCAGGAGTAATCTTGGAGAGTGCTTGGGGAGTTTGGTACTCAGCGACTATGTAGTTGCCTGCAGGGTCAACGGCCACTCCCGCAGGGTTGGTCATGGCTGCAAAGGTGTAGATTACTGTTCTAACGCCGCCGGGAGTAATCATAGAAAGCTCGTCGAGGCCTTGAGTAGGAAGGGTACTGGCGACTATGTAGTTCCCTGCATCAATAGCCACAAACGTAGGGTGTGTGCCTACTGCAAAGGTGTATATTACTGTTCTAACGCCGCCAGGAGTAATCATAGAAAGTTGGCCGGTTTGGTATTCGGCGACTATGTAGTTTCCTGCATCATCAATGGCGACGCCCACAGGGTAAGTGCTTGGCGCAAAGTTGTATATTACTGTTCTACCGCCGTTAGGAGTAATCATAGAAAGTTTGTCGGCACCTGCCCCGGCGAGGTATTCGGTAACTATGTAGTTGCCTGAACCATCAACGGCGACACCTAAGGGCTGTGTGCCATCTGTGAAGCTGTATACCACCGTTCTAAGGCCACTGGGAGTAATCATAGAAACTTTGCCTATGGCCTCGGCAACTATGTAGTTGCCTGCGCTATTAGCGGCGTGGGTTACGGATTGAAAAGATATTGTCCCTGAGAGAATCAGGATAGTTGCTAATAGAAGGATTAGCCACTTCTTGAAAGACGTCCTTCCTCCGCCCCGACTGTGTTTTATTGCCATGCTGAGCTTATAATATTTGTGTAAGTAAATAGAAAGGCAATCTAAAGTCAAAATAACTAATCGTCGCTTCTTCTTTCTTGTGTGGCCTCCTTGCTCACTTGCTCACGCTCACTCTTCCAAGCATGCGCACATGTGCATCCGCTTATAAATACGAGAGAAAGGGGTGAGGTGAGGGCAAATCAGTGCCCCTTACCAAATTATAACGTTACAAGAGAATAGCGAAGGGGGGTATATCGGAATTAGTAATATAGGTTATAAGTCGACTTATATGAGTAACTCAGAGAGGAGAAAGCGATGAAGAAGCGAATTCAAGAAAGGTTGGGCGAATGTGGTTATAGTGAAAAAACAATCGAGAAAATTCTTCGTTTGTATAATGCCAAACAACTCTAGATTCTGTCTATGTTAACGCTAATGTTTACTTTTTGATAACGCGCGCTGAAACCCTCAATGCATAATTGCAAGTTTACTAGACTTAACAAGCTTGTTAAATTAACTTTGCAAAGGTTTCGTTGATCTTGACAATCAACGTTATCAAGCTTTTCAAAAAAATATATAATAAGTCATGCGATTAAAGAAAGCATTAAGAAACGGCAATCGCTAGTTGGCGAAAGTTATGAAGAAACGAATTCAAGAAAAACTAGGCGAATGCGGTTATAACGAAAAAACGATAAAGAAGATTCTTCATTGGTATAAAGCCAAATAACTCTCAGCACTAACTATGTCAACGTTAAACTTTACTTTTTGATAGCCCGCGCCGAAACCCTCCATCCATAATACCAAATTTACTAGACTTAACAAGCTTTGTTAAATTAACTTTGCAAAGGTTTCGCTGATCTTGACAATCAACGTTATCAAGCTTTTCAAAAAGCTATATAATAAGTCATGCGATAAGGCATTTAACAAGAAACAGCAAGCTACATGGAGGAATAAATAAAGAATGCAAAGCGAAGAATTAACGTGTCTGGCAAAGAAGGTAAGAAACTCTTTGCCTAACGTGGAATCGTTTCCAATAGCTACAATCTATACCACAATCAAAGAGAAAGAAAAAACGAAATTGAACTTACCAGACTTTAAAGAATTAATTTTTCATCTGACCGGATGGGACATACCGCATCAAGTCATACGTAGACAACTGGAAATAAACCAGATAGTATGGTGACAGCCCAATCTTTACAATTGTTTTTCGACAGACACAGACCTTCCACTTTGAATTGCCAGCAAATTAGATTTGGAACTTGGATTCTATTGCCTTTTGAAGCACACTTTTAAATGTAATTTTTTCAGTTGCGGGCATTTTATTTCTCCCGTTTTTTAATCATTCAAACTTTTGACTTTAGTTGACGTTGGCTGACGGTAATGGCCGCCTATCGACTTTAGTTGACGTTGGCTGACGTTAGTTGACTTTTGTTGACGTTAGTTGACGCGTCCTGCAGATGATTCAAGCTCATCAACAAAAAAGCAACCCAAAACACAAACAACAAATTTGCCGCCGTTTCCACCGCGTCAAATGAGCAGACAAACCTTTTCTCGCCTAAGCATTCAACTTTTAGGCTATCTTTTTAATGTCTCAGCAGGTTCAGTCTCAGTCTCAGGCTCGTGGCGCATGCGATAAAAGACAAACACATTTACCGACACGATAATAACTACGGCAATCACAGTTATTATCCACGTAGATGCTGGAACTCCACCACTTGCAGTTTTGGCGCCGCCGATAGCGAGCAAAGGGTCAGTGAGGCTGTTTAAGGTAACTGTTATTGTCTTCTCGCGGGTGTTTGCAGTGGAAGTCAACCCGACGTACTTGTTAGATGCAGAGTTGAATTTGTAAACCATGTAGGGCGCCTTGATGTTTTGGACAGTAGAATCGGTGTAGTTTAGGGTAATTGTTGCCTGAATGAAATCATGTGCATTAATATTAATCGAAATTGCTATGAAATAAGTCAATGAGACTCCGCTTGGAACGTTAGCGGTAGGCTGAGGATTACCTTCGTAAACAGTAGCAGTCACAGTTCCGGTTGCACCAGGCGTTCCCACAATCTTATAGGAAGCCCCCACAGAGGGTTCAGTCGCGGCAAAAGTCCCAGCAGAACTGATAGTCACATTCGTAGTTTTTTCAGTCGTATATGTTGAAACCAGCGCTCCAACCGAAACAACAGATAACGAAAACAAAAATACGCAAATCAACGCAAGAACAGCAAGTTTCGACTTAGTCACCACGCCATTCTCACACCTACGATTTCGCTAATATCCTATCGAACAAGTTAAAAGGTTTGCCATACCCAAAACAGCCTCCGCCGCCGAAACTGACGACGCGAGAGGTGTCAAACGGGCGAGCGCACGTTTATCGCATGTGGATGTTGCTCAAACCAGGTTTGAGCCGCTTGTGAGACTTGAGCACCACTGAGGTGAGGGTGCATTTGACGCCTTTGATCTTATTGATTTTCTTCTGCAATATATCACGGAATTCCTCCAGGCTTGAAGCTGAAACTATAGAAACAATGTCAAATTCGCCCTTAACGTCATAAATCTCTTCGATATTTTCCACTTTCGAAAGCGCATCTATGACCTGCGCCTTCTGAGACGGATCGACGAAAAGGTTAACCGAGGCTTCGAACCGGCCGCGGCCTGCATGGGTCTCCATTCTGCATCATCGAAACACCATAGCAGCTTAGGTAGCTCTTGAGCATTTTTGAGAAACAAAATGAACTAATTTGCAAAGCGGAGCGGGCAAAATAAACCAAAGACTCGTCACGAATGTGCTAGGCGCAGAGTAAGGAAGATTAATCGCAACTCAGGTTTCGCATGAATCAAGTAACTGGAAATAGGAAAAGTTTATAAAAAAACATCCCGTTTTATGCAGTGGAAAGACCGCCTGTGAAACTGGAGAATCTGAAGGCACCACAGATGAGACGATCAAAACTGGAAACGTATATTGACATCCTCAACGTGTTGGCGCACACGGGTCCTTTGAAGCTAACACACATCATGCACAAAGCTAACATCAACGGCAACTTACTCAAAGGGTATCTGAACTTTCTAATCAAACAAGGAATGGTCGAAGAACGAACAGTTAAGAAAAGGCGCGCAGTCTTCGCAGTCACGCAACGCGGCATAACCATACTGAAGCATTTTCGGGAACTCACTAACATGACGCCTATTGCAGAAGAAGCCCAAAGTTAAACCCCCAAATTCATCCCTCTTAACCCTTTTTAAAACACAACCTCCACACAAAAAAAACTCACCTTTTAACTATTAAGCCGGGAGTGCTATCCAAATTCTGTATTATTAGTATTGTTGCTGTTCAATTGCAACAACAAATGGATAAATCTGCCAACACGACACTCTTGATTGGAAAATTATCAGAATCAACTTTTAAGAAAATCTTTGCAAGAGGAGCTCATTGTAAACGTTGGAACATGCAGATCAAGGCCTCGAAACCAAAACAGAAGTACCGGGGCAAAGCCTTTACGAGCAGCAGCTTTTTATCGAATGCGAATGCGGAGCCAAAATACTGCTAACGCCCTCATTGAACATCATGAACCGCGCCATCGAAGCCCACGTCACTCAGCACAAGAAAATGGAGAAGGTCGACAGAAAAAGAGCCAGCCACCTACGCCAAGTCTTGGCTGATCAAGTGATAGAGAAAGCGACTCAGCATGCAAGCCTCACCGAACGAAAAAAATCTGAGCAAGTTTTGCAATTAAGCGAAGAACGTTACCGCAAGCTTTTCAATTCTATGGATGAAGGTTTCGCGTTATGCGAGGTCATTTTGAACGAAAACCAAGTTCTATTTGACTGCCGCCTCGTTGAGGTCAATGAAGCCTATGAGAAGGAAACTGGGCTGAAAAGAGCCGACGTCTTAGGCAAGACGATAAGGCAGGTGTTCCTTGATTTTGAGCCGTCCTGGATAGAAACCTTGCACAACGTTTCTATTGGGGGAACGTCAGTTCGATTTGAAAGCCACAATCACAATACAAAGAGACACTATGAAGCCATCGCTTTTAATCCAACAAAAAACCAGCTTGGTATATTACTTAAAGACATCACTGAACGCAAGAAAATGCAATTTGAACTCGAAGAATATGCCAAGCATTTGGAAGAACTCGTCAGAGAACGAACTGAAAAACTAAAAGCGGCTGAACGATTAGCGGCCATAGGAGAAACGGCAGGCATGGTCGGTCATGACATTCGTAACCCACTGCAGGCAATAACCAGCGACGTATATCTAGCTAAGACTGAACTCACTGCATTTCCCGATGGGGAAGAGAAAAATAACGTTCAAGTCAGCCTAACGGAAATTGAAAAGAACGTTGATTACATTAACAAGATCGTGGCGGACCTGCAAGACTTCGCAAGACCCCTTAAACCGCAAATGGAAAAATCCGACCTGAAAATAATAATTAATGAGTTACAGGTTAAAAATGGCTTGCCCGAAAACATTACGTTAAACGTTAAGATGGATGATGAAGCCAGAGAAGTGTTCGTTGATGCCTCATACATAAACCGAATCATGTACAATCTGGTTACTAACGCTGTTCAAGCCATGCCTAAAGGCGGAGAGCTAACCATCCGTGCTTACAAAGAAGCCGATGACACTGTCATTGCTGTCAAGGATACAGGTGTAGGAATCCCTGAAGCTGTAAAGGACAAATTGTTTACGCCGATGTTTACCACAAAGTCAAAAGGGCAAGGCTTCGGATTAGCAGTGATTAAACGCATGACTGAAGCGTTAGCTGGCACCGTAGCTTTTGAGAGCCAAGAAGGCAAAGGAACAACATTCACGCTACGTTTGCCCCAAAGAAAAGAACAGTAAATGGGGGCTAAGCGCCTTTTAGGTAATAGTGCTATAGGGAAAGACAAATCAAGAATTGTTATAGTCGTAAAATCTTTGCAATTAACATTAACCGTTTTAATCCATTTTTTGAAAAAACTTCAGGGGCTTAAACGGCTAGCACGCAATCTGTACGGGGGTATGAAATAGCCTTTGCTATGCAAATTAGAAACTAAACCTAAGAAACAGAAGACTGGGTAATTGAATAAATATATCGAGATATACTGGTTGTTATGGACTATGTTTTACTTCAGAAGAAAGGGAGGAAAAACGGGAGGAGGAGAAGATGAAGCACACAACAGAACGCTGCGTAATCCTTTCTTTGGTCGTTTTCTTACTATGCTCTCCCTTCTTTGCTTTAACCACTAAATCAGTATCCGCTGACAACACAAACATAGCTGCCCTACCTAATTTTTGGAGTTATCCTAATTCCGTTAATACATGGTGTGTAGGTAGCCCAACTGCACCTGGAATGGACACTTACCCTGTTACTCAAGGCGGTCAAACAGCAATTCGACTGACACCAAACGCTTATTATCAATCTACACAATATGGAGGTCCCGGTGCTGATGAGTTAGATGGCGAATTAGTACCTGTTAATGTAGGCGACCGCGTTGTTTTTTCAGCCCATATTTGGACAGGGGCAAGCAGCATCGGAGACGTTTATCCTAATGGAGCACATATGGAAATTGATTTGTTCGGTCCAGATGGAAGAATAAATGCTCTCGTCACGCCAGATGGAAGACCAGAATATCCAAATTATCCTGCCTCATCAGCTAATTGTGTTGTAGCTCCTAATAGTAACGGATGGGCTCAATTAACCATGGGTTTCACTATTGGCGCCAATCCAAATAATTATCCAGAAATAAACTCTAATGGGCAATACGAAGCTGACCCATGGAATTATGTAGCTAGCAGCAGCTATATTGCTGGGAAAATGGTGACCCCCACGGCATTTGTTCCTGTTATCGTTTGGAGTTCAAGCAACCCTTCTGCTGAAATAGCCCGTATGTGGGTTTACGGCACCGAATTATACATTAACGATTCTGACTCTCCAACTTCTACAATTGGCAATCTTCCTCTGATATTATTGATTGCAATTTCAATCGTTGTAGCTATTTCAATAGTTGTAGTAATAGGTACCGTCACATGGCTTTTATCTCATCGTAGGCCAACTTAATTGCTAGACTTATTCCTTTTGCCTTCAGAGAGACCAACAACCAACAGCCCAAACTTCTTAAAAGCGCCGTCATGTGTGAGTCAGGAGAGCCTCTGGAGGCTCAACTTGAGCTTCAAACGAACTCTCGCCATATCTTACCTTATATGGTTCAGCCGCTTCTTTTTTTACGCAAATTTTTATTAGGGGATCCGAACTTTGACGTGAAGAAAATAGGAACTACGCCTGATGACTGCACATTTAAAGCTGATTGTTTTAAAGGTCACTGGGGAATTTCTTTTCTTTTTCGGCTTGTTAACATGGGTTTACGGCGTGATCGTCCAATTTATTCGACCAGAATGGCTACATCTCGGTGTATCCCATCTTACACCATGGATTCGGATAGACACTCTAACAATCATTAGCTTCGCTGCACACTCTAACAATCATTAGCTTCGCTGCCGCGGCAATCGGGTTCCTTATGTGAAGATTCGGCAAAGAATTGTTGACTACACCTTAAGTTAACCTCTTAAACTACCCAGTTATTTTTTAAGTCTTCAAGCAACACGTTAGGATTGTTAGTCAACTAGTTTTTTTCAATAAAGATTCCGTATTCATAAGACATACATACTTTAGAAGAAAGAATGAGAGGCAAGCAGGGTGATTTGACTCTTAACGGTCCCCCTCACGAAGGGGATGTGGGTGGCTCGCGAACCTTAACCTGCCAAAAAACAAAACGCTAGTGTATCACGGTATGTCTGCAACCTTGAGGGATGCATTTCACGTTGTAGGAATTGCGTCTCTATTCAGTGCTGTCTGTATGATGTGCTGGACTTTTTACGACATAGCAACACAAGGTTATTTCATTCTTGGCGAAAATCGTTTAGTGATTCGTTACTCTGAGTGTGGCTTAGTAGCCTTCAGCGCCATTTATGTAATATACCTGCTTGTGGCATTTGTCAAGGGAAAGGCTGGAACATAAAAATAAATTAAGCATTAATTAATGGAAAATGGAATTTGTGGTTTAGTTCTGTGACAACACTTCTTTATTAATGCGCTTCCAAAACTATAATTGGAGATATCCATTCTTTTTGGTGCTTTTTGCATGAACAAAATAAATCGTACTTTAAGTGAAAACAGGCTTAGCTTAGCTTCTTCCAAGATGAATTACTTACTGTTTGCGTTAAACTGGAGGATGAATTAGTTTGATCAAAAACAAATTAGCGGCAAATCTAATAATCACTATGCTTCTGATCGGAGCGATTGCAGGAGTTTCCAGCTACGCATTTCAATCTTCCCTTAACAGTGCAACTTCGAAAACCGTCTACGGCCTGACTAATACTCCTGTCGCAGGTGCCGACGTATCAGCTTCAGGGGATGGCGGAAGTGGATCTGCCATAGCAAACGCTCAGGGTCAATACAACATAACCAGCTTTCTCGATACTGGCATTTATTCAGTAGTAGCCTCGGCGCCAGGATACATTGACCAACAAGTTGACAACGTAGTTGTGACCGCTGGAGCCCAAACTTCAAACGTCAACATAATGATGAACGTCTCAGGCGCTATTTCTGGAAAAGTAACTGATGCAGTGACTGGCTTGCCCCTGTCGTTCGCATTAGTAACCGTCGAAAGCGCAGACGGCATGAGCACTGGAACCGCCATCACAGATGCAAACGGCAACTATCAGATTATCCAAAACCTCCAAACCGGGATCTACAACGCAACAGCCGAATCCTTTTTGGGTGCAACAGGATATTTGTCTCAAACAAAAACAAACATTGCTATCACAGCCGGTTCAATGACGAACAACCAGAACTTCGCCCTTGCCTATTCCGGAATAATCACGGGGACTGTGACAGACGCGGTTACTCATGCTCCGCTGCAAGGCATAGATGTTTTCTGCGAAAGTTCTGATGGAACCTTTTCTGATTTTGCAGTAACGAATTCCGCTGGCCAATATACTATGAAAGACCATTTGGGCACAGGAACGTACAATGTTACAACATTCTTCGCTACGGGTTACTTGGAAAACACAGTATCAGGAATAGTAGTAACAGCTGGACAAACCACTGCTGCCGCTAACCTTGCACTTAGCCCGTCAGGAGTTATTACTGGAACAATAACAAATAGTGCGAACGGACAGCCCCTTTCAGGAGCAACAGTCATTGCTTCCACCGCTGGTGGCTTCTTTGGCTCCGCCACAACCGACTCATCAGGTACCTACAAAATAAACACCAATCTAGGAACAGGAAGCTACACCATTGAGGCTTTCTACGGAGCTTCCTTTAATCTTTATCCCAGCAGTGTAAATGTAGTCGCAGGTCAAACAACGTCCAACGTTAACTTCCAGTTTGCCGTTACTCCATCGGGAACGATAACCGGGAAAGTTACAAGCTCAGGTGCTCCAATAGATGGCGCATACATCACTGTACAAGGACCAAGCGGCTCCAACTCAAATTACACCGACAGCAATGGCAACTACATAATATCATCTGGTCTTGGCACAGGATTGTACACTGTCAACGTAACGGCGACAGGATATGTATCGCAACAGCAATCAGGAGTTTCAGTGACAGTTAACCAGGTAACGTCTAACATTAACTTCGCTTTAGCTGCCAAGGCTTCAGGAGTAATTTCTGGCCAAGTACTCTCTTCGCAAGCAAATCCTTTCCCGAGTCCAACGCCGGTACCCACTGCGCCTCCAACGCCCACCCCAACTCCAATCCCAACTGCAACACCCACCCCAGTCCCAACCGCAACCCCAACTCCAGCTCCAACGGCAACGCCCACTCCAATCCCAACCGCAACCCCAACTCCAGCTCCAACGGCAACGCCCACTCCAATCCCAACCGCAACACCGACCCCAATTCCAACGGCAATACCAACGCCAGTTCCAGTGATTACTCCTATACCTACTGTGCAACCAGTAGTTACACCAAAGCCGACGACTGCACCAACAGCTACACCCACACCCGCTCCGACAACAGTACCAGCCAAAACATCGACGGGTTCAACGGTTAACCTTGGAATCAAAGGAAGTGTAGCCAGTTCACAGATGTCTGACATAACAATCGCAACGGACAAAGCCACTTCCACGACCACGGTTTCTTTCACAGTAACAGGCGTAAGCGGCACAACAGGCTTTGGCAACATAACGATTCCCAAAAGCTCGGTACCCTATGGAACCAAACCAACAGTAAGCATAGACGGCCACACAGCTACAAACCAAGGGTACACAGAAGACGACAACAACTACTACGTATGGTACACAACAACTTTCAGCACACACACAATATCAATCGTTTTCGCTACACCATCGCCTACTCCGAGTCCCACCCCAGCTCCTGGAGTGCCTCAAGGATACATCTACGGAATAGTCGTTGTGGTAGTCATTATTGTTATCATTGCCGTTGTGCTCGTTCTAAGAAGGCGTAACATGAAAACAATAGCTGAGCTTAGTTAAAGTTTCCAGCCAAAACTCCCAAAACCCCTTTTCTTTTTTTGAATTAGCAAATATCACTCGCCTTTGAATTAATCAATCGTTGGCAGCTTTTCAAATTCACTTCATTAAGTGCTCTTTGCCTTTATCAAAAACATACGTGAATTCTGCGTATATTCTAAGGTAGTACGCCCAATACCCTTTCCATTTGCCGTATTTTTCAGCTATCCGGCATACCTCTTCATTGCTCATTTGTTCAGTCTTTCCTGCATAGATTTTTGCAACATCCAAAGCAAGCTGCGGTTCTACGTTTGACAGCTCCTCCATTCTACCAAGTCCCCGTATCATCACAAAGTTGGCTGACCAATCTCCAATGCCTTTGATGTCCGTTAGCCAATCATGAACTTCATCGTATGGCACCATTCTGAGCCATTGTTCATCAACTTTAGAGAATGCTTCCGCCACCGACGATATGTACTCTGCTTTTCTCTTATTTGGCACCATCTCCGGCAACTCGGCCGATGCAGCCGCCAGATCAGACGGTTCAGGAAACGAATAATAGTCTAATCCTTTGACTTTAATTTGACCGCCTACTTTCTTGACAATGTTTTCTTTCATTTTGCGAGCTACACTCATCGGTATTCTTTGGTTTAGAACTGCCCAGCAAGCAATCTCGAAAGGTGTCAGGAACTTTACTTGTTTGTGGCCGTAAAACTGTTTGATTGCGGGCTGTAAGCACTCGTCTTTTTTGGCTATTTCGTAAAACTCTTTAAGGTTGTCTTGGAGGCTTAGAAAGAAGCTTATTCGGTCAGCTACCGACTCTTTGATTTCGTCAGTGAACTTTGCTTCGGAGTAGGCCGTAAACTGCAACTTTGGATTTTCAATCGTTCCCTTGTCAGCTACTTCAAACGCGACTGTTATGCCTTTTGTTTGGACGGCTTTGGTGAAGGTGCCACTTTTTACTTCTTGTTCATTTTGCGTTGGACTAAAATCAGATAAAAATTCGAGAGATTTGGAGAAATCAAAAGGAGCGACTGGTTTTAATGTACTCTCAAAAGAATAAAGGCTCAAGAAAACGGCACCTAAAATCATAGTTGTTGATGCTGATATTTTAAAGAATCGTTGATGGCGTTTTGAAAGTAACCGAGCATGTGCAATTCTGGCTCGACTCTTTTGACGATTTTACCAATCCTCGACAAAGGCGCAAAGCAAATAAGAAATTGGAAAAAGTCTAGAATTTCATGAGAGAATTTGAGTAAAGGTCTGTAAATTCCGGAAGCGTAGCCTCAGCTTCTGCCTTGATTATTTCATTTTTTCGACTACTTTATTATTATCCTAATTGAGGATTTCAGAGAATTTTAGAGATTTATGGAGATTTTTAGATGCAATCTGCATGCGATCCAAGCTCCAAACACAAAAAGCAACTGAAAGAGCAGAGTTTCTGGGTCAAAAAACATAAGCTAGCGCTTCTGGAGGCTTCTTGCGTTTGCGATCTTTTCCAGATTTTTTTTGAATCAGCCTATTTTGACGGCTGTGGCCGCCTATTGACTTTTGTTGACGTTAGTAGACGTTAGTTGACTTTAGTTGACTTTAGTTGACTTTGGTTGACGATAGTTGACGCAACCTGCAGATGATTTAAGCTTTTCCACAAGAAAGCAACCCAAAATGCAAAAAACAAAACCGCGACCAAAATGCAACCAGAACACATCCCTGGCATTTTTCAACATTGTGCTGAAGGTAGGACTTGAACCTATTCACCTGAGCGCGCAACCGTCAACACGCTTGTTGATGTAACATTACAGTCACAGATGCTTAAGTATTGGTTCCCCTCATATGGGATTGATGGTCTATTATAATTCGACCATAGACAGAAGGAAAAAGCCAACCAAAAGAACGGAAAAATGGTCGATCAAACCATCACTCGAACAATTAGAATGTTGGGTTTTGTTCAACGATGCAAATGTTAGAAGAGACACGCCAAACTCAAGTGATAATCGCAGCTTTGAACGAGGAGCTCGGCATAGGATCCACCGTATCAGAACTCAAAGGACAGCTGTACAACCCAAAGATCCTTGTTGTTGACGGCAACAGCCAAGATGAAACAGCAAAAATCGCAAAAAACGAAGGCGCCGAAGTCATCTACCAAGACGGAAAAGGCAAAGGCAATGCGATAACTACAGCCATAAAAAACCTTAATTCAAATACAGACTTTGTAATTTTCACCGATGCCGACCACACTTACCCAGCGGAACACATTCCCCTTATGCTCAAAATACTTGAAGAAAACCCAGACGTAGGTATGGTTTTAGGAAGCCGGCTCGACGGGCTACCTGAAGAAACGGCGTGGAAAGGCATGTTTCACTTCGGAAACAAACTTCTCGCTTTTGCACACAACACATTCAACGGCGTAGAACTTAATGACCCGTTAACCGGACTGCGAGCGGTACGTGCGGACATAATTCGCGGGTGGACCGCAAAATCCAAAGGGTTCGATATCGAGGTTGAACTAAACCACCAAGTAGAACGAAGCGGATACAAAATCATCGAAATCCCAATAAGATACAGGCAGCGATTGGGCAAAAAGAAACTCGGAATGAAACATGGATTCACAATCCTAAAAAGAATAATGCTTGAAACCATAAATTGAGGCATAAACTGGAAATCTACACTAAGCAAAGTCCATGAACAGAGATAGCAGGCTACTTTATGTGAAAAGGCACAGAATGGGAATTTATTGACTATTTTGATTAGTCAACTGAAGAGTTGAAGAAATTCAGGTTTCATCCGTAAAAGCCATCTGTAGTTCAACATCAATTCTTTTTCCATGCTTAGATGGAGATTGATCGATTTTTCTGTTGACCTGTTGTACAGTGCCTTTTACGCCACACAAATCTTTGAAATACTAGTTTTAGAGACCTATTTTATGTATTGACATGTTCTTGTGTTCGACACCTACGGGTTTTCAGTATGATTTGGTATGCTTCTGTTATGTGTAAGGGTTTATTTAGCGGTTTATGCATAATTAAGACATGAGAAATATGTCTTAAAAAGACATATTGTCCAAGTGTAGAACAAGACTACACAAACAGAAGGAACAAAAAAATGATCGACAATCACCCAAAAGAAATCCAAACAAAACTTACCAAAGGACTACTAGACATGATAGTACTCCAATTCCTCGAACAACAACCCATGCATGGTTATCAAGTAATCACAAAAATCCGAAAAAGCTTTGGCGTCTACTTCGGCCCCAGCACAATCTACCCCCTCCTCAACATACTCGAAAAAAAAGGCTACATCAAAAGTCAGTGGAACATGGACAACGAACGACCCCGAAAAGTTTACAGTCTCACACATGAAGGTGAAAACGTACTTAATTTCACTGAAGGATCACTAAACCTCATATGCAAAACCATCTCTTCCGAGAGCAAAGTAAGAATCGAAGCGTTGCCAATCCAGGCAAAAAGATCTGAAGCCCCACCATTGAGAATGCAGGTAAGATAAATCTGGTTTCAAGGTCTCTTTAAGCAAATTTGCATCAGTTTTTCCATTGCGCTTTCGCGCTTTAGCCAAGTCTGCATCGACTTCAAAATGGAAAAACCGATTCTGCCTCAGCAGGTTTCAATGGCGCAGCTAAGCTAATGTTTCTTTTCTGCATCAAGGGAAAAGAGCAAATTGGGGCTTAAACCTTACTTGCCCGTTTTAGCTTCATGCTTTGCTTTTTTTGCAGCATTCTTCTTTTTCAGAGATGGCATAATATCAGCAAGCTATATGTGGTCAAGCTTAAAAGATTTTTCAATAAGGTTTAAGCCGAGACCTAGGAGTTATAGCGCAAGATGGGGGATCGTGGCTTGACAATGATACATTTACTTGAAAAGCAATTAAGCTGGATTTTCTGAAGTGCCACTTTGTTTCTCTATGGTCTGCTTTTTGTTAAGGTGAATTATAAGTTTGTGGTTTTCTGTGACAAGAGCCACATTTTCCTCTTCAACATTGTCTACAACAACTTCCCCGTTGTACTTCATGTGGCTGAGGTACCCTAATTCTTTTAGTTCCTTCATGAGGGCTTCTCGAAGCTTTCTCAGTTGCTCACTTGATGTTTGCAGGTTTCTGTCGAAGCAGAAAGTAATTGTTTTATTTTCAGCGTCATAGTTTGCCCGGGTACCTTTGCCAATTTTCTCCACCTTTCCCCACAATATCTTATTGCTAGAGTCCCTCATGGTCACACCACTATTTCTCTCGTTTAAAGGAGCCGTGTCCGCCTGCATCAGTAATTTTCGTTACTACACTTTGGCTCACTTCATCGAGCAGCTCTTCAGCACGTTTCCAATTGTCAGCAGAGACCTCTACGCTATATTTGGGAGCGGCAATAACATAAAACTCGATCTTGGCATCCTTTGCTTTTACTGCTTTCTTGGCACCGACGAATGCATCTCGAATGCATCCGACGCCATTTCGTTTCATACAACGAATTTCGAGAACACCCCTAACCTTTACCATTCTAATATGGATACGCTCTTCTGCAACTTGAGCAAAAGCTTTAGCGATGTTTTCAGGTATCCCAAGTTTAGTCAGAGCTTCTGTCCCTTCTTTGAGTGCTTCCTCGAAGCCTTCATACAACCCAAATCTTTCTTCCAGAACTATGCCCGCCTTTTGATAAACCTCCTCAACCGGCAAGCCTACTTTTTCAGCAACCGCACGCAAAAGCACTTCGCCCTTGCGTTCTTTCTTCCAAGCTTTCACTTTTTCTATTCTTTCGCGCTTTGTTACACGTCTAAGGGACAAGTCAATATGGCCCTTTTCAAGATTCACATGAACAACTTTCAGCACCATTTTTTGCTTTTCACGAACGTAGTCACGAACGTTTCTTACTCTGGCGCTGGAGATTTCGGAAATATGAAGAAACCCTCTTTTCTGGTATTCATCTAGATTAGCGTAGGCTCCATAATCCATCACGCTTTCTATAGTGGCGATGACGAGGTCGCCGGATTCAGGCCATTCAAGTTTATGTTCAGACATACAGGTATACTATTAACTATGCTATATAACAGTATATTGGCAGGTTTGTTAAGAATCGTAACGAAAGATTCAATTAGTTATCAAACTACGTAAATGCAGCCAATACGATGTATGTCCGGCTAGATGATTAAACTTGAATTTGTCTAAAGCGATGAAGTTTAAGGATGAAATCCAAGCCAGTTGTGGCATAGATGTTAAAATGCTTGATACTGCAGAGGATGGCTTTGTTTTATTTGTTGAAAGGAAAACCATCGGCGTCGACTTGTATAAACTGCTAGCGGATTTTGCCGCACAAAAAGAACTAAGCCTGCAATTAGAGGTTGGGAACTTTATCATTTCAAATCGTCCCCTTGCTTCCGTTGACCCGAAAACTTATTTTTAACCAATTGCGTCTGCCAACCCACTACTACAGATAACTTCTCTTACCATTAACTTGTAATTTTCTCATTTACTAAGCAACCATTTCTTTTCATGATTGAATTGGGCATCTTTAAATGTCTGTATTCCTTACAAGGGGATATTTGGTGAATGTTTTGTCTCAGAAGATTATTGGAAGAATAACTAATTATCGGATTGGAATCAGGTCTCAACAACCAAAGGAGTGTCTAGTCGAATTCAGCAAAGTAGAATCTGTTTCGTCAGCTGGAAAACTCATCGGACAAAAGGTAGTTTGGATAAATGGCAAAAAGACGCATACTGGAAAAGTCGTAGGAATTCACGGAAGAAACGGCATGGTTAGAGTAAAGTTCGCACGGCCAGTTCCTGGTCAAGCGATAGGCACAATTGTTCATTTGTTAGAGTAAATCTCTATTTCCAACTTTCTCGTCTTCTAGACCACGCTTGTTTTTCATTTTCGGGGGCTGGAGGTCTAGTTTCCATTTTATTTCCCGTTTCGGTTCGGTTGGTTCTATGCTTGCTTAAGCATTCTCTGCAATAAACTGGTTTCCCTGCTGTTGGCTTGAATGGAACAATGGCGGTCTTACCACAATCACTACATTTTATTTCAGTTGAGGCGCGTTCAGACATTCTTTGATTGTCCTGTTAATTCTTGGCTATGAAAAATAGCTTATTAATTAACGTGACCATAGTGATTCCCAACTGACTTAAACCTTTGCATAGAAATATGAATAATAGATAGATCAATAACAAGAATAAATCGAAAAAAATTATGGTTTGGTTATCGCTAAAGCGATCTTGAGATCGTTTTTTAGTAAACCAACCAATTCTTGATCAAAGTGGCATTTCGCATTGTTAGCGAGTGCTCTTATCCTGCAGACGTTCGCGGTCTTCTTTTCAGTGCAATCAGATGCGAGTAATGAAACTGTTCCGCACTTCTTCTGGCACTCGTTTTTTGCATAATCAACTATTGCCAGGTACAGCTTTTCAATTTCAAAAGGAGGCATGTAATCGTCTGAAACGTGTTGAATTTTTTGTTTCACCATTTCGTTAACTGCGTTTTCTGTAAACTTTTTGCTTATCAGGAAGGCTGAGTCGTAGCTATCCCGCTTGATATGTTCGACCATGTTTTTAACATCGTTGGTGACAATACACTCGTTGTTTAATGGCTCGATTGCTCGCAGTAACACTTTCTTATTCATATTATCTGATGCTGTAACATCAGTAAAATCAACTTTTTTCTCTTTCTTTATGATTTTATAACCGTTAACTGCAATTATGAAATTAGTTTTATTTTCCATACCCATTATCTTCACCTCATCCTAGTTTATTATAGCTCGCCAAAGTCTTGTTCTTCAAAGACCAAATCATCTAAGCGTAATTTTCCATCTTTAATCACTGCTTTGTAATTAGCCTCGCAAACCGGGCACGTAACCACTTCGCCATCAATTAGACGTTCTCTTTGGAATGTGTTTCCACATTCAGTGCACTTCAGAATAATCATACAGCCCTCTCTACATCGTCAAATAATTGTGATTTCTAAGCCAATCTGATTGATTTTTTCTGTAACGCCAAAATATGTCTCCTCTAGTTTCACTCTGGAAATCCCAAGGAGAAACCAAAACAATGTCCCCTTCCCTTATCCATACACGCCTTTTCAGCTTACCTCTGATCCTGCATAAACGTTCGTTTCCGTCTTGGCATTTTACCATGATTCTGTCGGCACCTAGCATTTTTACCGCCAAGCCCAAGACGTCACTAGAGGTAGGTAAAACCATACTGTCAAGGTTGCCTTCATTTGTAATTTTTCTTTTACCCATTTTCCATACCAAAGTTTGGGTGCTAGCCAAATATAATCAGAATAATCTGGAGAAAAAGCAGTCTGGTAGATTTGACTCTTCCTCTAAAGAATTCTAACAACTTACAAGAAGGCACCAGCGACTATATTAGGTTATGCACCTGAAAACAATGTTTTCTGGCTTAAAATTCGAAAGAATTCATTTTGTGTTTCTTTTTGAAAAAAAGAGAATAGTGTTTTTTGCGTTGGTAAAATCAAGCTTTTTTTTCCAATCTTTATTAGGAAGAGGAGTATATTCCAGTAGGCTGAAGAGTTTCTCTTATCCTGTTGGATTTGGCCCTAATTGAATAATTGATTCTTTTCCAATAAAACCCAAAAATCGAGAGAGGTAAAAGAGCATGTGTACGTTAAGGGCAGGTTTAGTTAAAAACTGTCGTAGATGTAAATCATCAGTTCGACTCAATTGCACCTATAGAAAGAAAACCAGTAAGAAAAACTATTTAGATACCATCAAAAAGAAAGAAGCATAAACCTACAATAATTCTTTTCAACAGAGCCATACGCATGTTACTTGGCGAGATAGGAAGTTTGCTTTAACCAGCAGATGACCGAAAAGCCAGATTAAGCAACACAAAAACAGCAACAATGCGGTCATTGGTATGGTGTTGAAATAGCACTGGAATACAAGCTTCATCAATCAGCTAACAAACTCCAATCAAATAACGGGCAACTCAAGTGCAGAAGAATAACAAGCATTTTTCGGTTTTTGTTCTATTGAATAATCCAAACTCGTCAATTTCTGAAGAACCGCCACTTCGCAAATATCGACAGAAGAACTAAGCAAAACGCTTTTGGCAGGACAGAATGCAACAGATATACGTGCAAAGAGAGCCTTAACCGCTGGAAACATTGTCCATTTAACGGTATAGAAAACTCAATAAAACTATTCTTTTATGTGGTTATTCCATTCGGATTTTTTTTCATCCAATTCATTGCAAAAGCTTCAGCCTTAGCTTCGCTGGAATACTCTGGAGATATTTTGTTGCCTTGGGCATCATCGGTTCTCTCTTGTTTGAAAACTAATACATGGTAGTGCTCCCCGAACTCTTGCTTCGCGATAACCAAGGTCTGCCCGGTAACCTCGTTGATAAATCCACCTTTATTGCTGATTCGCTTCCAACCTTTTACGATTCTCATGAGTAAATCAATCTGTTTTTTAATTCAACGCCAAAGATATTCGACATTATCGAACGGCAAATCTTTTTCGAAAGCATTCACGGCAAAAGTGTTGTTTGTATTTTCTCATTTTGGGCGGTCGGAAAGGTTTTTTGCACAAACTGCATTCAACTAGGCCAGCTTGCTTGGGGTCAAGCAGTTTAAGTCTTCTCTCTATCTCTGTTTTAACTTCAACATCGCTCTCGCTCTTGAGCGCTTCATTTAACAATCCTATAGCCAGCTCTAAGCTTCTGTCTCCAAAAAGAGTCCCAAACACATTTGCGATTTTCCCCTTGCCTTGATCAACTTTGGCTGGTAACATGCAAACAAAATTTGCTGGATAGCTCTTGGACCTGCTGAAATCTACTACAGCAAAGCGATAAGTCCTCGCCAAGTTACCATCGGTCGCGTCAAGCTTGAAAACTTGCAGTCTACAATCCATAGAACCCAACACATGAAGAGGATTTAGCAAGTGTTGATTCAACCTAATATTGATATGCTATTTCAGCCAAGGTTCATCCCTCTAAAATTACGCTTTTCGGTGGTTAACCTCAACGATTACATTTATTTCTCAACTAAACTCAAAAATAACAAATTATTTATTTTCGGCAATTATGGCAAATTAAGTTCTTATAGTACTCGGGTAGACAAATATTGCAATGGTGCAGGCAGTTGGGGCTTCTTAATCCTTTACGCGTTAAGAATGTGACATTGAGGAATCGTATTGTTATGCCTCCGATGCAGTCGGGTCGAGCTTCCTTTGAAGGTGAAGTGACAAGCAGGCTGATTAGCTTTTATGTGAGGCGTATAGCTGCCGTGGGTTTGCGATAGTTGAGCACTCGTACATTTCACGGGTTGGGAAGATAGGACCGAAACAACTAAGCATCTGTGATGATTCGCTTATGATTGGCCTTGAGAAGCTCGCTACGTCTATTCATTACGTTGGCGCCCCAGCCGTGGTGCAGATTACTCATGCGGGCGGAGTTGCCAACAAGAAAGTCATCGGTGCGCAGCCTGCAGGTCCTTCTGCACGAGGCAAAACCAGAGGCTTAGAAGTAGAGGAGTTGGACGTCATTGCTGATGAGTTTACTTTCGCAGCGGAACGCGCTGTTAGGGCTGGTTTTGACGGAGTTGAGCTTCATGGAGCTCACGGTTACCTTCTTAATCAGTTCTTCTCACCCCTGATAAACGAACGAAAGGATGAATTCGGTGGCTCGCTGGAGAACAGAATGCGTTTTCCACTGTTAGTCGTTAAGAAGGCTCGAGAACGCCTTGCTGACAAGTTGCTGCTCTACAGGTTGGGAGCAGATGATTTGGCTGCCAACGGAACACAAATTGAAGATTCCGCCGCGTTTGCCGTTCGCCTGGAGCAGGCAGGGGTTGATGTAATCGACGTGTCAGGCGGCATGTGTGGAAGCGAGCCAAAACAACTTCGGCAGATTGAGGGCTATTTTGTTCCGCAAGCGCACCAAATCAAAAAGGCAGTTAAGGTTCCTGTTGTCGGCGTTGGTGGGATTCGTGACGCTGAATTCGCTGAAGGGCTGATTTGTGACGGGAAGGTTGACTTGGTAGCGGTAGGAAGAGCGCTCTGGAAAGATTCAAAATGGGCGCAAAAAGCCGTGGAAACTCTTGGTTGCAGGGACAAGGCATAAACTTTCAAGAATCCAGTTTTCCTTATTGCTTTTATGAATGTTGGCGGCAGGCAACCTCAGAGGGATATGTCATCTAAGCACAGTTATAAGTTAGCCTTCTTGATTATTATAAGCGTCGAAGGAGTGTCAAGTTTTTTGGAAAAACAGCAGCGTTTTAGCATTTATGACCTCAGCAAATTTGACGGTAAGAACGGTAACCCCGCTTATATTGCCTACAAAGGAAAGGTTTACGACGTAACTGATTCCGGCCAGTGGACTGATGGCGACCACTTAGGGCATGAAGCTGGGCAGGATTTAACCATGGCACTAGACATTGCGCCTCACGGGGATGAAGTCATGAAAAAAGTGAAATTGGTGGGCGTCTTGTCTGAGTCCCGATAACCAGCCTAACTTGCTCAGCATCGGCCAAACAAGTTCAACCGAACAACAGAGAACATGATTGTTACTGTCAATTCTTAAATTTGGATGGAGTTAGTTCAATCGAAAAAGTAAGTCATTTGTGCATTTACGCTTGCAAAGTGAGCTCTGGAATGAAAAGTCGACTGTCAGGAACAATTAAGGAATTGCTGTATTAATGCGAATTGCTAATTCAATTATTATGACCAAAGAATTAAGGATAATTAAGGCGCTGAACGATGAAGGTGCGCGTTAAGGCCTCGGCTAGGCTTCATTTGGGACTCGTCGATTTAAGAGGCGACTTAGGACGTCTCTTCGGTGGCATGGGCGTAGCTATAAACTGCCCGAACGTTATTGTTGAAGCAGAAAAATCAGAAAGCCTATCCGTAGTGGGCGAAAAAAGCGAACTAATAAAGCCATGGGTTGAGTTTTTCCTCAAAAAATACGACTTAAAGCCTGAAGTTACCATAAACCTTAAACAGACTATTCCCCAACATGTTGGGCTAGGGTCAGGAACCCCGTTTGCTCTAACAACAGCAACTGCCCTCGCAAAACTATTTGATGTAAAAGCTTCAACTCTGGAACTTTCCAAAGAAATGGGCAGAGGAGGAGTATCGGGAGTCGGAACAGCACTTTTTGATAAAGGCGGATTTGTTGTCGAAGGAGGTGTCAAAAGCCGAAAGAACAAGCCACTCTCATCGTTGAACAATTTTCCACATGTGATTTTTCAATCATCTTTTCCTGATAATTGGTTTTTTACTGTAGCAATTCCAAAAGCTAAAAGCGGTTTGTCAGGCGAAGCGGAGGCTCATGCTTTCGACTGTTTGCCGCCTATGGGCTTGGAGCAGGCTGGGCGCATAAGCCGCTTGATACTAATGTCTCTTCTGCCAGCGTTGAAAGAGAAAGACATAAAGACTTTCGGAGGCGCTCTAACCCAAATTCAATACATCGTTGGCGACTTCTTTGCCTTGGCCCAAGGCGGAAGGTTCTCTAGCTCTCCGTCTAGCGAATGCATCGAGTACATGCTGAACCTTGGAGCTGTTGGGGCAGGGCAAAGTTCTTGGGGTCCAACTGTCTTCGGGCTTGTTCAAGGCAAAAGGCAGGCAGAAAAGCTTTCGTTGGAAATGCTGGGTTTCTTGCAGGAGAAATCAGGCGGGCAAGTATTCTGGACGGGCCCGAATAACAGAGGGGCTTATGTTGAAACTACTTCGTAATATTCCCAATTAACAGTAATTGTGCTCAAGGACAAGATAAGCAGGTAAAAGTATGAAGTTAGGATTGGTCGATTGGTGGCCTTGGTATCAAAGAATTAACGAAACGTTTGGTTACGACAAAGCCAAGGACCAGTATGCCGCTGATCTTTTGAGCAAGCTGCTGGCTGGAAAGGCTGTGGATCCTTCAGAGCTCAGAAAACGCATAGCAAATCACCCAGTTCTAGTGCTCGGTGCGGGGCCGTCCCTTGAGGAAAACCTAAAACAAGTCCGCCGTGAAGACGTCCTGCAGAAATTTGTGACTACTGTGGCTGACGGCGCGACAACCGCGTTTCTGCATATTGCAAAAGCTGTCCCTGACGTGATCGTAACCGACTTGGACGGAGTTGTAAGCGACATTGTCTCCGCTCAGAAGAAGGATTCAATCATAGTTATCCATGCACACGGCGACAATATTGAGCAGCTGCAACGGTTCGTTCCTGATTTCTCCTATGCGGTCGGAAGCACGCAGGTAGAGCCGCGTCCCAACGTTTACAATTTTTTGGGATTCACAGATGGGGACAGAGCAGTTTTCCTTGCGGCAGCGATGGGCGCCAAAGTGATTGTGTTAGCTGGAATGGATTTTGGATCTACTGTTGGCAAATACTCCAAGAAGAATGTGAAATCCCTTACAGTGAAACTAGAGAAGTTGAGAATCAGCAAGGAACTGTTAGAGTGGCTCGCTAAACAAACAATGGGAAATATCAAGCTCTACAACATAACAGCGAGCGGGGAAAAAATTAGAGGCTTCAGAAGCATCCTGCTCGAAGACCTAAAAGAACTGGTTTAAGCAAAGAAGAGGCTTGCTAATAGTTTTTGAAGATGTCTAGTTGCCTCTTGGTTTTTTCATCTAAGTATATATGGTCGAATATTCCACCTTTGCCTTCCCTAAGTTTCATGACGTCGATGATTGGCGCATATTTCCCGTGCACAATGCCGTTCGCAAATATTGCGGCGCCTTCAGCCGCGCCCTTAGCGACCTTTGCGTTGCCTACAATCTTAACCACTTCGATTTTCGATCCGATCTCGTCAAAGAAAACCTGAAGCCTGTTTTCCGCCAGGGCATAAAAATTCGGAATATTAGAAAATCTTCCGCTGAGAATTAATTCTGTCGGTTTGACGGATGGCAAAAGCGAAGCGACGTCTTTAACTATGGATTCAAGCATCAAGCTTAAGCCAGCTTTGATTTTCCCGTTGGTTTTTGCGGCCTTCACGAATTCCTCGATAGGTTTCGATGTGTCGAACCCAGCGACTGCCGCCGCTCCACCAGCGAACAACATGAGCTTTGGAAAATCTTGTAAGGTGTTAGCTAAGCCGTAGACGAGTTCCCCGTCAAGGAACCCCATGCCAAGAAAAGAAGGAAACCCCGCTGTACCAGCCATAGCGTCAACTATTTGACCGCTCTTTACAGCAATCGCCGAAGTGTATGCGAAGCCTATTTCCACGACGATAAAGTTGGTTTCGTCGTAACCGATTTTTAGCCGTTCCGCTTGGTCTTTCACAGCTAAAATAGCGCTTGGAACTTTATCGTTTGTTCCCATGTCTATCCTGTTGGCTTTCCTGTATTCTGGGACTGTTGGCAACTGAATTACCGAGGGGGTGAACCAGATGTTCAGTTCTTCAGTGTTCTTCATAAGTTGCATGAGTTGCCTCAAACCGACGATTTTGAGTTTGCGTTCAACGTCAGCCTTCGTGACGAAGGTTGCCAACGCTATGTCCTCCATCGTTGTGTCTTTGGCTTTTTGAAGCGGCAAGCCGTAGCCTGCCGGTCCTGCAATTGCATCGATCTTGCCGCATGATTTTTGGACTTCTTTGAGTTTGTCAATGACGAGGCTTGGGTTCTTTGTTACTTCTTCTCGGGATAGGGCAAAATCAACCAGCACTTTCCCGTCTACGTCGTCGAAGCCGTAGATATCCACCGTTTTTGTTCCAGAGTCTATTCCGACAGCTTTAACCATGCTTAAGCCTTCAGAACTGAAGCCCCACGATTATTCGCTTGGGTGACATAGATTTCTCCGCCACCGCTTTTATTTAAGAACTGCTTTAATTCCTCGGCCAGATTCTCTGCGGCGGCTTTGCCTTTGACAATAGTGTAGAAGGTTGGACCCCAAGAGGTTTGGCAAGCCAGAGAGCTTTTGCGCAGCATAATTTTAACACCTTCTTCCACAACTTGGTTGCAGTAGGTTCCTTCCTGGTAGCTTCTCCAGAATTTCCCAAGCTTTTGGTTGAATGCCGTTAACGCTTCACCGAATGATTTGAGGTCCTTCTCAACAAAAGCAGGCATGAGCTTCACCAAAACGAGCCTTGAGAGCTCATCGGACAACTCTTTGGGCATCACCTTGAGGTTGCCCAAAATCTCGTCTTCGTTTTCTCTCATCTGGGCTATTTTCTGCCTTGACTCGTTAGGGATGGCAATTACAAACAACCAGTTCTTGGGTACAGCACCGTGGAATATGAGCGGGGGCACCATTTTCGTTCGGCTGTCTACTTTGAAGCCGCCTTCAACAATGAACCCGCCGGTTTTGAAGGCGTAAACTCCCATCGCCGTTATGGTTCCTCTGCCCATGATCAAAGAGACATCCTCTACGCTAAAGTCCAAATCGTACAGCTTTGAAAGACCGATGCCGATTGAAAGCGCGAGGGTTGTGTGAAATCCAACGCCGACGAAACGGGGTATTTCCCTCTTGATTTTTATTTCTGCCCCTTCTAAGCCGAATTTGTCAACCATGCGTTTCGCAAACTTGTATGCAGACTTGTCATCAGCTTTGATTCCTTTGGCCTTGGAAACCTCGACTTCGAGAGGAAGTTCTATTGCAAAACCAACCGTCCCATATAGCCTTCCAAGGTCGCCTGTTAAATCGAAGTTGCCTGCGTGCAGGTGGGCTGGAGCCGTTATGGTTACCTTCTGCAATTGATTCACCAAATCAATATTTCGAAGCGACGACTAGGCGAGTTGAAACTAATAAACATTGGCGAAACTTGAACAAGCGTATAGAAATGGATTTTTCTGTTTCGAACACCTAAGACATTTGAAATTCACTTGTTGATTAAGCAAGACATAATAAGTAACAAGGTTTTTCTCTCCTCAGTCAATCTATTAAACCGTGACATTCATGGGCAGAATGCTGTTTAACAGTTAATTGGGGATCAAAAAGTTGGTCATCGACGTTCAAAATCAAAAACCAGAAAATGAAATTGAGCTGGAAAAGGTAGGAGTAGAAGGTCTTCGGAAACTGGTGTTAATGAAAAGGCCGGAGGGAACCTTCAACATCATTGTTACCATAAACAGTTACATTACTTTGCCGTCTCACCTACGCGGGGTTCATATGAGCAGGTTTATTGAGACTGTTGAAGAGGTGCCTCGAGAAGCCTTGTCAATAGAGAATTTGGCGGTGCAGATTTCGAAAGCCGCGTTTAAGAAGCATGGTTTCCACTGCCAAACAGAAGTTTTCGGTGAACTCCCATTCAACAGGGTAAGACCGAGCGGAAAAAAGGAAAACTCGATTGCTCAAATGTTTGCACGGTACTCTACCAAGACTGGAAAGAAAACAGCCGGCATCACCGTTAACGGGGCCTTAGCATGTCCATGCTCGAAGGAAATGTGTAATGGTTTGACTCATAACCAGAGAGGCTCCTTGAGCGTGGAAATTGACATAACGGAAAACACGGACTTGCTTGACATCCTTAAGATTTGCAGTCAAAGCTTCAGTTCGCCGACGTTCTCGTTGCTAAAAAGGCCTGAAGAGAAGAAGGTGGTTGAAAGAATGCATAAGAACGCCAAGTTCGTTGAGGATGTGACGAGGCAATGTGTACAGTTGCTTAAGGAAAAGTATCCTAAGAGGTTCTGCACAGTTAAGTGTGTAAGTTTCGAATCCATTCATGACCACAACGTCTGTTCCGAATGGAGCGGGACCCTGTAGCGGAGGTTGAGGTTGTGTTCAGGCTTAGGGTTGAAACAACGTTCGCCGCAGCACACAAGGTTGTAGACAGCAACGGTAAATGCGAAAAGCTTCATGGACACACGTGGATAGTTGAACTTTTCGTTTTAGGCGAGAACACAGAATCGAACGGAATGGTTGTCGACTTCGCTGTCCTGAAAGCAGCCCTGCAAACAGTAACCGACAGGCTTGACCATACCTACCTCAACGAAATGAGCGAACTCAGCAACCCCACATCCGAAAACATCGCAAAATACTATTTTAATCAATTGAGAAAGATTTTGCCGGAAAAGGCCAAGCTGGAGAAAGTCAGGGTTTGGGAAAGCCCAAAAAGCTGGTGCGAGTACGTTGGATAAATCAAACATGAAGAAAGAGCCGTACTGCTGCTAATCTGAAGAATGCCAAATTAGTTTTGCCTAATTTTTGATGACCCCCCACTCAAAAATAATAAAAATGCAGATGTGGAATTTGATCTATAAAAATAGGACAAGAATGACCGCTTCCACGACAACTGCTATCCAAAGAACCCTGTTTATTCGTTCTATTCTTTTAACCGTCTGTTCAAGAGAGCTATCCAAACTTACCACCTCACAGCATCATTTTCCTGCTTTTCCTCTCTTCCTACAGAAAAGAGAGTGCTAGTAGAACAACAAGGATTGCTACTCCAAGTCCCGCCGTTGCGTAGCTGAGCTGCTCTGTTCGCTTTATTGCTTTTTCATATCGCGCTTGCATGTCGCCGCTGGCCATGTTTGGATTGTTTGACCAGTCTGATGGCTGAGAAGTTTGAGATTGGGCAGTTGAAGACGTAGAAGCCGTTGGGGAGTTTAATGTAGCTCCACAGTTGCCACAGTAAACAGCACCTTCAGGAACAATGGTGCCACAATGTGGGCAGGTAGGCATTTCTTTTTCTATCCTCCATTAATATGAAACCAACAGAAACCATAAATAATTAAATCTTTCTACCTACAAACAGCGTTATCCAACAGACTTTTGCGCTGGCTTTGTTGCTTCTGCGCGTGGTTAACTTTGTAAATTTGTTCTTTGCGTTTTGGGTTGCTTTTTTGTGGAAAAGCTTGTATTGGCTTTGGGTTGCGTCTCCTATCGTCTGCTAAAGTCTCCCATCGTCTCCGAAAGTCTCTTATAGTCTGCCAAAGTCTCCTAAAGTCTCCTATCGTCCGCCATCGTCTACGAAAGTCAATAAAAGTCAACTAAAGTCAAAAGTTTGAATGATTAAAAAACGGGAGAAATACGCTGCCCATATCGAAAAAATCTAAAAATATCCCAAGGAAAAAGAAAATAAACGTGCTCATAACTCAATGGCTAATCAAAGCGCCGTTACGCAAGAAAAATCGCCTTCTGACCACGAAAACAACGATTAATCTTCCCAATGGCTCCGCTGAATAATGGTCATTCACTTTCACTTTTCCCTCTCCTATCAAAGGCAGCAGTTTCTGCGTTTGCTTTTTAAGGTACAAATCATGTTTTTCTCCCTTGATTAATAGGGAAGACGACCCATGAAGCAAGCTAAATTGTTTGGCTTAGACAAGGATCCAGCTGTTTTGGCTTCGCTTGAGCATGCAAAGGCGGAAGCAGTTGCCTTGCAAGTTGAAGAAGCAATCAAGCCGCTGTGTGATAAGCTGAAGATCGTTGGAAGCATCAGACGGAAGAAGCCAACGGTCGGCGACTGTGACTTTGTAGTATTAGCGACAGATGCGAATTGGGCTAAAATTGTCCAGGCGCTAAAAAAATCCGAAGTTATCTGCTCAGGTCCAAGCCTAATAAAACTCAACTATCCAGTTGAAGGAGGCTTTTTTCAAGTTGACTTTTACCGGGCAACGCCAAAAACTTTTGGTGTTCAAGAGCTAATACGCACGGGTTCAGCTGACCATAACATGTGGCTAGCAGGCTACGCTCTATCCAAAGGGTACAGACTAAAGTACAGTACTGGACTAATAAAGGACGGTGCAGCAGTGGCTGGAGAAACGGAGAAAAGCGTTTTTTCAGCCTTAGATTTACTTTGCCCTGAACCCCCAGAAAGAGAAGTGTTAAATGGAAAACCAATCTGGCTTAAAAGCAACCCATAAGGCTAGCTTGTATTGCTAATCGAACGGCAGCAAGTGACAATAATCAAACTTTTAGCCTTAAAAAGTTAGAAGTGGAGCCATCCCCGTCCGCCTTTTTTAGGTTGTTGTGAAACGGGTTTATCGGGTTTTTCAGCAAGATAAGAAGCGGCACGTTTACCACGTTTCGGGAGACTTTGATTAGTTATTTCTTTCTTTATGAACTTGCTCCAACCGCCTGCGTTAGTTTCTGGCTGAACAAAGCGATCAGGGTTTTCAACCATGTGCTGTTCAAGAATCTCCTTGAAACTCAACGCTTTAAAGTTCCTGGTTGCGTGAATAACGGTACCTCTCTCAACACGCAAAATTGAATAGTCATTTACCGAAACCCCTTCAGCCAGCTCTTTGTCATCAAAACGCTCACTCCATAAAAGCTTCCATTGAACTTTTAGCTCCTCAACCAACTTCTTCTGAGCTTCAGCCTTGCTCTTAAAGGACTCATTCAATGGAGCATTGGGCGGCTGGCTAGCAATCACTTCTTTCTTCCTCTCAATTCATCGTTTCGCTCCCGAACTATTTAACGATTATTCTAGAATTTACAGTATCGTTTTCTATAACTAACGACTTAAGTCCTGAAAGTGACCAATTACCTCCTATGGTTGTGTTTTTATTCTAAGTGGCAAAAGTGGTTTCATCGTTCTTAGTGATGTTTTGAGTTAAGGTTGGTTGCGGCTTTGTTGTGTATATGATGTTTTTTGGTATTTTTTCTCTTTGGGTTTGTTTTTTGTATTTGTGATGTGCGGGTGTGCAGGTGGACCACAAATCAATAATGTTTATTAAGTCTTAATACACAAACTTTCTACATAATGGTGTAGAACCTCATGGAAACGCGTACAGTGCACCTTATAGTCCTCATCCTAATAATAGACGCGTGTGTCATAGGTGGCTTAACATTCGGAGCCATAAGCCTCAACCCGAACGGTTCCCCCTCAGAAACACTTGCCGTAAAGGTCAACCAGAAAATGTCTTCCTCCGGAACAATCATGACCACATCCAACATAGGCGTGTATTGCGACAGCCGATGCACAACTAACATGACTTCAATAAGCTGGGGCAGTTTAACCCCAGGAGACAGTGTAAACCAAACCGTCTACGTAAAAGACACAGGCGCAAGTGTAATAACGCTGAGCTTAGCCACAAGCAACTGGAGCCCCAAGGGAGCAAACACCTACATTACCATAAGTTGGAATCAGCAGGGAACACAACTATCACCCGGACAATTAATACCTGCTATTTTAACTTTAACCGTTTCCTCAAACATTGCAGGCATCACATCGTTCAGCAACTCAATCTCGATGTCGGGAACAGGCTAAAGCTTCACCCAATTTCCCTTTTATAGAATGAAACAGATTTAATTCTGCAATTTTTGAAGACTCATATCTCACCGCTTGCCCGATAACAAATAATCCATGAAAATCCAGCCACCAATCTGACTTGTCATTTTCTAGCCTTCTTTGATATACATAAACATGAAAGCATATTGCAAAAAAACCAATCATTTCCATTTCGGCAAACGTCAAAATTGCAAGAATTAATGAACAAACTGTTTAAGTGAACACCATTGATAACTATTCTGACAGTTCTATACAATCAAGCAGAAGCCTTTATTTCAGCCTAATTCTTGACTTAAACCCCCAATTAACCTGTCTCTTAATAAAATGCAGACCCGAATATTTGCTTTCAAACTGATACAAAGAGGCAATTAATTATCATCATATACATGCGAATATTATAAAGCAATATAAGGTCAGGCAAAATAATTGTCCGCTATGCGGAAGAGAAGACCTGCCATCTCTTTGCTGGCCATGCCTATCGTAGTTCTTATTTGGTTTATAGGATGGAGTCTCTTTTGGTTTGGAGAAAAAAAGAAAAAATTAAAACCTGACTCAGCCTATAAAAAAGAAATTTCACCATTCTGTTCGTGCGCGCTACCGACAGTTGACAAGGGGTAGACTCGTGATTGGTTTGATCTAAAATCGATGTTCCCTTAGCACATATGGAAATTCATTTTCTGATCAAGTAGTTTGGAGAAAAACAAGCTGCAACTTGAAACTGAAGCTGCTACTTTCTGGGATCTAATTATGCGTTGTCAGGTTTTCGTCTTAACCGTCTGAAGGCTATAACTGTGTAAATTGAAATAATTTCTGGGACGGTTATGCCGACGGCAAGCACAGGTGACAACATTGACCCTGACGAAATTGGTAGCCCTAGGAATTGTATCGACACTTGATGTATGCTAAAGCTTGTGGTGAACCAAACGTAAAAGTTAGCTTTGTCTTGAGTGTAGCTCTGGTATGGAGCCTGAAGGCCGTCGATGTATACAACTGGGCTGGCTCCGTAATGTATGGCAGTTTTTGGAATAGTCATGTTGATAAAGCCTGTTGTCTGGCTTGGCCCAGTTATTGTAAAGGACACCGTGGTTGTTTTGGCGGTCGGGTATGAAGTGATTGTTGCATTAGATATCTGCGAACTAGTTACATTCCCGCTGATACTAAGGTTAATTGTTGCGCCGGAACCAGTCGTTGCAGACACAGTTTTTGATGACGGAGTTGGAGTAGGTGATGGCGTTGGGGTAGGAACGGCTCCGGGTTTAGGAGTTGGAGATGGAGTTGGGGTTGGCGCTGAAGTTGGTGAGGGCGATGATATTGGTGTCGGAGTAGGAGTCGCTGTCGGTGTGGGCGTTGGCGCCAATGTTACAGTAAACGTGTTACTAGTGCCGGCGTGAGTACCGTCGGTGGCGGTGATAGTAACTCCTGAACCGGCTGCAGTTACCGTAACTGAAGTTGACCCTACGCCGCTGACAAAAACAGTCATTGTGGTTGGACTAATTGACCCCGCAGAATACGTCAAGGTAGGGGTACCTGCGTAGCTTGTTACTGTATTGTTAGACGCATCCTGGGCCGTAACCGTTATGCTGAAAGCAGAATCGGCAGTTTGACTACCAACAGTACTGAAAGAGAAGTGGTTGAGGGCACCGGGATTAACCGTGAAACTGCCACTATTTCCAGACATGCCGGAACCAGTGGTGGTGATTATAACGTTTGAACCGGCGCTAGTCAATGTTACTGAGCCCGTCCAAACGCCATTTGAAAAGTTTCCAGTGTTGGCGGGACTAATGGTTCCGGTTGAAACACTCAGAGTGTTACTTCCAGTATAACTCGTAAGCGTGTTGTTCGAAGGACCTTTAGCTATGATTGTGATGACAAATGCCGTGCCCGCAGTTTGAGTACCAATAGAGCTAAACACAAAATGATCCAGCGTGGAAGAATCCACCGTAACTGAAACAGCAGCGGAGTTTACCGCAGCGCCCAAATTATCCCTTACCTGAAGATAGAAACTCCAAATGCCAGTGACCGTGACAGCTGAAG
The DNA here is from genome assembly GCA_049515895.1 of Bathyarchaeia archaeon. GTDB lineage: Archaea > Thermoproteota > Bathyarchaeia > Bathyarchaeales > Bathycorpusculaceae > Bathycorpusculum. The sequence continues at coordinate 4,272 of JBEKTQ010000019.1, read as the reverse complement.
TAACAAAACTGAAACTTGTAGAGTTTGAACCTTGTGCAGCATAATTGCCACTAGGGGCCTTCTCAAACCATTGATACGTGTAAGGAGAAGTACCCGTCGTGACTGAAGAAGAAGATAAAGTGCTAGTCTGACCTTGATTTATCGTACCAGGAGTAGCCGTAACAGTTGGAGCCACCAAAGCAGAATTCACTGTAACAGAAACCGCATTAGAAGCGGGAGACGTAACTGGAGTAGAGGCACTATCCGTCACCTTACAAGTAATCGAACGCGAACCTTCCGTGGCAGCAGTATAAGAATAGCTTGCGCTTCCTGAGCCAACTGGAGAACCGTCCAGGTACCATTGATAAGATAGAGTGCCAGAACCGCCACTAGGAGATGCTGTAAAAGGTTGAACCAAATTAACATCCATGGTTATTGGACCAACAGGAGTAATACTGACAGTCGGCGAAGCGCTCACAGTGACCGAGACTGAGTTAGAAGTAGAAGCAGTTGGAGAAGAAGCACTATCAGTTACCTGAAGCTCAAAACTCCAAACGCCAGTAGTGGTTGAGCCAGAAGTGGCAAAAGAATAGCTTGCTGAAGTTGCGCCGCTAATTGACGAGTAGGAACTGGCACCAGGAACCTTCGCAAGCCACTGATAAGTATACGGAGAAGTACCAGTCGAAACAGCAGCAGAACTTAAACTGCTAGACTGACCCTGATCGACCGTACTTGCAGAGGCAGTAACAGTTGGAGCAACCAATGCAGAATGCACGGTCACCCCTACAGCCGAAGACTGAGCCGAAGTCACACCTGAACTGTCAGTGACCGTCACAGTAATTGAGTAAGAACCCAAGGAAGCAGGAGAATAGCTAAACGTAGACGCAGTCTGACCCGCCTGGGGAGACCCGCCAACATACCACTGGTAACCAGTGTAAGTGCCTGAACCGCCGCTAGGAGTTGCAGTGAACGTCTCACTCTGGCTCACATCCATAGTCCAAGATGTGGGCGACACAGTAACGGTCGGAGCCGTATTCACCGTAACAGAAACCGCAGTAGAAGTAACCGATGCGTGGGTATAGGCACTATCATTAACTTGAAGCTCAAAACTCCAAACGCCTGCTGCAGTGGAACCTGAAGTAACAAAACTGTAGCTAGTAGAAGTTGCGCCACTGATAGCAGCAAAGGAACTAGTACCAACCTTAGAATACCACTGGTATGTGTACGGAGATGTACCCGACGTAACCAGAGAGGAAGTTAAACTGCTAGTCTGCCCCTGATCAACCGTACCGGCAGAAGCAGAAATAGTCGGAGCGACAAGCGCAGAATTCACCGTAACCGTCGCCGGCGAAGAAACGGCAAAACTTAAACCAGCGACTACTTCAACCTCAAACTGGTAGTTGCCGGCGATTTCATTGCTTGGCGTCGAAAAAGTGTAGTTCGCGCCAGTGGCGCCTGAAATATTTGTGAAGTTGGTTGCTCCAGGAGCCTCTGAGTACCACTGATATGTGTAAGGGCCAGTGCCGCCAGTTGGCGGGGAAGAAAGATAAAGAACTGAACTTTGACCTGCATCTATGGGTGAAGCAGTCGCTGCTGCGGAACCCACAGTAATAGCAGCTTTGACTTTCATATTTGTGAATGCGCATATTGATAAAGAAATTAGAATTGCTATTATTAGGATGTGTAGTTTCTTCATTTTTTTTCATTCTGTTGTTTGTTGTTGACTTTGATTTGGGCTAATTGCCCCAATTTGGCACGCGTTCCCGGTGATTTTAAACTTTTTCTACGCTTTTATATCTTATTCCATATAGAAAATGTGTAACACTTGCAATGTTAGAGGAGAGCCTATCGGAGCAGCGGAATTAGGACGAGCTTAGGAAACTGATAATTTAAAGCCATGGAAAGCACAAATGCTTTGCCGATTCAATTATGTGGTTATCAGCACTTAGTTCACCCAAATGTTATTCTTTGATGCTGCGAACCGGGAAATAATAGTTCTTTTCTCACAAATGTGCATAGCTGAAAGTTTAAAGTAACGGAAAATATTGTATGACAATTGTTGCCAAGAACAATACACCCAGCACTAACGCCATGTTCCGAAGTTTCCTAACATCTGAGGTTAACGTCTTATCCCCCGATACATAAGGCACAAGTTCAGCTGTCACAAGGAGAAGAATTGCGCTCACCGCAAGGAGAATGGTTATATCTTGTAAGGTCAATGGCGGAAGTAACATATCTACACTTCTTCCATACGATACTCAACGACGAGCGTTTTGGTTTCAGGGTTCAGCGTATCCTTTTGAATTGTTATAGGTTTATCGGAGGCTTTGGCAAGCGCGCATGCGAAGGCACTTACCAAAATGCATCCGACTTGTAAATGAGTCCTGGGTTGACTATCCCGAGTCTCTTGGCAAAGCGCGTTAAATATGCTGCCAGTTACTTCTAAGGTTATGACTTTATCTTCAATTCGAACCTGAGCATTCTCTGCAAATTTCAGGTTACGGATTAGTTTCGTAATTATTGTTTGCATTTGAGGAAGACTAATTTTTCTAAAAGACAAACCGAGTTCACGTTCAAACATCATCGAAAGAGCAAGCCCCGGAGGAGTAAGAAACAACCCGTTTTTTTTCTCAGCAAACAACTTATCGCTTGTTTCATTAGCCTTGGGCAATGCCATCTGAGCCGTTTTTGGTACGAATACGAGACTAGATTCGAAGTTCCGAATGTTTTGGGGCGGCAAGTACACGCCCCTTTCAGGCGAATTGAATTCAATGAGGGATCGTTCAATGTTGCTTCCGCCGGCGCTTGCAGAAGCCTTCAATAGGGCGAGAAATGTGTGTTTTGTCGGGGTAAAGAAAAGAAGTAGCGCACTCCAGAAAGCTACGGAAACTCCCAAAATAGCCAGAAATGATGATCCATCCAAGGCCGAGAAAACTATCATGATTACACCGGTTATGAGGACTACGCCTATCATGACCACCGTTACTACATCTTGGTTGGTTCTCGTTTTCTTGATTTGAAGCATCTATACCATCTGTGCTATTTCAATTAATATATATTCTCAGTGATGAATGCCTTTTTGGATTATTAGATACTTGTTTCCTTCAAACTCAAGCCTATATGGGGACGAAAATTGCTCAAAAAATATTGAGTTAAAATTTGCGTGCGCAGATTTTTCTAATTCTTTCGGAACGCCACTGAGCGACTTAGGCTACATGAAATACCTCAATTCGCCTTGCCCGCAGAGGACTATGTCGATTCGTCTTATCATACATGCCGGGTTTTAGCGATGGGGACGGACTTTTTGATTAGAGCGTTGAGCCAGAATTAAGAAAATGTCTGCTAATGCGTGCGAAACGGTAAACTTGAGCTAAATCATTCGATTTTGAGGTTTTTTGTTTTGCAGAGTTACCTTTTTTTCGCCTGCTTCACACATGATCCATCCGATCATCCATGTGAAAACAGCAAAAGGCAACATGAGCAATGAGGCTACTCTATTTCGTTTGAGCATAGCTAAGCAATTACATTGAAACTTGAAATAAGGTTTGCTGAGAAGTGTACTTTGCAAATTTGTCAATTCTCGAAGGCACATCATAATTTGCGTTTTCGGGTGCCTGAGGTTTTCGATTGGATAAGTTTTGAATGCGACCGCCTCAACGGGCATTAAAGCATTATAGTTTTGAACTGGGAATTGAGTTTGCTTTGGCAGGTACTTTATTCATGTTGGGCAAAATATTGAAAAAGTGGGAAGTCTTAGGATTTTTACTTTGGCTTTCTTCCCTTCAGGAAAAGGGTCGCAGCTAATCCGACTACAACAATTGCAATAACTACGCCTACTGAAACATAAAGAATTGTGGCGTTGCCGTTGGCAGGTGATGAAGTCTGCGTCGGAGAAGATGTGGGTTTAGTGGTCGGTGAAATCGTAGGAGTTGGTTTTGGAGATGGTGATGGAGAGTTGGTTGGGGTAGGCGTGGGTACGGGTGTCGGTGTAGGAGTTGGTGCACTTGCAAAGTTAGCGGTTATCGTTCCAGGCCCATTTATCGTTGCTACTGTAGAAGAACCAGATGGAATTTCAAACGTTATGCTGCCTGTGCTTGATGACCATGAAGAGAATATGTAGCCAACGTAGGTTGTGGAGGCGAATATTGAAAGAGACCCAGTGTTTTCCCAAACATTTGTGCCTGAGGGACTTAGCGTGCCTGTGCCCGAAGGATTGGAAACGAACGATATCAAGTATTGAGTCTGCCAGTTCCAAGTTATACTTGAAGCCGCGCCGATTGTAAATGTCACCGC
>JBEKTQ010000018.1:0-60277 GCA_049515895.1 Bathyarchaeia archaeon | reverse complement strand
AAATGTTGCTGCAGAGTGTTGTGGCTAAAGCCTACTTCGCTAAGAAGCGTGGTGAAGTCTTTGGGTTTGCCATCTCTAAGAGCTGCTAGAACGTGTTCGTCAAAGAAGTCCATTACAGGCTCCAATATGAAAAATCAGACTTATAACCATTTTTAACCATTTTAGGGACAAGACGGCACGCTTAATAAACATTACTTGCTGCGAGTTTACAACATACAAATGCACAACAAAAATACATTTTACACCAACAAGCTCTAGGACACTGTAAAAAGAAAAAGGTAAATAATTGGTAGAGTTAAAGTATGTTCAGCGAACCGTGTAATGCAAGCAACACGTTTAACTTAACGGCTTTCGCTCAACTTTAACTTCTAACATATCAAATAAACCAAGTCAACAAGAAATATTAGGACAAAAAACATGAAGAAAATTCAAATCCTAACGATCGCATTTCTAATTTCATTATTGATATGCGCTTTCTCGATTGGTGTTAGGCCAGGTACTGTTACGGTGACTGGTGCGGATGCACCAGCGGCAACACCCGCTCCAACTCCTACGGCCTCCCACTCCTACACCTACTCCAACTCCTTCGGCAACTCCCAAACCAACTCCAACTCTAACCCCAACTCCTACGGCTACTCCAACCCAGACTCCCAGCTCCTCGCCAACACCAACTCCAACACCAACACCGACTCCAACTCCCACTCCTACACCAACCCCAACTCCCACTCCTACCCCAACACCAACTCCAACACCAACACCAACTCCCAAACCAACTGCGACTCCTTCTCCAACTCCAACTCCTACACCAACCCCAACTCCAACACCAACTCCTACACCAACCCCAACTCCCACTCCTACCCCAACACCAACTCCAACACCAACACCAACTCCCAAACCAACTGCGACTCCTTCTCCAACTCCAACTCCTACACCAACCCCAACTCCCACTCCTACCCCAACCCCAACTCCAACACCAACACCAACTCCCAAACCAACCCCAACTCCCACTCCGACACCGACTCCAACTCCCACTCTCCCACTCCTACACCTACTCCAACTCCTTCGGCAACTCCCAAACCAACTCCAACTCTAACCCCAACTCCTACGGCTACTCCAACCCAGACTCCCAGCTCCTCGCCAACACCAACTCCAACATCCGCAGCTACTCCTACTCCATCGCCATCTCCAACGCCAACTCCCACTCCAATTCTTACTCCATCCCCTACAGTTACTCCAACTCAAACCCCAATAGCAACTCTCACCCCAACCCCAACACCGACAATAACGCCATCACCTACTCCAACTACTTCAACAAAAACTGTCCCAGTGACAACAGGTAGTGGTGCCATAGTTGATCTTGCCATCAGCGGCAACGTAACCAGTTCACAGATATCCAACGCCACAATCACATCAAACAAACCCACCATAACAACAGTTTCCTTCAAAATAACAGGACCCAACGGAACGGCAGGCCTTGGCAATATGACTATTCCGAAAAACGCCATTTCCTACGGGATAAACCCAGTCGTATACATAGATGGCCAGAAGGCTCTTAACCAGGGCTACACGCAAGACGCCAATAACTTCTACGTGTGGTACACAACGAACTTCGACGCAAATCTAGTAGCCGGAGGTTCACAAGTGACAGTACAATTCTTATTACCTTCAACGTCGTTAGCAACGTCATCAGGGTCTGTGCTTGCCGTTGGCATAGCCGGTGCCGAAGTCATTTCAGTTTTCACAGTTATAGCCGTCAGACGTTTAAGACGAAAACCTGACAACGCATGAGCACGTTGTCTTGCCCATATTGCATACTGAAGAATATTGGGAGACGCTGCTCGTCAATTAACCACGCCTAATATTAAAGAATTCTCGTATTCTCCATTTACAAAAAAAGTTAACAAGAAAACTCTGATTTTAGTTGAGGGAAAGTGTCAAAGCAAGTTACCTATTTTTCTTCTTTTTCCTCCTGTTTACCTAAATCTTTTGAATTAATCAAATCGTTAACCTCCTTGTCGGTGTAGCCTCTTGGAAGCCGGAAAAAAGACGCGCCATTCTGCTTTAAGTCTAAAAGAAACTCTTCCCTATATTTGTCAGACCACGTGCGGACATGCGCCAGACACTTCGATAGGTCGGCTTGAAAATTGTAAAAATTCAACCTAAAGAAATACTCAACAATCTCGTGGGTTCCGTCACATCCCAAAATCATGGGAACAACAAAACAATAAAGCTCTGTTATCCGCCGGAGTATAACTTCCAGATTCTTAAAAATCAGATCGGCGTTTTCAACAAGAACCTCTTCAGAACCAGTCTGCCGATATTTTTCTTCTATCTCATCAACTTTAGCAAAAAGAAGCTTCTCCGCGTCAGAGAAACTCAGTTGACATTCATACCGTACATCTGTAGCACAAAAATACAAAACACTAAAAGAACAGCAGTAACCTTGAATCTTAATCCTTGTTTTGATTATGTGCCGTTATCATTCTCCAGCAGACACGGAGACAACGAGCACCTAAATCTACCTGGGTTTTGCGGCTGGTTTTCTCTTTCTGAGGCAAATACGTAAACGCCAAGAAGATGAGTAATGTTGGAGTAAGCAAAAGAACCCCCTCGTGCGGCACCACACTGGAAAAAGCGTTGGCTGCAGAGGAGCGGGGTCTTCCGCCACGGTCCAAGGATGCAAGGCAGAGGCGCTGGGCAAAAGCATAATATTCGTGGAAGTCAACGGGAAATACTACCTTGCGGAGAATCGGCTAAAAGAAATGTAGGAAAGAATCCGCAGCCAAGGGATTTAGAGCCCTTAACCATGGCGCGCCAAGAAAGCGGGGTCAGCAACCTTTCGACGACATCTCTGAGCTGTAACCGATTGCTTAGGCACCTTTGTTGGCAACTTTGGGCTATCTAAGATTGAACCAGCGATTTTGAGCAGATTTAGAGAGAATAAGGGAAGATCTTCTACCGTTTTACGCCGTTAATCCTCATCAGTCTTGACTTTTAGTTGCGTTAATTGACGTTGGTGGCCTTTTTTAGACGACTATTGACTTTGGCAGACGACTATTGACTTCTATTGACGTTAGTAGACTTTAGTAGACTTTTTACGCCGAATTTAGACTTTTTAAACCGCAACCTGCAACCAAACCAAGCCCCAAACCAAAAAACCAACCCAAAACAAAGAAAAAAATTCTGCCGCGAAAAATCCAAGACCAGCACCAACCCGCATTTCTGCAGGCAACGCCCCGCGATTTTTTTAGATGTTTCTAGATTTTTCTAGATCTTTATAGATGTTTACAGATGTTTTTAGATGATTCTAGATGATAGTTGCAAACGCTTTAAGCCCCTTTTCAAGAAACCAACCTAAAACACAAAGAACAAATTTGCCGATTTTACACCGCGCCAAAACAACTTACAAAACTTTTCAAACCAAACAAACGGAAACAGAAGCCCAAGTCGAAACAGAAAACAAAACCGTCAAAAAGCAAAAAACTAGATCAGAATTTTTCTTCCGCTAATTTTATAAGTGTAAGGAATAAACTATGATTGTAAGGCGAAACTATTGTTGGAAGAAGAAAGTGTTACTGTTACCTCTAAAGGGCAGATAACCCTTCCTTCAAAAATAAGAAAACAGCTGAAGATAGTCAAGGGCGAAAAATTTTTGGTCGTCAGCGAAGATAACACTGTTAGATTGATTCGAGTTTCCAAACTATCTAAGCTTGCCGGCATCGACAAAGAATTGTTTGCAAACAGAAAACCCTCAAAGGAATTAGAAGCAACGCGAAAAGAGTGGGATAGGGAATTTGACAATCGAGTCACAGAAGCCTAAGCTTATACTGGATACTAAGCCTCTCATTAAGCTCTTTGCATCGGAGGCAGGTTGGGAAAATGTTCAAAGAATAATGTTACTCATCGAAAATGGAGACATAGAGGCAGGTATAAGCGTAGTCACTTTAACGGAAATCTATTACAAATATTCGCATGAAAACAGAGTTGACCTAGCTAAAGCACGAATTGCAGACGTCCGATACGCCGCAGCCATAAAGAAATATGTGATAGATGAAAAAATAGCGGCCAAGGCAAGTGAATTCAAGGGAAAATACAGTATACCGATAGCTGACGCGTTCATATCAGCAACCGCATATTACAACAACTCAATTGTAATCAGCGATGATATTGACTTTGCAAAAATAAAAGAAGTAACTGTCCAGACTGAACAGGAGTTTCTTTCACCTGATAAGTAATGTTCCGCAATTCACCAAGAAGCAAATCGACGTTCTATCTTTCTTTCCAATTTCTGTTTCTCTTTTGCTCCTCAATTAATTTTTTTGGGTTGCTCTTCTGGAACCAGCTTGCGTGAGTAACGATACACATATTTCTCGTACGCCTCTCAGGAGATTAGCTGTTCTTGATATGCTGCTTTGGTTATTAGGAGCAGTCCAGCGTAGGATTTGCCTATTTCCTTTTGCGCCTGAAATTTAATCACCGCAAGATAGAGTTCTGGCGGTAAACAAATTTTCATTACATGCTCTTGAGTGAACTCTCTTCCCATATTTTCATCTCTCCTTTGATTTGGATTGTTCCGGTTTCCAAGAAGGGAAAACGTTTGGACCCCGCATAAACGTAGTAACAATTAAGAAAATGGTAGACTTAACTAGATAGCTACCTGCAAATAAGACACAAAACAAGCTACCTTATCTTTCCTTATTCTTTTGTATCAGTTCCTCGTTAATTCTTATGTATAGTTTCTCCTCACCAATTGTATGGTGACGACTTTGACGGTTAAGTAAACGGGAAAAAACCTCACAACAACCTTAAGGAAACCAAGTGAAAATTAAACCGCAAAATCCAAACGGGTTACCCTTTAACCTTTCAACCTGCGGCAAACTCTATCATGCGAAATCACAACCCTCTCAAAAAATAGCTATTTTTCTAATAACGCAATAATCTTCGCATAGCTCTCGACGCTGCACCGCCAGCCAGATGAAACCATGTCATTCACGGCCTGTTTAGCTTCTGCTTTCGAAATGAGCCCTTCAAAAACAGCCCTCTCCAAAATATACGGCGTGCCAACATATTCGACTCCGTACACTCTCGCTGTTTTCCTGGCAACCTCATCATCAATAACGGCGAAACCATCACACTCTTTGGCGAGAGCCAAAACCTCAGCATCTGCAATATGAAGCCCATGCGTCTCAGACAAGCGCGAAAGAAATAGCTTGTCTTTAGGTTCACGTAACTTGAAAACTCCATTATCAAACAATTTCTCCAGAGCAATAGCGTCAGGGACTCCTTTTTGTTTCCCCTTGTCTACAACCTCAAACTTAACCAAAGGGCACGTCAACTTTTCTGTATTCAAACGCTCAATAATCCCGCTCAATCCAGCTTTGGATAAGTAGATCAAGGGTGTAGAATTGAAAACTAACGGCTTCACTTGCGCTTCGCCGCCGACGCTTCCCTGAACTCTTTCTCAACATCTTCAGGCGCAAATCTGACCCATTCAATATTGCGCTGCTTAATCAAATCAGAAAACTCCCAAAGTGAAAGATTTGCAATCTCTGCGGCCTTGGCGAAAGTTACTTTTCCCTTCTGCAAAAACTCTAAGGCAGTTTGCTTTCTCCATTCATTTATGCCCACTTCAAGAAGGTTTCTGACAACCGTGGCTTTGTCTAATTTTTCCTGTTTTACGATTTCAATAATCTCTTTCTCTAATTCAGCAGGAACTCTTACGGCTAACGGTTTAAGTGTCAACACAACCACCGTATACAACAGATACCAAATGCATACATAAACTTTTTTACGCAAATTACAAAAAAACCAGATTTAAAGCCAGCCCCCCCAAAAATTGTAACTTTCCTGCAAATCCACTCAATTCCAATTAAACCAATTAACCAACCTCAACCCCCGCCTATGCCCGTTATCATTCTCCAACAGCCACGGAGATAACGAGCACCTACCCGTGACGAGGCGCTTCACTCGCAAACTTTTTTCAAGAACGCTTTTGCCTCTGGAATCTTATCCTACCACTTCTCCGCTTCACTGCTCCACGGGGCAACTGACACCTCACGCACTATATTACCAAGGTATGTTACTAATTGATTTTCAATTTTGTCGTAAATTGATTTTCTTGGCAAAAAATTTATATTTGTCGTTTATGTGATAGTTTGTCGGTGGTTTAGCGTGTCTGTTGAAGTTGGTAAGTATGGACGAATTGTTTTGCCTAAGCGGTTGCGCGAAAAATATGGTGTACATGAAGGCATACGACTTATCATTACAGAATACATGGGACGTATCTGCCTAGTGCCGGTGGAAACCCACAAAAAGCCTACAGAGGCGTTATACGGCTCTGTGAACCTGATTAACCCCGTTGATGAACCAAAACAGTTAGCGCGAGAATACATTCGAAAGAAGCTGGTTGAGGATTTCCAGTGACCCGGTTCGTAGATACTAACGTGTTTATCTACACCCTTACAGCGCACCCGCGTTTTGGGAAAATAGCTAAGAATATTCTTGAGCGCATTGAAGAAGGTGAAGCAGCCATAACATCTACATTGGTTTTGTGTGAAGTGGCTTGGGTGCTAGAAGCTATGGGCAGGCAAGGAGACATCAAGCCTACACTTGAGAAGATAATGTCCTATCAAACTCTTGATATCATCGAATTAAGTGGGGATGATTTGCTGATGGGGGCTAACAACATGTCTGCGGAACAAATTGACTTCAACGATGGCGTGAACCTTGCTTTGATGATGCGGCTAGGCATCACAGAAGTTTACTCAAACGACCAGAAACACTTAGGCAAACTTGACTCCTTAAAATTGATTTTCCAGTAATCTTGGCTGAAAGACACTATTAACTAAACCCAGTGCATTTATCCGCAATTGATACTGCTGTGATCATTTTGGATTTGTTTTTGGTTTGAGCTGGTTCAAGCGTAAGGCGCTTTAATTGCAAACTTTTTTCAAGAACACTTTTGCCCCTTGAATTTTATCCTGCCACTTCTCGGCCTCACTTATCCATCGATGACGCCATTCTGGGTTGAGGAGATTTCGGGAGATTTAAAGAGATTTTGGGAGAATTACAGAGATTTCTAGAGATTTTAAGACGCAACCTGCAGCCAATCCAAGCTGAAAACAAGAAAAGCAACCCAAAACACAAACAACAAATTTGCCGGATTTTCCACGCGCGCCGACGCTTTTTTGCCATTTTATTTAGCTATTAGCGGTTCTGTCAAATCTTCGTCTGTTTCGGTATCCATGTCGAAAATCGTCTGTTTACTAGGTTCTACGAAGTTCATTTTGGGAGCCATGTAAGAATAATTCTATGCGGGAATAATACTTAATTTACTGTATGCCACATCGATTTTTGCGAGAGTGGTCGAGCGAATAGACCGTGGCGAGCATTGCCATATACGCTGGGTTAAACTCCCAGCCTCTAGCTCCATTGATTCGGTTTTGTAGGTTACTGCTGGGAAGTTCTTAGGTATTGCCGCTTTCTAAAGCAGGGCTTCCCGAAATTCAGTTGACGGTTTTTCACACCGAGAAAGAACTTAAGTCGGGTGACGAGAAGCACGCAGAACTCCTAAAAGAGCTAATTTATCACTTTTTGAGATGAAACTGTTTGTAAATTATTTTTCTTTTGATGATTTACACCAATGAGAAAACGAAGCGATAAATTGGCTATGTGGTTGACTGTGGCTAGCGGTTTTGGAGCAATATTTTCTCTATATTTTTTGGTTGGGATGGCTGTTTTTATTTTATTTTAGGATTCGTTCTTGGCGGCATTAGAGCTATTTACTCTAAAAGATAATTTCTTTTCTATTCCAATTTCTGTTTCTTTTTTACAGAATAATGGAAAGATTATATTTTTCATCACTCATCTTTCATTCATGATGTAACATGAAAGTCGTGCAAACAACTCTTACAGAAGCGGAGCACAAACTCCTCGAAGAATACGCAAAAAGAAACTCAAAAAGCATCAAGGAAGTCCTACGTGAGGCCATCAAAACCACCGTCGAAGGCAACGTGAACCCGAATGACCCTATTTTTACAAGCCCACCCAGTTCCAGACGAACTGGAAAAAGAGATCGCGGCTCCGAAGAACACGACAAGTATCTGTATGGTGAAAACACTTGATATTCGTAGATACAAGCGCCTGGTACGCCCTCGAAGTAGAAGACGATGTAAATCATGAAGCAGCATGCAAGTTCCTTTCCATTATAGCCTCAGGAAAATACGGTATTTCTGTAACCACCGATTACATACTGGACGAAACAATTACTTTATTGTGGTCAAGAAGAAGCCCTTCTTCAGCCTCCGCCTTTATTAATAAAATCATGAAAAGCAAGAGTGTTCGCGTATTTTGGGTGGAAGATGACTTATTTGAAAAAGCACTTGATATGTTCAAACGATCTGATGGTAAATCATGGAGTTTCACAGACTGCACAAGTTTTGCTTTGATAAAAGATCTTTCAATCCCTAACGCATTCACGTTTGACAACCACTTCAGGGAAGCGGGCCTTCAAATCCTCCTTTGACACCAAATTTTCGCGTGCGCCAACAACAACCATTTGCAGAGTTCAACTAAGTTCAGCCAAGGTGATTTGATTTATTAGTCGGAAAGATTATATTCCCACGGCGGAAATTTTCTGGTGGGAAAAAATGAATACGGAAGAAGTAACTGTTGACCACAGAGGGCGAGTTCAAATTCCCAAAGCGGTTCGAGACAAAGTCGGGTTGCAAGTTGGAGGAAAAGCTCGCTTGAAAATAGAGAATGAAAACATAGTTATTATGCCTCCAATTTCAGCTGAAGAATTCATTAAGGAAATGGAGGGCTGCATTAAGGAAGGCGCGCCCGCCACAGATCCGCTGAAGCTGAAGAAAATGTGGGAAACTGTAGAAAAATGATGTGAGCGAAATGCTGTTCGTTGATTCTAATATATGGTGCTATTATTTTGATCAGCGCCTTTCTGAACATACGGACGGCTTCAATGGCCATGATCGCGATCTTCCCTAATTGTATCTGCGGAAGATTTAGTGATTCCGAGTTTTTTGCCCGACTCGTTCCTAAACGCGTCAGTCTGTTTTATGACCTGCTTTAGTTTCTTCGCCTTAACTCTTTTCTCAAGGTAATCTCTGGGTGTCAAAAGCGATCCTCTTCTTCACGGATATTTTGAGTATTTCCGCCTTTGACGAAACCCCGCATTTGCTTTATGGGCTTTTGCGGCACTAAGCATATTACACCTGATTTTTCTATCATCGCGATTTCCTCGCCAGGCTTCAAGTTTAGCTTTTCCCTGACTTCTCGAGGAATTACAACCTGAAACTTAGAGGAAAGTTTCACCTTAACCATATCGATACCCCAATTAGTTAAACAATAATCAATTGATATAAAAATTATACAAAACAAAACTCTTTCCCCCGTTAGCGTTAACAATAGTAAAATTTAAAAGTTGTTAACAATTCTATTGTTAAAACGGCAGAGACATGACAATGGAAAGCTATCCAAGAGATATCCTGTTAAACCTGAACAAGTGGATAAACCGTAGGGAAGCATACGCCATAAAAGGCCCGAGGCAATCAGGAAAAACAACTATCCTCAGACAACTTCAAAGAACCCTGTCTGGGAAAAAAGTAATTTTCCTAGATTTTGAAGACCCAGACGTATTGGAACCTTTCGAAGCCAACCCGAAAGAATATATCAAAAGCTACATTACTAGCCAAGATCGTCACTATTTCCTCATGGACGAATATCAATACGTAAAAAACTCCGGTAAAACTCTGAAACTACTTTATGACACCTTCGAAAACGTCAAGTTCATTGCAACCGGTAGCTCATCGCTAGAACTTTGTGGAGACATGGCTAAATTCCTTGTTGGAAGAGTTTTCTTCTTTGAACTGTTCCCTTTCAACTTCCACGAGTTTTTAGTAACTAAAGACCCCCGCCTAGCCAATATTTACCTAGAAAAGAACACCCAAATAAGAGAGTTTCTTCTCAAAGGTATCTCACTCACGATAGAAACGGCAGAAATTTTCCACCGCGAATTTGCTCCGCTTCTAAACGAGTTTTTAACCTTCGGAGGATACCCAGCCGTCGTGACCGCGCCAGATATCGAAACAAAAAGAATCATCCTCAAAAACATCTACGACACCTACGTATCCAAAGACGGAGTCGAATTCCTCAAAGTTAGTGACCCCTCAAAGTACCGGTGCATCGTCAGAACTTTAGCAGCACTAACAGGAAAAATACTAAACTACAATGAAACTAGCAATGCATGCCAAAGCTACTACAAAGAAACAAAGAAAACAATCTCCATGCTCCAAGAAACCTACATAACCCAACTCATCCAACCATTTCACAAAAATCCACTCACCGAACTGAAGAAAAACCCAAAAGTATACTTTCACGACATAGGACTCCGAAATCACATACTTAACAACTTCAACTCACTAGAGCAAAGAACCGACGCAGGACAAATCATGGAAAATCAAGTTCTCCTTGCCCTTAGAAACAGCTTTTCAGATGAAACCATCAACTACTGGAGAACTACAAACAAGGCAGAAGTTGATTTCATCCTCCACATCGACAACGGAATCGTTCCCGTTGAATCGAAATACCAAGCATTCCAGAAACCCAAAATTTCCAGAAGCTTTCGAAGTTTCATAGAAACCTACAAGCCCACTCGGGCACTCATAGCCACAAAAGACTATTGGCATATTGAAAAAATTGGAAACACAACCATACTATTTGCACCGACACAATACATCTAACAAGGGTTAAAACCTAATCACGCACAACCTGACCTTCAATATCCAAACGCAAGAAAAGCCCAATAAATCAAGTTTTAACGATTCTAAACCCAAACTACCCGCCTTCAATTCCGCCCCACCCCCTTAAATTGCAATTTTCCTACAACCCAACTGAATTTCCAATTCCAATCAAACCACCAAAAAACCTCTCCTTGCCTTTAGATTCTGTGCTCTGTTATCATTCTCCAACAGTCACAGAGATAACGAGCACCTAACTGTGACGAGGTGCTTTGCATTGTTGACAAATTTTTTATAATTTCTTTTGGTTAGAGCTCCTTGATCTTCATCTCCCGATCAATGAATCTCACTATATTCACCTACTGAATAATTCAATAAATGAATAAACATATTTTACTTTTCGAGAGGAACCCATAACCTTAACCTGCACAGGTGTTGCAAGTGGTTTTTTCTTTTTTATGTAAAACGTAACCGCCAAGAACACGAGTAGTGTTGGGGTAAGCACTGCGGCGATAAACAACAAATCGTGGAAGATCGCAGGAGACTCCCCCGTTGGTGAGCTGGTCAGGGTTGGCGTAATAGAGACGGCGGAAGTTGCCTCAGGCGATGGGGTTGAAGTTGATGTGGGTGTTGGAGTTGGTCGTATCTGTGTTTGCAGGGTTGCAGGCTTTAGCTGAGGCACTGTTATGTCTGCGACTTTAGTCACTGAAGCAATGCTGTTCCAGTCGGGTGAAAATTGAATTTCATAAACTCCGTTTGACGGAAACAGCTGGCTCACAGGTTGGGAACCGAAGGTAAATATCAAAGTTCCTGCCATAACGGGTATTCTTATTGATTGGTTTTGGTAGTTAAATTGCCATTGACTAATGGGAAAGCATGTTTGGTAATCTTCGTACCGCTCGTTGCTTGCCGCTATTGATAAGCTTCCAGTTTGCGGAATGATCCCATCTAAGAAAAGCGTCATGGCGCCAAGCATGGAAGCATCATCTGAGTAAGCTTCTGGCAGAGCTGTTGTGGAGTTCTGCGCGGTAAACTGGAACTGGCCGTTGCTGTATAGGGTGCTGTTTACTAGTCCTTGCCAACCGGTTTGAAGCATTGATTGAAAGTTAGTTTGCATGCTTGCGTTGAATTGGGGATAAAGCATTTGAATTGCGATTAGGGCTGCTAGTGTTTCAGGCAAGCGTACTTGAGAATTGTCATTAGCGTGCTGTATTGCTCCAGGTGAAGCCCAGATCGGCGAGTCCCAGCCCGAAGTCAAACACGTGTACTCCAAGTCGGTTATTACGTTGCTGAAATATGGCAGGAGTCCACGGTAGTTCTGGTACTCTTCGGCTATCTGCGCGAAATTACCCATTTCACACTCAACGATGTCGAACGCTCGAGCCAGCCCAATTCCCATGTTATTGTAGTCATAAAAATCGCCGTTCCAAAGATCTTGCACAGCACCCCACATGTTATCCATAAACGACGTAGCGTTCAACGACAAGCTGTTTACCGTCATGTTGCTTCTAACACCATTCAAGGCAAACTCCAAAAACATGCCTAAGGTTTCCGCGTACTCATCATAATAACGGCCAGTGTAGGAAGCTGAAAAGTTCGCTGCCGGATTTATCCAAAACATTTCCCCGCTTCGACTCCCAGACCCCTTTGGCGAAGAAACGTATGCATCAGCGAAATCTGTGAAGGCGCGAGTCATGTTCCAGCCTAGAACACCAAGCTCTTGCGCGTAGCGGTAAGCGTTGACCATATACCTGTCATAAACGCAAAACACCTCAGGCGGATACGAAGTAACCGTTTGATTTGCAGTGTTACACGTTGCTGGCAAACTTCCGCACATCGGCATATTTTCCAACGCGGTTGCCAAGCAATCAGTTAAAATTGGTGAATTGAAACCGTTGAGCTCCGCAAGCCTTGCAACCCAAACTGCGTCTTGCCAATCGCTCTGGTTGACTGCTTCTTGTATGAGGGTGTCAAAAATGCTCTGATTTGTCAAGCAGAATATTTGGCTGTAGACGGTGCCCCACTGCGGACTAACGTTTGCGAGGTTAATGTTGGTTAGGATATTGTTGATTGTTTCGGCAAGCGTCGGCTCCGATTGCGCATGCACCTGTAAACCGGCAAAAATGGGAGAGCAAAGTAGGAAGACCAGCAGAAAAATTGAAGCGTTCTTGATTTTAGCCGTCTCAAGCTTCTCCAGTGTGGACTTTCTGCGAGTTTCTAGTTTGTTTGCTTTGACTAAAGAAATTTGCGTAAGTAAAGCTAAATGCCTGTCAAAGGTAGGCGGGGCTGTTTGTGCTCTGGGAAAGTTTAAATTGCCGCTTGTTTAACCCATTTTTAGAGGAAAATTGTTTTTGCAGCAACCAAACACACAGCAGCCAAGCATTCAGCAACCTAAGGTCAAGCGGGCAGTCGTCGGTTTCGCGCTTTCTCTGGTGGGCGGCATTCTGATTCTTTTACGGGGGATAGTTAGGATTATTTTGGGCCACGATATTCTTAATTTCGCGTACTCAGATGAGGTTCGGCATAGATTGTTTGCGGGGATCGCGTTCACTTTGCTGGGAGTTGTCGCAATCGTGTTCGCCGTCATAATCATGGTTGGAGCGTACTTGATGTACACAGGCGTGACGCAAGTCGGCGGCACAATCGTCATAATCTTTTCGGTGCTAAGCATCTTCGTCGGCAGCGGCTGGCTAATCGGCTTAATCCTCGGGTTAATAGGCGGCATTTTGGGGCTCCTAAAAACATAGGCTAAGCGCGTACCTGCATGTTTAGGCAAAGACAAGAAGTACGCAGATGGCTGGTCGAGCTTGTAGCGAAATTTCGGAGCAAAGGAGCCACCAGCCCGGAAAAAGCCATGACTCCCGAGGAGCTGGGTCTTGGGCCGAGGTTTAAGGATGCGATGCAGAGGCGGCTGGGCAAAAGCGGAATTTTTGTCGAAGTCAACGGGAAATACTACCTTTCCGAGAATCGGCTAAAAGAAATACGGGAAAGACTCCGCAACCAAGAATTGTAGATACGTGCCCTTCCATGCTGACTCTAAACCGATTAGTTAGGCATCTCTTTTCACGAGAATTTCCGGTTATCTAAGGTTAAGCCACAGATTTTTGGGGAGATTTAAGGAGATTTTGGGAGAATTATGGAGACTTAGGGAGATTTTTAACCGCAACCTGCAGCCAATACAAACCCCATTCCAAGGGGGCAATCCAAAACGCAAAGAACAAAATTCTAATGCGAAAAATCCTAAACCCTCACAAACTCACATTTCTGCAGACTGCGCACCCTGCGATCTTTCTAGATGTTTTTTGAATCAGCCTATTTTGACGGTAGTGGCCGCCTATTAAATTTTGTTGACGTTAGGACTTTAGGAGACTTTACCAGACGATGGCGGACTTTGGGAGACTTTGGCAGACGATGGCGGACGATAGGAGACTTTAGGAGACGATAGGAGACGCAACCTGCAGCTGATCCAAGCTTCTCCACAAGAAAGCAACCCAAAACACAAACAACAAATTTGCCCGAATTTCCCACCGCGCAAAACTTTTCACACCAAACAACACTTGATTCAACTTTAAATATGGAAAGTTCACTCCTTATCCATCATACAATTTACGGTAAGGCGTGGCTTTGATGGAGAGGAAAGATTACCTGCGGAATCCTGTCGAGCACATAAAGGTGGGCGGCGCACAAACGGTTGACCAACTGATGCAGCAATTCAAAAAATCAGGCTCCCTGGGCGCGGGCAGGTTGGCGACGGCATGCGACATCTACGAGAAAATGCTCAGAGACAGTGGATGCACCGTCTTTTTGGCGCTCTCAGGAGCCGTGGTCCCAGCGGGTATGCGCACGCTTATAACGGATTTGATAAGGAAACGCCTCGTCGACGTCATCGTAAGCACCGGCGCATGCATGGTTCACGACGCCATCGAAGCCGTCGGCGGACACCACTACAAAGCAAAATGGGCAATAGACGACACGGAACTTTACAAGTACCATCTCTTCCGCATCTACGACATCCTTGTCCCCGAAGAAGACTACGTCAGATTAGACGTTAAAATGTCAGAGATCTACGATGAAATCGCAGCCGAACGCAAGGGCGAAAGCTTAGCTTCAAACGAGTTCACCCACGAAATAGGCAAGCGACTCACCGACAAAAACTCAATCCTTCGAGCGGCATACGAAGAAAACGTGCCGATTTTCCTCCCTTCCGCGCGAGACTCAGAATTCGGGTTTATCCATTGGCTTCACGCCGCGCAGGACAAGCCTAAACCCGTTCTGCTGCTGGACGCCTTCAAGGACGTGCCGACGATCTGCGGAATATGCAGCAAGTCGCCTAAAAACGGAATGATAGTTATCGGCGGTGGAGTTCCACGCAACACAATCCAATCATCCGCTGTAGCATCCAAGAAAGGCCTCGACTACGGCATCGTCATCACACTGGATAGGCCTGAAACAGGAGGCTTATCCGGTTCAACGCTGGAGGAGACGGTAAGCTGGGGAAAAATGAAGGGCGAAGCAGCCCACGTTATGGTCATCGGAGAAGCCTTAATGATTTTCCCATTCCTCGTTGCCTCCGTCACCGAACGACTAGGCGAAAACTTCAGACGAACCCCGTTCTATCAGTTTGAGCAACCATCAAAGAAGGGAAGCTGAAAACATGGTGGAAAAACAAGACAAGGAAAAACACTGCGGCAACTGTGACAGCCACAACTGCTATGATTACCCAACTAAAGTTTTCTGTTCGACTCGTTACGGCCAAAACAAAAGCTTCATTGTTGACACTCTGTGGCTCTGCGAAAGCTATAATCGCGTCAGCCAAGAATGCTACTGCGTCCGGGAGGCATTAAAGAACAAGAACAACGGCGACGCCTCGCAACATTAAAGTTAAATATTGTGAGCCATGTTTGTGTTGTGCGAAGCCCGGTGGTGTAGCGGTCAAGCATAGGGGCCTCTGGAGCCCTTGACGAGAGTTCGAGTCTCTCCCGGGCTACCAACATCGAAAAGAACCTCTGTGCACAACTCTCTGGTGGGGAGAATGACTGAAAAATGAAGAAGGTTTCAACGCCGCAGCTATTGCAAAATTGTAATCGTTAAGCATTTGGACAAAAATAAACCCTGCCCATCGCAAAACTTTACTTTTCTACCGGAACGTGCTTTTGCAAAAAGCCTACTTTCGTGGAAATGTACGGTAAGATTTCGGTGACTGCGATGTACGCTGCTGTTGCGTATATTATTCCTGCGACAACATCCGTGAGGTAATGTTCGCCAAGATATACTGCGCTGAACCATGTGCCGACGGGGATTGCTAGCACTGGAAGCGATTTCCATCTCCATATTTTGAAAGCAAACAGGAAGACTAGCCAAGGTATGGCTGAGTGCATGCTGGGGAAGGCAGCGTAGTTGTTTGGGCTTAGAAAATCAAACAAAGTTTTGTAAACTGGAAAGCCTAAGCTGGGGTCAACTGATCCAGTTAAGACTCGTATTACTTGAGGTCCAGTATAAGATGGGTTAAGGATTGAGCTAAACTGGATCCAAGGAGGGGCAACAGGGTAAAACAGGAAGGTTATCAACGCGGAGTATGTGAGCACACCGAAGGATACGGTGTATTTCCAGTAGTTTTTCGGGCTTTTCCTCCAAACGACATAAGCGAATATGGTTGGTACGAAGAAGTATATGGAATAGAAGAAGGCTCCCGCGTAATCTAAAACCGGCAGCCTTACAGTTTGTTGAAGGATAATACTGGGGATCTGACCAAACAGCCACGTGTCAACAAATTTTGGTCCACTGTGAAGATTGCCTGATGAAACTGTACCGACAAAGCTATACATGACTTCGTAAGAAAGAAACACCGTGATAAACGGAAGCCAATCTTTCAGCGCTCGATACGTCTGCTTATTATAAGCTGCGATGAAGAGAATCCCTAAAACCAGAAATTCAGGTCCAGGAATAATCTTGTATTCCAAGCAAAATATCGTTATCGCGACGATATAAATAGTCAAGAAAACTAAGGAAAAGAAGCGAGAAGAATGATAATCAAAGGTAACGTTGGCCTTCAATTTATCAAGCTTTGAGTTTTTCAGATCCGCTTCTTCAGTTTCTTGCTCTACCATTACCTAATCAGACCCGCACTAACAGGTTTCTTTTAGTTCCAAGCTTACATTTGTTTTTTAAATGCTTTTCCCCAATTTACCCCTAGATTGTCCGAAAAGCCCTTAATTTATGGCTGTTCTTACTTCCACATCTACTCGGACAAAATCGCTATCAAAACTAAGGGCACATTTAGGCTGGCATGGAGAAGTTTGAGCCGCCAAAGTATGCCACGTTTCTAGCTAGTGCGTGTGAGCCTTGGCAAAGCTTGCCGATGTTAGTCATAAGTTGGTAAGATGCTTTCAACGCCATGTTTAAGTCGTTGTTCGTTAAGAACTTTGCTTCGATGTTAAGCGTTGTTCCCTGAATGTTCGCGGCTATTTGAATTCCGCCGTCTTCAGTTATCCACTTCAAAGTGACGCCGCGATTGTTTTCTGAGATGCCAAGCCAGCGGAGCACGCCGAACCATTTGCCTCTGAGGGAAAGAATAAGCTGGTGTGTCATTAGATCTGAGGGTAGGAAAGTTTGGACTAGCGTTGTTGCAGGCTCTTCGGAGCGTGATTGGTTAAGTTTCAGCTTGGTTATTTTTGGCGTAACCCTGTACCCATCGTGCTCTTTTTTGACTATGCCCTCCTCCTCTAGCCGGGCAAGAATCCGCGACAGCGTTTCAGGATGCAGACCTGTTCTTCGCTTTAACCCGT
Organism: Bathyarchaeia archaeon; assembly: GCA_049515895.1. Classification (GTDB taxonomy): domain Archaea; phylum Thermoproteota; class Bathyarchaeia; order Bathyarchaeales; family Bathycorpusculaceae; genus Bathycorpusculum. The sequence goes on along the minus strand of JBEKTQ010000018.1, from coordinate 42,738 downwards.
CAAACGTGAATATGGTCAAGTCTTCAATTTCTATAAGCGCTAAAACGTCAGCGTCGCGTCCGCTAAGATCTATTTCGGATGGAAGACTCTCCCAATTAACGTTCAGAATAGGTATCATTGTTCTATTGAAGGGTCTAAACGTCTCTTTTGAATATTACCCCTAAAGCCTATGGAAAAGCCATGATAAGCATGGAAAATTGGCGCGTCGTCCTTCATTCCCCCTGGCGCAGCAACAGGATCAGAGATTTTCTCGCGGGGTCTCTCTGGTTTTTTCCATGTTTTTCTTTCTATATAGTCTATAGGAATTATGTTGGGAATCGATATAACAACAGAAACTACATCGTCGCTTGTAAAAAAGAGGTATAAAAATGAAAACTACATACATAATAGCTATCGCCGTGATAGTTCTTGTAGTCATCGTCGGAACCATATTCGCTTACCCCTACATTTCGGGAAGTAACTCTACAAGCCCGACTCCAAGTCCAGCGCCAACAGCAACCCCAACGCCTACACCTACCGCTTCGACACATCCAACTGCCAGTCCAACAGCCATACCCACAGCCGCACCAACTCCCTCTCCAACTCCGTCTCCTGCGCCTGTACCAACACCAACTCCAACACCCGCACCGTTAGCATCCGCAACCATAACAGCCGGTGGCGGCACACTGGTCTACCCATTGATGCAAACTTGGATAGGACAATATGCCACTTACCAGTCACAGATCACAATCAACTATAACCCAGTAGGCAGCGGCACAGGCATAAGCAACTTCCAGCAGAAACTGTACCAAATCGGAGAAACCGACGCCCCAATGACCGCAGCCCAGTACCAAGGTCTTCCCACAGGCACAACAGCAATAACCGTACCCATCTCCGCCAGCGGCGTCGTGCCAGCATACAACCTTAAACTCCTCAACGGTACAGTCTGCCAAAACGGACTTAACTTCAGCGGAGCAGTCCTGGGAGACATTTTCATAGGCAAGATAACCTATTGGGACGACCCAGCCATAGTGGGTCTACAATCCGCTACGGTTCAAGCTCAACTGCCGCATACCGCAATTATTTGTGTCCACCGATCTGACGGGAGTGGAACAATGTTTGCCTTCACAGACTTCCTCTACAAGACAAGCTCAGACTGGGCAACACAAGTCGGAGGCCCGAGCACAAGCCCCAACATCTGGCCATCCCTTCCAAATGAACTCGAAGGAAACAAAAACGCAGGAGTAGCACAGAACGTTGCAGCGAACAACGGCGCCATTGGTCCACTTGAAATCTCCTATATACTCGACAACCCTGGACAAACCAACCTCGCCTATGGTGCAGTCCAAAACGGAACAGGCAACTACATCCTAGCCAACATCACCAACATGGCAGCAGCACTTCAAGCAGGAGCAAATGCCGGTCTTCCAGCCGGAAATGCTCAATGGACAACTGTTTCAATTATTGATAACATCTACAACGACCAAACTGACACTACAATCTACCCAATCGTGACGATGACATATGCTTTGGTCTACCAGCAACAGAGCGATCAAGCTACAGGCGCAGCAGTCGTCAACTTCCTATCATGGATCATTAACAGCGGCCAAAATGCAGGCATCGGCATAGGCTACGTTCCATTGCCAACTAACATCATCGCCAATTGCAACGCATCGCTTAAACTGATAACATCACCAAATGGAACACCATACATAAGCTAAAATCTAACTCGCTACCCCTCATTTTTTTAACTTCAATTCAAGAGGCTTCGAAAGTTGCAGTTCCGACTGAGAGGAGACACGATCGCAACAATGGCTCTCGCAGCTGCCGCTTTGTTCATCATAGTTCTTCTCGTTGGACTATCATACGAGCTTTATCTCGGATCCTCTACATCAATTGCCAAGTTCGGCATAGGCTTCCTGGTCGGCTCAAAATGGAATCCGAATAAGAACGCGCTTGGCGCACTACCGTTTATTTATGGAACCCTAGTTACATCTGCCATTGCGATTATGATCGGGCTTCCTATCAGTCTTGGTGTAGCTATTTTCATTTCTGAAAGGCTAAAAGCACATCGAAGCATCGGCTACTTACTTGGAACAATCGTTGACTTACTCGCGGCAGTTCCAAGCGTGGTTTACGGTCTCTTCGGCATCCTAGTTTTTGCTCCCCTTTTGTCAAAATATATAGAAACCCCCCTGCATCAATTCCTTGGCTTTGTCCCATTATTTTCAGGGAGCCCGTTTCAGGGCGGCGCAAACTTCTTCTCAGCAGGCGTAATCTTGGCAATCATGATTATTCCTACTATGTCGGCCGTCACAAGAGATGTTCTCCATGCCGTCCCAAACAGCCAGAGAGAAGCAATGTATTCCTTGGGAGCAACAGATTGGGAAGTCACACAGAAAAGCGTTTTGCCCTACTCAAGGTCAGGCATATTCGGAGCATTCGTTCTCGGACTAGGACGAGCGGTCGGTGAGACAATGGCGGTGGTAATGGTAATTGGCAACATACCAAGTATCACGTCAAACTTGTTTTCTTCGGGGTACTCACTGTCTGCACTGATTGCCAATGAGTTCGGCGAAGCTTCAGGACTGTACCGCGCAGCGATAGTGGAAGTCGCTTTGATTCTCTTCTTTGTTGCTTTGATAATCAATGTTTTTGCTCGTTTGCTGCTTTGGAGGATGACGCGTGGAACGCAGGTGCGGGCATAATGGAGGCTTGAAATGACCAGTGCTGACGGGTTTTCAAGTGTTTCTTGGTGGCGGCGGTTAGTCAACAAGTCAATGACCATTCTTATACTGGTAGCTGTAGTCCTCGCCATCGTGCCTCTAGTTTTCATCCTAGCTGAAGTTTTGATACAAGGCGGCTCAGTGATCAGTTTGGGATTCCTAACGCACATGCCTGCAGGACCAACTGATAAGACCGGAGGGATAGGTCCTGCGATAGCAGGTTCTTTCACAATGGTGGGCATAGCCAGTTTGATTTCCATTCCAATCGGCGTAGGAGCAGGCATTTTCTTTTCAGAATGGTCTTCCTCTAAACTTTCGACTGTATCAGGTTTCATGAATGATGTACTTACTGGTTTCCCAACCATGGTTATCGGTCTTTTCGTGTACATAATAATTGTCCTCACTACACATGAATGGTCGGCGTTTGCAGGAGGCGTTGCCCTAAGTTTCATTATGATACCCATTATCGCAAGGACAACAAGTGAATCTCTTAGTCTTGTACCAAATACCTTGAGAGAGGCTTCCATGGCTCTGGGGGTTCCTCGTTGGAGAACAATTTTCAGAGTCGTTATCGGCACAGGCAAGACTGGGCTCTTGACAGGGATAATTTTATCAATTGCACGCGCCACAGGTGAGACAGCACCCTTACTCCTAACAGCCGCCGCGAGCACCCACTACATAACAAATATATTTAATCAACCTACTGCCTCACTAACTGTTCTAATTTATAACTACGGAACTTCCGGTTTTCCAGTGTGGGAAGCTCAAGCATGGGGCGCGGCCTTAATCCTCATTCTGTTGATGCTAGGACTGAACCTTTTCGTTAAACTTGTCATAGGAAAGAACTTAACAGAGGCAAGAATGGAGTAAAAGCAATGATGGAAACACAAAAGATAATTCGCTGCATGGACTTTGAGGAGACCCGATAAAATTGAGTAAGCAAACCCAAGAGTCATTTCCGGCTAAGGTGGAAACAAGAGACTTAAAAGCCATTTACGGCAAGTTGCAAGCCCTCAAAGGAATCAACTTGAAGTTTCCCGAGAACAAAGTGACCGCCATCATGGGTCCCTCAGGATGCGGAAAAAGCACACTCATCAGGTGCTTAAACAGGATTCACGAGTTGACTCCTGGCGCGAAAGTTCAAGGCGAAGTTATCTTGGATGGCATAAACATCTACGATTCAAAAGTTGATCCAGTTGCAATTAGGCGTAGGATCGGCATGGTTTTCCAGAAGCCAAACCCGTTTCCCACCATGACCATCTACGACAATGTGGTGGCGGGTCTGAAACTTAACGGTGTGCGAAATAGAAACAAACTTAATGAGCTAGCCGAGAAGAGTCTTCGGATGGCGTTTCTGTGGGATGAAGTAAAGAATGATTTGAAGAAACCTGGGACCGCTTTGTCTGGGGGACAGCAGCAACGATTATGCATTGCTCGTTCACTAGCTGTTGAGCCAGAAGTTATCCTAATGGACGAACCATGCTCGGCTCTTGACCCGATCGCCACCGCCAAGGTTGAGGAGTCGATTGTTGAGTTAAAGAAGGAGTTTACAATCATTATCGTAACCCATAATCTCCAACAGGCTGCGCGGATCTCCGACTACACGGCGTTCATGTATCTCGGAAAATTGGAAGAATTCGGAGAAACAGTGGATATTTTTGAGAACCCGAAAAGTGAGTTAACCGAAAAATACATTACAGGCAAGTTTGGATAAGGTGAACAATATGGAAAGACTAATAGATTCTGGATTAGAAGAGCTGACCGTAATGGTTTCTAAAATGGGAGGGGTCGCTGAGAAAGCCCTGTCTGTGTCAATAAACGGCTTTGTCGAGGGCGAAGACCTCTCAAAGAGTGTTCATGAACTCTCGGAAATTCTGGTAAATAGAACCGTGGAGGTGGAAGAGAAAGCTTTTAGCTTGATAGCTAAGTATCAGCCAGTTGCCTCCGACTTGAGAATAATAAACTCCTACATGAAAGTGGCGTACGACTTTGAACGTTTCGGCAGATATGCCTGGGATATATCCTTCGTCTCTACGCGTTTCAATGCAAAAACAGTCAAGTGTGATAAATGGATATTTGAATACATCGAAAAAATGGCTGAAAAAGTGCTCCAAATGGTGCGTGTAAGCATTAACTCGCTCAGACGCTTGGACCCGGAGCTTGTCAAGAGGATGACGGAGGAAGAGAACGAAGTTGACAAAACCTACTTCGAGTACTTGGACAAACTGGTCGCGCAGGCAAGCGTCACGAACGAATGCACCATCTCCAGCGTCCTCGTCGTAAGGTATCTTGAACGCATTGCTGATCATGCCATGCACATCATGGAAGCTGTAGTTTACGTCGCAACTGGCGAGAAAGTAACATTAAGGTAGCAAGCCAAAGTAAATCTGCGAGCCATCGCAGACCCATCCAAATTCTCTTCTTCCTGAAAAAAATGAGTTCAACGAGTTGGAATAAGAGAAAAACGTCTGGGAAATAGTTGTAGACTATCCCAGAACCGACTCAACGTTTAGATTCAGAACTACCTCTGAGATGTCGCTGGCGTATTCGGCTGTCCTTCGCACGCTTTCAATTGCTAGTCTCAAGTGCACGGCGTCTTCGGTTTTGACGTTTTGCATGGAAAGCACAGTCTCCTTTTCCAGTTTATGCACTTGACTTATTCTTTCGATGACGTTTTCAGCCAGATTAAAGTCGCGTCTGAACAATGCGTCCATGGCGTTCTCAAACATTGATATTGCCAAACCGCTTAACTCGCTAATCTTTTCTGAAAATTGCCCGTTTACACACTCCTTTAGGCACATAGTGTTTTCAGCGATTTTGGTCGCGTGATCGGCGGTTCTTTCTACGGCCTTCGCTATTAGCCTATAGCCCAAGCAGTCTCTCTGAGAGTTTAACCCGATTTCTTTTACGATTCGTGGGTTTGAAACTGCTAACTTTAAAAGTCTAACTATGTACAGCCCGAACCGGTTTACTTCACGGTCAGTTTCAATAACTGATTTTGCAGCTGTGTAATCCAGCTTTTTCAGCGCTGACAAGGCTTCTTTATGCATGGATGAAGCAATTATTGACATTCGACTCAGCGCATTCTGAACCGTGAGCTCAGGGTAATTGAGGAGCACTTGAAGCGTCAATTCTGTGGGCGTGTCAATTACAATTTCCGTTCCAACAAGGTAATGTCGCGCAAAATTCTTAAGGTGATTTCGAACTTTGGCTGAGAGCACTTTTTGACTTGGCGCTTTGATATGCAGAATGTTGTACCCGTCTAAGTAAGCTGATATTGCTGTTCGCATAATGGCGTCAGGGTTGTCGTTTACTGAGGCTTTGATGAAGGCTTCGTCTTGCTTTTCTTTTTTTACAAATTTTGAAGGTGCAACGCAGAGGGATCCATCGTCTTCTTCACGGACAACCATTGAGCTTCCTCTCTTCAACTCATTTCGGATAGCCCATTCTTTGGGCAGGGAAAGAATGAATGTGGATCCACCTGTTACCTGAAGCTTGCGTTGTTCCTCGTTTTGTTTTTCGACTTCTTTAGTCATGCAGACACGTCAATACGTTTTCTATGGATGCCTAATTATATTAGTTATATCTATATAGACTATTTAGTCTATGGAGATTTACTATATAAAAAATGTGGTTAGCTGCTTAAAAAACAAGACAAAAACTGAACTAACAAGAATAAATACGTGTTTTTTTAAGTTTTGCTAACTTTAACCTATTTTTGGGCTATTGAATTATTGAAACGCTTCGAAGAAGCAAATCAAGTCTTCGCTTTGAATTACGCTAGAGTTGTCAATTAGATGTGCTGTTCCGTCGGGGCAGTAAACCTTGTCGCCTTTATTGGCTTTTCTGAAGCGGACGCTGCATTCCTTAAGTATGGTGCATCCGTCGCAGTCTCTGGATAGCATTCTTTTTGTCACCTCTTCCACATGTTCAATAAGCCTAATGCTGAAGGTTCCTATAGAGATTCACTTAATAATATATATAGACTCTATATCAAAAAAGCAATGTGCCTTTTGAAGGCTGAATACTTAAAAAAGGGTTTTGTTTCTAATCGCATTTCAGGTTTCAGGTTTATGTGGATTTTTTGTTGTTTGTGCCTTGGGTTGCTTTCTTGAATTATGACTTGAGCCGTTTGCAGGTTGCGTTTTTTCCCGTTTTCTCCTGTTCCGCCGCGTTGTTTCCCGTTCCTTCCCGACTTTTCCAGTCTTTTCCGGACTGCCTGTGACTTTTTCGACCTTTGTGTCCCTTTCCAACCTGTACCCTGACTTGTGTATGGTTTGCGCGTAAAGTTTTGAGCAGGCAATTTGAAATTGTTCTTTGGAATAGTTAAATAGTTAAAAGATTTTGCCTTTAATGTTGCAAAAAAATATTGTCTTGGATAACTTCAACGTGTCTTATTTTGAAAAACACTTTGATGGGGGAAACAAGAAAAAAACGGGTTTCTTTCCAGCCTAGTCAAAGATAGGTAGGAAAGAAACGGTTGAAGCAACTTGGTGTGCTGTGCTAAACCTTGGCATTGGGGAGGGTCGTCTTCTGAGCGGTGGTGATGGCATCGGTTGAGGCGGTTCAATTTCCAGTGGGATGTGCTCTATCAGTCTTCTTCTCCTCCGTGAACTGTTGGCACTATGGTTGCTTCTAGCAGCGTTTCTCTTCGAATTACGGTCAGCTTTGTTTCTTTGCCTATGACGTCTTCTGCGAGAAGTCTCGGTAGGTCGTAGAAGTCGGTGACGGGTTTACCGTTGAATTTGACGAGTACGTCGCCCATAGCTAAGCCTGCTTTACGTGCCGGTGAGCCTGCCTCGACGCTGAATATCATTACGCCTGTTTCCTGTTCTAAGCCTGCTTGCTCGGCGATTTCTTCTGGAATAGCGACGGTGTTTGCGATTATTCCCAGGTAGCCTCTCTGCGATTCACGTCCTGTCATTAGTCTGTCTGCCACGGTTTTGACTTTGTTTATTGGTATTGCTATGCCCCTTTGCCAGACGTAAGCCGTGTTTATGCCGATGATTCTGCCTTCAGCGTCTACGAGTGGTCCTCCGCTGAAGCCTGGGTTAAGTTGCGCGTCGGTAGCGATTATGTTTTCCATTTGCATGGCTCCACGCCAGCCTCTTATTGTGCTGTTTACGCTTGTTACCATGCCGCTGGTGGCGGTTGGCTGGTTTCTGTTAAATGGGTTAGCTAGAGCCAAAACATATTGACCTACGCTTAGTTTTTCTGAATCGCCCATTTCTACTGGTGTAAATTCCCCGCTTTCCGCCTTCAGCAAAGCTAAGTCGTTATATGCATCTGCGCCTACGATTTTGGCGTTGAAGGTTTTTTCTCCCTGCCCGATTTTGACTCCACTGCATCCTCCGAGAACATGATTACAGGTGACAATGTACCCATCTTTTGTTATGACAACGCCTGTGCCGCGTGACATCTGCGCTTTTACGCTGACCACGGACTTTGATATTTTGCTTATCAGCATGCTTGTTGCTTCTGAGAGTGATTTGAGAACCTCTAATGGGTTAGATAGTTGACTCATTTTGTTTTTCACCGTAAGAGTATACGGCAAAATAGTATTTGTTGACTAAGGAATACCCAAACTTAGTCACAGATTGGGCCTTGGGAGGTTTTAGTCAGTTAGCTGACTACCAAGCGGTCCATTGACTTGGCCTGATTTTTCCAAAAAACAAAAGGCTTTTCAAGAGATGCAGCACTTGGTAACTTGTGGAACAATGGAGAAGGTGTGGGAAGAACTCAAAAAAATTGAAGCTGAAGCAGAAAAGATTCGAAGCGGCGCTCAGCAAGAAGCCCAAACCATGAAGGCTCTGGCGCAGAAGAACGGCGAGAAACTGATTGCCAACAGTCAGACTTACGCTGAGGAAGAAGGGAGGCAACTACACGCGAGGATGGTTGAAGAAGCCAACCGCAAACGGGATGAGCAGTTGAAAGCGAACCAAGCAGCCACTGAGAAATTGAAAGTGCAAGCCGGAAAGCACATGGAGCTTGCGGTCACTGCGATTGTGAAAGCAATCGTTAAGGAAGCCAAACTTTGAGTCGGGTAACACAATATGCCCCTGTTCTAGCCAAGATCGGGGCTGAAAAAAGCAAGCTTCTCAGTGAAGCAAAAATCAAATCCCTAGCGGAAAACAAGAATCTAGCTGCGATCGCGGCTCAACTTCGGGACACCAGCTATCAGACTCAAATTGCCAAGGTGCCGTTGCCGCTGACAAGCCGAAATCTGGAGCGGGCTCTGAATGAAAACTTGATTGAAACCTACGTGAAAATGATTAAGAACTCGCCAAAGAAGGCTGCGAACTTCCTTTCCAGTTACATTTTGCGGTTTGAGGTAGAAAACCTCAAGACCCTAATAAAAGCAACCAATGCGAGGCTCGGCACCGAGGAAAAGCTAAGCAAAATTTACTTTTCCGCGGAAGATTTCCTTAAAAGGCGCTTGATGCTCGAAGAGGCAGCCAAAGCGTCCACTTTAAAGCAAATGCAGAATTCCATTAAGGACAGGATGTACGCACCAGCTCTGAGCGTGGGCATGAAGACCTACGAAGAAAACGGGTCAACTTCAGCCCTTGACATATTGCTGGACAAGGTCTTCTACAACAGCTTGTACAATGCCTACGAAGCTTTGCCTAGGAAAGAGAAGCCCCATGCGCGTTTTTACGCTGCTACAGAAAACGACAGCTTTACCATTTTGACGGTTCTTAGGGGGAAAGCTCTGAATTACGACGCAAACAAGCTGAGAGCGGCGGTGCCTCCTAAGAACTTCAAACTCAAATCTCAAACGGTTGAGGATATGCTGATGGCGCCAGACTTCGAATCGGCCACAAAAGTCGCTTCTGAAACTTACTATGGAAAATTCTTTGCTAAAACCTCAAGTCCAGATGAAACCTTGGCAGCCGCTGAAAAAGCCTTCAAGAGAGTGGTTTTCCAGCATGCTAAGGCCTTCACCATCAGCGAACTCTTCAACGTTGGAGGGGCACTTGCCTTTATGACGCTTAAAGAAGCAGAAGTGCGAAACCTGATCGCGGCAAGCGTGGGGGTTGAAGGGGGCATTAATACGGAACATATCCTGGGTCAAATGTTGCTTTAAGCTTCTTCCCCGTTTCCACGAATCCGGACATTGGTGTATACGAAGTTTTGCTTGAGTGGACGGAACTCAGTTCCGTTTCCCCCGTAGAATTTGCTAAACCATTCGTAGAAGTGTAATCTTAATGTGTGAATGAAAACGATTAATCCTTCAAACGCAATTACGAAGATGTTTCCGCCGACGATGATTACCCCACTGAGAACTAAACCTAAACCTGTGGGACCACCTATCACGCCTGCGATAGTATAGGTGACAAGGAGTAACGCCCAGTGTGCCATAAGCAAGGCGAGAATCCGAGTATAGGATATGCTGTTGCTGAGTAAACGTGTTACCATGTCTCCGCTCTCGAAGATCCTCTGCCCCAAAGGCTCCGGCTCTTCCTCAGGAACCGCAACTGCCGTAGGGGTTGAGAAGTCCCTAACAGCCATAAAAGCAGGCTTCGCGAAAGCCACAAGAATAAACGGAACAATTAAAAGCAGTATGGGACCTGAAAGCCATGCTCCAATGTTTAATTTGTAAACCAAGATTAAGGAAACCCCTCCTAGGTAGAATGCTATTTTTGGAATCGATGTTAAAACAGCGTCAACCATGTCATGTTTAAATATGAAGTCTAGCATTTCCAAAACTAAACCGCTGGTTATCTGTATTACACCAATAATCAGCGCGAAAACTAGGACGCCAAAAACGTTGGTAACAACAAATGGCCTGAACCATAACGCGGGAAAAATTTCCTTGCCGAAAAATTCGCCGAATAAGGCACCAGCAATAATTGCGGCTAAACCGCACAGCGCCAATATAAAGGCCAGATTCCTTATTCCCTGATTTTTCTTAACCAGCATCCCGACAGCAAAGCCACCCACCAGCAAGATTAACCCATGGCCCACGTCACCGAACATCAATCCGAAGATAATCGGGAAAGATATAGCCATGAACGGAGTGGGGTCCACTTCCCCGTAGTGGGGCAAACCGTAGAGTTTTGTGACCTCCTCGAATGGCTTTACAAACCTGTTGTTGTTGATTTTAGTCGGAGTTTTTTCAGATTCAGGTGCGTCATTTTGCAGTACTATGGCTTTTTCCCCAAGCAGAGAATGGACTTTTTCGTCGAATGCGAGCTGGTTTTTCTTGGGTACGAATCCTTTAATTGTTGCTAGTCTTCCTGACTGCAGCATTTTTTTCTTTGCGTTAAATATTGTCAAAATGTTTTCAACAGTTTCTTTCCATACTGGGAGGTTGTTTTTGTTTTCCATGTCTAATTTGTGCAGTGAATCCGAAACAGCTTTTTCTTTTTCTGAGTTGTCTTTTAGGCGGTTATTGACTTCTCTGAGAGCCTCCTTAGTTTTGTGCGGCAAGTCTTTGGGGATTGAAAAAATCTCTGCGTGATGTGCTTTAACGATTTTTTCCACGTCCGTACTTTGCTTGCCTGGAACGGCTATGCTCACAAAGTTGGTTTCTTTTGTTAAGATGGCGTAGCTCAGGATAAGAGGGAACTTGGCAAGCTCTGCTTTTAATGCTTCAAAGTTTTTATGTGGGACGGATGCTGCTGTTACATGAATCAATTCCAGGTTCTGTATGGCTTCAAGGTCTGCGTGGTTGACGTCGATTATCGTAAGCATTTTTTTGATGTTGCTAAGCTGGGCACTTTTTTCTCGGAGGCTCGATAAAGAATTGCTAAACTCGTCAAATTCCTTCTTCAACAACGAAACTTGTTGGCCAATGGATTCGGCGAGAACTTGCCAGTTTTCGGCAGTAATCTCTGTTTTCGCGGGTTGAGCCGCCTTGAAAAGGTCAAACATGCCTGGCTTTTCTTGGCTGAACTGTTTGACTAAGTCGTTAACGCTTGAAAGCGTCTCCTCAGCTTTCTGAATTTCCTGATTATTCTCAAGAGCACTAGCGTTGTCAGTAGCTTCCTCAATGTGGAATTCGCCGAAGCTACTTAACGCTTCCAGAAGCCGTTCAACGTCTTGCCTGACACAGATTACTGAGGCAACAGTCATCCTTTCCGGTTGCAGCATAAATTTCTGTCAACACAATGTTATTTAACTAGTAATTTAAGTTTTATCAAGAGACCCTATGCTTGGTTACGTAATAGGAGATGCTGACATGGTAACGGGTTTCAGACTAGTCGGCGTTGAAGGTATTGAAGCAACTTCAGTGGATAAAGCTAGACAAGCTTTGGACAAAGCGCTCACACGCCCTGACTTGGCAATCGTAATCATAAGCGAAGAATTTTCCACTCAAGCGCAACTACATGACAGAATCGAGAAGGTACGTCGCGAACGGCGAGAGCCTTTGATAGTTGAGGTCCCAGGAAGCAAAGGAAAACCAAGCGAAACTCGAATGTCCGACATCATCAGCAAGACCTTGGGTATAAGAATTTAAAGAGAGGGAATCGGTAAAAGTGAGCGTTAAAGAGGGCCTATCGGCGATTGCAAACGCGGTTTTAGAGGAAGAGCAAAAAGAAGCTGAAGCCATTGTTTCAACGGCCAAAAACGAAGCGAAGGAAGTTCTAAAAGCGGCTAAGCAGCAAGCAGACAAAAAGTACCAGACTACTCTGAATCAAGCTGTAGCTCGTGCGGAAGCAGAAAAGCGAAGGATCGTTTCTATAACTGAAGTGGAGATGAGGAATTATCTGCTTCAGGCAAAAGAGGAGCTGGTCAATGCTGCTTTTGACAAAGCTCTTGTAAGCCTTAAGGAATTCGTGACAACTGGGGAATACCACCGTTACCTGCTTACGCTAATAAAAGAGGTTGCTAAAGGGCTAGGCCAAAAAAGCCTCATCATACAAGTTAACACTAAGGACAAAGCATGGCTAACCCAAGAAGAGTTGGATCGACTATCCAAAAAGCTGAATTGCGAATTAAAAATACTAGAAGAAACAGAAGATTTCATCGGCGGTTTCAAAACACAGTCGATTGATCGCAAGATAACTTACGACAGCACCATCGACAACAAATTGAACGAGTTGAAACCCCAGTTACGCGTGGAACTGGCAAAAATGATGTTTAAGGAGTCTTAACAATCATGCCCCCTAAAGGAAGCATAATCCGCGTTGCAGGACCAGTCGTTGAAGCGAAAGATATGGTTGGAGCAATCATGTACGAACTGGTTGAGGTAGGCAACGAAAACCTAATCGGCGAAATCATTCGGTTAGAAGGAGAACACGCAACAATTCAAGTTTACCAGAACACAACCGGTCTTAAAGTCGGCGAGCCCGTTTTGGGTACTGGGAGCCTGCTTTCAGTAGAGTTGGCACCTGGACTGGTCGGAAACGTTTTTGACGGGATACAGCGACCATTAGACGTGCTTCGAGCTCTTACAGGAGCGTTTATAAAGCAAGTGAAGGGAGTAACTCCTCTTTCGAGAGATAAGAAATGGTTTTTCAAACCTAAGGCCGAAGTTGGCGCCAAACTTGCAGGTGGTGACATCGTCGGCACCGTAATGGAAACTGATTTGGTTGAACATCGAATATTGATCCCGCCTTTGATGCGTGGCACTCTGGTCAATCTAGCGTCCGAAGGTGATCTAACGATAACAGAGAATATTGCGACCCTCGAGTCGAACGGCGCGAAAACCGACATCGCGATGTTGCAGAAGTGGCCTGTGCGGAAAGCGCGTCCCTACAGCCGAAGGCTTCCTCCCTCTGTTCCGCTGATTACTGGGCAACGGATAATTGACACTTTCTTCCCAATTGCTAAAGGCGGCAGCGCCTCTATTCCAGGTGGATTCGGCACGGGCAAAACCGTTACTCAGCAGCAGCTTGCCAAATGGTCAGATGCGAACCTGATAATCTACGTAGGCTGCGGGGAACGCGGCAACGAGATGGTGGATGTGCTGACTAGTTTTCCCAAGCTAGTTGATCCCACGACTGGTCACCCGCTTATGGAGCGAACTATCCTCGTAGCTAACACAAGCAACATGCCAGTTTCTGCTCGCGAAGCAAGCATCTACACCGGTATAACGTTAGCTGAATACTACCGTGACATGGGCTACGCAGTGGCCTTGATGGCTGACTCCACAAGCAGATGGGCCGAGGCGTTACGTGAGGTTTCAGGAAGACTTGAGGAGATGCCTGCTGAAGAAGGTTTCCCAAGCTATTTGCCGTCGAGGCTGGCAGAGTTTTATGAGCGTACAGGTGTTGTTGAAACCTTGGGCGCCGAGAAACGTCTGGGTTCAATCAGCGCTATTGGAGCTGTTTCCCCTCCAGGCGGCGACTTTTCGGAACCTGTCACACAGCACACAAAACGCTACACACGAGTTTTCTGGGCTCTAGACTCCGAATTAGCTGATGCGAGACATTACCCAGCAATCAATTGGATGCAGAGTTACAGCGGGTATATCGGTGAGCTTGAGAGCTGGTGGCATCAGCAGGTGGATAAGAACTGGAACAACTATAGAATTGAGGCGATGCGTATTCTGCAGGCTGAAGATGACTTAAAAAACATTGTTAAACTGGTCGGTCCAGAGGCTTTGCCTGATAAGCAACGTTTGATCTTGGAAACGGCGCGGATTCTCCGTATTGCTCTTTTGCAACAGAACGCTTTAGACCCCATAGACACGTACTGCTCCCCTAAAAAGCAGTTCAAGATGCTTAAAATCATCGTGGATTTCCACCATTATGCTGGCAAGGCGGTAAACAAGGGCGAGCCGATCTTTAAGATTACCCAGCTGCCAATCACAGAGGAGATTATTCGCATGAAAACTTCTATTCCTAACGAGAAAGTAAACGATTTGGACGATTTAGAGAATAGGATGCAGAAGCACTTTGAGGAGTTGGAGAGTGTCCTGAGGTAAAGAATATGGCTGGTATGGGTATAGAGTATAAAGGAGTCGCTTCCATTTCAGGCCCAATTATCATTGTGGAAAACGTGCAAGACGTTGGTTACGATGAACTTGTTTCGGTCAGAGCCCAAACTGGAGAGATACGGTTAGGCAAAGTTATTCAAGTAAGTCAGAAAGCCGTGACCGTCCAAGTCTTTGAAGGAACCACAGGACTGTCACCTTCTGAGACCCGAACTCGATTCTTAGGAAAACCGCTGGAGGTACCCGTTTCAGTCGAGATGCTTGGCCGTATAATGAACAGTTTCGGCGAGCCTATTGATGGACACCCAAGGTTTTTCAGCGAAGAGCGACGGGATGCAAATGGGTTTCCGCTGAACCCCACTTCCAGGGAGTATCCTAGGGATTTCATTCAAACAGGCATATCAGCAATTGACGGACTTGACAGCCTTGTTCGTGGTCAAAAGCTTCCACTCTTCAGCGGTCCAGGCTTGTCTCATAACGAGCTTGCCGCACAAATTGTTAGACAAGCAACAATTCGAGGCGCAAACGAAGAATTCTTCGTCGTTTTCATCGCAATGGGGTTGGAGCATGATGACGCAGCATTTTTCAGAAGAAGCTTTGAGGAAACTGGCGCGATAAAGAACGTCGCGATGTTTCTCAACATGGCTGAAGACCCGCCTGTCGAGCGCATAATTACGCCGAGGGCTGGTTTGACTTTAGCAGAGTATCTAGCCTTCGATCAAGACTCACATGTCCTCGTAATTTTGACTGATATGACGAATTACTGCGAGGCTTTGCGAGAAGTCAGCGCTTCAATGGAGGAAGTACCCAGCAGAAAAGGGTACCCAGGCTACATGTACAGTGACCTTGCAAGCATTTACGAACGTGCGGGAAGAGTAGCTGGTAAAAGCGGCTCAATCACTCAAATGCCTATCTTAACCATGCCCAACGACGACATAACACATCCTATCCCCGACCTTACCGGCTACATAACAGAAGGACAGATTGTGTTATCCCGCAATCTGGAAAAACAGGGCATTTACCCTCCAATCTACATTACCACAAGCTTGTCTCGGCTAATGAAAGACGGCATCGGAAAAGGCCGAACCAGAGAGGACCACGCTGACGTTGCAAGTCAGCTATACGCGGCTTATGCACAGTACAATTCTGTAAAATCACTCGTTACAATCATTGGCGAAGAAGGGCTGGGTACAAGGGACAAAGATTACCTGCGCTTCGGTGAACGTTTTGAGAAGTCGATGATTAACCAAGGCAAAGATGAGAACAGAACTATAGAGGACACCCTGAATATTGCCTGGGAAACGTTGTCAGTTTTGCCCGATGAAGAATTGATTCATGTGCATCCCGAATACATTCAGAAGTATTACCCGAAAACTGTTCAAGAGGTAAAGTAAGCAATTGTCCGTTGAAAACATCAGTCCAACAAGAATCAACCTGATACAGACAAAAAAAACCTTAAGCCTCGCCCAATCGGGACGCGACGTGCTTGAACGCAAACGCGACATTCTGCTTCGCGAGCTTCGAAACAGCATCTACGAGTCAGAGCGGGCACGCGCGGATTTGCTGGAAGCTCTTGCAAAGGGATACGAGGGCATAAAAGAAGCCAATATGGCTAAGGGCTCCGAGACAATTGCCAACGTCGCATTAGGTTCACACTTCGAAGCGGATTTCCTGATGGATTTCAAAAGTATAATGGGAGTCATAGTTCCCGATGTTGAATTCCAAGGCGCAGACGAAGTTAAACCTGATTACGGTTTCGCTAACACCAGTTCCGAACTAGATAAAGCATTTAAGCAGTTTCACAATTTACTCGAGTTAGTTGCTGACTTAGCCAGGGCTGAAGGCACAACGTTTCAGATCGCTAACGACGTGAAAAGGACGCAGCGGCGGGTTAACGCTTTGAATTACGTTCTTATTCCTATGTACCGCAACATCACCAAGCAAATCGCGCTGGTTTTGGAAGAAAAAGATCGCGAGGAGTTTGTTCGAACCAAAAGAATTAAACACATGATTAGGGAGCATGGAAAAGTTGAGTCTTGACTTTAGATCTATAAAGAAGATTTTGATACCGACTGACGGATCAGAACCTAGCTTGCGTGCTGCCGAGTACGGAATGAGCATAGCCAAAATGGTTGGTGCACAAATCATAGCGGTTTTCGTCGTTGATAATGTTGTTCTTGACCAAATCGCAAAAATAGACAACCGAGAGACTGCTGAACGAGAACTAAAAGAAGATGGAAAAAGCTACGTCAATTATGTTGTCGGCGTAGCTGGAAAAGCAGGGATAAACGCTTCTTCTTTAATCGCTGAAGGTAGACCATTTGAAAGGATTGTGCATGTAGCTAAAGACTTGAACGTAGATTTAATTGTGATGGGCACCTACGGCCGAAGGGGCGCTGAGAGGATTCTTATAGGCAGCGTCGCGGAACGAGTGATTGAATATGCGTCTTGCCCCGTTTTGGTTGTTAAATAAACCTTTAGAAAAATGGTGGGATGTATGTCAAAAGCAAAGTTGGAGAAAGACTTTCAGGATTTTAACCTACAAATTGAAAAACTGGCCTCAGAAGAAATGGAAAGAATCAAGGAAAAAGTTGAAACATTAAAGGCGGAAGCCGGTGAAATCGGCGAAGCCGTTGAACTCTCCGTTAAACCAAGTCAAAATAGGAAGGAAAAAGATTAATAGCTAGCGGCGATTTGTCTGTTTTATGTCGGAGCTAGAATAGTATGAGGGGGAGATTAATTCTTCTGTTTGTGCTTCCGCTTGCGCTTCTTATTCCCATCGGATTCGCGGCCGCAATCACCGTTTCCACTGTTCAATCGACTACATCAACCTCAACATCAACGGGAACGCTCAATACTTTAGGCTTAGCAATCAGTGCAGGGCTCTCTGTTGGCTTAGCATCGCTGGGCGCTGGAATTTCAATTTCAGCCGCGGGCAGCGCTGCAATTAGCGCATTAGCTGAGAAGCCTGACACGTTTTTCAGAAGCTTCCTAATTGTTGCGTTGGCTGAAGCACTGGCAATCTATGGTTTAATCATGGGCATCTTGCTCTGGATTAAAATATAGAAAAATCTTTTTTTATTTTGTCAGTTTGTACAATAACTTCTCGTGTTGGCGTCTTTTTGTACGCGGAAATCGATTCCTCCTTTTTGTGCTTTTTAGGGCATTTAGAGAAGGCTTGCGTGCCGAAGGGTGAACGGGATTTTGCCATTGTTTTTTCGAAGTTTTGTTGCTCAGAATTTACGCAATTTCCCACGTTTTAGTTCAGGGTTATCATTTCCTTCGTTATTTTTGAAGTAATAGTCGTTGACCGTGTTATACATCTTTTCAAGTCAGAAACCAAGAACCTGATTTATAAGAAGAAGGGTTTGTTCGACCATTTGAAAAGCCGAAGACCATTTGAATATGCAGAAAACAGTTTCTAATTACACCCAGCTCAGTTTCAAGCTATGTATTGCGCGAAAAGATAATAACGTCAGAATAGTTACTTTACTTGAGTTGAAGGGATTTGTTGTTTTGATCTCTAAAGGTGCTTAGTTTGCAGGCGAATTCACTATCATTTACAATTGTTCCTGAAATTCCGGTAGATTACGTTAGCAAGTTCTATGAGTACATGAACCGATTTTTTCTAACTCCTCAAAAAAACCGATTCGCAGATATTTCAACGGACAATTTTTCCGTAAGTTATTCAGTTTTAGATTCCAACGGCAAGAAAATTCTCAACGTTCACGCATCTGGCAGCGAATCAATCAACGCGGTCATTGAGCCAATCAGTCAAGGGGTTTCAGAAGACGAAGTCTTAAGGTCCAAAGAAGACCTCAACATAGCCGTGGATGCTTTTGAAGAACAAGTTAGAAAGAATAGCCTTTTCTTCGCTTGGAGAGAAGGAGAATCAATAGTGCCAGAAGCGGTTACGGGTAAAGAAAACAAATCTTTGCGTCGCATTTTTTTGGAAACCCAGATTCTACTTATAGCAGCGTTTATGACTGTGGGGATATTGCTGTTTCTCATCATTGGGCCTCTGGTTCCGATTGTGCTGCTTGTCATTCAATTCGTCTTTGTTTTTTACTCGAACAAGATAGTTGCTAGGGCGGCAGATTGGCACATTACTGAGAAAGACCCATATATCCACATCCTGCAGTATCCCATATCCGCAGAGATGGATAACACAAGCAAAAAGCTTTCGAAAAAAGACTTGACTCAGCTTAAGCAAGAAATTTATAAGATGACAATAGCCGAGAACGGCAACCTTGACTGCGAAAAGGCACATGAAGTTTTCGCCAAGTTCGGGATTGATTGCAAAACTCAAGATTTGATTGCCAAGAAAGTAAACGTTTATGATATTGTTCAGAGAACCGCCGACAAGTTCGGTTATAAAGTGCCTGAAATCATCGTCTCCAACACTCTACTACCAAATGCAGCTGCTTCAGGTCCCAGTCCCAGCCGAGGAATCGTTCTGATTACCACCGGAACGTTTTTGCAACTTAACGACGAAGAAATTGAATCTATCTTGGGACACGAATTCGGGCATTTAAAGGGACATGACCCTCTTTGGCTGTACAGTTTGTCAGCAGTTCAGTATCTATTCTGGTTCTACATAATTTTCACATTAGTAAGAACTACTTCAACGTTCTTGCTGATCATCTATCTGTGGGCCTTGTTGTCACTGACTTATTTCATATCCAAGTTCTTTGAGGCAAGAGCTGACTTAATTTCAGCAATAGTCATAGGGAAACCGAAGGTTTTAGCTGATTCACTTGAAAAAATAGGCTTCCAAAGACTGCTTTACGAACGCATGCCGTCTTTCCGTTTCCAAGAATGGCTAAATTGGGATCCCCATCCTCCAATTTACTTCAGAATTGCAAGACTGCGAAACTTGGATGACCCCTCGAGGATCAAACATCCTCTTCGCCAATCAGCCAAGGAAGTCATAAGAGGCTTCTTCAGCAGTTTCTAAAATGCGGCTTCATGGAATACGCTGAAATTCTCAAAAGCAAGTTTGGTAGAAAAATAAAAATAAAAAAATTAGAAATTTGGGAATTTACCAATTTTGATTTTTTGTCGTGCTAAGAAAGCTGCCAGACCTGTAACTGCCAGCGCCATGAACATCACTGTCAATACTGAAGGGTACTCCGGAACTGTCGATGTTACTTTTACGTTTCCCCACATGCCTAATGCTATGTGTCCTGGAAACGTGCACACGTAATAGAAGTTGCCCGTTTGGTTAGGTGTAAAAGTAACTGTTCCGTTACCTCCCGGAGTTATGTAGGTTGAAATGCCGATGCCTGCTTCGAACAAAGGCGAGGTGGTTGTCGCTTTAGATGTTGAAATTTCCCATGAGTGATCCATTTTCCCTACGTTGTACACGGTCATTGTGTAGGTTGTGCCTTCAACAAGGTTAAGTGTCGGTCCAGGGGAAGCAAGGTCGCTTGCACTGCTGCCAAAACCATATGCGCTAGTAGATTTTTCTCCTGCATACAAAGTCAAGGCTGTTCCTGTCTGAGCTTTTACTGTTGCCGCTGAAGCTGAGAGCAAACCAATGACAACTATTAGTGTCAGCGCTAAAAAAGTTCCTTGCATTAACAATCTAAAGACCTCAAATTATCTTAGAGATTAATCAGGTTAATAGGCTTTTTTGCTGTGCATAAACAGCTACAGGTTACTCGTAACGAAGTTAAGATGGATTAGTTGAAAAAGGGATATGAAAATATGCGGTCGATTGACGGCTGTAGCACGTTTATGCAACCAAATAGGCTTAAATTGTTTTTTGCGTCCTATGATCAAGAGAATTAGATAACGAAAAACTTGTCGACAATTAATCCTAGCATCAAACATGCCAAATAAGGAATTGAGGCTATAAACACTTTGAACCCGTACTTTTCCCGGCTTGAAAATAGCAATCCTTGATTTTGAAATAGAAATGCGCTTCCCGCAACCAAAGCAAAACAAAAGTAAACGATGCCTGTAAGATGAAATATCGGAAATAGAAACGAGAAAGCAACTGTAAAAACATTCAGCCCGAAAACAACCTGTGAAGCTCTAATGATGCCGAACTTGACGGGCAGCATTGGGATTCCTGCCTTTTTGTATTCTTTCATTTTCTTGATGGCAAGCCCCCAAAGGTGACCGGGAGTCCAAAGAAAATCCAGCATGGCGACAAGAAAAGGCATTAAGCTAAGAGTGTTAGCTGCGGCTGTCCAACCTGCAAATCCAGCAAAACATCCAGCGAAGCCGCCTATAACCACGTTCCAAGGACTGATGCGTTTTAGCCAAACCGTATAAATAACTAAGTAGAAGGCTGTTCCAAGAAGCATCATTATGAAAGTCAAGGGGTTAAACAGGAAATACGATAAAGCAGAGCTAACTGAAATCATAGCTACTCCCAGTACCAGCGCTTCATTGGACCTCACTTGTCCCGCAGGGATTGCCCGCTTCAAGGTGCGGGACATCAATTTGTCGATGTCTCTATCGTAGAAGCTGTTTAAAACGCCGCAGCCGCCCGCCGCTAAGTAGCCTGTAGACGCAAACAGGGCAAGTTTGAACCAGGTTATAGCTGGGAACGCGGCAAGAACAAAGCAGGTGATGCCTACAAACAAGTTTAACAGTGTCACCTTGGGCTTCGTAAGTTGAAGATACTGGTTTATTTTTTGCTTCATAATTCGTTTCACTTTAACTATCAAAAAGGCTCGGACGTTTTTTTGGATCTGACTAAGGAAACGCTGGACCAGTCACCGAGCTAACTATGACGGCACCGTACATTCCGGCTGAAATGTCCCCCGAAACAGGAGAAACATACCAGTAATCGAAGGCACCGTTGTAAGCTCTACAAATAACCGAGCCTGACTGCCCCGGCATAAGCGGATTGCTAGCTGAACCAACCACAGCATTGAAAAGAACAAGTGCTCCAGCGGTTGGCGTTGTAGTTATGGCAAAAGCATGTGGCAGCTTCCCAACATTCACAACCGTAATGTTAACGGTATCCAATGTTGAAAATCCGATGGTGGGTCCAGGCGAAGTCAGGTTGTTGGGAGCGGTACCAAAGCCGAATTTGCCGTTTGTGAGTTCTCCCTCATAAATTACAATGGTTGCCGTCGTTACCTTGCTTGGGTTGGTGGCTGTCATTTGCGGCTGAATATTGAAAATCAAAACAGCTGCTGCACCGACAAGAAGCGCGAGGGCTAGAGCGCCTATCGCAATAAGAGGCAAGTATGGTCTGTAAGAGTTAGCCATCGCTTTCACATTCCCAATGACATCGACATTCCAGCGGCAATCGCAAGAAAAATGACCCCTACGACGGCAGCAATCGGCAAGATTGCAAGCTTTCTGTCTTCATAGCGCAGATGCTGGTAGTATAGGGCTATGGTTAGGGCTTTACCTGAAGAGATTAAGAGAATGATCAGCGCTAGCAATGAGGCTGCCCCCGCTAATGAACGGGTTACCACTTCCACCACAGTTGCAACTACAAGTCCCAGCCAGATTCCAACGTACATTTTCATACTAGGCATATTTTTTCACCTAAATTAGATAGAACAGCGGAAAGAGGAACATCCAAACAATATCCACAAAATGCCAGTACAAGCCGATATTTTCAACGGCGGAATGCTTTGTACTTGTAAATCCTCCATTGAAAGATCTAAAAAGAAGGTATCCAACCGCAACCAAACCCGCTCCAACATGTACAGCATGAAGACCTGTCAACACGAAATAACTAGAGCCGGGCAAGCCGCTGCTTATCGTGAACCCGTTTCGATAATATTGTGGCCATTCATATCCAAGCTTAATTACGAGAAAAGCTGCACCCAATGCAAACGTCCCCATTAACCCAACTTTTAATCCTTTTGTGTTGCCTGCCCTGATCGAGTAAAGAGCAAACACCATTGCCAAACTGCTGGTAAGCAAGATGATGGTGTTACTCATTCCGAGGATTACGTCGTGGGTTTGAGTGGCAACGGGCCATGAACTGCTGGATAATCTGACGTACGCGTAAGCAACGATAAGTGATCCGAAAATTAGGATTTCAGAAACAAGGAAAACCCAGACGCCAAGTTTCTCTTTACTTAAAGATTCAAGCGGATATTTCTCTTCAAGAGATTCTTTGAGTTCTGCAAATTTTTCTTCAGCACCATCCTTGAACAACTTGAACAACGCCGCGCCTACAATTACTATTCCCGCTATGGCAAGCGGCAAGAAAATTACGAGCCCGAAAAGCAGTAGTGCAACTCCCGCCGCAAGGATGATCGGTGCATAGGTGGATTTGCCTTCTTCAGGATGTTCATAGTCTTCTGTCAACTTTCAACCTCCGCAGACTTATGCAAATAACCAGATTGGCCTGCAGAGTCAACCGCAGTTTCAGTTGATGCACACGAGCCTGTCATGCACCAGTACCAGCGGCTATACCGAGAATTACCACTCGGATCAACCGCTGTCTCTGCAGTTGCCGTTGATGTAGCCAAGGCGAGTGACCCGTCGTAATCGCCCGTCCACTCCAATTCTCTTCCTTCCCAAGGGTTAGGCCCTGAAGAAACGGGTTTTCTCAAACTTAAAACAAGGTTTAAAACGGCTAATGCAGCGGCAGGTCCGAATATGTAGGCACCGATAGTTGCCGTTAAATTCAACGATGCTAGTCCTGAGGCTAATGAAAACGTCGATATTCTTCTAGGCATATCCAGCATGAAGAAGTATGGAAAATAGAGAATGTTGAATCCAACGAAGGAAACAAGGAAAATGATTACTCCAAAAGTCTCATTGTACTGTCTCTTGGTTATTTTCGGCCACCAATAATATAGTCCTGCAATTAGCGCAAATAGAGTGGTTCCAGCCATGACATAATGGAAATGACCCACAATCCAGTAGGTCCCATTGAAAGCGTAATCTAAAACTGGAAAAGCTTGCAGCACACCTGTTATACCCCCCAAAGTCACAGTAAATATGGCGGCGAGACAGTACAACATTGGAGTGTTTAGTTTTATGTGACCTTTGTATAGTGTAAGCACCAAGCCAAGAACTACTCCTTCGAAAGGTATGGATATGGCGAGCGTAGTGAAAGAGAAAGTCTGCAAGACACTGTAGTTCACGCCCGTTGTAAACATGTGATGCATCCAAACACCAACGCTCAGAAAGGTTACAGCTGCAAATTCAACGATGAAGACAGTTCTTGAAAATACGGGTCTCTTCGCAAACGTTTGAAAAACTTCTGCGATTACGCCTAAGGCAGGAAAAACGACAATGTAAACTTCGGGGTGACCGAAAAACCAGAAGAGTTCATCCCATAAAATGCCGCCGCCCTGAGTGGCACTAAAGAAGACGGTGCCGAGAAATCTATCGCTTGATAACAGCAGTAGGCCTGCAGCTAACGGCGGGAACGCAAAAAGCGCAAGCGTCATAGTGAAAAGAATCGACCAAGTGAATATTGGTAGCCGTTTCCAAGTTACACCCTTGGCTCGGTTTCTCACGACGGTTGTGAGAAAGTTAATTGAACCCATGGTCACGGAAAGAGAAAACAGTAGCAATGCCATTACGGCAAGGGTCATGCCTGCTTGAGAAGTAAACTGTATAGTGTTTAGAGGTGCGTAGAGGGTCCAGCCGGTGTTTGGTCCGCCCCCTGGCATAAATACGGAGCTAACAAGCATTACGCCGCTGAACAGATATGTCCAGTAGCTTAAGGCATTCATGCGTGGAAACGCCAGATCCTTTGCGCCTATTTGCAGCGGCACGATATAGTTTGCCAAGCCAATCCCCAAGGGTGTAAGAACCCAGAGAATCATTAACAGGCCATGTAAGGTGACGGTTTGGTCATAAGTGAAGGGGTTAAGAAAATTGTTGTTTGAAACGGCAAGCTGCGTTCTCATCATTTCTCCAAATGAGCCAGCAACCGCTAAGAAAAATATGGCTGTCACTATGTAAAGTATGCCAACCTGCTTATGGTTAGTTGTAATTAACCAGTCTTTTATTGAAAATACGATCGCTTTAGCCTCCTGACTTCGATGAGTTTGTAGCATTTTGGCTGGCAAGCCATTGGTCATAAACGGGTTGGCTTACAACCGTCATGGCTGCATCCATGAATGTGTGGCCAACTCCACAGAGTTCTTTGCAGTAAATGTTGTAGCTGTACTGGTCGTTTCCGTTTACCACTGGTGTAGTTATCCACAAAATGTTATATCTGCCAGGTACTGCCTCTATGCTTACCTTGTATTGGACTAAGTAAAAATTGTGCATTACATCCGTGCTTGTAACGTTAAACATTACAGTTGTGTTTCCAGGCAGGGTTACATTGTCTGACGTCGTCACGCCGTTAGGGTAGCCAAAATCGAAACCCCACTGATAAGCAGTTACGTCGATGACCAAACTTTTGGAGACAGTGGGCTCAAAACGCGCATTGGGAGTAAGTCGGTAGGAAGCCGCAACCAAACTGACCAATATTATGATGGAAATTGAGGCAAAAATCACACTGTCCCTAGCGCGACTTTTTCTTATGCTGAAGTCTGGAATGAACTTGGCTTGGCCTTTTCTTTCCCTGTACCTTACTATAAAATAAATCATTGCGCCTATAACAACAGCCATCGCTACTAGTGCTATGGTCGTAGCTAGATCGAAAAGATGATTCCAGTCAGAGGCCGAAACTGGTATGGGTTGCGACATAATTGATCTCCTATTTTGAAAATTAAAAATGGAACTCAATTTGGGGTAAACGGTGCAAGCAGAATTCTTATTATGTTTCTACTTTACCCCGCACTCTCAGTTGAATGTGTTCCTAGTAACCTACGATAATAGTAACTGTCTGCTTGAGTGGGCATAGCCATAGCGATGAAAAGGGCGCTTCTATTTTCTTGGACGTTCGTTACCTTTTTAATTTTCACCAAAATCTTCCCAATAAATAGTCGTGAAATTCAGGTTTTAAACTTGTGTTGGTTGCCAGTGTACAGTCACAAGTAAATAGGTTGCTAATTTGGCGATTTACCGCTAGTTTGCCCTCTGAAAGCAGCGATGGACCGAAAAGCTTGTTGCAGAAAAGAAGCGGCAGGTTCCCAACGATTGTTTTTTAAAAGCAATTATCAAAATTGACTTTTTGCTCTCTAGCCATTCGGGTATGTATTTAAGCGTTTATTTGTTGTTGGCTGAACACAGACACAAAGTACCAAATAATGCTTTAAGTTTCTCATCTTATGGGAAGAGAAAAATGAGCGTGAACATGAATTTTAACTACTTAAATTCTTATCTTCAACAAGAATCCCTAACAATGATGTTAGTTGCTCTTGGACTGGCGATCATAGGAATCGGTTATGCAAGACTCCGAAGCAAAGAATCGCTCCAGCTTCACCGCTGGATCATGAGCGGCGCAGTTTTTCTTAATTTGATATCAATATTTGCGGTGATGTTTCCATCTTTATTCATTTACTATATCAACCCAAGTGACGCCATGACCTCACCATTCTCAGTATTGCAAATTATACATATGGCGATTGGTTTCCCTGCAGTAGTTTTGTCCGTGATGTATGTTTTCAATGATTTACCTCAGCCACCCCAAAAATGGATGCAGATCACCGCAGTCCTCTGGATAATAAGTATCGCGTTAGGGGCAGTCGTTTACTACACCATGCCAAGCTGAACACAGCATCTATGAACTGCAAGTAAGAGGTCACTTTTTATTCTAATGAAGCGTGCTCATCTTTCCCGCAACGACCAAAAAATACTGCAAGATGGACGCTAAACGTATTTTTTGTCGTTGTAGCAGTACCATCTGTTGTACTGTGGAATCCATGTGAGAGGCTTATTACAAGTTGGGCACAAAGGCGGACTGGACTTTTTCGTGGACGTTTGCTGCGTCCTTTGATCTTTGACTGACTCTTCCCAGTCTCCTTTTTTCATAGATTCCTCCGGATTGACGTATTTCTTGTCGTTGTAGCAATACCATCTGCTATATTGCGGAATCCAAGTAAGTGGCTGGTTGCATGTTGGGCAAAGCGGCTGAGCAGTTTGTTTCTTGGGTTCTGTTTGCTGCGTTTGCTTTGTCTGTTCCGTTTGGAAAACCTGAGTCTCTTCATTTGCACATTCTCCTTTGTTGCCACCTGAAAATTGAGGCTTCAATAATATGAAATCCGAGGCTGCTTGAATGTCCTGCCACTGGATGCATTGAATTTCACCATCCTCGTTTTCTACTGAAAGTGAAATGCCAAGCTGTCCAACGACGAAGGCGACATCCTTAACTTTTCCAACCAAATGACCTTGCGAATCGATTACCTGCATGGAGACAAGTGCATTTTTAGTTAGAGGTTTATCGGTTTTTGCCATCTTGATACAACCCTACTCTGAATATAGCCAGCTTGTTTAAAGAATTTTCGTTTTTAACTCGAAAGGTGCTGCGAATCTAAGCTCGTAGGGATTTCCCAGTAGCTGATAATGGCACCTTTGACCCATTTGCCACCTAAGCTTCGGACCACTTCGTTTATGTCTTCCCATTCGGCTTTCAAAAACTGAATAGGCTTAACCACGACGCAGTCGTCCTTGACTTGGAAGCTGAGCAGTTTCCGTTGGTCTGGGCTAAACTCGTTCTCCCATTTGGTAGTGGATTTGCCGGGTTGTGAGATTTGCATAGCCTTTGAGGCAGCCGGCTTAAGCTCAAGTTTGGGTTCGGCTTTGAAAGTTGCTGTTGGTTTAGGAGCAGCCTTTGGCGCCGAGCTTTTTGTCAGCTTCAACTCTGGGGTCGGGCAGCCTTCGGCAACATCCTCAAAAGTGTCGCTTCTAACTACGGCAAGCACCTGCCTGAAAAATAAGTCAAACTTCAAATCTAAAAGTTCCGCGTCAGAGGGCAAGCTTGAAGCGAAAGCTGAGGCTTCTCCCTGCAGCAACTTCATGAGTTGTTCTGGGGTTAGTTTGATAACTCTGATTTTCATTTTTGAGCACTCAAGGTGCCTTTAGGTCATCGATAACTTAAAAGCGTTGTCTATAGATTTGAGCCAAAACATTTTTAGCAAATCTAAGGTAAACGATTGGACGCTTTTAGACTTGTTTAGCTTGGGTTTGAGTTTTGGCTTTCAAACTTCTCCATTCCGCAAAGTTTCCGGAGTATATCCCCCAGCTTTTTAGCTTGGGTGTAACCGCTCTTAGTAAGGCAGGACATACAGCAAGTTGGATAACCAAGTTTAGGATATAGGTAGAGACAAGGACAACTGTGAACGAGAACTTGCCTATAAAATTGAAGGGAAGAATTCCTATGTTAAAGAGATACAGGTATTGCCATAGGATATAAGTGGTGCCTATGAAAAGTGTGACCGCGTACACAATCATGAGGAATATCAAGTTCCTTTTTGTTCTGCCTTCTACGGCATTCCGCGGTATGAGAAACCAATTTAAGCTGAAAATAATTAATGCAGTAACTGATTCTACCCATGCAGCGTAAGGAGGAACTCCCTCAACATACAATCCTCCAATAAAAGCGCCAATCATGCTGCCGATAAGTCCTGGCCAGCCAAACCACACTGGGAGAACTCCTAGTAGAATAACGGGAAGGTAAAGAAGCGTGAATCCCGGCAACATACCTATTGCTGAACCATAGAACAATACAGCGTAAAGTGCCGCTACCATTGCCATGATTGAGACTTGTTTTGTCTTGGTTTGTTTTTGTGGAAGCATCGGAGTTCATCCTAGTTTGGCTTTTTATGGTGGGAATGGGGGAATTGAATAAAAGGGTTTTCCCGCGTAAGACAATTGTAATACATTTGGGCGCGAAACCAGATTTCTCCGCAGACAAAAGTGTAAGGCTAAAAAACAACTTCGGCTAAAGTATAAAAGTCCAACAATAGTATTAAACAAAAACCGTCAGAAAGCAGGTAAACGATGACTTTCAAACATATATCCTCCAAAACCATTTTCATTATAGCGGTCGCCGTCGTCATCGCTCTAAACCTGTATACCCTGATACTGGCTTACCCGCAGACCTACACGCCCTCAAATGGGATTACCCCTTCAGCACCGATATTGGCAAAAGACTTCTCAGCCTATTATATGGGTGCCTGGCGTCTCTGGAACAACCCATCGCACATTTACGCTTCCGGCACCTTAAACGATGGAGAACCATTAATCCTACCTCATCCTGAAACCTACAAGTACCTGCCCTCGTTTCTACTCCTTGTCTCGCCTTTTCTCACGCTGAGTTATCAGCGGGCTCTCACCGCCTTCGACATCGTTCAGTTCCTGATGCTCCCTTTCATTGCGTTTTTCATTTACAAAATCCAAAACGGGAAACCCCTTGCAGTAACCTTCATAGTCACACTTATCGCTCTTTTCCTACCCCTCCCGTTTCCGCAATATGGCTTCTCGCCAAGTTACTATTGGCAATGGGGCGAAGGACAAGCCAAAGTCTTCGTAACCTTCCTGCTTCTGCTCTGCTTCTACCTTGGCTGGCGCGACAAACCATTACTGTCTGGAATCGCCTTTGCTTTCGGGTTCTTTGATCCAAGGTTCGGGTTGCTGGCGATTCCACTCTTTGTCTCGTTCAACCGCAAAAACCTCAAACTTGCCGGCGTAAGCGCAGTTGTTTCGCTTTTGCTGTCGAACGGGATGCTGCTGGTTTCAGGAATAGGTTCAAGCTTCGTAACTATGGTTTTCTCCAACGCCGTGGCCACACCGCTCTTTTACTACTCGTTGATCCCGCTGGTCACTTTATCCGTCTTAATCGCTGTTAACTTCAAAGATGAAGGCCGAGCGTTTGGTTTAATAAAAACTTCCAGCCCTTCAACAGGAACTAAGAAAACCGTGGAACGTCAGCCAAAGACGCCTTGATCCTTAACGTTTTAGTTTCCGAAACAGGCAGCTGCCCTCCAGTGGTCCATATCTTTCTTCTTCAGTATGAATTTTTGAGCCTTCAAAAATAATGTCGGAAACGCTAAAGCTAGCAAATAATTCTTTATAAAGCCAGCAAACGTATGAAGAAAGCAAAAAAGGGAAAGAATTTGCCAAACCAGCTGTTAAGCCAAAAAAGTAAGGCAGTGTTCTTAACTATTTTGGCTGGCGCCCTATGGGGCACCTCTTTCCCGATTATAAAGATTGGCTTAGCTTACACTGATCCTTTTGCCTTTCTCTTTTGGCGTTTCCTAGTATCTTCTATTTCATTGGTGGTTATCATGGTGCTTCTTAGAAAACTGGAATTCAAAGTGGGGGACACCAAACTTCTCGTTTTCTTAGGCATCGCAAACGGTGCTGGTTACCTTCTGCAGTATGTAGGCATGAATTATACTACCGCGGCGAAGGCTGCGCTTTTCATAAACTTAAGCGCAATGTGGGTTGCGCTCTTAAGCCCGAAACTGCTCGGTGAACGTTTCTCAAAGATAAAGATCCTTGGCATCTTTTTCGGATTAGTCGGGATAGTCTTTGTGAGCACGAACTTGGATTTTTCAAGTTTAATGGGTGGGCAGATAGCAGGCGACGTGATGCTTGTCACTTCAGGGGTTGCTTGGGCGGTTTTCATGGTTTACAACAAACGGCTCCTAATGAACTCCACCTCAGCAACATTTCAATCTATGACTTGGGTGCTAGTATTCACCATGCTTTCAATATTGCCATTTTCTTTTTTGGCTGGTTCACGGTTTTTTGCTTTAAGCGAATCCGCATGGCTCGCCGTTTTTTACACGGCTATAGTTTGCTGGGTTGTACCATACTATCTTTGGCTTGAAGGGCTCAAGCATTTGTCGGCTTCCACCTCGACCGTTCTGCTTTTGTCCGAAATAGTTATTGCCGTTCTCTTGTCCATTCTGGTGCTAAAGGAGCCCATCACCATTTTTTCAACAATCGGTGCATTGCTAATTATAATTGCAATTGCGCTGGTTTCCCGATGAATGTTCATAAGAAAACAAAGATACCCGGCGTTGAACTTCTAATACTGTAACGGCTTAAGCCTTTATTTTCTTGAGCAGCCACGCCATATTTCTGCCAAGGTCATCCATGGTTTTCAAGGCTTCCTCATCCTTGTCGATTTCGTTCTTCTTGTTTGCCACGCCGATGTTCCAGTACGAGGACCCGGGCACTACCATCTGGTTGATAAGGAAAAAGTGGTTTATAGCATCAAAAGTTGTCATCGCGCCAGCACGTCTGGCAACGGCTACTGCAGCTCCAACCTTATATTTTAACGCGTCAGGAGTAGCTCTGCATACGAATCCCGCGCGGTCAATAAGGGCCTTCATTTCAGGCGACATCATGCCAAAATACGTGGGTGAACCCAAGATTAAGCCGTCAGCTTCCAGCATTTTCTGGATGTAGGCGTTTACGTTGTCAGTGGTGATTTTGCAGTGTTGATTCTTCGTTTCAAAACATGCTCTGCAGGCGGTGCAACCGTGAATCTCTTCTCCGGCAAGCTGAATCAGCTCTGTTTCGATGCCTTCCGCTTCTAGAACCCTAAGAACCCGTTTCAGAAGCACTGCGGTGTTTCCGTCTCTCCGTGCACTCCCATTAAAAGCAACAACCTTCATTTTTCGTGAAACCTCTAAACTTATTCATTGAAGGTTAAGATAAAAAAGTAGCGTTAAGGAAATCTAAACATGTTTTTCCCTCTATTTCCAGATGTTTGATTGTTTTTTCCTTGCCTGTATTGCAAGAGAGCCAGTTAGTGTTCATTCTCCAGATGATTTCATAATTTTTGCATTCTTAACCCTTCGTCTTTCGTCGATGCTTAACTGCAAAAACTCCGGCCGCCGACGCAACTGGAGCCGAAACGGCTAAAACCACTACTTCCAAGGACACGGGCGCAAGAAGGGCTTTTGATGCTGAAAGAGGCGGTTTAACGGGAAGTTGCATAAGCGGGTAACTGTCCCTGTCTAAAGGATCGATAACGTAGGGTGTATCTCCGATGCCGTCGTGGTTTGCGTCGGTGCCGTTGTAGTCGCTCCAGTAGTTTCCTATTTTTCCCTTATCCCAGTCATGCGGGGTCTCCGACATGTTGTATGATTTGCATTGGCAACCGCTGATTTGTATGTTGTTTTTCATGAATGCGTTTTGGTAAACCACCATGTCTGGCGGGAACTGTCCGGATGGCGAGTTGAACCCAAAGAAGAGACCCTCGATGTTGCCTGAAACATAATTTCTTGTTATCGTGGAGTTTGAGCCCGACATGAGTAAGCCAACGATGCAGCCTGAAAAAGCATTGCCAACTACCGTGTTGTTCTTTGTCCAAATGTACATGCCGATGCTAAAGTTTTCCACGTTCAAGTTCTCGACAGTGACTCCGCAGACACTTTTGTTGCCTAAGTCAACGCCTATAGTGTAATAAGCCATTGAAGGGTCAGGTCCAGTTCCAACAACCCAAATATCCGTTGAATTACCGTTAAACGGTCCTCTGAGTGTGTAACCTGCGCCGTCGAGAATTATGTTACTTCTCAAAACATTTATCGCTGCATAAATATCGTCAGTAAAAGTGTAAGTGTTGCCGCTTCGTTGAATCGCCGCCGTGGCAGGAGAGATGCTTCCGTCCCGCAGAATGGTAATCGTTGACAGAGTTGCTTGCGAAGACACAGGCTTAACCAGTATGACCATTGACGTAAGCGCTAAGAAAAGAAACGCGATAACTATCATTTTCTTGGCTTTAACCTGGATCAATCAGCATCCACCTTTACGCTACTTCCATCTGCTAACCAGTTTCTAGATTTACAAATAGTTTTTCCCGCAAACTTGAATTCCAAGCAACCTTCATACGGACACATTTCCACACAGCGCAGACACCAAATGCAGCTAGCAGGAGCCACATCTCCGCTTTTTCGCTCATAAACCTCTTTAACCTGGCTCGGACACACACGTTTGCATACACCACATTTCTTGCATTTCTCTGCATTCTTGTTAAGCCTAACTCCGGAAACCCACTTGAACGGCGGAAACCTGTTAAACAACGCGATTAAGCCCCCGAGTGGACAAATCCTGCACCACGACCGCCTGAAGAAGAAAGCAGCAACGGTAACCAAGGCCAGCACAATCAGGTTTATCGATGTCAAGTAGAAACCAAGCTGCCAAAATTGACCGCCTGTTGTTTGGGTAAGCCAGCCGGGCAATTGCAAACCCAAAGCAACATCAGCCAGCATGCAAAACGGCTTCATTGGACAAACTTGGCAAAACGGCGCTGAATAGTAGTTCCAGACAAAGCCGCCTTTTTGGGTTCCGGGAACAAGCTGGGTTCCCGCTATGGCTTGTGAACCGAAAAGAATACTGATGATGATTATGGCTGCCAGAATGACGTAGCTTAGCTGGTGAAGCTGTTGGTTAAATTTGTCTGAAAAGTTCCTTCTCTTAATCCTGACGAGTTTTCTTAGACGCGTCATCAAATCCAAGTATAACCCGAATGGACATGCCCAGCCGCAGAATGCCCTTCCAAGAAGGACCGCCGCCAAAATAATCACGCCGAAAACGATGGCTAACCTTTCGAGTCCCGTCGAGGTGTAGTGTACTCCCCAGCCGTTTCCAACGTTGAAGAAAGGGTAAAGGTAGGTTTGAATCTGCCACAGCGAGCAGGTTACGGTTCTTCCGCATGGGTAGTAGCATCCGAAGAAGGGCGCTGGAATCCCGTCGGGCATTGATACGCCCAATGCGTTGGTGGCAACGAGAGATTCATGCGGCGAAATCATTTCAACAGGCAAAGACAAGTATTGATGATCCCAGAAGACACCGAAGAAAATAAGAAATAACAATCCAATTTGGATAAGCAGCCTCAGCGAACTGATTTTTATGGTCATTTTTTTCAGGCTATAGACGACCCCGACGACTCCAAGGGTTGCCAGAGCCGCCGCTGATCCCAAGACATTGTAGTTTGGGCGATACTTCAAGGCTATAACTGAGGGCGGAGCTGTCGGGTTCGGGTTAGCTGGGTCAGTTACCTGAGCGAATAGTCTGTCACATAAAACGCCGTTGATGGCAAATATGTTCCAGTATCCAGCCATGTCAAGTTTTTGCGTAACCGAGAAATTTCCCGTCTTAGGATCCGGTTGCAAATCTCGCTCGATGTAGGAGAAGTCGGGTCTCGTGAAAACGACCCTCATCCATTTGTTTGGTCCTGGAGGACAGATTTGCCCAGTCACGGTGACGGTTTGATTAATGTTTATTTGGGTGGTGTTTATGTTGGCAGTTACGCATGGACCATAGCAGCTGTTGGCTGGTTGAATATAGTATGCGCTAACAAAGTAAACAGCGATTATGAATGCGATAATTACGCAGAGAACGGCGCGCTGTTTAATGCCATCTCACCCGTCCCCGAGTATGAAGTTATATGTTGATATATCTTTTCAATTTACCGTCGGCTACATAGCTGGCGCTGTTTGAGATTGCGCTAGTCCAAGTGGTATGCTTCTTCGCCATGCTGGCTCATGTCTAAGCCATCCTCTTCTTCTTTGAGGCTAACTCGAAGCGGGAAGAAGCGGTCAACCACTTTCAGCAAGGCGTAGGTGCCGAAGAATGCGAAGGCAGACACCACTCCGACAGCAAGAAGCTGAACCGCGAGTTGGTGAACGTTGCCGTAAATTAAGCCTGTAACGCCTGGGGTCACGGCGGCGGTTGCGAACAAACCAATCGATATTGCGCCAATCATTCCGCCGATTCCGTGGCAAGCGAAAACATCCAGTGAATCATCAATTCTTGACCTTCCAGCACGCCAGTTAGCCACCAGGTTGGAGATTACTCCTGCAGCTAACCCGATGACTACTGCAGCCCAAAAACTGACGTACCCTGAAGCCGCCGTAATTGCCGCCAAGCCACAGACTGCCCCAACTGCAATTCCAATTGCAGAGGGCTTTCCTTTGATTAGCCAGTCCATGAGCATCCAGCTTACAGCTGCTGCTGCCGCTGCCAAGTTGGTTACTACAACAGCGGACACCGCGATGCTGTTGGCCGCCAATGCGCTGCCGCCATTGAAGCCGAACCAGCCGAACCAGAGTAAACCTGCACCCAAAATCACATAGGGGAT
Source organism: Bathyarchaeia archaeon (assembly GCA_049515895.1). Lineage (GTDB taxonomy): Archaea > Thermoproteota > Bathyarchaeia > Bathyarchaeales > Bathycorpusculaceae > Bathycorpusculum. The sequence goes on along the minus strand of JBEKTQ010000018.1, from coordinate 8,219 downwards.
GTTTGTTGGCTTAAACTCTGATCCCATGGGCACTGTTTTGGTGGGGGCTTTTTGGTCTAAAGCTTTAAGCTGGTCTTTCCAGAAGACGCAGCCTTGTCTTCTACCCAGAACAAGCGCCGCCGCCAAAGCTGACAAACCCGCGGCGATATGTACAACTATTCCGCCTGCGAAGTCCACCGCACCAAGCACATGCAGCCACCCTGATGGGTTCCATATCCAACTGGCAATCGGAGAATAAATCAGGGTAGACCACAAAACAACAAAGATCAGAAGCGACTTGAAACGTATCCTTTCCGCGCATGCGCCCAGAATCAAAGCGGGGGTGATTGCCGCAAATTTAAGCTGAAACGCGAAGAACAGAATTTCCGGGATGGCTGAAGCGGAAGGATAGACGCTAGATAATGTTATGTTGTTTAAGCCAAAAAGCGATAGATTGCCTATGAATCCGCCGACGCTTGGTCCATAAACGAGGCTGTAACCCCAGAATAACCAGACGAGGCTCACCACCGCAAAGATTATCATGCACTGCACAAGGGTGGAGACCAGGTTTTTTCTTCGGACTAAGCCGCCATAGAAGAAAGCCAAGGCTGGAGTCATCAGCATCACAAGCGCTGTTGACATTAACACCCATGCTATGTCTGCTGCTCCCACATTTGCCCCCTCGACAGCACCTATACCGCTTATTTGTTCAACCATTTCGGCGAACTAATATTTAAACTAAGCATTCGCATTGATTAATTGCTCAAATATCGATGAATGTCCAATCAATCTCGAAGAAACCGTTCAATCACAAAACAATCAAGCAAAAAGAGGCTAAGAAAAATAATATTGTCCAGAATAAACGACGTAAATTCAAAAATTGTCAAATAACGTGAAAACAAAGAATTTATTTAAGAGCAAAAAGGAAAAAGGAGGTCGGGCTTCGCTAGTCTAGCTGGTAGGCTTCTTCGCCGTGCTCACTCATGTCTAAGCCTGCGTCTTCTGCTTCCTCGCTTACTCTTAGCGGCGAAAACACGTTCACCAATTTAAGCAACGCATAGGAGCCGAAGAATGCAAACGGCACCACGATACCTATCGCCGCTAACTGAGCGAGGAATTGATGCACGTTTCCGAAGATCAAGCCGCCTTTTATTGAAGCGTTTATGGCTGCTGATGCGAATATGCCTGTTGCGATTGAACCCCAGATTCCTCCCACGCCGTGGCATGCGAACACATCTAATGCATCGTCTATGCGGGATCTGCCTGCTCTCCAGTTAGCCACCGAGTTCGAAATGACCCCGCCGACCAAGCCGATGATTAGAGCCGCTCCTACGCTGACGTACCCCGCCGCAGGAGTAATTACTACTAGCCCAACTACTGCGCCCGTTGCCATGCCTATCGCCGACGGCTTTCCTTTCCGCACCCAGTCTGCTAGCATCCAACTTACCGCCGCCGCAGCCGCCGCCAAGTTCGTGGTTACCAGCGCAGAGACGGCTAAGCCGTTTGCAGCTAATGCGCTGCCTGCGTTGAAGCCGAACCACCCGAACCACAACAGCGCTGCACCTAAAAGCACGTACGGGATGTTTGTTGGCTTAAACTCTGTCGCATGATCCTTCTGGTCTAACGCTTTCATGTGATTTTGCCAGGGGATAGCACAGCCTTTTCTCCTTCCTACAACAAGCGCCGCTGCTAGAGCTGAGATGCCTGAGGAAATGTGCACAACTATACCACCTGCAAAGTCTATTGCGCCTAAATTATGGAGCCAACCGTTGGGGTTCCAAACCCAGCATGCTATAGGCGCGTAAATAAAGGTCGACCAGAGAACTATGAAAATGAGTAGTGACCTAAAACGTATCCTTTCAGCGCATGCACCGACGATTAAAGCTGGTGTGATGGCTGCGAACTTGAGTTGGAATGCGAAGTATAGCAACTCGGGGATGTTAGGAGCAAGTTGTGTGTTGACGGCGTTTATGCTGAGGCCATTCATGCCCAGTAGGCTTGGGCTGAAGCCGATTATGTGGTTGCTTGTGGGTCCAAATACAAGCATATAACCCCATAGAGCCCAGACTATGCTTATGACTGCAAATATTATGAAGCATTGGGCTATAGTTGATACGAGGTTCTTTCTCCTTACTAGGCCGCCGTAGAAGAACCCTAAGGCGGGGGTCATTAGCATAACTAGGGCGGTTGCGGTTATTACCCATGCGATGCTTCCCGGATCTGCGCTTCCAACGACTGACATGTTCGTCCAATCCTTTTTGACAATTGTTTGCTTGGCTAATTTTTACCTCTACAGCTACACACAGTTATATTTAAAAGCTGTGCATATGAAACCTGTTTTTGCTCTGGTTTGAGCAACTGTTGATTTAGCTTGCGTTTTGCATAGTGTTCATCCAATTTTTCACTAATAGAGCGGCTTTTGCTAAAAAAATGTTCAAAATTCCGGCTTTAACTTGAAGTTTGTGACCCATGGAAAACTGTGACGATTCGCGCGTGCCTGCACAAATATACACGTTAAATTAAAAACCACAATAATCTCTAATTATGTGCTTGGCTGCTTGCGCCAAACAGCATAAAAAACAAAAATTCTTATTTTTAGCTATTGCACAAAACACTTATTTACTTTTCAACAGCTTCTTTGGCTGGAAAAAGGCGCGTCAGATGCAGCTTGGTTCATACACTTTCAAACCTGAAAAGGCAGAGGGGTTCGATTTTCATGTTCTCCGCGTGAAAACTGAAATGGGCATAAGGCTCACGCCGCGGAAAGACATGTACAGCAACATCGCCGTTTTCGCCGACAACGTAGCCGTGCAGAATCACCCAGACTGGATTTCCCAGTCGCCGCTGGGACCCGCCAAAATGGGCAACAACAACTTCAACATTTACTGGGACATAGTTTGTGCCACGCAGCCAGAGCACAGGGCTGAACAATTGAATTACATAGCCGAAGTTGACGCTCAGTCCAAGGGCGTGTGGTTAAATAGCCAGTACTTTGCAGAACATGGACACTGCACTTGCCCACGCTGCCAGAAACTGTGGAAGAAGAGCGGTTTTGGCTGGGTTGAATGGCGAAAACGGGAAGTCACAGAGTACATTGCGCAAGTCCGAGAGCGGGTGAAAAAAGAGCTGGTACTTTGCATTCAGCCTGACCCAGTCAGCTCTCTGGAACGCTATGGCGTAGACTTCGACGATTTCGCCAAGTACGCTGACCGCTTCTGCGTTGTCATGTTCAGCAAAAACTACGCTACCCCCTGGTACTGGGAAATGCTTACGCGGGCCTTCAAGAAGCTCCTCAAGAAACCCTTCTACGTCGCCTTCTACATGTATGGTCCAGGCGACAAACCAGAAGACGTGCCGACTACGCAGGAGCTGCTGACGGTTAGCGTTCGCTGTGCAAGGGCAGGAGCCGAAGAGTTCCTTTACTTGACAGACGGCGCCACCCAGATCAGAAACTTCCAAAAAGCTGCAATTGCAGAGACCCAACTGATTGAAAAACTTAGAACTTACGGCGGCCAACCAGTGCAAGGATTTCTTGACACTGTGGCAAACTGGAAAAGTATCTTGTAACCGCTGAAGTTCAGAGTCCCAGATTGAGCATTTAATGAATCTTAAATACTTCAAAAAATGAAAAACCCTGAATTGGGTTGAAAAGAATTTATTCTTTTGGTTTGTTGTTGTTTTCTGGTACAAAGACTGCTGCGGCAACGGTTGTTGTCCATAAGCCGTTTTTGTCGCCTGCTGCGCTCTGGGTTATGTTAGCAGTTTTGATGATGAGCCCGGTGGTCTTGAAGAGTTGTTTGCGCTCGTCCCATGCGGTTTCGGGGTCAAACTGAATGCCCATGGTCGTTGCAAGCATTGTTGCTGCCAAGTCTTCAGCGTAGTCGCCTGCGGTCTCGTCTGTTTGCCCGTAAGAGTGATGCTCAGAGAGGTACCCGTACTGGTTTTTGCCTGAGGGAATAGCGACGCCGATGGATGACGCAACAAGCCTATGCGGTTCGTTGGTGGAGTTGCGGGCGATGACGACGAAGGTTATTTCGCCGGGCTGAACCATCTTCAAGCCTTTCTCGCATGTCAGCTGCTCACATCCTGGGGGAACGATGCTGGATACGCTTACGAGGTTGCACATTTGTATCCCTGCGTTTCTGAGGGCTAATTCGAAAGATTGGAGTTGCTCTTTGTGTTTTCCAACTCCCTTCGTGAAAAAGAAGCATTTTGGTATCATTTGGGTTCGGAAAGAATGATGAGTGTGTGTATTTAAAAAGTTTTTTATCTCAAAGGCTTCTAGCGAGCGGAAAACATGGCATTTCCTTACCCACTGATTAGGTGCTAGAAGAAACACTCACTCACTGGTCCAAAGTTAGATTTAAGATCTGCAGCAACTTCATCGATAAAATCAAGAAAAGCAACAATGTGGACGCGCTTTGGGTAGATGAAAACTTGTTTGAAAAAGGGGGTGAGAAAAACGCCGATAGGAAAAGAAGAATGGAAATCTGGAAGTAGATATTCTACGTTTGAAGAACGTATACTGTCCTTTTTGAAAAGAAATCAGGACAGCGCTTTTACTCTTTCTGAAATAGTTACAGGATTAGGCTACAATATCGAAATTAGGGATTTTGGAACTTTTGTTAGCGGCGTAGCTGGTTACTGGCTGTTTCAAAATGCAATAGAAAACTTGGTTAAGCAAGGAACGGTGGAAGCAAGAGAAATTAAGCAGTCTACCGGAGAACAAATCTATTACAGAGCAATATAGGTAAAATCTCTTGCACATAGCTATACGATTAACCTAAATATAAGCGCGCTTTTGATCTTTTTAGAGGCTTTTGGCCATCGACGAACTAAGTGTAATTCCGAAGCGACATTCTCAAGTACATTTGAAGCTTAAATATAACTTGGCATTAACAAGGTAGTGGAGATTGTTTTTAAATGAGTAGTTTTCCAGTTTCTTTGCCTGCAAATTGGGGAGAGTTTTTGAAAAGTTTAGCTGACGACCACGAAATTGACGTTAGCAAAGTCATTAGTGAATTGTGCGAATGGGCTTTTTCTAACTCTGAAAGCAAGACACAGTTTGAGGTTTGGTTGGATAAGGCTTATCCGCCAAAAGGCGAAGCAGAAGACAGAGCAAATGAAGAAGGTGAAGAAGCAAGCGAAGCTGAAGAAGAAAACGAAGACGAAGCTGAAGAGGAAGTCCACGAGGACAGAGACTACAGTGAAGACAGAGAACCAAAGCCTTAACCGGGGCAGTAATTTCAGTAACTACTTTATTCGAAAAAGACCGAGCAAATGAGGTGAAAAGAATATGAATGAAAAAGAAAACTCGAAGGTTAATGATCCAGAGGCAACGCCACTAAAACACGAAAAAAAGCAAGTAAAACGATACTCCGATGAGAAGAACAAAAAAATAACCCATAAGCTCAATGAATCAGGAACGGCACCCCGCGCTCGAAGATCTCGCGGAAAAAAGCAAAGACGGCAATTCAAACTTGCTCCTAACAGAGGATAAGACTACGGATTAGACTCTAAATTTGCCACTCAGGTTTCAAAGTTTTACCCAACTCGACAGTTTCCAATTCTCAAACAGAAAAACCTAAAAATAAAGAGAGTTTCTCAAAAATATTGCAGGGAAAAGTTAGTGAGCACAAAAAATGCTACACAACAACTATTTCACTGGAACTTTGTGTTTTTTAGGGGCGGGTGCAATCGTCTTCTTTGGGATGGAGACTTCGAGTAATCCGTTTCTATATGTGGATTCGGCTTTCTCAGGGATTACTTCTTCGGGGAACGACATCTGTTTGTAAATGTGCGAGTAAACGCGTTCTCTGACGACAAAGTTCTTCTCCGCATCTTCCGTTTCAACATCTGTTTCAGCCGAGATTTCAATACCATCTTTCGTCAATGCTACATCAATATTATCTTTTGCTACCCCAGGCATCTCAGCGTGCACCACAAATTTGTTTCCTTCATCAACCAGATCTACAGTTGCTTCACGAACTGGGACGACAGGTTCAACACTTGTCCACTCAAATGGGAAAGCTATACTTTCAATGAAGTTTTTGCGAAAATTATCCACCAGATCGTCAAAGGTCGTCAGAACATGGACTGCGGGAACTTGTTTGGCAGTAATGCGTTTAGCAGGAACTTTAGCAGTAACAGGTTTAGCAAGAACATGTTTTGCAGGTTTCACTGCGATTTCAGATTTTGTTATCGCCTTTACCGGCGCCTTTTTTTGTTCTTCACTCATTTTTTTCACCTCGATTATTTATTATTAAAGAATTTAAGATAGGGGAAATGGTTAAAGAACTATTTTTGGTTCGATTCAGTTTGTTGTGCAGTTTTTTTATCTTGACGGGGGAAAAGGAACTGCTCGGAAAGTCAGCGTTGACCTAATTCAATTTACCTTTATTGTTTAATTTTTGGAAGAGACACCTGAAATGTTCTACCTTTGCTCTTTTAACAATTGCAGTCGTTTGGCGACTTCTTTAGAAATTTTTTCTAAACCTGCCGCTAGATCTTCACGATCAACTTCATCTAAAGGATACCATTTCCCTTCCTTATCGATGAACACAAGATTCAAATTTCTATTAACCATTATTTTCCACCTTACAATCAAATGATTATTTGTTCACAAATCGATTAAACTTTTATTGCCCATTGCCTTCAACCAGATAAGTGTAACTTGCCGTGATCACCGTTGCAAGAAGGGACTTTCCAGCTAGATTGCCCATATGACACCTTCCGGAGGGTGTTCGAGGCTAACTGGCTTTCCCCGCGCCTTTCTGTTAGGCATCCTTATAATATAGCTATCGGGATTGAGGAGGGCGACTTCATTCTTTATTGTTTTTTGTCTAGCCACGTTTTTACTGCTTCTTGAACAGCTCGGGATAAGTCGCCTTTTTTGCCTCCGAATCTTTCTACTGTTTTCAGTCTTAGCTGTTTTTCTAACTCATCTGAGATGTCAACATTAATGCGGCCCATTTTATTCACTTGCTTGTTGCAGCTTTGCTTGTCATATATTTTTAAAATAAGCGAATCGTCAATTTCCAAATTCCGCGTTTATCTTTGCCATTTTTGATGTGATTCACTTATTCACATAACATTTTATGTGCATACACACTTATAAGTGTATGTTTTTAAGTGTTGAAGAATTTATATAAATTAACCGGCAGCGCTCTTTTACCCTGCGGAATGATTGTCAGCATAAGTCATTATAATGTGCTTTTCCTTTGTATGATTAAGGCTTTCAGATTGCCAGTATTTATTTATATAGCATGCGGTCATGGGGGCGCGCAGTGAGTTGAGGTTCCTTACACTGGCGATGTTAAGCGTAAAGAGGAAACTGCGATTTTCCGTTGCGGTAAAGCTACGATTGAAGCAGATGAAGCTTGAGATTGCGCGTTTTTATCGGGTATCTTCAGCGTATAAAGTTGATAGTTAGCGAACACCCATTTCCAGGACGAGTTTTTCAAAGATTTAAGCTACGTTTTTGGGAGCGCATACCTACTTTATGACCTTTGCTTCTGCTGTGGTGCCGCCAATCCGGGTTATTTTAATTTTCGCGTGGTCTCCTGGCTTTGTGTTGGCAACGTGTATTACTAAACCTTGAACTCTAGCTATACCTTCCTCTTTTGGGCTACATTCTACAATGTCCACTTCTAACTCTTCCCCCACCTCAACAGGGCAACGTTTAACACCCTTGCCATGGCCCCGTCTTCCCTCGTAACTACCACCTTGCCTTTTTGAATAACCCATAAAAACCTAACACTTCTCTTGCTATAAGTAACCACTGATTACAAACAATGATGTTCTGACGCTTAAGCGTTTTCATCAAGCACTTCTTTCTAACTATGCAACTTTACCTTAGACCTTGATTTCTCAAAAAATCAGATGTTGACATGAAACGCCCAATGCATGTACGCTCTGAAATCCCAAGAAAGAGCCAAAGAAGGTTCAACATAACAGTGAAGGCTGCATTTGCTGCAGTTTTTTATTTTTTCCCAGTCAAACTCAGAAACCGCACTCTTAATGCCAACTTCAAAGATAGAGACGCTGCTTGCATAATCATTGTGGACGTAGCAAGGCAAAACTACGTTCCCGTTAGGGTCTACGTTAACCATTGCCCATGGTTTGCATTTCCAGTTTTTTTCTTTAGCTATTATTTTAAAATAATTAATTGAGTTCATAATAGGATAGCCTTTTCTTTTCAATTCAATAAGCTGTTTAGCGACATTTTTGATTTCAGCGAC
>JBEKTQ010000017.1:0-63630 GCA_049515895.1 Bathyarchaeia archaeon | reverse complement strand
GCCGAGAATGATCATCTGCGCAAAGCCCTGTGTGAAAATGATGGCAATAACACTGGAGCCGCCGATCCAGTGGTAAGATCCGCCCGGATTGACGTAGATTGCGAGCAAGAATATCAGGAATACCAGAATGAGCGGTATTAGTATGGCGTAGAATATGTCAGCCAGTTTAAATTTTGGTGTTTCCAATTTTTATCCCTTGGAACTATTTACATGGTGGCATGTTAATAAGCTTAATGCTTGCAAGCTTGGCATGCAAGAATCCCAAAGTCGGAAGTATCTAAACTTAAGAAATGAAGATAGAGGCCTGGTCTTGACAAGGTCATTTTCTTCCTCAAGCTAATAAAAAGCGAGGTTGAGGATTATGAAGCTTCTTTAGCTTTTTATGTTCCAAATCATCCGCATTAAACCATTGTGAAGAGAGAATACAGCAATGCAAAAACAGCAAATTTTAACCTAGAAATAAAGCAAAAACAAGTAGGCCAAAATACATCTTCGAATTGCGCAGGGCAATTCGTGAAACTGCGTTTCTTCATGCGCATGTTTTTTGGGGACAAAGAAGACAAAATAAAAAAGTTAAGGAAATGGGGTTTATTCTTGCTGTCTTAGCATTACTTTTGATCGGAGGACTGCGCCTTTTAAATCTATTCTTGAGGGGCAAACGTAACTGCAGTGGCCGCAACCTGTGCAATAATCCGCGTTTAGCTTGCTCATTGCGTCGAAATTCATCTTGTCAAATGCTTGCTTAATCAGTATTGGGCTTAATCTGTGGCAGCAAACTCGCATGCATGCACCGCACCTCATGCACTGGTACTCTTTGACTTTTTCAGGTGCGAATGCTTGGGCTTTAGGCAGTTTGGGTTCTTTAGATTCTGTCGATGGTTTTAGTCTGCCGACTTTGTCGAGTGCAGGCACAGTTAAGTTCATTATAACTAGCGCTACGAAAGAGGCTCCGAAGAACGCCAAGTAAGTGACCATAAGCACTGTTAATATTGCCGTTCCGACTCCGAAAATTATCTGTCCCACGTAGGTCAGTGGCGTCGTTGCAGGATCTGTCGCCATAAAGAATGCTAAGAACACTGAACTCCCGATGAACATCAGGAACAGAAACCGCACAAGGTAACCTGAACTACCTGAGTCACCATAAACAGCAGAGAAAATCACCGAAAGCACAGCGACAGCAACAAAGTAGCTAATTGTAATTCTCCATTTAACATATCTGCGCGCGACAACGAAGAAGCCTATACCAACGATGATAACTGCAATTGTTGATGCTCCGCCGGGCCAGCCGTGGAACTTGTCCAGAAACATTGTTTGAAGTAAGTTGTTTATAGTTGTTGTAGGGATCTTGAGGTTAGAATTAGCGAAGCAGCTGTACATATATGCGCCGAATCCTGGATATCCCGTACCGCCTCCATTGCCGTTTACTACGTTCGTCAACCCTATTGGACCTGCGAGCGATGGAACTTTAAGTAAACCGCTTTTCATGTGATCAATTGCTAGTAGCAACGCGTTAATGAAGGGAACCATGACAACGATTTTTGCAGCTGCAGCAGGATTAACGTATTTTCTGCCAGAGAGACCGATAAGTTTCTTGAAAACAATCAAGCCTATTGCAGACATTGCAGCAACAAAGACGAAACACTGAGGCGCCTCCAAGGGAAACAGCTCAAGTGTAGTCATACTAGGGACACCAAGCACGTAGCAGTCGGTGACGATTAAGCCGAAAACAGCAGCAGACATCAAGTTAAGTGGACTGTCAACTGCAACTTTGTTTAGAAAGGCGTCAAGACCAACAGCGATACCAACTGAGATTATTGCGTTAATGGCTAATGTTAGACCGAGGTTCCATTTTGATGGGGTTGTCTCTTGCGACCAAAGAGCAGCCGTTATGATAGTGAGTATGAGCAACGCGAAAAATGTGTAGGTCATTAATTTGTTTTTTGTCATCCATGAATATTCTTTAGTTTTAGACATTATTCACTTTCTTCTCCTTTTGATTTCTGAGTTCAATTTAGCGCTGGTTAGTTTAATAAGACTTTCCCAAAGTATGGTTAAGGCTTGATATTTTTATGACAAAAAATGTTCCCGCATTTGAAAACAGAGTTTATGTGAATAATCGTTCTGAGATTTGCTTTTTCGTGGAAATACATCTTAGCGAGAAAAGTTCCGAGAATGGCTTTGTCCCGAATAAACCTAATACGGATAAACTTTTACCTTGGTTTTACTTAGAGGCTTAACCATGACTAAGACGGGCAACGAGGAGTTGGAAGGCATAACTTTAGACGTGTACTTACACGTTTTGAAGATAAGCAAACCCGTTGGGCCCAGAGAAGTAATGAAAGCCGCCAACCTCAGCAGCCCAAGCGTGGCATACAGACACTTACAAAAGCTCGAAGATCTTGGCTACCTTCAAAAAAACGAGTACGGAGAGTACATAACAAAGAATAAAGCACATATTTCTGGGTACGTATGGGTCGGCAATCATTTATTGCCCAAAATGTGGCGCTACTCAATCGTCTTCCTAGCCATTCTTGTCGTTGAAGCAGTAATTTTGGTTATTCATTACCCAGTTGAAACTTACGAGTTCAGAGTTTTCTTCCTACTGATTATTCTCATAACCGCATTTGCCCTAGGCGTTTTCACTATCGAAGGATTTCTTCAAACCAGGCGAACGCATCGTGGCAAAAATGAAAAAACCAGGCATTAGGAACGGCACATGCACAATAATTGAGAATAAGACCATAACAAAGCCACGGCAACAACTACTTTCTGCAATATTTTCATTAAAAACAAACACTTCATTCTAGGAGTAAGTTTTATATCACATTGCCGAATTTACTTTCACTGTTAGGGGATTTGATGGCTTCAAATAAGTCACCGTTATTCATGGTCGTTTGGCGGTGTACTAGGAACTGTGTCGGCAATTGCATGTACTGTAGCTATACCAAAGACTATGCTGCTGACACGGAACTAGACACCCAAGGCGCCAAAAAAATGGTTGACGAAATTCACGATTTTGGGTCTCCGTGGTTTGGCATCAGCGGCGGAGAACCCTTGGTTCGAAAAGACGTTTTTGATGTTATTGCTTACGCTGAAGAAAAATACGACATGAAAGTTAGCCTAATAACAAGCGGTTTCGCCTTTGACGAAGAACGATTTGACAAGCTCAGAAAGTACAATGTTCACACAGCAATCAGCATTGACGGGAACAAGGAATCAAACGAAATTATTCGGCGCAAAGGCAGCTATGACAAAGCATTACATGCGATGAAAAAACTGTCTGAGGTTGGGTTGCTTGACTGCTTAGTCGTAACCATGACTAAATATAACATTAAACACATGGCGCACCCAGCCGCGCTCGCGGAAGAATACAAAGCCCGCATGGTAGTCTATCACAATTTAGTTCCCGTTGGCAGAGCGGGAAGTAACATGCCCGATTTGGCGCCCACACCCGAACAATACGAGGAAGCTTTCAACGAAATCTATGATATTCAACGTAAATTATACGGCAAAGTTAAAGTCAACGTTTACTCGCCTTTCTACGCCAGAATCGTCCGCCAAAAAAACCCAGTTGACTTCTGGGACTGGTACCACGAAGGCTATCTTGGCAGATGCACTATCGGCGGCAACTACGTGGGCATAACCGAAAACGGCGACTACCGAAGCTGCGGGTTCCACGAAGGCTATCGCTTAGGCAACGTCAAAGACAAGAAATTGACCAAGGTTTGGGATGACCTACAGCACAGCGAACTGCACCTTAAACTGCGAGACAAAAGCAACATTAAAGGCAGATGCGGAATTTGCGAATACCGAGAAATCTGCGGCGGATGCAGAACAAGAGCCGAATACTACACTGGCGACCTATTCGAATCAGACCCAGCCTGCAACTACATTCCAAAACTTCTACGCGAAGACCCCAACTACCTGAAAAAGCAATAAATTACACAGTTTTGTTTAATTTTGGGGGGAGGCCTCGGGTCTTGGCGTTCGCTAACCGGGCTTATTTTGAGTTCTAAACCGTCTTAGCTGACAGAAAAATGACGCAGGCAAATTCTTCTTCTTACAAATCATTGCACAAGTGCTTATAAACGTCCGTTGAGATGATGCCCTTCTCCGCCGTCTAAAACCTGTTGTATACCCTCTTAAGGTAGAGCATTATGCTAATCACCTTAAAGGAAAACAGAATGGTTTCTCGACCTCTAAAGCCAAGCTGCAAACCTCATTTGGGGCCAAATTCCCACAGAGAACCATACTACACAAGGTTCGGGTCCGACGGGAATCGACCATCTGGAGGAGAATTTATCCTGCCCTTTAGTAAAAGATAAGCGTGGGGGGATTTGAACCCCCGTCAAGGGTTTACAGGACCCCCGCTCTAGACCGGGCTGAGCTACACGGGCCACTTCAACTTGGCTGTGAAACGAGCATTAGTCTTAAGTGATTTTTTATATTTAAGTTTTTTTAAATTAAAAATTCCCGTCGCCTTCTATTTAAATTGACAACTGAAAAATCACAAAATCCAGAACCCATTTTTCATTTCTCTTTTGATTTAGTAGCTATTTTACTACATTTGACTACTAATTTCCATCATAGTTGGTCAGAATTCTGAAGATCACGTATCGGTCGTTAGAGTAAACTTGCTGCAGGAACCTGCATCGGGTGATGTTTGGGTCTAGCCGGTTTTTGTCGTAGACGATGAATTGTATGTTTTCCAGCGCGATGTAGTCTTGGAAGGAACGTGTTTGAATCTTGAATTGGCTGGTCTTGTAGCTCAAAAGGTTTTCGAGGTTGCTTGGCTGCAGCGCTGTGAAGTTGTCCTTTGATAAGCATAGAACCTGATACTGCCTTGAAACATTCTGGTTCACTTTGATCTGGTCGAATTGATACTGGAATCTTACGGCGTCTATTACACCGTTGCCTAAAGCACCGATGTTTCCCCAGTTTGGATAGTCAGTGAAGTTGAAGGCGCATCCAACTTGGTCTTTGTCGTCATAGAAGCCGACGTAGTTGTCATTAGTTGTGTTTGGCAAGTTAACGACTGTCCACATTTTCCCGTTAGCCTGATTTGAAGTTATGTTCCACGGGTTAGCCCAATCCGCCAGATTCGGAATCTGCGTTTTGTCGAAGTTGAGGTCAAAATAGTTGGTTAAGTAGAGGGTTACATTCGAGATGTCGCCCCCCAACGCCGTGACGGACCAAGAAACATGGGTTGGGTAGGAGTCATTTTGAACGAGCAGTGTCTCCGTCAACGCTACGTACTGGTTCGTGAACGTGAATTGAATCTGCCTAGGGAAAGTGTGTTCGTTAAAGTAGACGTCGCGTGTTAGGTTCGTGAATGGAAAATCGTAGTTCTTCCCGTTTTGGGTGAAAGAGATGAAGTCTCCGGAAGTGGATGAATGGATGACTCGATACCAGATGCCGTTCATGGAAACGTAGCTTTCCTGGAAAGTCTCCCCATAGGCTTCATAGGCTTGAAAAAGGTTCTGCGGGTCCTGAATTGCATATGACAGGGTTAGAACCTGCCAAGCGATGTCATTTGTTTCGACAGTGGCTGAAGTTTGGGCTGTAACGTTTTTTCCTGAGAAAACCGCCAACCAGTAGCCGGGCACTTCTGTGTCGACAACCGTTGCGTTACCCGGGTAGTTTTGGCTGAGCCACTCACCCGCCTCTAGCGCTTTTTGGTCGGTGGTCGAATAGAAAACGCTCGCCTCAATTATCTTTCCGTACACCTGATCAGAACGAAAAACGAGAACTGCGCATACCAACACAACAAGGAAGACAGTGAGGATCCGGAGCCAACTCTTGCGGATAGGATTGAAAATGCGACGCCTAAGACCTTTCGTAAGCTTGGCTTCAACAGCTGTGGGTTGCAGAGAAATGAGCTTTGCTCTCTTCGAATAGAACACTGAAAACTTGTCCCATATGAAAACCACGGAGACTGCTGCGAAAATAGCCATTGCAGGCGTCAAGTAGTAGACAAACCACTGGAAAGGCATGAAGAAACCAAACAGGTAAGATTCAGCGAAGAAAAGAGGGATGAAGAAGCTGAGCATCAATATAGCATAAGAAAAAAGTCTCTTCTCTTTCCTCAGCCAAAAGCATGAAACAACGATGCCGCTCAGGGCGAGGAAGAAAATAAATCCAAAGTTGACCATGAACGCCTGGAAGCTAACAGAGGGAATCTGGAAAGCATATGTTTTCACTGCAAAAAACACGTATTCGATGACAAGCCCAATGTAGCCAAACATTGCTTTAAAGTAATAGAGAAAGGCTATTCCAGCCCCAACAATCAAGGCTAACACAACCTTAAGCGAAGCGCCTCTGGACTTTATCACCATGTAAATCAGGATCGGAGGCAACATAAAAGCCGCGAGGAAAGCAGCGAGCTGATGGGACAAAACAAGAGCAAAAGCCGCAAGAAAAGTAACTACAAGGTAACCGAACTGCGCAGTGGCTTTAGTTAGGTAAAGGAGCGTAAAAAGAATAAAGGTTATACCGAGCACCGTGGTGTAACCGCCGAACTGGTTAGCCTCAAACACAGGAAAGCACATCAACAACAAAACAGCACTTACAGCCCCAACCTTCTTCCCAAAAAACTTGCTAGCCATTAAGTAAACAGCCATGAAGAGAAGCCAATCAACCACTGCCGCGAGAGCTTTCACCAAAAAAATCATCTGTCCGATGCCTGTTGCACCGCTAAAAGAAATAATCATGGCAAGCAAAAGCTCGTAAAGCGGAGGCGTCCAGCCCAAGTTTTCTAGGGGTATTTTACCTGTATTCAAGAATATTTGTGCTTTCACCAAGTGAACGGCAGGGTCATTTCCGAGCACAACACCATTCATCGATACAACAGTGTAGAAGATGAGTAAAACAAGCACAGAAAAAATCGTTATAAAGGCAACTTCAAGCTGTCTCTCCTTTGCCAACTTACCCAACAAAAAGCCAGTTATCCTCCAGTCTGATTGATGTTCGCCCTGACTTTAAAGATGGCAACTTCATTGTTAATAAATACGAGGCTAAATTCGGGGTCATCAGCAAATTTCGCGTTCGCCCCAAAATCGCGGTTTGCGACATAAGAAACCGAATTTGCCTGCAACTCCTCTTTATAGTCAAACGTAGCAATGGGTAAACCGGCGGCTGGTTTTTGGGAGTTTTGAACGTTGCTCATTAAAGTTGTGTTGAGGCTTGCCGGGTTCGCTATCTCATTTTCCGTAACTTGGTAGATGCCAACTAGGATTTGTATTTCTGCTGAGGATTTGCCTTGCAAATTGTAAGAAAGCTGTATGATGCAGGGATTCTGAGAGTTAAATGCAGTGACTAGTGGTGGATTATTCGGGAAAACAAGTTGACCGACCTCCTTTAGGCCAGCATCCAACGTTGCAACTGAGTTTTTGGAAGGTTGCTGAAATTGGCCTTGGGCATTCATTATGAAATTGATCCAGTCTAAAGAAACGTTCTGATTAACGCTTTTGATGGTTATGGTCATATTTGCGAAGGCGACGCCTTGAGAAACCGTTAAGATTTCCGAATAACTGAAGTCGCCATTTGCTTTGTCAACGACAATTGATGGGCGATTACTTTGGGCGCCCATTAGTTGCATGTTGACTACTGGCATCTGCGTTACGTCTGTGGACTGCATAGATCCAGCATTTTGTGACAGCAAAGTAGTTTCACTATTGTTAAACTGGAAGAATGGAAAGGGGAAAGGTGTCCAGCTAAGGTCCGCTAAAAATTCGGGGTTATGCCTCCCAACGTATCCGCCGTCTTCTCGAATTTGAATGTAGCCATTATCAATTAGGTAATCTGTGTCAAGTAGATTAGAGGCAAAAGTTGCTGGCGCTAACTCGCTGTCAACCGTCAAATATTGCGGTTGAACTGCGCTCAACGTTGGCCGCTCTGCAAAACCGCCAAGCCACCATCCGTAAAGAGCATCAGAAACAAAGATTGAACCGGGCTGAGTGTTTTGTTTAGCCCATTGAATTGCTTGGTAGCCAGGTTTATCCATCGTTTGATAGAAGCTTTGAATCGTTACGCCTTGCCAAGGAGTAAGAAATATGGGGAGGGTCACCAGAAAGATAAGTATGAAACCTAATGCGAAGAGGGAGTAAACTCTATTGCGGGTCACGCCAGCAGAGATTCGTGTTGCCCACTTGTTTGCAGCTCGCGTCGTTTTCGTCACTTGGTTGGTCAGAGTGTTGTATGTTACTGTTAAATGAGCAAAATATGCTGAACCATGATCAATCATCACGGCAAAGAGTATGATAGCCGGCAGGACCAAGAAATAAAGAAAACGATTATAATCGACTATAAGCCCAAACAAATAACCTTGTGTTAGCACTAACGGAACGAAAAGCCACATAATCAGAAGGAAAGTTGGAAGTGAAATGAATCGGCGTTTATATTTTTTGGATAACAGAAGGAGAGGCAGGAGACAGGCGAAGAGAGCTAAAACTTCATCCATTGGAAGAACTCTTGTCGCGATTATCGCTCTATTAATCTCGTTAACGGCTGAAAATGACGAGTTGGCGCTCAAGTAGGCAGGAACTGCACTCGCGAGAAACGGCGAAACGAGAAGTGCTCCTCCGAGCAGCGGGAGTACCCAACTAAGAACATTTTTTCTTCTTGTTCCGAATGTTTTAGGAGCAATTAACGCAAAAAACACTGTGGAAACAGTTATTCCTATGAAAACGGCAGCGCTTAAAGAGTGAGTCAAAAATATTGATCCTACTAAAATAGAACTTGATACAAGAAAAGGCGCCAGCGAAAACCTTTCCCTACGAAGAAACAAATAGAACGTAATAGGGATTAAAAGCAGCGTTATGACGTTGGGATAACCTGCCCACATGAGCATTTCGATATCGAAACGTGAAACTGCGACTAAAAAGGCCACAATAAAAGCTGCTGATTCATGCCAAACTGTTCTTGTTATCAAGAAAGAAGCTAAAACAATAAGCGAAGAAAACAATGCAACAATTAGGGCCTGCGCCACATAATCCGTCAAGCCAGTCATGAGCATTATGGCTGAAGTGAAAATATGGTACCCTGGAAAGGTTAAGGATTGACCTCCGCCCATCTGGTAGTAGTCATAGAGGAAATTAGTGTTACCTGACCCCGTTATTGAGTTGATGACGCTGGCGTGTAAACCTATGTCGGCTCCCGGCGGAAAACTTTGCCAAAACATTAGGACGATGCGGTAAATGAAAGAGAAACCGAAAATCAACAGCAGTAGCAAGTATTTTTTGTTTGCCTTGAACATTTGCGCCCTTCTCTTTTCCGTAGCATTCTTTTATGTTTCATGAAATTATTGGTCAAAGCTTAAATATGAAACTCGAGTATAAAAAGCCCAGAGTAACAAAAAAGGAAAAAAGGTGTTTAAATGTCGTGGCTTAAATCTATGATGGAGAAAGAGCCTCCAGAACCAGAGAATCCGATCGGCATAGTCGTTATAGGCAATATTGAACCGGACATGCACGACACTGCGAAAGAAGCAGTCAGAAGATCACTAAAACGCGCTGGATTTAAAACAATAGACGTCGGAAAAAGCGTTGCCCCGCAAGTTTTCGTTGACAAAGCAAGAGAGAACAACGCAAACTTGATTGCTATTTCAGTGAACACAGTGCCAGCAAAGAATAATCTTCCAAAACTGGATGAAGCATTAAAGGCAGCTGGCCTCAAAGGAAAAATCGCCATAATTATGGGCGGAGCTGCAGTCAAAAAAGAAGACGCTGATGCTATGGGTGCACTCTTTGGCAAAAACAAGGAAGAGGCTCCTGAACTCGCAAAGAAAGCAATAGGCAAAAAATAAGTCCATCAGATGAGGAAAAATGTCCTTTAAATTCAACACGGAACAAAAAATATACACTGTTGGAAGAGCTAAAGTAGGCGGCCAACCGGGAGAACTACCGACTTTTCTGATTGGTTCCATCTTTTGGCTTGGCCAGAAAATGGTTCAAGACGCAAACAAAGGCATTTTTGATGCTAAAGCTGCCGAAGACATAATCAACACGATGCAAACTCAAAGTGACATTACAGGAGTGCAGTTCGCTTTAGACATTGTTGGAACTACTGATTTGGCATTTGAGAAGTACATTGACTTTGTTGCTAAGCACAGTGACGCGCCTCTTATGCTTGATGCTATGAGTCCAAAGACACGTATGACAGCGGCAACCATTGCTAAGAAAATGGGACTTTCAGACAGATGCCTCTACAACTCAGTGTACAAAGGTGTCACTGATGCTGAATTGGCGAATTTGAAAGAGAGCGGCGTCAAAATGTCAATTGTGCTCGCTGACAACCCTAAAGACAACACTCTAGAAGGGAAGATGGCCGTTATCCAGGAAGCTTTAGCGTTAGCAGAGAAGGGTGGAATCACAAAACCGCTCATTGACACTGCTATTCCAGCGTTCGCTCCAGATATGGGCACTTCAGTAAGAACCATACCTATCATGAAAGAAAAGTATGGTCACCCAGTAGGGTTAGGCAGCGGAAACGTTGTCACAACCATGGGTTGGGTAAAAGCTAACGTTGCCAAAGAATTCAGGCCTGGATGTAGGACATCAACCAACTCGATAATGCAGACCGCAGGCGCAAATTGGCTTATGATTGGACCCGCTGAGCAAGCCGAATGGATATTTCCCGCCGTTGCCGTAACAGACACTTACATCGCTTCAGCCGCAGGCGACCTTGGGACTAGACCAGTAGACGAGACTCATCCGATCTACAAGATGTTTATGTAGAAAACCCCTTCCTTTATTTTTTATTGTTAAAGTTTTTGAAGCGCGAAAATCTGAAAGCTCTCGAATGGCTTGAAATTATTATCGCATTTACAGTTTTAACGTTAGCCGTAACTTATCTTATTCCCGGGGACTCTTTGTTTGCTGTTTTGCGTTATGTTTTCGGTTTTGTTTTTGTCGTTTTTCTGCCAGGCTATTGTTTAGTGAACATCCTTTTTACGGGCAAAAACAAGATTGATCCAGTAGAGCAGGCGGTTCTGTCGGTGGCTTTGAGTTTTGGTTTAGATGGGTTGGCGGGTTTGTTTTTGGGTCTTTCGCCCATAGGAATAAACTTTAATTCGATAACTGTTTCCCTTGGCGCAATTGTGCTGGTTTTTGCGGTTATTGCTTTTATTAGAAAGTCAAGACAACCTGATGTGCAAAGCCCTGAGCAGATAAGCGCCTGAAGTTTTGACCGCTGAAACGCCATATGTTCCGCCTTTGCGCATCATGTGAAATACGTATCCTGGGCGCAGATAAAATTGTTGGTAGGCTTTGTAGCGGATTTCCGCGAGTTTCTCCATGCTTAGCCAAGGGGTTTCGAATGTTGGTCCTGCAGTGTCGTACTTGTCGAAGTCTGTGACCCGGAGCCAGCCGTTTTTCCTGACTTGCTCGTACATTGGTGTCCCAGGGTACGGTGTGGCTACGTAGAAGCCGACGTCATCGGGGTTTAATTCTTTTACGAAGCGGATGGTTTCCCGCGCCGTCTGCTCTGTCTCGCCTGGGAAGCCCAAGACTACATTGGCAATCGTCATTAACCCTACGTCCTGCGCTGTTTTGTAGGCTAAACGTGTCTGGTCAAGCTTGATTTTCTTGTTCATTTTGCCTAAGATAGCTTCTGAACCTGATTCCACACCGAGCCAAACAGCTATGCAGCCTGCGTCATGCATGGTTTTGAGCATTTCACGGTCAACCATGTCTACTCGTGTGCCGCAGTCCCAAGTCATATCCAGTTTTCTGGCGTGGAGTTCCTCACAGATTTTGAACACCCGTTCTCGGTTAACTGTGAAGGCGTCGTCGTAAAAGGTGACTTGGTCGACTCCGTACTTGTCATGGACTAACTGCATTTCGTCGACGACATTTTTGGGGCTTCGCCATCGGTACCCCCTGCCGAACATGCGTACTGTGCTGCAGAAGTCGCACCAGTAGACGCAGCCGCGGCTTGTGATAAGCGGGAATAGGACTTTGCCCATTCGTTTAAGTGAGTCAAGCGGGAGCAGATGATGCGCTGGGAAAGGCAGTAAGTCCAGGTCCTGCATGAACGGCCTATCCTCTGTGCGTACTATTGTTCCGTCTTTTGATCGAAAAGTTACTCCCAACACATCTGCGAGGCTGCTTGCACTTTGGAGCTTGTTGAGCAGTTCGATGAAGGTTATTTCGCCTTCCCTACGCACGACCACATCGAGGTTTGGGTACTCTTTGAGGGCGTTTTCGTCCCAGAAGGTTCCGTGGCTTCCCCCAAGCATAGTGACGGCTTGGGGTTGGGCTTGCTTGGCTATGTTGATGAGCTGCATAGCTGATTTGTAGAGAAGAGTGGTGGCTGTTACACCGATGACGTCGGGGTTTAGCTGGCTGATTCTCTGTCTGAAAAGATCGTTCGTTAACCGTTCAGCTTGGCAGTCGAGAATATTGACTTCGTGCCCCTGCTGTTCAGATACCGCGCCCAGGTAAGCTAGACCCAGCGGGATAAATGGCGGGTGCGAGTGTACATGCGGCGGGTAAGGGGGATTAACCAGAGTAATTTTCAAACTCGATACGCTCTTTAGGTGACTGCTTGTACGTTGTGAGGAATTATATAGTTTTCTAGATAAGTCGCAGAAATGCAAAGCAAGCAAACTAAAGGAGTTTGCGGGGCATGAAACCAATTTTGCCAGTCTGCCTTTGCTTTTTGCCTTGTTTTTCATCGCAAATAGCCGATACCCACTAAAAGTTAGGCGGTTTCTTCGTGGACTTCTGTTTGTTTTTTGTCAATAAATCCTTAACCAATAGCTGCAATCTAAAGACACATTGATAGTGAGTCCTTTTTTATTCAAAGTAGAACAACAACAACCAAAAAATGTAGCGTGTTGTTGTTATTCTGTGCCTGAATTGCCCAATGACCGTCAAGTGTTGAAGAAATAATCGTCTTAATTAGTGGAAGAAGAAACCTTGAAAAAAAGCGATCTTCTTCTACTCTTAATTGAACAAACGAGAAGAGTAGGGAAGTTTAGACTATTTTTTCCCAGCGATTGAAGAGTTCGAGCACTTCGTCCCCGCCGTAGCCTTCAAGTTCTTTTCGCCATTCCTTGTCAGCGACGGCTTTCTTTTGGAACTCCTGAATCCATTGGGCTTTTTCTGCGAGGAATATGATTCCGTCGACGCCTGTTCTTGCAGCCCGCGTGGCAACAGTCATGATTTGCCTGTGTGGTGCGACCGTTTCCCAAGTTTCGTTTGGCCCCCGTACGTAGAAGTTCACGAAGACTGGTTTTTTGAGAAAACTCTTGTAACCTCTTGCGATGGTTTCCCAGTACCAAGGCGTCGGGTAAGCCTTGCTGAACATTGGGATGACGAAATAGTCAGCGTACTGCGCCATGGCTTCGAAGTCGTAACCGAACCGCATCTTGCCTAGCAGTGGGTCAGGAAGGCAGTTAACGAAAAGCGGTTTGTTCTTGACTATCTCCCGGACTTCGCTCAGGAATTCGGTCACGCTTTTTGCCCGCCACTCAACCCAGCTTAACCCGCTTTGGCGCCATTGTTCAACGCATCGTGGGCACACACAGAAGTCGCGTTCAGCGAAATGTTGGCTACTGATGCTTATGCCTGGCGTTGCTTTGGCTGATTCGGCAATAATTTTAAGGTTGTATTCGCGGACTTCAGGGTTGGTCATGCAGAGCACGTCCCAGCGCAAGTTGTATTTTTTGTTTGTCCGGAAAGCTGGACCGTCCTTGCTCATTGAAATCCACTCGGGGCGTTTTGCGGCAAGGGCGTTGTCGCCGAAGACTGCGATGTTAGTGTACATCTGGGGGTTTGGTTTTCCAACGTTTCCTGACTCTGATTTCAAACGATAAAAGTTATAGTCGACGCCTTCAACAGGCTCAGGTTGATAAAGAAATACGCCAAATTTCACTTTGATGCACCATCGTAAATGTTGTTTTACCTACCGAATAAAATTGCAAGTTATTTAAGTCTTTTTCAGTTAGCCGCAGAAAGAGTTTTCTTCACAATTTTGATTAAGGCTTGTCTTAGGAAAGGAGGCAAATCAACCTGCTCATAGCTCGGCAACTCAGAGCAGCCCTCTATGGTGTTAGCAAGATTAGCGAAGCATTTGCTTAACGTCTCCGCGTCCCCAAGCTCGGCTGGCAATAGGTTCTTTTTTACATCATCATCCATCTTCGATGCCGCCAACAAATAAGCAAGGGCAAATGGATTGTTCTCTAAAATTCTAGCCAAACCCTTCCCGTCGACTT
The DNA here is from genome assembly GCA_049515895.1 of Bathyarchaeia archaeon. Lineage (GTDB taxonomy): Archaea > Thermoproteota > Bathyarchaeia > Bathyarchaeales > Bathycorpusculaceae > Bathycorpusculum. The sequence goes on along the minus strand of JBEKTQ010000017.1, from coordinate 49,415 downwards.
TTAAGCCTTCGACTTTGGATACTTCATCCGCAAGCTTCTCCAGCGGAAGATGCCTCTCTTTCAGCCTATCTAATACTGTTCGACAAACCCAAATTGGCTCCTGCTTGATAAGAGCTTCAGTAACGGCTTTTCTTGTGCAGTACCCGACTGTTTTGCCAAGCTTGGACGCTGGACCCCCATACCCGATAACTCTGCCCCGCGAGGGTGACGCCACCGCAACGCTGTCAGTTATTGACCCCGTAGCAGAATCACCCGTGTAAAGACTGCGAACGTCAAAATCTCTAAGCACCGCTGATTTAGCTTCCGTGGCAGTGATAACTGAAGCAACCATGCAGCTTTGCGTCGGGTTAGCGTCGATTAAGACAATGATGTTTATGGTACCAACGGAGATTTCTTGAACGTTCATTTCTTCGCCTGAGGACTCGCCGTGTGAGCAACCTGCTGTCGCCGCGACACTTACTGAAAAATCAGCCGTTTTCCTTTGAACTAATCCGTAATTCTTGATTTTTGCGGCTGTAATCATGGCGACGTAATCTTTGGTTAACCCAAGCTTTAACGCGGAAGAAGTGATGAGTTCCAGCGGGTCAAGGTGCAAGGAACGGTCATTGTACCCTTCCGGCACCCCTACATTGAGGACAGCGTGAGCTTGTCTGTTCCCGCCATTATAGATTGCTGAGCTTATAACCATTAAAGGATTATCACAAATTACGGCTAGTACGTTTTCTTTGATGACAAGTTTAGTGCTGTCTGCAAGGTTAAGCTGTTCCACGCAAGCCTGCCGCCTTAACCACCTGTTAGGGTTTGCTTATAGTAATGGCTTTTGCTGGACACAGGTTTACGCATACGCCACATCGTGTACACTCGACTACATCAACAACTAGCGGTTTCCTGTTTTCGCCCTCTTCGAATACGCCTTGCGGGCAAACACCGACGCAGATGAGCCCGGCGCAGGATGTGCATTTAGCAATATCAATGAGAATAAGTGGTTTCATCGGCTTGCCCATACGAATCACCACTTAAATTAGCGCCAAGAATATATTGTTTGCGCGCATCAAATAGGGAAATATGCAGATAGGCTTAGTAACGTACAAACCCGAGAAAGTCGAGGGCTACGACCTTCACGTTTACTACTCAAAATGGGCGGACGGACAAGTTTTTCCAGCCGCGAAGGACATGCAGAACGACGTTACTGTATTTTGTGACGCTAAAGCAATAAGAGAAGACCCAAACTCAGTAGCGATGTCAAACACTGGTCCTGCATTGCGTAAGAACAGGCGTGCGAACTTGGCTTTTGATTTTGTCTGCCCAACCCACCCAGTTTACCGAGCAGAAGCTTTAGACTACATTGAAAGTCTAAGCAAAGAAACCATTTTGGGCGTAACATTGAACCTTTACCATTTTCCCGACCAAGAATACTGCGTTTGTCCACGATGCGTTGAATTATGGAAGCAAAGCGGTTTGAACTGGACGCAGTGGAGGGCGCAAACGGTGACCGAGTTTTTGCAGGAAGCCAAAGAACGGGTTAAGGGGACTTTTGCAGTGGAAATTTACCCTGACCCGGTACTTGCTAAAGAACGGTATGGCTTGGACCTTGCCGCGATAGGAGACTTGGTTGACTATTTTCATGTGCCGCTTTCGTCAAGAGATTATTTGACTAACTACTGGGCTATCATGTTGGCGAGGGATTTTGCTGCGTCTTTGAAAAAACCTGTTGTGGTGGAGTTAAGCGCTGAAATGCCAACTGACGAAAAACTTGAACCGCTCCTGAAGACGGTGGCCTACGTTTCCAGGCACAAGGTAGATGCGGTGCTGTTGTTAGTGCATGACTCGGAGAATGCGAGGCAAGTTTGCAGGTTTGCTGTTCAAAATACCGACTTTAGGAATTGGCTTGAAAAATACGATTTCAAGGAAATGACCCGAATAGTAGACGGCTGGGCTAAACTTTACTGAGTTTGCTTCGATATTCTTTTAGCCGCTGCATATCGAGGTCTCGGGTTAATATCGAGTCTTTGGGTGCATCAGTTACTTCTCCAAGTATTCCCCATGGACCGATAATTGCGCTTCTTCCACCTCTCATGCTTGAACACACGTTTCCCACTTTGAGCAGGAACAAGCCATAGGTACGCGCAATCTCTTCTGTTAGCGGGTGACCCTTTACCACTGGATGAGTCCCCATTGCTGCAACTGGAAGAGAAACGATTTCCGCGCCCAAGGCTGCTATGCGCTTCACAAGGTCAGGGTCAAACGAGTCAGCGCAAACCAGTAGCCCAATTTGGCCGATTTCCGTGTTAACTACGACAGGTTGGTTGCCTCTGGCAACGCCAGCGTTGATTTCGGCGCGTATGGGGTTTATTTTTTTGTATTTAGCTAAGAGAGAGCCGTTCTTCCACAGGGTGCTTGTGTTGTAGTATTTTCCGCCGTCCTCTTCGAGAACTGAGCCCCCAAGCAGGTAGATGTCGCCGATCTGTTTTGATTCTCTTTGAAGGAAATTCAGGGTTTCATCGCAGGTTTCACGAGAGATTTTTTGTGCGTCGGTGAAGTCTGCCATGCAGCCGGGGACAGCAAAGTATTCTGGCAGTGCGATTATTGCTGGTTTTTGCTTTGAGGCTTTTTCAATAAAGGCTTCGGCTGCGCTTATGTTTTCTTCGAAAGTTTCACGTATTTCCATGTGAAGTAGACTGACTTTCAATATTTATCGTCTGGTGCTTTGGTGGTTGTGGTTATGACTGACAGTTTTTTAACTTTTAAATGTGATGCTTTGTTACACACGGTTTTTTGTTCAACTTTGGACGCCGTCTGTTCAGTATTTTGCTCACTTTTAGCACAGATGTTTACTATTTCTTGCCTTTTGTATGCAGAAGGTAAACTTAAATACTTGTTGAATGACAAACAAGGTATTGCGAGGGAAAGAAATGACGCTAGATCCTTCAGAATATACCAAGCTCTTGCCAAAAGTCAGAACTCTAGTAAACAAATGTGTCAAGAACAACATGGCTGACGGCTTCTTGTTTTCAGCTGGAACCGACACCCAGATTATCGCTTATGAAGCAGTAAAATACAAACCTGACATTCCTTGCCTTACATTGGCTTTTAAACATGGAAACCCCAAAGACACCGAGTACGTTAAGCGGATGGTAGAGCTCTTACATCTAAAACAGGAGACTTACCAGTTTGGCAAAGAAGACGTTATGAAATACTACCCCAAAGTCGTCGAAGCACTCAAAAAATTTGACCCTATGGAAATCAGAAACAGCCTGCCAGTTTACATTGGCTTAACCCTGTTCAAACCAAAAGGAATCAAATCCGTATTCACAGGAGACGCGCTTGACGAACTCTTCGGGTACCCATGGCAATTCCACTTATCTGAAGCTGAATTCGCAGTAAAGCAGAAGGAAATGTGGGCAGAAATGGGTTTCTCCTCGTTCCCAATGGCAGAATCTCTTGGAATGCAAATCAAAGCACCGTACCGTGACCCCGAGTTCATGGATTGGGCAATGAAGCTGCCTATCAAATTCAAGATCAATATGCACAACGGCGTAAAATTCAGCAAATGGATATTACGCATGGCCTACGAGGACGTGATACCTAAAGACGTTATCTGGAGACCCAAAGCACCTCTTGAGCAGGGAACAGGAACAGAAACTCTCAGAACGTACTTCAACGACATGATCACCGACAAAGAATTCGCAGACAAAAAGGCAGCCATCAAAGCGGCAGACGACGTCGAAATCCAAGACAAAGAGCAACTACTCTACTACGAGCACTTCAGAAAGAAGTTCGGCAAACCAAAAGATGTCTTCCCAGACAACGGCGGCATTCAATGTCCAAAATGCAAGAGCTACGTTAAAACAAAGATTCAGTTCTGTAAAGTTTGCGGAGCTTACCCCATCTAAAATTTTCTTTTATTTTTTTGCAAGCTTCTTATTGCAGCTTTAGTTTTCTGAAAAAGATCTCATTCACAGCAGCCTTGTTATTTTCAGTTTTCGAAACGCAAGATTCATAATAATAAAATAATACGAGAGCGTAGTTTATCATAACGCACTTCCCGCAAAATACCGAGGCTCAAAAAGGAATGGTCACTAGAAATCTGGACAAGATTTTCAACCCGCAAAGCGTCGCAATCATAGGCGCAAGCGACGTTGAAGGGTCAGTCGGCTATTTAATAGTAAAAAATTTTGCCCAATTAGGGTACGTAGGCAAATATTATTTCGTAAACATTCGTAAACCCGAGATTTTCGGCGTCAAAACTTACAAGTCTGTCGACAAAATTTCTGAGCCCGTGGATTTAGCCATAATTGCCACACCGGCCCAGACCGTTCAGGAAATTATGGAACAATGCGGAAAGGCAAACGTGAAAGGGGTCATCATCGTTTCCGCAGGCTTCAAGGAAACAGGCCCTGAAGGGAAAGCTTTGGAAAAAGCGATTGCTGACGTCGCGAAGAAATATGATATCCGAGTTATTGGCCCCAACTGCATCGGTGTAATCCGCCCAAGGATAAATCTGAACGCTTCTTTTTTGGATAAGATGCCTAAGCCAGGTAATATTGCTTTCATCTCTCAAAGTGGTGCGTTAGGTTCAGCGATTCTCGATTGGGCAATCCATGAAAACATCGGCTTAAGCAACTTTGTCTCCGTTGGCTCTATGGTTGATGTCGACTTCGGAGATTTGATCGATTATTTTGGCTCTGACCCGAAAACCAAGAGTATAATAATGTACGTGGAAGGAATAACGGACGCGCGAAAATTCATGAGCGCTGCCAGGCACTTTTCAAGAACTAAACCGATAATAGTTGTTAAAGCTGGCAAATATGCTGAAAGCGCTAAAGCAACTGCATCTCACACTGGCTCGGTTTCAGGCGACGACGACATTTATGATGCTGCCTTTAAACGCGCTGGCATTGTTAGAGTTGAAGAAATAAATGACTTGTTTAACGCTGCCCAGGTTTTAGGGACCCAACCATTGCCGAAAGGCGCCAGGCTCGCTATAATAACCAATGCTGGAGGCGCTGGGGTAATGGCTACTGACGCTTTGATTGCTCAAGGTGGAAAACTGGCTCAACTAAGCAACAAGACAATGGATGTACTTGACGGCGTGTTGCCTCCTTTTTGGAGCAAAGGTAACCCTATCGATGTTGTGGGCGACGCCAAAGCTGACTATTATAAGGCTGCGGTGGAAGCGTGTCTTGATGATGACACGGTCGATGGGATACTGATTGTTTTTACCCAGCAAGCGGGGTCGGAACCATTGGAAATAGCAAAATGCATAGTCGACCTAGTCAACAGTAGACCGTTTAAGAACAAAACCATCCTAACGTCTTTCATGGGTGTTGAGGGGGTGCTTCATGCAAACAAAATCTTTAGCGCCAATAACATACCTACTTACTCGACTCCTGAGCAAGCAATCAAAACATACATGTACATGTATAATTATCAGCGCAACCTCGAGCTTCTTTATGAAACTCCTGAAGAGTTACCAGTTGATGCATCACCGCCTAAACGTCCCGTTATGGCTATAATCAGAAGTGCAGCTTTTGAAAATCGAGAAATATTAACTGAAGAAGAAGCGAAAAGCATACTCAAATGTTATAATTTTCCAATCCTAAAAAGCATTGTTGCACGCAACGTTGATGAAGCAGTTTCGTCGGCGCAGGAATTGGGTTTCCCGGTGGTCTTGAAGATTCTTTCGCCTCAAATCGTCAACAAGAGAGCTGCAGGCGGCGTAGTCTTGAACGTGAATTCACCAGGAGAGGTTCGGGAAGCCTACCAGAGTTTAATTCAGAGGGCAATTTCATATAATCCTAACGCGCAGATAACCGGCGTTACCGTTCAACACATGGTTGAGGAAAAAGGGTATGAAGTAATAATAAGGGGAAAAACCGACCCTGTTTTCGGACCTGTAATCTTGTTCGGGATGGCGGGAGCTGGCTTCGACCTCTTCAAGGATTACGCAATCGGGCTTCCCCCGTTAAACATCACGCTTATACGCCGCATGATGGAGGAAACTAAGGTTTACAAGCTTCTAAAAGGATATCACAACACGCCTCCAGTTGACATCAAGAAAGTCATTGAGACCTTACTTCTCTTTTCTAAACTGCTCGTGGATTTTCCACAAATAAAAGAAATCAGCATTAACCCGCTGCTCGTAAGTGAGAAAGAAGCCAGCATCATCGACGCACGCATAGCCATCAACAAAGATGACGTTTGCAAGAAATTTGAGCCGCATGAGCACATGGTGATCAGCCCGTACCCGAAAAAGTACGAGATGATATGGTCTCTCAAAAATGGGCAAGAAGTACTGTTGAGACCCATAAAACCTGAAGACGAACCGCTGTGGGAAGAAATGTTCCGTGGGTTCTCGGAGGAATCCATACGCAACCGATTCTTCCAAATACTTAGGGATACGCCGCACGAAGTTCGAGTACGTTACTGCAACATAGATTATGACAGGGAAATAGCCATCGTCGCCGAGATGGTGAAAAGCCTGCACAGAAGAATTCTCGGGGTTGCTCGCGTAAGCATAGAATCGGATGGGAAAAGCGGCGAAATCGCATTCATCGTAAGTGACCGATTCCAAGGTTTAGGATTAGGCACGAAACTTGTGGATTATGTACTTGACATAGCCAAGGAGAAGAATCTTGAAGATGTCTATGCAATTGTGTTGCCTGATAATTCTCGTGCGTTAAACCTAATGAGAAAAATGGGTTTCAGCTTTGAATACTTAAGTGATGGAACCGTCAGAGGAACATTGAGTCTCAAAAACGAAGATTTAGATAACCGATGTAACGTGCAACCTAAGGGTTCTGAAGAAACCGATACGGACAAGCCCACGCCTGCTGACGAACCGGACAAACAATAAGCGACAAAAGCACTTGCCGTTGCCTAGCCCTACATTTGTGCTCAGTAAAAGCAAAGAAAACGTTTAGGATTTTTTTGAGACGAAAAGGGAAGGAAAATTATTTAGTAAGCTGCTTTCGCAGTTCACTATAAGTTGCTTTTATGTCTTCAATTGAGGCTTCGTCTTCAAGCGTTGACACATCACCCAGCGGCGCCCCAACTAATACAGCTTTGAGCAGTCTGCGCATTATTTTGCCGCTGCGTGTCTTTGGAAGCTTGTTCACAATGATGATTGCTTCGGGGGTTGCTATCGGACCGATTGTGGTTCTGATATGCTTAATCAGCTCTGCGACAAGTTCCTCCGATGGTGTGAAACCGCTTCGCAAAGTTACGAACGCGACGGGAACTTCGCCTTTGACGGCGTCCTCTTTTCCCATTACGGCTGCTTCTGAAACGGCTGGGTGCGAAACTAATGCGCTTTCAAGTTCTACGGTGCCGATGCGGTGTCCTGCAACTTTTAGGACTTCGTCAGCTCTGCCTAGGAGCCAGAAGTATCCTTCAGGGTCTCGGATTGCAAAGTCGCCGGTGTAGTATATTCCTGGCCACCTGCCGAAATATGTTTGTTTGAATCTTTCTGGGTCTTTCCACAGCGTCTGCAGCATTCCAGGCCACGATGATTTGATCACGAGAAAGCCTTTGGTGCCTGCTTGGACGGGTTGTCCTTTTTCATCGTAGATGTCAGCGTTGACAGATGGCATTGGGAATGTCGCTGAACCTGGCTTGAGCGGCGTGAGTTCTATACCAGAAGCTGCTGCTATCATGGAGCCACCGGTTTCTGTTTGCCAATATGTGTCAATTATGGGGAGTTTTTCTTTGCCTACCACGCGGTAGTACCATTTCCAAGCTTCAGGGTTTATAGGTTCACCCACTGAACCCAATAGCCGCAGGGAGGTGAGGTCATGTTTTGTTATCCATTGTTCTCCGAATTTCATGAACATCCGAATCGCAGTTGGCGTGGCGTAAAGGATGGTTACTCCATGTCTTTCAATTATGTCCCACCATCGGTCTTGCGCGGGATAATCAGGTGTGCCTTCAAAAAGTAACGCGGTAACCCCCAAACTTAAGGGTGCGTAAACGTTGTATGTGTGACCAGTGATCCAGCCGATGTCTGCAACACACCAAAAGATGTCTTCGTCAGTTGGGTCGAAAGCCCACTTGGACGTCCAGTAAGCCCAAACAAGGTATCCACCTATAGCGTGTTGGACCCCTTTCGGCTTGCCTGTAGTTCCAGAAGTGTAAAGGATGAATAATGGATCAGTCGATTTCATGCTTTCCGGCTTCACATAGGCATTCGCGCCTGCACTTGTAAGAGCCTCACTATACCAAACGTCTCTGTCTTCCATCATCTGAACAGGCTGGCCCGTTCGTTTAACAACTATAACCTTTTCAACGCTTGGCATGTTTGTTAGTGCCCTGTCTCCAGTGTCCTTGATAGCGACCACCTTTCCCCTCCTGAAAGATCCATCTACGGTAACCAAGATTTTTGCACCGCAGTTGTTAACTCTATCAGCCAAGGCTTCTGCGCTGAAGCCGGAAAAAACCACTGTGTGAATTGCACCGATCCTAGCGGCTGCCAATAAGGTTATCGGCAGCTCCGGAATAACTGGAAGGTAAACTGCAATTCGGTCGCCTTTTTCAACTCCGAGGTTTTTGAATGTTTTTGCAAGCTTGTTTACTTCGCGGTACAGTTGATAGTAAGTGTAAGTTTTTACTTCACCCATTTCACCTTCCCAAATGTAGGCAAGCTTGTTCTTTCGATGGCTGTTTACATGCCTATCCAGCGTGTTGTAAGAAATGTTCAGTTCTCCATCAGGGAACCACTTGTAGAAAGGCGGGTTAGAATCATCAAGAACTTTACTGAACGGCTTAAACCAGTCGATGGCTTTAGCTTTCTCTCGCCAATATTCTTGGGGATCCTTAATTGATTTTTCCCAGTCTTGTTTTCGTTTTTCTCCAGAAGAAATCTTTGCGCTGCTAGGATAATATTTCTCATAAAAAGGCAGACTAGTTTCCGACATTCCAACTCAACCTCAGGTTTGTTTCGAAACGCTCCTCCCTAGAGAATATAAACCTTTTCTCATTTTCACAATGAAAAATGGAAAAACTTGGACGGATTTTAGCTTGTCGGATAAATCGGCAGCATAGTTTTTTTATACGATTCGTTTAGGATTTCTGCAACCGCAAGGTATATGGCGCTAAAACCACATATGACGCCTTCGACGCCTGTGATCTTTGTGAACGTAGCGCTTCCGGCGAATTGAGCAGCAGCCAGCAGAAAGAACAGAACAGTTAAGCTCATGAACACGAGTTGCAGTGCACGGTTAGCTTTCAGTGTGCCAAAGAACATTGCGAAGGTGAAGATTCCCCACATTATGAAGTACGCGGACAATGAAGCTGGGGATGGAGCGGCAAACCCGATGAATTTTGGCAGAATCAGAAGCATGACAAAACTCCACCAGAACAAGCCGTAGGACGTGAACGCGACGGTGCCGAAAGTGTTACCTTTGCGGAATTCCATGGCGCCGACGATAATTTGTGCGACTCCCCCGTATGCAATGCCCATGGCTAAAATCATTGTATCCAAAGGAAAGGCGCCGGCATTTACAAGATTAAGCAGAACGGTGGTTAAGCCGAAACCCAGCAGCCCCAGTGGGGCAGGGTTAGCCAGTTTAAAGTGTTCGTCGCTCATTTTCATTCCTCAAGTTGATGTATTACCCCTTGCATTTGTTTCTTTATTAAAAAGCTTTTTGAAAATTTAAGATATATTTTTTTGAAAAAGGCATTTACTTGAAAAGAATAGATGGATGCTTTTTTAGGAAGAGAAACCTGCGGAAAAAGGAAATTCAAGGCGAAGACTAATATCTCTGCTACGGCGATTAACCTATAAAATTCGCGAAGAGAAAGGTAAAATGGTCTATTGTCCTGAATGTGGCGGAGAAATGCATTACGAGATAGGCACTAAGCACTATATCTGTAAAAGCTGCGGTTTATCAGTCACACAGCAGGAACTAAATGATTTGCGAGACAAGAACAGGCCAGCAGAAGAAACAGAGGAAGAAGAAAGACAGAACCGCAGAAAAGAATACCTGAAATGGTGGCTTAGCAAGAAATAAACTCGATTTGAAAAAGGCACCCGACCTTTTCTTTAGCTTTGACTATTTTTCTTGAAAGGCTCCGAAGGACACTAGACCTATATATTTGTGGGGCAATCAAGCAAACAGTATAAGAGAAAATAGCTGTATTTTTATTGACAATAAGGAAGGCGAAAACTGACGACCGTTAATTTGGAAATAATTTGCATTGGCAACGAGCTGCTAATCGGCAAAACAGTTAACACAAACGCTTACTGGATGGGAAAACAAGCAACAAACACTGGAGTAAACGTTAAGCGTATAACGGTTATCCAAGACATTGTCGACGAAATAGCCAAAGCCGTCAAGGAAGCTGTAGCGCGAAAACCGCAGTTTATCGTGACTTCCGGAGGGTTAGGTCCCACTTTTGACGACAAAACTTTAGAAGGGGTAGCGAAGGCGTTTGACCGCAAATTGGAAATCAACGAAAAAGCGCTGGCGATGGTAAAAGCAAGATACGTCGAATACGCCAAAAAAAGAAACCTGCCTCAAGACGAAATGACGCCGGCTAGAGTCAAAATGGCTACTCTGCCAGAAAGCGCCAAGCCAATAAACAACCCAGTCGGAACTGCCCCGGGCGTCTGTGTGGATTTAAACGGAACGGTTTTGTTTGCGCTGCCTGGTGTGCCTTCAGAGATGGAAGCAATTTTTATCCAGACCATTGCGCCGCTGCTCAAAGAAGCCGTGGGCGACAGAGTCTTTTGTGAAAGAAGCATGTTCTTGGATAATATCATGGAGTCGCAGTTGGCGCCGCTGATTGATAAAGTGATGGTTGCCAACAAAGGAGTTTACATTAAGTCGCACCCTATGGGCGCCGAAAACAAGCCGCACATTGAAATCCACTTAACTGTCGCGGCGAAAGAGGAAGAAAAACCCATGGAAATGCTGGAGAAAGCAATGTGTCACCTTGCCAGTTTGGTTGAAGAGCACGGCGGAAAATCCGTCTTTGAAAAATGAGTTTTCAGTAAAGGAAGATGAGGTTTCTGGTTTACGGTTTTTTGACGTTTTCCAGTTCCTTTTTGAGGACATCGACTTTATCCGTTTTTTCCCATGTGAAGTCAGCTTCTTCTCTTCCGAAGTGCCCGAAGACCGCGGTCTTCTTGTAGATGGGTCTTAGCAGGTTCAGTTGGTCGATGATGGCTTTGGGTCTCATATCGAAGTTCTTCTGCACCAACTCGAGAATGTTTGAGTCAGGCAGCTTGCCAGTTTCATAAGTGTTTACCAGCACAGAGATTGGTTGGGCTACGCCGATGGCATAGGAAATCTGGATTTCACATTGGTCAGCCAACCCAGCGGCAACAATGTTTTTTGCTATGTACCTTGCCATGTAGCAGCCTGAACGGTCAACCTTTGACGGGTCTTTGCCGCTGAAGCATCCCCCTCCATGGCTCCCAACCCCGCCGTACGTGTCAACGATGATTTTCCTTCCTGTTAATCCTGAATCAGCCAAGGTTCCGCCAATAACGAATCTTCCTGTTCCGTTGATGACATAGCTTACATCTTCAGCCAGCATATTAGCGGGAATAACGTTTTTGATAACCTTTTCAATAATTTCCTTCTTGAGATTTGCATCGTCAAGAGTGCCGTTGTTTTGTGCGGCGATCACCACGGTTTTTACGCATTTCGGCTTGCCATTCGCATATTCCACTGTAACTTGAGACTTGCAGTCTGGACGCAGACACGGAATAAGCTTCATTTTTCTACATTCCGCCAATCGCTTAACGAGTTTATGCGCCAGCATAATGGGCAAAGGCATAAGCTCCTTTGTCTCGTTTGTTGCGTAGCCGAAAACCATGCCTTGGTCGCCAGCGCCTTGCTCGTGACCTTTCGATTCGTTTACGCCCATGGCAATGTCGGGTGATTGCGCCGTTAACGACACCAGAATGCCGCAGGTTTCCCAGTCTAAGCCGTCTTTAGCGTTGTCAAACCCGATTTCTTTGAGGGTTTGGCGGACAATTTTTGGGATGTCAACGTAGGTGCAAGTGGTGATTTGACCTGTGATAATAACTGTGCCCTGCATAACCAGGGTTTCGCAGTCAACTCTTGCTTTGGGATCATTGGTGAAAATTGCGTCTAGTACGCTGTCGGATATTTGGTCTGACACTTTGTCTGGGTGGCCTTCGCCCACAGACTCTGAAGTGAATAAGTATTTTCCGTTTATTCTCATAGGAATCTTTTTCCATTCAAGTTGTTATAGGAACATAAGATACCTGCCATAGAAGGCATTATAGATTTGTAGTATCTTTTGTTCTTCTTTATTCATTTGCTATACTTCCTTTTAAGGTATTCTTCATATCTTCTCCGTTTCTGTTGGACAGGTTTTCTGGATATTTGGCTCGCCTTTGGCTTGCCTTGAGTATCGGGCATACCTCTTTGAGTTGAGCGGAGTTACAGTCGTTGCATATTGTTTCTGCTTTTGACTTGTAGTTCTGCTCTATACTTGAAGGGTGTACCCGATAGTCTATTTCTCTTAATTCTTTATCCATTTTTTCAACTCCATCATTTTTTACTTCCTTTTAGTTTTGCCTTTCTTACTGCGTTCTCGCCTGTGCTCCCTCGACCAGAGGGGAGCACTTCGGCTGAGATTTTATTTTTACTAAAATTGGAGGTTTTTGGAGGGGACGCGGCTTCAACTTACAGTCTTTTGCCCTCTTACTGCGGGCGAGCCTGCTGTCTCCCTCTGTTTGGTTTGGCTGGTGGATTTTACGGGGGTATTGACTATTCTTGGTTATGTCTGAGGGGTGCGCTGTCGCTTCACTTTTTTGGTGGGTGACTGCGTTACGCTTGCTTCTGGAATTCATCGTTTGAGGCTGATTTCTGGATGTCTTGTTAAGGGTACCCCTATTGTTTTTTTGTTTTGTTTTGTGTTCTGTGTTCTGTTTCGGGTTTTCCCGTTTTGTTACTCCTTTGCGTGGTAGTGATTTGCTCCCGCTCGTTGGCTGGTAGTGGTAGGCTCTCATAGGGCTACCACTTACCAGAAGTTGATATTTGCGTACAGTTTTCCGTCTGCTTTCTTAACGAGTTTAGCTGGGTCTATTGCTACGTATCCCTTTAGGCATGGCTGGTTCTTTCCTTGTTCTTGTTTCACCTTGAACAGTTTTGCGTTCCCGATATTTTCGGATGGGTTGCTACCGTACACTTGTACGTTTCCTCTAAACTCAGATTCTACTTCTTGAGTCATTTTTTCTTTTCACACTCCATTTAATTTTTTGTTTTGAGGGAATTTCCTCAACCCTTGGGAAATTCCTCTATTTTTTTCGCAGTTGCCTCTCATAAAAAAGGTCGGTTAGTTTTGGGCTAACCGTTCCCGTTCTTCTTGTAGTTCGTTGTAGATTGGGCAGTTGGCGCATGGGTCATCTCGTTTCTCAGGTAGTTTGATGTACCAAGCTGTTCCTGTCGGCGTTGCGCCTGTTTCGCCTGTGCAGTAGGGGCAGTAGTCGTCTATGAGTGGGTACCGTTTGTACGGTGCTACTTTGTCGTTGATGATTTGGCGGTTTCTCCATTTTTGGAGTCCTGAAGTATCGGGAATTTGTCGTCTGATTCTGCTTGGGAACGTGCTTTCTTCGGGAATGTAGTAGTTGAAGTTCTGGTGAGTTGCGTGCCAATTTGGGTTTTCGAACGATTTTTGTGTTCCTCGTTCTCTAAGGTGCTCGTATAGGATGCTTATCCAATACGTTGCTTTGACGTTCTTTGAAAAAAACTTTTGTGGGAATTTGTACTCGCTTACGGTTTTTAATCTATTTACGTGCATTTGTAGCTCACGCTCTTTGCTCATCCCCTTTTCTGCGAGCACTATTCCAAGAGAGGATTGAGAAAAAAGCCCATCAGGGCGGTCTGTTTTCATGGAAAACGGATTTTTCTCAAGCCGAAGTGAGCAAGGTTTAGGAATTGCGAACGGCTTGGGATACTGTGGGGAGCATTTTGAGGAGCAGACAATAAACCTTTTGGAATTTGAAGGATTGCCGAGTTACGGCATACCAGAATTCCAAAATACGCCATGATTTTTGATTTTCGCCATTTGCTCTCTTGGCAAAAATCATGGGGTTTATGTCTGCGACGAACTGTCATTCGCCGTTATGTTGATTGAGAGCACCTTTAAGCGTGCTCTATATTGGCGGTGTGCTGGTCATTTGGTAACTGGTCTCTCGGGTTTTTTGGTCGTTTTGGGTTGTTCTTCCCCTTTGTTTTGTTGGCTGTGCGTTTGTCGGTTTTGCGTAAACGGCTTTGCGTATCGGCTTATTGTTTATTAGTTTTAAACGGGTGCAGTTTCACGTTTTTTCAAGTAGGCTGCTTTTCTCTTTTGCTTATTCTCTGGTGTTTGCTGACGGGCTTTCCGTTTGGCTTGGACTTCTGGTCGTTTATAATAGTCTCTATTGTAGTTTTTTTTATATTCTTTTCTTTTTGCTGAGTGCTCTGTGACTTTCCTTTGGGCTTGTCTTCTGGTTTTCACTTCAGGTCTTTTATAGTATTCTTTCTGGTATTCTTTGCCATAGGCTTTTTTTGCTGCTAACCTCTCTGGCTTTTGGTTTTGTTTTTTGTCGTTAGCTCTTAGTTTTTCGAGGCTTAATTCAAGGTTTGATTTGCCTTGTGGTTTTTTAGGCATTTTTTTGAGCCTGACCATTCTTCTCCAGACGGAGGCTTTTGATACCTTCAGAATCTCTGCTATTTGCCCTAAGCTTAAGTTTTTGTCGTATAGTTCTAAGAATTGTTGGTCTGTGAATTTTCGTTTTTGAGGCATATTATGTTCCCCATATTTGGTTTTTTGATATTTTCTTTAGCTGGTTGGTCTTTTGTGCAGCTTTTAACATCTTTGGCGTTTTAGAACTGGGGGTCTGTAAAGTCTCTATTTGGATTCGTGGTTAATGTGAAATTTCATCTGATATGTAAAAAATCTGGAGTATCTAAATTTTTCCAAGCTTGATTTTTAGAAGTGTCGTTTTTCCATCTTTTACCGTGATTTTTCCATTGTCGTCAACATTTTCAGGTAGGCGATATACTGCCATACCGCCAACATGTATGTACGTATGTTGTCTAATTGGATTGCTTTGTGCAATATTGAGGGCAGTTTTGTTATAGAATACTCTGCACTCGTCTATGGGTTTTGTCGGGTGAGAAATCACTAGTCCCAATTTGGCATTTGGAGGTTCTGGAGGATTGGTTCCCCTTAGAAGTTCAAAATGATTTTTTTCCTCTCTAGATGTTTTGTAAAGAGCTATAATACCTGTGACGGCAGCAATCACAGAACCAACCGCAGCCACAAGAGTTGCAATCTCAATTAGATTCATCCAACATCACTATTCTAAAGACTTTAACAGTCCTCTGTGTAAGATACTGGTATTTTTCTTTTGAGGTTGATATGGGTTTGAGTTACGCAGTCTTTGCAGAGTGTTATTTGGTTGATGTTGTTTTGCTTTGCGAAATTGATTCTCGTCTTGTGAATAGAGTTATTTTGTTCTTTTTTCATCGCTGTTTTTCCAAACGGTAACATCACCATCATCGGTGAACCAAACAATCTTGTGCTTCCAATTTATTAGGGAAGAAATATCTTCTCCAAATTCTACTACTTCTTTTCTTTGATTATATTTTAAGTCCAAGTCAGTATAAGTAAAGGTGAGTTCACAATTTTTCGTTCCTTCATCCCAGAGGTTAGGAGATAAAATCACCTTTGCTTCAAGAGGTGAGGATATTCTTTCCAAGTAATATCCTCCTTGTCCATCTTCATAAAATTTGAGGTCAATCGCATTAAAGCTCCGTTCTAAACTTGTAAATTTTGGCTTGACTGGTGGAAACGCAGTTATCTGAAACCCAAAAATTCTTGACACATCTACAGAAGGGGTTTTAAATTCATGGTTGAAGGACATGCTGATTATCTCCCCAATTCAGCGTTATTTTCGCAAGGGCTATTTAAAACACGCGAATAATGATACAATTGGAGCAGAGGAGAGAAGTGAAAGTGAAATTGTTTTGCTAAGTTCATTATAGCTTTTACCGACGCTTTACGACTCCTTTTTTGGGTAGCCCACGTTTTTCTAATTGTTTTTGTTGTCGTGGAGCGGTTCGGAACGAAGCGACGAAAGCGCGTGCTGAAAATTGTTAAACACCGTCGATTTTTTATATTGACGCTTACAAATAGAGCGCTATGGCTATGAATTGGAAAGATTTCGCTCCAATTTTTGCTATAGGTGCAGTTTTTCTGATTGGTGGTCTTGCGATCAATTTAATCATTAATTCAGAAATTGCGGGTTTACAGTTTCAACTTCAGGGGAACGGATTAACGGATGCCCAAATAGCGTCGGATCAAGCGTCTCTAAATGGGTATCAATCACAAAAAATCAGTTTGTACAATCCCCTGTCAGAAATGTTCATCGTGATTGGATTTATGATTATGGCAGGTTCCGTGATTTATGCGATCTTTTCTCTATGGAACAAGTCCCTTGATCAAGAGAAACAGGATTTATTTGAAAATGCCCGCGTTAGTGAGGAGCCAACTAAATCCTACACTACCCCCGAAGCAAAAACGCTGCATAAGACTGGTTTTCCTATAGCAGGGGGAATCTTAACAATAATTACTGCAAGCTTTACCATCTTTACTGCATTCTTAGCAATAGCACAGGCAGCAAGTTATACTAACTTATATTATTTCCAACAAAACTTGACTTACTTGGTTTTTGCTCTTTTTGTTGGAATATGGAATTTTATCGCTTTTGGTTTAGGGCTTGCAGGAGGAATATTCTCGATTAAGCGAAACCACTTTGCGTTGTCCATTGTCGGCATAAGCCTTCTATTAGTAGCGGGATTCTTTTCGTTTTTGGAGTTTGGAATATTCGCGGGGGCTTGGTACTCTGGAATGATAATAGGTATGCCTTTGATTATTTTGGCAATATTAAGCGTAATCTTTGTTGGAGTATCAAAAAACGAGTTTATATAGAAAAATTCGTTATTGTGAAAATTGTTACTTTTTGGGGTTTGGGAATTGAATATCAATTAAGTCATTGTATTTTCGATTACCTTTGTGTTTGTTTTAGCTTGTTTAGGTTTTTCTCTTGGTGCTCTTTTTGTTTTTCTAATTGTTTTGTTGTCGTTGGAGCGGTTCGGAGCGAAGCCGACGAGAACGACGCTTAAAAAGGTTTGTCAAGGGGGATACTGTTAAGTTAAGTGACCCAACATAAGAAAGAATTTCATATGATGGTAATCCCTGAAACGATTGTCTTAAATTGGTGCCTGTCATAGAACCATGTGAAATGCCAAAAGAGTCTTGGAAAGAAAAAGCAAAACGGTTAAAGATGGAAGTTTATGCGGTCTGCCTAGCGATAAAAGACCGAAGAGTTCCTTGGTATGCAAAGGTGCTTGGAGGCTTGACTATAGGATATGCAATAAGCCCAATTGATCTTATTCCAGACTTCATACCCGTAATAGGATTAATAGATGATTTGATAATTGTGCCTGCTGGCATTTCGTTTGTTATTAAGTTGATACCGAAGAATGTGATGGAAGAATATCGACTGAAAGCAAAAGTTGAACATATTAGAACGAGAACTAAATGGGTTATCGCATGCTTGATTGTCTCTATCTGGGTTCTCACCACTTACTTAGCACTAAGGTTCATTTACCCACTTTTTTTCAAGTAAATCGAGGCTTTCCCATTATCCTATATATCAAGCCTCTTTGCGTTCCTTAGCGTGCGCGCTTAAAAAACTTGGGCTTGTCTGTTTTTGTTGGGGTTTCGTTTGTTTTCTCTTGGTGCTTTCTTTGTTTTTCTAATTGTGTTTGTTGTCGTGGGAGCGGTTGCGAGCGTAGCGAGCAGAGCGAACCGCAAAATTTGGTTGATAAAGACAGCTTTGAGTGGATTGGCTTGCATTATTCTGATGAGTGTTGTTACCTCATCTTTGGTTAGGTTGTAGTCTGGACTTGTTACGTATGTTGGTAGTATCATAGGGATTCCTTACTGTGGTTATCATACGTTTACTTTTGATAGTATGTGTTTTTCTTGTGGTGTTCCTTGTTGGATTATGGCTTCTTCTTTGAAGCCTTGTAGTATTAGGTCTAATACTTCTTCGGCTGTGCTTACGATTTTTCCTATTTTCTTTGATGTCGCCATGAATTCTGGTATTCCTCGTAGGTAGTCCATTGTTTGTTCTAATCGTTTGTGTCGCATGAAGTTTTTTGTTGCGATTGGGTCTTTGCCCATTGTTAGGTAGAATACTGCGCCTGCGTAGTTGCGTAGGTTTTTCATGGGTACTTTTTTGAGGTCTGGTTTGTTTAGTTCTTCTGCTTTTTGGTTTCTTGCTCGTCGCCATGCGTCGCCTAAGTTTCTTGGGTCTGGAAATGGGTATTCTTCTGTGTGTGTTGCTAAGTAGTTTCTTAGTGCTTTAGCTAAGTCGGGTTCAAGTGTGTATAGTCCGTTGTCGTGTTTTTTGGTGCCTATTATGCTGATTTGTCCTGTTTGTTGGTTGATTTGGTTTTGCTTGGTGAGTTGTAGTTCTCGTGCTTCTGCTCCTGTTTTTGCCATTATTGCGAGTGGTACATACCATTTTAGCGGTAGTGAATATAGAATTAGGTTTACGTCGTCTGTTGATGGTATGATTGGTATTGGTGATTTCTTTTGTAGGTTGACGACTTTAAATGCTATGTTGTTGACTTCTGCGAAGTGTGCGTAGGTGTTTTCTAATCCGAGTTTGAAGTTGTCTGTTGCGTCTGTTTTGTTTTTGAGTTTTATGGCTTGTATGTAGGCGTGAACTTTGTTTCCGTCGAATATGTCTGTGTGTTTTGCGAGTCGTCTGAGTCTGCTTAGTTGGTTTGAGCGGTAGCGTTTTTCAAGCCATTTTCCGTTTGCTAAGGTTTGTTCCACTGTTTTGTTGATTGCTTGTTCGGCTTCGGCTAAGTATGTGGGTGATATGCCTTGTGCTTGTGGATTCTGTAAGATTTCTTCTGTTTTCATGGGTTACACTTCCTTGAAAGTGTCTGAAAAGCGGTAGGTACCTCTGGTATGTGGTAGGAACATAAGATACCTGCCGTTTTTCTTAAAAATCTTTCTACAAGATAAGCATCTAATAAACGAAATCTAGGGCTTGCTTCTAGGCAAAAAACAATTTTAACCCCAATGGAGCACAACAAGAATAGGGATAAGATGAAAAAAATAGCGTTCAGCCCGAAAGCTCCAAAACCTGTAGGTCCCTACAGTCAAGGAGTAAAAGCGGGCAAGTTGTTCTTTATATCTGGGCAACTGCCGATTGACCCAAAGGAAGGCAAGATGGTTGCCGTGGACATCGCGTCACAGACAAAACAGGTCATGGAGAATGTAAAAGCCATTTTGGAAGCGGCAGATTACACAATGAAAGAGGTTGTCTCAATAACGGCTTATCTTTCTTCCATGACATTATTTGACCAATTTAACGCCGAATACGCGAAGTTCTTTGACGGGGAATTTCCTGCTCGCGCCACTGTAGGTTGCGACTTGAAGGGGGGCGCCTTGGTTGAGGTCTCTGCTGTTGCTTACCGGAGCCGACCGGTCTAAGCCTTTGACAAATTATAAAAACCTAGGAAACCATTGTTAGAGTAGTGCGAAAAATGGCTGTATCACTGAAAAAATTCATACAGGAAATTGCGGGGAAAAAAGCTCCAGGACCATCAACAAGCTTCACCGTTTTCCATGTTTTCTATGCGTTGGAGCTATTGTCGCAGAAGCCTCTGGGCAGAAACACGCTTGCAAAGAAACTTATGGTTGGCGACGGAGCGGTGCGTACGATAATAAGCAGACTCAGAAGCGCCGAATTGCTTGAAACGAGCAAAGGCGGCTGCAATCTAACAGAAAAGGGCCGAGAGACTTGGCGTCAGTTTGAACACTTTTTTCCTAAACGTGTTGAAATTCCCAAGTCTGAATTAAGCCAATCTGAGTTTAATTTTGCTTTCTTAGTTAAAGCCAGCGGAGACAAGGTGAAGTCAGGAATCGACCAGAGGGACGCCGCCATAATCGCTGGTGCCCGCAAAGCTTTAGTCACTGTTTTCAAGGATGGCCACTTGCGGATTCAATCCGTCAGCGACTGCATAGAGAAAGATTACCCAAAAGCAGCAGCGCAGATTCTTGAGCAGTTGGCTCCAGAGAACAACGACGTCGTAATCGTTGCTGGCGCCGATTCAGAGTTGCGTGCTAAGCGGGGAGCGTTCGCTGCAAGTTGGACGCTGCTTCCCGCGTGAGTTTAAGTGGTGTATTTTTCGCCTTCGTTAAGGATCCGCTCAAGCGTAGTGTTGATGTTGGTCATGCCTTCGTTGGTTTTTGAGGAAACGGGCATAAGCAGAAAAGTCAAGCCCAGCCTGTTAATTGCCTGCATCATGTTGCGGCTGAAGAGGCGTTTTGTGCCCTCCAGTTTCTCTTCGATCGCGTCTTCGAGCGCTCGGGGGTTAGCTGACCAAGAAGCGATCGCTTGTACGTCCTTCTTCGGAAGCAAATCGGTTTTTGAGAGAACATGCAGTTGCGGGTGGAAGAATCGGTTGTAAACGGCGGCGGAGAGAAACATGTTTGAAACGTAGTTCATCGGGTTATTTGAGAATACGGCGTCAAACAGGTAGATTAGGGCTTTAGGCTCCTTGGTTAACTCGTCAACAATGTATGGTCCACTTGCCCTGAAAGCGAACAACTCCATCTGACCGGGCGTATCTACCAGGACGATGTCGGCGTGTGCTTCCTCGATGTCGCGGTTCAGGTTTTCGATTTCGTCAGCGATCAGATCAGCCGCCATAATCAAGGCACCGTTGGGTCCTAAGGCGTATTTCTCCATTAAGTCGCCGACGTCAACGTAGTTGCGGACGTCAACATCAGGCGAGTAAGGAAGCTTAAGGGCTCCAGGGTCCAAGTTGACGACGGCAACGTCCTGCTTTGACATCTTCAACCATTCACTAAACGCTGCAGTAAAAAGGGATTTGCCTGAGCCGGCTGTTCCGATAACAAACGCAAGTGGCACTTTGCTCTCTCCATCTTACAATAACTTACTTCGCCTTACGATAACTTACTCTAAAAGTAATAACCCTTCCGCAACGGCATGAGGCATTTTTCGTGTTTGGCGCGTCGCAATTTTTTTCTTTGTGGTTTGGGTTGCTTTTTTGATTTGGGGCTTGCTGCGTTTGCAGGTTGAGTCTAAAAAAGTCTGTAAAAGTCCAAATAAGTCTAAAAAAGTCAAAATAAGTCAATAAAAGTCGAAAAAAGTCAAGCCTACACTAAATCTCATTTAGCGTGAGCAAAGGGGAAAGTTCAAAAGGACGAATAAAAAAGGCAAAAGCAGTGTTGGGCTCTTCAAAAACGCGTTTTTTCAAGCAGTAAACATGTTTATAACATCCTGCGGTTCATTTGGGTTTTATGAAAGAAACAGAAGTCAAGATTCTGGAGATCAATAGAAAAAAGATTGAGCAAACACTCATCGAAAAGGGTGCGAAAAAGGTTTTCGACGGCGACATACAAACGTTGTTCTTTGACTTCAAAGACGGGAGAATTGTTAAGTCAAAAGATGTTTTGCGTTTAAGAAAAGAAGAAGACAAGATTGAATTAACGTACAAAAAAGTTCGCTTTACCCAAACAACTAAAACTGCTGAAGAATACTCTGTAGAGGTCTCAAATCTGGAGGCGGTAAAAAAAATATTGGAAAACCTGGGGCTATCCGTTACTGAAAGTATGGAGAAACACAGAATCAGCTACACGCTAAATCACGCACGCTTTGACATCGACCGCTACTTTGGCATCTACGATTTCATTCCTGAATTCATGGAGATAGAAGCTGAAAACACTGCAGCAATCTACAAGTATGCGGCGCTTTTAGGTTTCAAAAAAGAAGACTGCCTGCCATGGTCCACAGTTGAATTGATCCAGCATTACTCAAGAAGCAAAGGCAAGAACGGAAACTAGTGAAGATTCAATGGTTTAAGGGGCAACTTTTGCGGGTTTTGCGGCTGGCTTTGTTTTTGCAACTTTTTTCTTAGGTGGCTGAGCTTTCTGCGGGCTTTTGTTTGGAATATTCCAAGCGGGATATCCACCATGTTCCTTCTTAAAGCTTTCCAGCAGGTCTTGCTGTGCTACCTTCGGGTTATCACTCAGCATCCAACTCACCACGACCTTTTCAATATACCCATCATCAAGCAACTTTGAGCTAATTTTTCTGGTTGTTTTTCCGCCAAAACCTGACAAGTAGCCGCCCAAGATTCGTTTTGTCGGTTTCTTGGATTTACCAATGTAAAGTATGTCTGAGGTGGGTTTTCCAGTTAGAGTGCTGTCAGCTAGAATTATAACGCTGCCTTTATTGAAGGGAAGGCTGGAAAACGGTAGTCCTTTCAAAGAAACGAATTCTGCGAAGCCTTTTTCTTTAAGAGTTAAAGAATTCATGTGTTTTAGTAATTCGACGCGGAATTTAACCCTTCCTATATAAACTATAGAGTCTATTTAGAGAGTCCTTATTGACCTCAACCGCCCTAAAACATACAGAAACAGCTCGGAGGAAAAGACATGAACAAGAAAACCCCACTTTTCGAGAATGAAATATTCATCCATCACAGAGCAAAATGCGTAGAAGCCAGCTATATACCAAGGAAGCAAGACCGCTGAACAACAAAAACTCATTGAACACAAAGAATAGTTTATTAAGATTACTTGATTAAGCACAATTGTAATAGTTTTTATTGTATGTCCAGCCAAACAGTAACTGCCGAAAAATTTCTTAGGTGAAGGACTTTGTCAACTCTGAACCCTGACCCAGACCCAAAAGATACACCAAGTCAGAAGAAGTTACTGGATAACCCCAGCTATTTCTTTAACAGGGAACTCAGCTGGATAAGATTTAACAAGCGTGTCCTTGAGGAAGCACAGGACCTGAGGCATCCCCTCCTTGAAAGAGTTAAGTTCATGGCCATATGCGGCAGTAACCTCGACGAGTTCTTCATGACACGGATCCCCAGACTTATTAAGAAAAACAACGCCGGATCGAGCGAAAAATCAATGGACGGAATGTCCGCCTTTGAACAGATTGAAGCTACAAGAAAAGAAATAATACCTTTAATAAAAGAGCATGCAGCTTGCTGGAGAAACGACCTTCTCCCTGCTCTTGCGAAGCAAAAAATTTTCATTTGGAAATTTAACGATTTGGGTTTAAAAGATAAGGAGAACTTGCGTGAATTCCTTAAGCAATCTATCCTGCCATTTGTCAAAACCAAGGAAGGCTTCGATAGCGCATCAATCGAGAATCTTCACATAACCCTATATGTGTCAGGCTTTGCTAAACAAGATTCCTTCCGCTTAGTTGATGTCCCAACCGAAGAGTTCGGAAGGCTAATAAGAATCCCAAAAAGCGTTTACAGCCAGGAAATAGAGTATAATTTTGTCTTTGTTGAAGATTTAGTGGCAAATAATTTAGATCTCATTTTTCCGAACGAAAAAAACCTTACCGCGTACCAGTTCAGGCTCACGCGGAATGGAGAAATAGCGATCTTAATGAGTGAATCCTCAGACTTTCTTTATTCCGTCAAGAAGAGCCTGACGACAAGAAAAGCTGGGTTCCCAAGTAGGCTAGAATTTGAAAGGAAGGTGCCTGCTGTAATCAAAGAAGAGATATCACAAGGTTTGGGTTTGCCAGATTATTTAACGTATGAGTTTGACGGGCCACTTGGACTTGTGGATCTTTGGCAAACGCTGAAGATAAATCGCCCTGACCTCAAAGACAGAACTTTCAGCCCAAGCATCTCGCCTCTACTTAGTCCAGGACAGGACATGTTTGCGACGCTCGATAAACAAGACTTCGTTTTGTATCACCCATACGACAGCTTTGACGTAATCGTCAATCTGCTAAAAGAAGCTGCGCGAGATAGTAATGTTTTGGAAATCTGCATAACGATGTACAGAATGGATCACAACTCGCCGGTCGTTGACGCATTGATTGAGGCCGCGGAAAAAGGCAAAAAAGTAACAGCGATTATAGAACTTAAAGCTAAATTTGACGAGGAAAACAATATCCTCCTTGTTTCAAAACTCAGGCAAGGTGGAATTAACACAGTCTACAATTTTCCTAACTTTAAGGTTCATGCAAAACTCTGCTTAATTGTTAAAAAAGAAGACGGCAAAATCGTAAGGTACTCACATATTGGGTCGGGTAACTATAACTCCGTGACAGCAAAAATCTACGCCGACATCGGTTACTTGACTTCGAATCCTGAAGTAGGAGAGGAACTTGCCGAACTCTTCAACATTATCATAAATGGGCTTCAAGAAATAGAGTTCCAACATCTACTTGTGGCACCAAAAACTCTCAAAAAAGAAATTCTTAAGCGAATAGAAAAAGAAATCAGCTTTCACCAGAAAACTGGAAAAGGCTACTTAGCTTTTAAACTAAATAATCTCGAGGAAACAGAAATTATTCAAGCCCTATACAAGGCGTCAATGGCCGGGATCAAAGTTGACCTAAATGTGCGGGGCTTATGCTGCTTAAAACCTGGAATACAAGGAATAAGCGACAACATTTCAGTGATTTCAATCGTTGGGCGTTTCCTTGAGCATGCACGAATCTATTACTTCAAAGGGGAAACGGAAGATGAGGTTCTCATCGGCAGTTCCGACATGATGTTTAGAAACCTCAACGAAAGAATCGAGGTCCTCTTACCAGTGCCCGACCCATATATCCGCCGGGCTCTCTTTGAGAACATGCTTAAAATTCACCTACGCGACAACGTCAAAGCTCGAAGACTGCTGAACGACGGAACCTACGAAAGAGTAAAACCTAAAGACGGAGAGGAAGTCCTCGACTCTCAAGCTTGGCTGATAAAGAATAGAGGCATCTGGAATGAACGCCCCAGTTAACAGTCAAACATGCGGCGCTGAAACAAGCTACTGCGAATTCGGTTGCGAAGCAATTGTTGATTTGCTTGACGGGTTTGAAGAAAGTATTGACGGCGTAATAGAAAACGAGGACATTGAATGCGTCCACAAAACTCGCGTTACCTCACGTAAGATTAGAGCAGCTTTACCCTTGTTCCAACCCTGCTTTTCCAGCAAGAAATACAAAAGATGGACAAAGGAAATTAAAAAAGTTACTCGGCTACTCGGAGAGGCAAGGGACCTTGACGTCCAAATAGACTTTGTGAAAAAATACTTGAAAAACGTTAATTCGGCGGAAAAAAAATGCGTTAACAAACTGCTTTGTGACCGTGTTGGCAAAAGAGACGGGATTCAACCCTTGGTCACCTACGGAATTAACAAACTGAAAGCATCAGACGTTTTGGAAGACATGGGCGCGTTTTGTAAAAATGCCATCGAGGGAAAGTCAAACGTGCGTTTTGATCCTAATCAAGTGCTTAAAAAAGCCCAGTGGCATATATGCTTCAGACTAGACGATTTCCTATCGCTGGAAAAATACGTCCACGTGGAAGACGCAAACGAAAAGCATCATGAAATGAGGATACACGCTAAGAAGCTTCGCTACACCATGGAATTTTTCGCGCCATTATATAAAAACAAGCTTAAAAACGAAATCGAAACAATAAAAGCCTATCAAGATATACTGGGTGAAAAGCATGACCTTGAGGTTTGGATCAACTATCTGCCCAAATTCATCGAGGAAAGCAAAGAAAAAAGCAACAAGAAATTAGACAGTACAAAGTTTGAACAAGCGCTAGAGAACTTTTTAGCATACATAAAAGACCAGAGAAAAGATCATTACAGAAGATTTGTTCAACTTTGGGAAGACAACCTAAAGCAAAACTTTTTCGAACAACTCAAGGAGACAACCAAGGCTGGATTAACCATGAGCAAGGAAAAAACAAACCAAATCCTAGCAAACCCCGATGTTAAAGTCGCGGTGTTATCAGATGTCCATGCTAATCTTCAGGCTTTGGAAGCTGTTATTCGAGACGCTGAAGACCGGGGTGCAGACGTTTTCCTCAATGCAGGCGACGCAATAGGATTCGGGGCGTTCCCAAACGAGGTCGTAGAGCTATTAAGCGAAAAAAACGTCGTGAGCGTTTTGGGAAACTACGATTTGGAAGTTATCGAAGGGAAGGCCGACGTCAGAGGCGAAAAAAAGGTTGCTTACAAGTTTACCCAGAAAGAGCTAGCCAAAACATGTCAAAGTTACCTTTGCTCTTTACCGCGGGAACTCAGGCTCCAAATTGCAGGCGTAAAACTGCTCGTAACTCATGGAAGTCCCGAATCTATTGATGAACACATTACCCATGACACAATAGTTGAACGGCTAAAAAATCTCGCTGGAACCGCTGGAGCGGACGTGATAATCGTGGGGCACTCTCATGAACAACTTTGGCGAAATGTAGACGGAGTCTCCTTTATCAACCCTGGAAGCGTAGGAAGACCAAGCGACGCAAACCCTCAGGCAGCTTACGCAATTTTGACGTTTAATCCTTTCAAGGTTGAGATGATCCGGCTGGATTATGACGTTGAAGCCGCCGCGGGCGCGCTTAGGAAAAAATCGTTGCCTGAAAGTTTCGCCCAGATGCTACTGCAAGGCGTCTCTCTTGACGCGATAATCAAGGAAGACAACGCAAAAGAAAAGAATGCACTTGAAAACTGCAAAGTGAAAGTCGACGCTTCCAAAGACTTTGCTAAAGGGTACGGGCAGGACTTGAAACATTGCAGGCAGGTTACCGATCTTACTTTAGACTTTTTTGACGGACTAGTCAAGTTGCACAATTTAGGCGAAAAGGAAAGATGCTGGCTTGAATGCGCCGCGATAATGCATGATGCAGGTTTATTGGAAGGCAGACGTGGGCACCATAAAGAAACAGCCACACTCATACTCAACAATACGCAATTGCCCTTTTCATCCCGAGAAAGACGGATAGTGGCAAGCGTGGCACGTTATCATCGCAAAGGCTTGCCCAAACAAAAACACTACAACCTGCGGGCTTTAGATGGTGAAACCATAAAAGTGATAAAGGTTCTATCCAGTCTTTTACGCGTGGCAGACAGCTTAGATTACACTCACCAATCAAACGTAAAATCATTAAACTTCAAAGTTGGCACCAAAAAGATAATCGCCGAATGCCAATCGGAAACGAAATCGACGCTGGAGGAGCAGGCTTTTAATAAGAAGAAAGATTTGTTTGAAAGGCTTTTCGCAAAGAAATTGGTGCTCATATGGAAGAAACCTTGAAAACTGCTGAGAAAATAGTCGGTTTCGTGGATATTGGTACAAACGCAGCGCGCCTCTTAGTCGTAAGAATAAACCCAAATTTCTCTTACACAACCATCAGCCAAGAAAAAGAAGTTGTCCGTTTAGGCGAAGAAGAATTCAAAGACAACTTGCTCAAACCCGACGCGATGGAACGCACCATCTTTGTCTGCAGAAAATTCGTTGAACTTGCTAAAACCTACGGTGCCAGTGAAATAATCGCAGTTGGAACCTCAGCAATTCGGGAAGCGCAAAACCAAAACGAATTTCTCCAAAAACTCTTTGATGAAACGGGACTTGAAGTAAGAGTGATTTCAGGGGAAGAAGAAGCCCGGCTGATCTGCCTAGGAGTGTCAAGCGGGATCGATATCGGCGAGGAAAAAGCCATTTTCATAGATTTAGGGGGCGGCAGCACCGAAATTTGCATCGGAAACCAATATCAATGCTTCTACGTGAACAGCCTAAGGTTAGGCGCAATCAGGCTGACGGCTCGGTTCATAGGCGAAGGATGGGCTGGACCCGTGACAAACAGCACTTACAAGCAGATTAAACAGTACGCCTGCAGCAAAGTTCGAGTAGCTAAAGCAAAAGTCCAAGAGTATGGAGTCAGGCGGGCATATGGGTCATCAGGCACAATCATTAACCTGGCGGAAATCGCAAACAAACTAATCAAGAAGAATGTCAATGGCAATGGGTTGGTGTTATCAAGGAAAAACCTGAAAAAGTTGGCGCCCCTCCTCTGCTTCCTACCGCTTGAGGAAAGGAGAAAAATGCCCGCCATTAACCCTGATCGAGCCGATATCATAATTGCAGGAGCGGCTATAATGGAGGCGATTATGGAAGAGTTAGGCTTGGAAGAAATCAACGTTAGTCACAGAGAACTGCGGGATGGATTACTCGTGGATTATCTGTCGAAGTATGAAGGCTTCCGAGAACTCCAAAAGACTCCGATGAGGAACAGGAGTGCCTTGCATTTGGGAAGATCCTGTAACTTTGACGAGAAACATTCAGAAGCCGTGGCAGCCTTGGCGATACAGCTTTTCGAAAGCGCAAAACAAATTGGGTTACATGACATGGGAGAGAACGAAAAAGAACTCTTAAAGTACGCTGCCATACTGCACGACGTAGGCGATTTCCTCTCATTCAACAACCATCAGCTTCACTCCCAATACATCATCTGCAACGCTGAACTCCTCGGTTTCGACTCAAAAGAAATCCAAATAATGGGCAACATTGCGCGTTTCCACAGGAAAAAGTTGCCTTCCAAAAAAGCTATGAAAGCTTCGGGGCTGGATGAAAAAACTAAGCAGTGTATCTCAATTCTGTCAACTTTTCTTAGGTTCGCTGAAAAGCTTGACCGAAGCCACACTGGACTGGTTAAGAAGGCTGAATTTGTTAAAGTCAGTAAGGATCAAGTTTTGCTGTCTTTCTATTCAGACTCAGACTGCAGTTTCGAAGAATGGAGCGTAATCCAAAACAGGCAGGCGTTCTATGAAGCCTTCAAAAAACAACTGACCGTCCACTGCATAGTCACGCCCAACCCGTAGACCACCGCACGTCGTTTACTCTTTCTCTAACTCAGCCTTCGCTTTTTCCAAAGACGCAAGTTGGTCCTTGCTTAAAACGGGATATTTTAAGTCAAGCTTCTTGATTTGGGAAACAATAATCTCAGAAACTGACGCGTGAGTAACCCATTTCCTATCCGCAGGAATAACGTACCACGGCGCCCACTCAGTGTTTGTCATATTAAGCATTTCTTCGTATGCCTCCATGTAATCAGCCCATTTAGAACGCTCAGAAAGATCTGTTTGTGAAAACTTCCAATTCTTGTCAGGGTCTTCAAGTCGTTTGAGAAGCCGCTGTTTCTGTTGATTCTTCGAAAGGTTCAGGAAGAATTTCAACACAACCGTACCGTTTCGAACCAGGTGGCGTTCAAACATGTTTATGTCCTCGTACCGTTGATTCCAGAACTGTTTTCCCTCCAACCCCGCCGGCAACTTCTCCTTTTGCAGGACTTCTGGTCGAACCTTGACAATGAGCACATCCTCATAGTATGATCGGTTGAAAATGCCTATTATCCCCTTTTCTGGAAGAGCCTTCGAGTTCCGCCAAAGAAAATCATGCATCAGCTCGTCTTCACAGGGCGCTTTGAAGCCTGTAACTTGGCAACCTTGGGGGTTAACCCCAGACATTACATGCCGAATGGTGCCGTCTTTCCCAGCTGCATCCATGCCTTGGAGAACGATGAGCATTGCATAAGTGCTGTTTGCCCAAAACAGGTCTTGCATCTTTACCAGTTTCTCCCGGTTGCTTTCAAGAATAGCCAGCGCCTGTTGCTTTACAGCTTTTTTGCCCTCTTTTTCTTCTTGTTTCTTAGCCCATTTCGGAAGCCAGCCTGAATCGTAATCCTTCAAGCTGACTTTCTGGCCACTTGGCACTTTGAATTCTTCTGCATCCATTGACATGTCAAAATCGCCTGAATCAATGAAGATTAATCCGCCTAATACACCTAATGCAAGAATGGTGTCCAGAATTAGAAATAGCAGCCACCAAAAGCGTTTTACTCGACAGACCTAATAGGTTGGAGGTTTTAGTGAAGTTTTTAGCTTACGAACAACTAAGTGTATCTGAGGTTTTTGAATCATGTCTAAACCAGACCAAATTATGTGGCCCGGCAACTACGAACCTTCCAAAAGCCCTGTTCACGCCAAGAACCAGCTTTCGATGCCTGCTGACCCCGAAGTGGTGTGGGCTTGGCTGATCCGAGCGAGCTTTAGCCAACATGGTACCCTAACTCATCCGACATTCGTTTTCTAAGCGGATCGCCTCCCGACCTTGTTTTAGGAACACGGTTCCGCTGGAAACCTTCGGCGTAACGATAGTTTCGACGGTGCTCGAGTTTGTTCCTTATGAACGGCTTGCTTGGGATGCCCATGGCAATGGACTTGACGCTTACCATGCGTGGCTCATCCAAAAAACGGAGCAAGGCTGTCACGTCTTAATGGAGGAGACGCAACGAGGATGGCTTAACCGACTGGGAAACGTCATAAGGCCGAAAAGAGTGGAACAGCAACACCAAATTTGGCTAGAAGGCTTAAGGGCAAAAGCCATCAGCGGCTTGCCGCCTGCTCCGTAGGTTTTCGCTGGTTTCTTTCGCCCGGTTGTCTTTTTCCGCATTCAGGACAGAACTTAGCTAAAGCAGGAATTCTATTGTTGCATCGAGGGCAGATTTTTAGCACAACTGGCTGGTGAAGGAGCGTGCCGCAGAAGTTGCAGTAGTTTGAGTTCGCTGTCACCTGTGACCCGCAGTTTGGGCATCTTACGTATTGCTGGGCGTAAGATGGGACTGGAAGCATCAGGTAGGCTGAAAAAAAGATTGACCACCATGAATATTAGAATCAACCTGTCTTTTTTCTCTTTTGCTTATCTGCCGTAGAAGTTTTTGGCGCGGTCACCGGATTTAACCCTAAACGGAGTTAACTCAATCTCGGTTCTGAGTTAATTCAATGACTGGTAGAATTTGTTTAAGCTCTTGGAAATTCTCAAGAACATCAATGCCTTTTTGTGTAATCGCATAAAATAGACGCTTACCAGCGGTACGCTCTTCAATCAAGCCTTGTTTTAACATGAAGTTCATGTATTCTTTTAGGATGGCACAATTAATATTAACTTTGCACATGATGTGCGTTAGCTTTGTTGGGCTTGTTTGATTTAAGATACCCAAAATTTCTAAATAAATTTCAAGCCTGCTACGACTCATCGCATGACACACATGTTTATTGACTCTTACGACTTATTAATCTTTTCGTTATAAATGATTTATGAACTTCAGATCCTTGGTGACCAAATAGTTTCTATTAGAGTATCATGTGTGAAAGTTAATAACAACGGATGCCAAAAACCGAATTGGAGACTGCAGTAAAGATCCGCGAAAGCGATATGCCTTACAAGGAAGAATGAAACAAGCCCTTCGAACTTAATTGATTTAGTTAATCTTACTTCGCCAAATGGTCTCTAAACTTGACTAGTTTTGCTAACTTATTTTCGCAAAGTAGTCTCCAAACTTGACTGGTTAGTTTGATTGACTTTGCAAGAAATTTAATAAGTTATTAATTGCTAACTTGTTTGGGGGACGTACACTTGGATAGAACGCAAGCGATGGCGCTCTTAAAAGAATTGATTGCTTGTAACTTGGTAGACGCTTCTTACATCGCGGTGTTGCAGGTAAAGCCTAATCATTACCAGCTTGAGATAAAATGTGACTTTGAAACATCAAGACTTGAAGAATTCGCTAAAAGCAATAGCTTAGCAATTAAAGAGGATAGAGAAAGAAAATATTTCGTTATTTACAAACCCTAATTTCGCGATCGCCGTTGATATTTGCCATCATGCGTTTTTTTGGCCTGTTGCCCATGCAGGTTTAACACCAATCCTTTTTCTTAAAAGTAGTGTCGATTGGTTTCTGCATCCTAAAGGGTCTAAGTCTCTATGGGATTTGAACCGCAACGGGTTCAAACCATAAGATTCAGTTATGGGATATAAACCCCCAAAATTGTGTTCTTTTCTACAGTAATTGGCGCGGCGCGCTTATGGCTATGACGTTTTGCTTTTCATTCAAACTCTTCACGCGGTTTCTCACGTTCCATCCTTCCTTGATGGTAGGAAAACCAAATGTGCACTACCACTAACTCTAAATTTGTGCAGCGATTTAATGGCTTTTTAAGTATAGTCGAGATGAATCGTTTATGGAGCAAAGCAAAAAAGTTGTTGAAAATGCCCAAATTCTCAAAATGATCAGTTTGGTGGAATATCAAGAAGGCTCAATTGTAAGCCGCACATTGATTGACAAAAAAGCTGGAACCGTGACCTTCTTTGCTTTTGATGAAGGACAGGGACTTAGCGAACATGTTGCGCCATACGACGCTTTGGTAAGCGTTCTCGATGGCGAGGTGAAAGTTGCATTATCTGAAAAAATCTATCATGTAAAAGAAGGAGAAATGATAATTCTGCCTGCCAACAAACCACACGCACTCAAAGCGATCAGAAAATTCAAAATGATGCTAATCATGATAAAAGCATAAGGTACACTAAAGAAGCAATAACTCTCGGAGAGCGAAATCGCTAGTATCATATGTGCTTTCGCGAGGGAGCTTATTCTTCGAAGGATTTTGGCATCCATGGAACTATTCGGATGGATGGTTCCTGAAGTTTATTGAGAATTGCCGCGTTTAGAAGTAGCGGTGTCAGTGACTCGATCAACTTCGAGTTTACCAGAGGACCTACTCTAAGAGGGCGCAAGTTGGGTATATCCTCTATCAGTTTGGAGGTTAAGGTAAGCGCGTGGGCGTCGTTGCCAGCGATCAAGACATCAATGTTCATAACCGAGTCGACTTTGTTCAAGTAGGTCGCTGGTACGGTCTGGAAGGCTGAAACGACCGGCGTAGTCTTGACTATTCTTTGGATTACTTCGGCTGCAGACTTTCCTTGGTATCTTTTCGTATTCTCGTTTGGAATCGGGGTGTGGATAAAAAGGCCTTTGCTTTTCTTCATTGAGACAACGGTCGATATGAGAATCTGATTCGGTTGTAAGCATGTCCTGAGCGCTATAGTCGCTTTAATTACGGCAGCTGGTGGGAGAGCCATTACAATTATTTCGGAGTTTCTGGCAGCATCAGTATTGTATTTCCCTTTTATGCTTCCTTTCATTTCTGCTTGATAGAATCCGCGAGCAATATTTTCCTGTTCCTTAGCGATCTCGGAAGCTCGATCTGAGGATCGTGATCCCATGAGAACATCATGCTTCAATGCCCAACGAATCGCAAGGCCTCTGCCCATGTTTCCTGTTCCGCCCAAAATGCCAATTCTCAACGATGGCGCCTTCAGGTCAAAGTTGTGCAAAGGATTTAATGAATTTTTCCAAATATTCGTACTGCATTGTCGCGCTCACTTGATGCGAATTAACCTCAATAATACTGAGAGCGCCTTCGATTTTACCTGCCTGAAAAACGTGCGCGCTTTTTTATTGGCGGTGGTGAAGGGATTCGAACCCGAATTATAGTGCGGTTAAGATGCGGTCACCGGGATTTGAACCCGGGTTGTCAGGTTGGGAACCTGATGTCCTAACCAAGCTAGACTACAACCGCAATAGTCCTTTTCAGTAATTATGCCATTCTCAGCCTTATTCTTTACCATTGATTCTTTACCATTCTTTACCATGAAATCTTTACCAACAGAATGCCATTGAATGATTGACGTACCATCCTTGTAACCAACGTAATGCCCTATCCTTACTGACTTACCTCTTTGCTGTACAGACCCAATGACACCACAAACTGGACAAACAGCTTTCATGCTTTTCCCTTCTTGTCTTCTGCTATGTCTAATAGTCTAGATATTGCATCGTCTAATGTCTCTGACTTCTTAGCAAAATTCATCAGTCTGCTATGTACTTCAGAACTTATTTTTAGTGTTTTATTGAGCTTCTTTTTTTCCATCTCAAACCACTGTTAGTATTTAATAGTAGTTAATACTATTTATGTGTTTTGTTGATGGTGTGCATCTATCTTAATTTCCTAGTTTTATCTCCCTACCTATATTCACACATTACTGTATATTTTACTTACTAATTTATTATCTGAAACGCTAAAATAGGCACTTTTAATGCAACTTTATAAGTGGCGACTGCAATACGTTAGAAATGGAGTGACAGAAAATGAATAAAACAAAATCGCCCCACAAAGGGTTTAACGTGCAGGGCAACATGCTTGAGGAGTTAACGAAGAGCTGATAACCGTTAAAGATATTATTAAATTTGAAGCGAATGTGAAGGGAGGGGTTCATGTACGGAACCCAAAAAACCCAATTGAGCAGAGTATAGAAACAATTCCCTTTCGTGAGAGAATCGGCAAAGGCAATGCAATAAAAAGTTACCGACCTTCACTGCGCCAACTTAACTCAATTGCACTTGTAACGCTTGAAGCCCTAACACCCTTATGCAATGCTATCAACCAGAAGGAATAGAACGAATGCTATCTTGCCATGTTCAAAAGTCTTAAATCTGCATAGCTTAACAGGCAAAAAAGCTAAAAGAAGTATAGTAAGTCAGCTAAGTTTACCGCCACACATAAGACAAAAAAGTTTGTGGAGACACATTAGCTCAAACCAACAAATATAGCAGAAGTAAATTTGACATTTAGGACAATACACAAAGAAACCGCCTATGAACTTTCCACAAGCGTCACAAGGTCTAGTTAAATCAACTTTTTCCATAACCTTCTTTGACGTTTATAGGCTTTAAAAACCAAGGTCCTTAACGACATCTCAGAATACTAGAGGGTGTAGTAAAAGTAAAAAATTGGATGGGAGAGTCGGATTTAAACCACTGTTTGACCTAATATAACATAATCGTGGTGAAGTAAAATATGGGTGGGTTTCACAAAGATAGGAATGGTTACCCAAGGTGGAACGACAGCAATAGATTAGTGCATAGAGATGTTGCAAGGAATATGTACGGTAATTTAGGGAATAGCGTTATTCACCATAGAGATGAAAACAAGGGCAACTTTAGAAGAAGTAATCTTGACCAAATGAGTAGAAGTCACCATTCATCGTATCACGCTAGAAAAAGACAAAGGTACTGAGATAAGTCTTAAATCTGAAAAGCGTAGAAATAGGCTATAACATGGCAAAGTCAGAAAAGGGATTCGAACCTACTTTTGAGAATGGTGGTTTTTGGGAATACTACAAAGATTTGGAACGACAATTTGAAGATTTCTTAGATTATGTTCCCTACTTAGAAGGAAATGAAAAAACTTACTCTTTCAGATTAGCTAATCTACTTTTAGCTATTGGCGCTCATGTGGATTCTGCATTTAAAGAAATGGCAAGATACCATCTGTTTTCGGAAAAAGAATCTTGCAAAGAAATTTTGAGAAGAGCAGATGACAAATTGGGAACACTAACAAGTGGAGTACGTGCCTTTAACGAAATATATGGTATATCATCTGAGGAAGTTACTTTCAAGTGTCTCCCAAAGAGGATGAAGATTATACCTTTCAAAGAGGCTAAACCTGAATGGTGGGATTCTTATAACGATATTAAGCACGATTTCGGAGATAATCTTTCAAAAGCAAATTTGAGGGTTGTAAGAGATGCTTTAGCTGGTGCTTTTTTGCTTAATGTTATTCATTACCCAGCAGCAGATTGGCTATCTCATTTTAAATTATTTACACCAAAATATGCTCCTAGAGGTTTTGAGCAAATCTATGACAAATTCAGAGGTAAATCTATGCAGCCTATCTATGTTAGCGATGTAAGCTCCATAGATCCATTTCTAATTGAAACACCACTTTTCATATATGATTATGAAAAAGTGAAAATGCCTTAGTTATTAAATTACCCAGAAAAAGCGTTAAAGTTTCTGTTATTTTTTTTTATTAGTGTACCTAGGCACGAAAAAAGCTAATTTTTGAATCTTACTTTTTGATCTAATGAAAGCCTAAATTTAGAATGACGTTTTAAAATACCCTGTCTAATTCTAACCTAAATTCTAGAATGAGACTCTAAAAAAGGTGCAACCATGTACCCCTTTCTGACAGTAGCAAATAGGGCTAAGAGTAAATCGAAGCTAAAACGTATAAATGGAAACTTAGCAGAATAGGGAAATCCCCTTTAGCTTTTAACCTAACATTTCTATTCTCTTAACGTTTCTATAAAACTAAATTGGTGAAAAGTCGTAACGATACAACAGGGTTAATTAAAACAAGAAATTACAGGTAAATTCTTATTAAGGGCATTCAGAACTTGACTTCAAGAAACATAGGAACTATGCCTCATGCCTGCGCATCTAAAGCAGATTGTTTTAAAGGTTGCTGGAGAATTTCTTTTCTTGTTCGGTTTGTTAGCATGGGGTTACGGTGTACTTGTTCAACTTATTCATCCAGACTATCTGTCTACTGGTCTATCCCATCTTATACCATGGATTCGTTAGACACTTTTACAATCCTAAGTTTCGTTGTCGCTGCAATCGGTTTTGTCACATGGAGGTTAAGCAAAGAACTTCAAAATGCTTCCGTTAACTAGATGTAGTAACTACCAACGAAATTTTAGTAAACATTTTTGGCATTCAAAAACTTAGTTAAGTAGTGAAATTCCCTATTAGTTTTAGTCTAACATTTCTAAGCCTTAACATTTCTACCAAAAATGGAATAATGAAGAGTGTCAACGATTAAGGACTGTAATAAGTGGTTGTTCAAAAAAGATAGAAAGAAAAGGTTATTGCGTTGTTGTTATCGGTTGCTGTTGCTGAACTTCCATGTGTTCAATTGCCTTAAACACCCTGTTTCTCAATTCACCCAGCTTAGGACTCCAATAGTGTTTACAGAAAACGCTAACAGGAATTCGACCTTGCAATAGATTAACCTCTTGTTCTAGAATACCATGCTGTAAAAGATATGTGCCATAATAATCCCTAAGTTCTGATATACGAACTGTCAAATGGTTATGGTTCAACCTTTTCCTTATTGCTGGATACGTTATTGATGTACTGCTTGCTATTTCATTGATTAAGGTTTCAGGTACGAAACTGATGAAGAGGTTTTTCTTAATACGCAAGAACAGGTTGCCATACTTGAAGTGCATTAAGCAACTTAGTTCTTTATTGTAGTATTCTGACAGCTTGTTTTCTTTTTGCAGCTGGATAATAAGGTTGAAGCTGTTTATGCATTCTTCCTTTCTAGCTCCGATTAGCTTTGTAAATTTGAGAAATAACCGTTCATTCGGTCTTAGTGCAGTTATAGCCTTGCTGTACCAATCCAGTATGTCACTATCACTTGCTGCAAATATTCGCAAAAATGATTCAATGCAGTTTTGTTTATGCCTCTTGATGTCATAGTTTGTTAGCTTTTGCTTAAACTGCTCATAGCAACCCATATACTTAGAAAATGCGATAAGTGCGTCAATTACGTTATCTTTGTTTGTATTCGGCATAACGGTAATCTTTGATACATCATAAAAGCAATCAAGATACTTTCTTGTATAAGCAAAGACGTTATCGACATAATGCTTACTGTACTTGGACTTTAACCATTGCTTATAAGATTCCCAATCGAAGTCTTTACCATTGTCCATCTTGGGAACCTGATGTCCTAACCAAGCTAGACTACGACCGCAAACGCCTTTTACCTCAGGCTTGCTTTTGTTGGGTTCGGGACAATATATTACTTTTTATTTGAGTATTCCATTTCAGTAATAATAGTTCTTAAACTGAATGCGGAAGTAAAAAACCATTATGGGCAGTTCATTTTTTGGGATGGAAAATGAATTTGGATAAAGCAAACATTAACATCTTAATTATCGATGACGACGAAAACATAACCCGGACATTTTCGCGCATCTTGCAGAAAAACGGGTGTCAAACTAACACTGCCCAAACTGGGGAAGATGCAATTCAAAAAGCATACTGCAAAGCTTATGACGTTGCCCTGATTGATATTTGTCTTCCAGATATGAATGGAATGGACCTTTTGCATAAACTAGCTGACCCAAGAGGCAAAATGGTTAAAATCGTAATTACAGGTTTTCCAACAATGGATAACAAAAGCGCTCACCCAGACGCCTATCTCCTGAAGCCTGTTAAACCTCAAGAACCTCTCGAATTGATAGGCCAAAAAACCAGCAAAACATGATTGTGCTACGAGATAAGCATAAGCGTTATTTCTGACAAAACAGAAAGAATACCCGAGGAACAACAGCTTGCCTAAAAATTACACTTACACCGACGCAGGCGTAAACCGGCAACAACGCGTCGAATCAAAAAAAGTCCTAAAAGACCTGCAAGAAACCTACAAGCATAGCCACTTTGGCAACGTGATGCGTTTACCCTACGGCAATATTTTTCCAGTTGGAGAAAACACCTTCTTGGACCTCGTTATCGAAGGTGTGGGCACAAAAGTTCTTCTGGCTCAACTGGCAGGGAAATATGACACAATAGGGATTGACGCGGTAGCGATGGCCGTCAACGATATAATTCGTTCAGGAGCTAGACCACTCGCAATAGCCGACAACA
The DNA here is from genome assembly GCA_049515895.1 of Bathyarchaeia archaeon. Taxonomy (GTDB): domain Archaea; phylum Thermoproteota; class Bathyarchaeia; order Bathyarchaeales; family Bathycorpusculaceae; genus Bathycorpusculum. The sequence continues at coordinate 11,172 of JBEKTQ010000017.1, read as the reverse complement.
TTCATGCGCAAGCCAGTGAACCTCGCCTTGTAAGAGAGTGGCTCAAAGGAATTATTCAAGGCGCCTCTGAAGCGGAATGCCCAGTTACAGGCGGTGAAACAGGCGACGTTGCAGAAATAATAAAAGGTGTTGTGGACAACGCAGGCTTTGACATGGTAGTGGCCTCGGTTGGCACTGTTGAGAAGCAAGAAATTATAACGGGCGAAAATATCAAACCGGAAGACCCAATAATCGGCTTACCAAGTAGCGGATTGCACAGCAACGGCTTAACAATGGTAAGAAAAATCCTGTTTAAGCAGTGGGGAGGAAAATATCAGCCGAGTGATGTCCCAGACGGCTTGGACAGGGAAATCGTGCTTGAAACGCTTGAGCCGACAAAAATCTATGTTAAGCCGATTCTCAAGTTAGCCAAAAAAGTCAAAGTCAAAGCAGCAATCCACATCACAGGTGACGCCTACATGAAATTCAACAACCTGGCTAATTTTTCCAATGGAATAGGATTTGAATTTACCAACTTCAGACCACAACCCATATTCGGATTAATCCAAAAAACCGCCGCCGAACTAGACTACAGCATTTCTGACGAGGAAATGTTCAAAACGTTTAACATGGGATGGGGCTTCGGCATAATCATTGACAAAACGGAAGCCGACAAAGCAATGAGCACTCTGGAGAACGAGGGCGCAAAGCCCGAAATAATAGGCAAAATAACTGATAAGCAAACCGTCGAAATAAAGTACAAAAACAAAAGGCTGGTTTTGACGTAAAACTTTGCTTTTTTCATGACGAAAGCGTTTAAATCCCCTATGCATAATTTAAAGGATTTATGAAATACCGAGCCAAAATCGAAGTTAGCCTCAAACCAGGCCATAGCAACCCTGAAGGAGAAACAACAGCTCGTCTGCTAAACGAACTCGGCTACAAAGTAGAAGCTGTAGACGTAAGCAAAGTCTACACCGTCACACTTGACGCAGCAACAATTAAAGAAGCAAAGACGAAAACGGAAGAGATGAGCAAACGCCTTCTCGCAAACCCAACCAAAGACAACTACACTGTAACTCTTGAGGAGCGGCAATGAACTCGGACATTTACCAGCCGCGCAAAACGAACTATGCTCTCTATGAAGCAGCTTTAGCCAATGCCAGCGACCAGCAACTTGCTGAAGCCAGCAACGAATTAGCGTTGGGCTTAAGCCTTGAAGAAATGAAGAGCATCCAAATGTACTTCAAATGCGAAGGAAGAAATCCTACCGACGTGGAGCTGCAAACAATCAGTCAAACATGGTCAGAACATTGCTACCATAAGACCTTCAAAGGAAAAATCCTTCTTGATGGAAAAGAAATTGACAGCCTTTTCAAAACCTACATCGCAAAAGCCACCAAACAAATCAAGGCGCCATGGTGCTTCAGCGTCTTCGAAGACAACGCGGGCATCGTCCGCTTCGACCAAGGCTACGGCATAGCGGCAAAAGTTGAAACGCATAACCACCCATCCGCTGTGGAACCCTTCGGCGGAGCAGCCACCGGTGTCGGCGGCGTAATTAGAGACATCCTAGGCGTTTGGGCAGACCCGATTGCTTGCACGGACGTTTTAGGCTTCGGACCACTCGACTACGATTACAGCAAGCTTCCCGCTGGCGTGAAGCACCCAAAATACGTTTACATGGGCGTCACGGCGGGCATAAGCGCCTACGGAAACAACATGGGAATCCCCACCGTCAACGGAGCCATTTACTTTGACGAAAGCTACACTGGCAACGTCATCGTATATTGCGGATGCATAGGACTCTTACCTCTTGCAAAATTTACAAAAAACGCCAAGCCCGAACACATTGTGGTTTTGGCCGGTGGAAAAACGGGACGCGACGGGATCCACGGCGTTACCTTCGCCTCCGCGGAATTGACCGAGAAATCAGAGGAAATCTCCCGTCCAGCAGTGCAAATCGCCGACCCCATTGAAGAAGAGAAAGTGAAACGGGCGTTAATAGAAATCCGCGACTTGCAACTTGCGTCGGCGACAACTGACCTTGGCGGAGGCGGATTATCATCAGCCGTAGGCGAGACAGCAGAAAGATTCAACTGCGGAGTAACTATCGACCTTGACAAGGTGCCGCTGAAACATCGCGGTTTAGCGCCCTGGGAAATTTACATTTCAGAATCACAAGAGAGAATGCTGATAACTGTTCCGCCTGAAAACCTGGAGCGGGTTAAGACGGTTTTTGCGAAAGAGGATGTTGAGGCAACGGCGATAGGCAGGCTCACGGCTGAACGCCGTCTAGAACTCCATTTCAACGGCGAGACAGTTGCTGACATGGACATGGCTTTCCTGTTTAATCCTTGCAAAAGCATGAAAACAGCAACTATAGAAACTCAAACCTTCACGGAACCTCGGTTTCCAGCTCCTGAAAACCTGACTGAAGCGCTGCTTCAGCTGCTTGCTGCACCAAACATCGCCAGCAAAGAAAGCATTATACGCACTTATGACCACGAAGTCAAAGGCAACACAACGCTTAAACCTCTGCAAGGAGCCTACGCTGGTCCAAATGACGCAACCGTCCTTAAACCGCTTGACAATTCTTGGAAAGGCTTAGCGATTTCATGCGGCATGAACCCGAATTACGGCAAAATCGACCCGTATTGGATGGCAGCTTCAGCCATTGACGAAGCAGTGAGAAACAACGTTGCGGTGGGGGGAAGAAGAATTGCATTGCTTGACAATTTTACGTGGGGTAACCCTGAGAAGTCAGAGCGTTTAGGCTCGTTGGTTCGAGCTTGTGAAGCGTGCTTTGACTTTGCCGTGGCGTTTAAGACACCGTTCATCTCAGGTAAAGACAGCCTTTACAACGAATCCCCGATGGGTCCAGTTACGCCGACGCTGCTTATTACGGCGATAGGCGTTGTTCCAAATCTCCAATTTGTCACTTCAATGGATTTGAAAGCGCCAGGCAACCTGCTTTACATTACAGGCGAAACCTTCAACGAGCTTGGAGGCTCGGAATACTACAAGCTCAAAGGTTGCCTGGGCGCGAGCGTTCCCAAAGTTAAGGGTGCCAAAGCCAAGCGTACATTTAGAGCAGTAACTAAGTCCATAGACTCGGGTTTAATCAGGTCATGTCATGACCTTTCCGAAGGCGGGTTGGCGGTGGCGGCGGCGGAAATGGCTTTTGCTGGCGGCTACGGTTTGCAGCTGGATTTAAGCAAAGTTCCTGGCAGAGACCTGGAGCGTAACGATTTTGTATTGTTTTCCGAGTCCAACAGCCGCTTCTTGCTCGAAGTGTCAGAGCAGGACAGAGAAGACTTTGAGGCACAAATGAAAGACAAAATTTGCGCCCAAATCGGCAAAGTAACCAAAGACGAGCGACTGGTCGTCAACGGGCTAAACATGAAAGTTGTCGTTGACGCTTCACTTGCAGAGCTGCGCCGAAGCTGGAAGAAAACGTTGAGCGGAGAATTTTAAATGAAGCAGGAAGAAATCAAAGTCTGTGTTATGCGTGTTGGCGGAACTAACTGCGACGCTGAAACCCAGCGGGCCTTCCAAGAGTTAGGCATCCAAGCCGACAATTTGCACGTAAACGAACTGGCGAAACTACGTAACCTGCTTGATTATCAGGTACTGGTTTTTCCAGGCGGCTTTTCGTTTGGCGATTATGTGCGATCAGGCGTCATTTTCGCGAGGCATCTTAGCGCCAAGTTAGGCAAAGAAATGGAAACATTCATCGACGAAGGCAGACCAATTCTGGGCATATGCAACGGCTTTCAAATAATGGTCGAGTACGGTTTACTACCAGGATTCAAAGGAGTGAGTCCCTACCCCGAGGCCACCCTGACGAACAATGAGCCAGCAGGCTTCAAGTGCCAGTGGATTTATCTCAAACATGAAAACCGTGGAAAATGTGCCTTTACAAACAAAATCGCTTCTGGCAAAGTGTTGAGGATGCCAATTGCACATGGAGAAGGCAGGCTATTGTTTCCAAAAGAAAAAGAGGAAGAATTGCTGGCAGGACTAGTCGATAAGGACATGGTTGTTTTCCGCTATTGTGACAAAGATGGTAAAGTTGCCGACGGTGAGTACCCAGCTAACCCAAACGGCTCTTTCTATGACATTGCTGGCTTATGCAACAGGGAAGGGAACATTTTTGGGCTTATGCCTCACCCAGAGAGGGCGATGTATTGGTGGCAGCAACCCGATTGGACGCGCAAACAGCAGATGCTTCAATATGGCGACGGAAAACTAATCTTCCAAAGCATAATCGACAATCTAACCAAAAAATGCCAGTAGATCTTTAGCATAAGGCAAGCCCGCGCGGGCACCCATCGCAGTGACGCACCTCGAAGCAACAAAATTGGCGAAGCGTCCACATTCGAAGAGGCTTTTCTCATGGATTAGCCCGTAGAGGAAACCCGCGCAGAAAGCGTCCCCTGCGCCAGTTGTGTCGACGACTTTAACTTTGAAAGGCTCAATTCTCAGCTGTTCTTGTCCGTCTGTAACGTAGCAGCCTTTGTCGCCAAGCTTTACTGCGACAATTTTAACGCCTGCATCAATCATCAAATCTGCGCCTCTGCGGGTATCGGCTTCTCCGGTCAAAAGTTCAAGCTCAATTGCGTTAGGCATGAAGGCATAAGAACTTCGAATTATTGGTTCTATCGCTGCGAAACCCTTCTGTGCATACACTGAACCTGGGTCAAAGCTAATTTTGACATCGCTGCGCAGGGCACCTAAGAGCTTCTTTTGCGCTCGAAAGGATTTTTCTCCAACAAAGGATGAGTAATGCAGAAACTTCGTTTCGGACACATACCCATAATTTATTTCTCGGGGCTCTATTGCGTCATTGACGCCTGGGTTGATATATAGCGCTCTTGCACCTTTCTTGTCCACGAAACCCAAAACTGAACCGCTTTTTCCCTGCTTTGCCTGAATTATGCCTGTCGTATCAACGCGTTCATTGTTGAAACAGTCAATTTGCAGTTTGCCTTCGCGGTCACCCGCTACTTTTCCTATGAAGCCAACTTTGCAGCCGAGCCTAGCTAACCCAACAATAGTGTTTGCCGCTGAGCCGCCGCAGGATTCAGTGTAATCTTCGACGAAGCTTTCTTCCTCTGCTCTCGCTAGCTTCTCCACTTTAAGAAGGGTGTCAACGTTTAGCGCTCCGAAGCCGACAACATCAAATTTGGTCATGGAAACAACTCCCGCAAATTTATTTTGTAGTCACCCAGTTTGCCTCCATAGTTCCCTGCAGAAACCTTGACCACTCCGTCAATGCCCAGAACTGCTTCGATTCCCAACTTGGTCGCCTCTCGAACGGCTTCTAAAGAAACCCCGTCAAAGACTATTTCGGCTATGTAGCTGACCCCCTCTGGTACACGAGATTCCTTGCCTAACTTCTGCTTAAGGGATGGACAATAAAGGTGGTTTGTGGTGGGGCCAATCTTGGGAAAATGGGTTTCAGGTTTAGAACCTGCTGAGCAAACGTCAAAGGGTGTAACGACGCCGGGAACATTGTGGATGGCGGCTAAGGCTTTCTTTCCTGCCGACTTTAGGGCTTTTTTGGTTTTGCATAGTACCCAAAAGTTGCCGCCCATAACCCCTCGGCAGTAGCCTAAGTAACGCTCAATTGAGAAGTCTGGAACCATCAATGGGACAATGATAACTTCTCTGCCGCAGCGTTTTTCAATCCATTCGTAACCGTCGCCGCAGTGTCCAACAGTCTCCATCATGTCCAATTTGCCCTCGGCGTTTGGCAAGGCATCATAGACTGCGGTGAAAGGCTTAACCAAGATGTCTTGGCGAATGCGGTAGGAAAGCTCAGTCTCAAATTTTTTGAGCGATTGTTCGAAGGCCTTTTTAGGGTTGATTTCACCCCAGAACTGCAACATTGCTCCTAACCGCTGGTCAGGGGTTTCTTTCTGAGTGAGGTAACTCTCGACTCCTCCTTCCGTCCTACCGATAACAACAGAAGGCGTTGCAGTAGAATCCTCAGCAGCCTTATGAAGGATTTCGTGATCGTCAGCGGTAACAATTACGCGGCAAAAAAGTCCAGTAAAAGCTTCAGCGTAAGTGTCCTCAATTTCCACTCTCTGCATTTTACCCGAGCTTCCCAACGTCTACTCCCCGCACTTTATTTCTAAACGCGCTGCTTTCTTTTATGAGCATTTCCACGTTTTGTGTTGTTACTATTTTAGCTTTCGGCAAGTCATCAGGCAACTGCGAAAGCTGTCTAAGCAGGGAAGGTTCAACGCCACTGTTTTTGAGCGTTTCGAAACGCCAGCCGCCAAGTGTTTTGAGGGTTTTTTCCTTCCCAAATCTGCAGAACAAATCCGCAATCACGGCTGTGACAAGACTACTTTCTGACAAAACCGCAATTTCAGCGTTCCTAACCGCGTACCTGTTGCCGTTGAACGAAACTGTTAAGCCGCCGCCGGCCTGCACCAGCTTAAAGGCTTCCATATCAGTGATGCTGTCGCCCACGTACATAACATCAGCCAATTCCTTGCCTAAACGATTCACTACGTCTCGGATTGCCTCAGCCTTTTGTTCCCCGCCCACAGTAACGACGTCCGTGAGGAATTTGCCAACGAACATGCGTGGGATTTCATTCCAGAAGATTTCGTCTAAACGATGAATTACCGCCCGGTCACTATCTGAAAAATCTTCTGTGGTTTTTGCCCTTTGCGGAATGTAAATAGTGTTCATTTGAGCAATTTCTTGGGCTACCTCTCTTAGGCGCTCTTTTTCCTTTGGAGTAATGCCGCATTTATCAAGGCTTAAGCGTGTGCAATACGTGTTTTTGTACGGGAAATCCACTGCTTTGCACAGGGCTTTGATGTAGTGTTCGTAACTAGTGCTGACGATGAAGGCGTCGGCTATGGCTTGCACGTGGCGAAGTGTGATTTGGCTATTGGCGATTAGAACTATATTCTTGGCGGAGAACTCCTGCATCTGCTTGTCTGAGACGCCGTAAGCTTTGAGGAAGGGCAAGATAAGCTTCAAAGTGCTCCCCGCAGAGTAGCCGGGTTTGCGGAGAACATCAGCTAACACGTCATCGTACTTGCTTATGTTCGTGAAAAGCTTGTCCCCGTTGGGAATAAAGTTTGAAGCCAACTCGAAGGCGTTATCGTTCTTGCTGATTGGTCCCTCGCAGTCGGAAATGAAGATACGCTTCACGGGCGGCGCCTCAAATTCGCCATGTGGCTAACAGCTTTGGCAATATGTTGCTTTGAGGCAATGTCAGTTCTGTTCCACAATCCGCCGCCGCTGATTGCTCGAATACCTTCGAGGCTTATGTTGCGTGCTTCTTCGATGCTTTCGCTGATGCCCAAAACGCCGACGGCACGGGACTTCAGAGCGTAGTTTTTGCCGTTCCTTATTTCCATGGAGCCGGGGTAAACGCGGATGCGGTTGCCGCATTTCTTGGTTAGGGCTTGGGCTTTTGAAAGGTCAACCGAACTGTTAGCCTCTGCTCTGTAGGCTTGGTTTGGGAAGGCATCTGCGTAGCCGCCGTAGTCAAGTGGGACTTTATAGGTCAACACAGATGCCGCATTTTCCATTTTGACTCCTGTCAAGTTTCCTTCGATCATCTTGAAGCAGACGTCAACAAAATCGTCTTGGATTAGCGCAAGCAGGTTGATTATTTCTGGGTCGCCTGGTCGACTGTTGTTTTCAAGAACTTTGATTCCGTGACCTGTATGCATGAAAGCAAGATAGAGCGGCACACCTCTGAGTGCGGAGTCGTCTTTGATTTTGGCTTTCCACCCGTTGAAAATCTTGTTCGCCAAAGCCAGTTCCTCTTCCCGTTCAGCCTCAGTCAAGAAGGGCAGCTTGGCATCCGCATCTTTGTATGAGCCCATGCCGCCTGTGTTTGGACCCCGATCGTCGTCGAAGGCGCGTTTGTAGTCCCGCGTGTCTGGAAGGGGAATGAAGTGTTTACCGTCGCAGAAAGCCATGAAGCTGGATTCTTCCCCGTCGATTTTTTCTTCGATTATGACGTTGCCGTATTTGAAGTTGGATATGAAATGGTCAAAAAGCTCTTCGCGGTTGGCGAAGTGGTCGCCCCAGACGCCGACGCCTTTTCCTAAGGCAGGCTTGTCGGGTTTAACAACTGCTTGGTTGTCAAGTTCGTCCAGCCAGCGGTAAACAGCCTCTTTGACTTCCGCAGTTCCTTTATAGTCGCCGGGGCTGAAAACTTTGAACCGAGGATTCGCTTCTGGGGCTATCTCGTTGAAAAGCAGGCGCTGCTCAACTTTGCTGACTTCTATAGCGTACTGCTGCTTTGGACAAATGACGGGTATGCCCGTTGATTTTTCAATTTGGTCGCGGACGCCTTCGATTATGGGTCTTTCTGACCCCACCAGAACGAAGTCGATTTTGTCTTTGTTTGATTCGGCGAACTTACATATTTCCGCCACGTCAAGGCTTGGGATGATAGCATGTTTTACTGCTTTTGCCGCGTTGAAGGGGTTACGTTGCTTGTCGGCGATGTAGAGTTCCACATGGTATCTTGTGCTTTGAAGCAGCGCGTCAGCCATGGCAACTTCTCTTGCGCCGTAGGAAACTACGAGTACGCCTATTTTTTCCATAAAGATTACACCGTGTTACTGCCAAGACGGTTGAGGCAGGGCTAAAGGCTACCTGCACTTACGGCTGGACTTCTTCGGTTTCGTAGATTCTTGACTTTTCCTCGTAGCCTTCAAGGAACCTCTTTTTCATAGCGTCAGCCATTTTTTGAGCGCAGGGCGTCGGATACTTTCCTGTTATGCAGGCCATGCAGAGTTCATTTTCTTTTTGACCTGTCGCATTGACTAATGCTTCAATTGATTGGTAGCATACCCCGTCTGCTCCGATAATTTTGGCGATTTCTTGGACGTTGTGTTTGGAACCGATGAGTTGCCCGTAAGTTGACATGTCGATTCCGTAGAAGCAGGGGCCGATGATTCTTGGAAACGTGACGAAAACGTAGACTTTTTTGGCTCCTGCTCTTCGAAGTTTGTCTATGATGACTTTCGTCGTGTCTCCCCTGACAACGCTGTCCTCTGTTACTATGACCCGTTTGCCGTCTACTTTGGAACCTAAAATGTTGATTTTCTTGTCAATAGTTGAGAATCGTTCCGTGTTAAGAAGTATGAAGGCACGTTCGGTAACGTAGCGGTGCCGCCTAGATGCACGCTCCCAGCGTAGTCCTGACTCTTCGTGGACGCCCATTGCCGGGTCATCGCCAGTTTCAGGCACTGACATGATGATGTCGCTATCCCGAACTATTTCAGGAAACTCTTTAACAATGTTTCTTCCGAAGTCCTCTCGGATTTCATAAACGTATTTGCCATCAAACCTTGAATCTGGCCTAGCAAAATAAGCGTATTCGAAAGCGCAAAAAGCAGGACGGGGATTTTGAATGATTTGTATGCGTTTGAAGCCATCTTTTGAAGCAGTGACCAGTTCGCCTGGGTTTAGTTCAAAATCCCTGATGAAGCTGTTCATATCTAACCCGACGGTTTCAGAGCAGAACGCGTAGGTTGCTCCTGCTGGATCGTGTCCAGCGCACAAGGGTTTTATTCCATGCGGGTCTTTGAAGGCAAAAAAGTCACCGTCGCCGGTCAGTCCCGTAACTGAGAATGCTCCGTCGAGGCTTTCCATGACAGATCGAACCGCAGATTCTAAGTTTTTGCCTTGTTTTAGCCCGAGAAGCAACTTATGGCAGACCACATCTGAGTCGCAGTTAAAGTAGAAATCGGAAAAGTTTTCGCCCATTTCTTTCTTGAGAGGCAAAGTGTTAACAATGTTGCCGTTAAATGACAAAGCAAGTTTTATTCTTCCTGAACAGGCGGCTACTGGCTGGGTGCCATCTATAATTGAGGCATCATCGCATTTGCCCGAGGTTGTGTAGCGCACGTTTCCGATTCCGACTGATCCAGGCAACCGGTCAAACCATTCATGTATAGCCTCGTTTTTCAGCCTTGGAACCAAATCCAAGCTTTTGTAAACATGAAACTGTTTGTCGTCATACGTGAGAAAGCCGTGGGATTGATGTCCGCGATGATTCTGGGCGCGGAGACCCCAATAAACATATGGAAAGACCGTTTGATTTTCAAAGTTTTTTGCTCCGAAGATACCGCAGCCTATCTTTTGTCCCTTCTCGCCTTAAATGGGGATGTAGTGAAAAAAGGGGTTTATCAGCTTTTAGTACATATTTAGCTCAAAAGCATGGCATTTTTGACATTTTAGAGGTTAAAGCAAACGAGAGTTGAGAAGTGCTTTTTGAGGCGGAATTTTGTTGCTTGTGTTTTGGGGTGGCTTTTTGGTTTAGGGCTTGAGACGTTTGCAGGTTGCGTTTTTTCCCGTTTTCTCCCGTTCCATCTCGTTGTTTCCCGTTCTTTCCCGTTGTCCCCCGTTCATTTGCGTTTCTTAGCGTTTATTAATATCTGAGTTTAGCGACGAATAAGCATGACCAATATGCCGCTAACTGAAAAAGTCTCCTTCACTGCAACGCTGCAAGGCTCTGTCAACGCACAAAAGCCCTCTTTTTAAGGAAGTAAATAAGTAAGTGTTAGCAGCGCGCGCAAAGGTACCAAAAAAGATTTTTAAATCGCCTTTTGATTGATCTTAAAAGAAAGAAAAAAGAGTTTTATTTTAAGGTTGAATGTTTATTTCTTTTGGTTTTCTTTTGCGGAGAGCTAGAACTATCGCAAGGACTACTACGACTATTACAATTGCGATAGCCAAACCAGAGAGATACAGGACATTGTTATTGGCAATAGACGGTGACTGCGTTGGAGAAGATGAGGGTTTAGTGGTCGGTGTAATCGTAGGAGTTGAAGATGGTTTTGAAGATGGTGATGGAGAGTTGGTTGGAGCAAGCGTGGCTACAGGTGTCGGGGTAGGAGTTGGTGCACTTGCAAAGTTAGCGGTTATCGTTCCAGGCCCATTTATCGTTGCTACTGTAGAAGAACCAGATGGAATTTCAAACGAAATGCTGCTTGAGCTTGCTGACCATGAAGAGAACTGGTAGCCAACATAAGTTGTGGAGGCAAATATTGAAAGAGACCCCGTGTTTTCCCACACATTTGTGCCTGAGGGACTTAGCGTGCCTGTGCCCGAAGGATTGGAAACGAACGATATCAAGTATTGAGTCTGCCAGTTCCAAGTTATACTTGAAGCCGCGCCGATTGTAAATGTCACCGC
>JBEKTQ010000016.1:0-96733 GCA_049515895.1 Bathyarchaeia archaeon | reverse complement strand
GACGGGTGCTACTTATGTTTATACGCCTGGTTCTGCTGGTTCTCCTACGATTTATTGTAGGGTGACTGACAGTGCTTCGACTCCGTTTATGGTGCAGTCTAATACGCCTTCGGTTACGGTGAATGTTGCACTTGTTGCTCCAACTGCTTCTGCTACGGTCGGCACGGTCCATCAAGGTTCTAGTCCTCAATCTTCAATTCTTTCAGTTACGGGTCTTGCTGGCGGTACTACTCCGTATAGTTATCAGTGGCTTCAGAAAGCTCCAGGTGCGGGCAGTTATAGCAATATTAGCGGCGCGACTTCGAGCACATACACATTCACTGCAAATGGCAGTACAACTCTTGGTACCTGGAGTTTTGAACTTCAGGTAACGGACTCTGCTGGAGCTGTAGTGTATTCTACTGTGGTTTCTGTAGTGGTGGTAACTTAATTGTGGCCGCCATAACTAGACGGCAGGAATTGTGAATTTGAAGTTAACACGGTTTATATTGACTCTACAAGAATTAATTTTGGAGACGCTAACTTGAAGCTATGGAAACCAAAGGGTAAACAGGAGCAACAGCAAAAAACAGCAGATAATGCAGCAGTTATAGATGAAGATACACTTGGCCCTTCCGTCGAAGCTTCAACTGAAACTTCTGGAGTATCAGAAGTCGCAGAAACATACAAGGAGCATTATCCCCTTTTAGTCCCATTCTCATATGCTGCCATCGTTGAAGACGAAAAAAACGACGTAAAATACACAGTTTTAGAACCAACACTAACAGAATCAGATATCACGTCTCTAACGGAACTGAAGAACATCCTTTGGGATGAACTTTCGGTTAACCTCAAAAGCCTCAAAGACCAGCAGGCAGCAGAAGACTTTTTAAAATACAAAATTCTGGAAACAGCAGTTAAATACGACACCAGCGTTGACAGCAAAACACTGGGAAAATACCAGTACTACATTACCCGTGACTTCATGGGTTTTGGAAAAATAGATGGAATAATGAGAGACGAAAACATAGAAGACGTCTCCTGCGACGGCGTTAACTCACCCGTATTCGTTTGGCACCGCAAATACGAATCCATCCCAACCAACATAGTGTTCGACACAGCGCAGGAACTAGAGAACTTCGTTTTCAAACTTGCATACCTATGCGGCAGGCACATCTCCATCGCACAACCAATCCTCGATGGAACTCTAAATGATGGCAGCCGAGCCCAAGTAACGTATGGAACAGAAGTAACCCCTAAAGGTAGCACATTTACCATAAGGAAATTCAAAAAAAGCCCTCTCACCATCACAGACCTAATAATCTACAAAGCCTTATCGACTGAAATAGCCGCGTATTACTGGTTTATCATAGAAAATAGGCACTCAGTCATGATTGGCGGCGACATCGGTGGAGGCAAAACCTCGATGCTAAACGCCGTCAGCCTCTTTATCAGGCCAACCCTGAAAATAGTCAGCATAGAAGATACACAAGAAATACGTTTACCACATAAAAACTGGGAAATGATGGTCACAAGACAAGGCCTGGGAACGGGTGCAGGAGCGATGGGCGAAGCTGGAATCGGCAGCATCAGCATGTTCGACCTCCTTAGAGCAGCGCTGAGGCAAAGACCAGACTTTATCATTGTAGGCGAAATCAGAGGCGAAGAAGCTTATGCATTATTCCAAGCCATGGCAACCGGGCACTTGGGCTTAACAACTATTCACGCTGAAAACGTGCAGGGAGTCTTACACAGGCTAACTACAAAACCCATGATGATCCCACACACGCAAGTGGAAAACTTGAACGCAATCTCAATCGTCCGCCGACTCGTCGTAAACAACGTTTCTTTAAGGCGAACCATAAGCGTTTCAGAAATGGTCGGTTGGAACAAAGAAAAAGACGACTTTGAAATCAAAGAAATATTCCAGTGGGACGCAGAAAAGGACATCTACGTAAAAACGGGCAGAAGTCCACTGCTCGACAAAATAGCGGCACAATGGGGATATTCACCAGAGGACATAGATGAAGAACTAAAAATTAGACAAACAATTCTCGACTACATGGTAAGAAAACACGTCCGCTCATACGAAGACGTGTCAAAACTGGTCCTAGATTACTTCTCAAACCCCGAGCAGGTATACAGGAAAGCAAAAGTGAGCTAATAATGAAGTTTGAACCCTGGACCATTGCTTACCAGAAACTTGGCAAGAAACTTGAAAGAATATACCCGCAATTTCAAGATTTACATATTCAACTAAAGAAAGGCGGCGTGCTAATAGCATTCAAGGCATACATTGCCTTTATGGTGCTAACCTCCATAATCGCATTCATAATCGCATTTGGAGCATCTCTAGTATTAATCCCATTTCTAATGCGAATTTCTTTCTTTTCTGCAATGAATTTCGTTTTTAGTTTGGCAGCAGCAGCCGTAACCGCGTTGGCAACACTAATGATAATGTACATGTATCCTGGAATGAAAGCCAGCAACAGAAACATGCCAATAGACAAAAATCTGCCTTACCTATCAAACTTTCTAACCCTTTTATCAAGCTCAAACGTTCCACCCAGCATCGTATTCGAATCAGTAGCAAAAATTGACACACTCAAAGAGTCCCGCCTAGAATTCAGCAACATCATCAGAGACATCGAAATCTTCGGCAGCGACCTAATGTCTTCAATCATAGAAAACGCCAAGTTGACACCGAACGACACGCTTCGAGAACTACTCATAGGGTACGTAGCAACAGTGAGAACAGGCGGAAACCCAACAGAATACCTCAAAATTTCCTCAGACAAAATAACTCAACACAGAATGACCAAACTGGACGCGATGTTAGAATCGCTGTCGGCAATGGCAGAAATATACATCATGCTTCTAGTAGCGGCTCCACTACTTTTCGCCGTTCTTTTCGTAACCTTGGGCATGATAGGCAGCGGAACAGTTGCAGGTTTTAGCATGGCAAGCCTTCTCTACCTAATGGTCTACATCGGAATCCCAGTGTTGGGTGCTATACTGATGGTTATAATGTCATCATTGGAGAAGTGATCGCGATGAAAATAACTAACAGAACAATAAAAAGAATAACAATAATCTCTACTTTCGCAGCGGTCATTTTCTTTGTAATAGCACTAGTATTCTTCCTTGCCTCCCCAATACTTGACTACACAATTGTGATAGCAATTGCAATCGGTGTCGTTCCTCCCAGCGTAGGACAAATACTTCATAATAGATGGAAAGTCAAAATTGAAAGGGCAACCCCGGAATTCCTGCGAGACCTCGCAACCGCATCGCGCACAGGGATACCGTTGCAAGTGGCTTTGGAACATGCTGCGAAACGAATGTATGGGCCTTTAACAGGGGAACTACAAATATTGGTCGCACACATGAGCTGGGGAATGAATTTCAACGACGCTCTAACTGAATTCAGCGATCGGCTTAATTTGCCACTAATTCAAAAAGCTACTGTTTTGATTAACGAAGCTGGAAAACATGGTGGAGACCTTAGCAATATCTTCGATTCCACCGCCAAATACCTCGAAAGCATGAACGCGTGGAACGAAAAAAGAAGAATGCAAACACTTCCCTACGTGGCAATCTTCTATTTTTCAGTATTCATGTTTCTATTCATAATTATCGTTATTTCACGAATGATGTTTGCCCCCTTGTCTCACACGTCGGCTACAGGTGCTTCTTCTTTCATAAAGCCAATTCTAACACAGGCAGACTCAAGGCGACTATTCTTCCACGCAGCCCTATTGGAGGCGATGTTTGGGGGCCTAATCGCAGGAAAAGTAAATGAAGACTCATTTCTCGATGGACTAAAACATGTAGCTGTACTCGCAGTTGCGACAGGGATAGCATTCTTTATGTTCCTCCCGTAAGGAAATAACACTTAAATTAAGCTACTATGGTTAAAGTCATAAAGTCTTGAAGGACGCGGAAAATGAATAGAAACTCAGAGTCAAACATTGAAGCAAGAAGCAGTGTAGAATATGCCATAGCGAAAGCTCAAATAAAGAACGCAGAAACCATGAAGACTACAGACTTAGATGATAAAATAGGGCTGGAAAGAAGAGAAGCGTACATTGAACCCAAAACACGCGACCTTCTAAGAGAACTGATTCAATACGAAGATACAGCCGAAATAACCCCAAAATATGTTCCAGGTTCAGGATATGTTTACCAGGCAGATGGAATTAGTAATATCTCAAGAGACTTTTTGGAAAATCTCGCGAGGCTGGACATAGTTCACAAAGACTTTTATGATTCAGTTTCAGTCTGCCCCAACTGCGTCTCAACAATCATTACGCTTCACAATCGTTGCCCAAAATGCAAAAGCCACAACATAGACAAAACAAGCCTAACCGAACACATCCCCTGCGGCTACATTGACCAACGTAACAAGTATGTTGACAATCTCTGCCCAAAATGTGGGGAGCCCCTTGTTGAAGGTCAATTCAGAAACATGGGCCGCTGGTTTGTCTGTAGAGAATGCGGCGACAGATTCGAAGATCCGGAATACGATCTGATCTGTCGAAGCTGTGGGAAGGGCTTCTCCATCAAAGAAGCGCGACTGACTGAGATACCAAAGTTTTCCCTGAACTTGAAAAGAAAGAAAGAGATTAGACAAAACGTCGCTAGCCTGGAAAGCCTCAGAGCACTCTTGGTGGATCTAGGCTTCACCGTCGAAATACCGGGACTGGCAGTCGGACAAAAAAGCAAAATGGAACATCATTTCAGCCTTGTCGCGAAAAAGCAAATCAAAGGCCAAGAAATAAACATCGCTCTTGATCATGCAATAAGCGAGCCCGAAGTTTCATCCTCACCACTTATACTTTATATCTATAAGACGTCCGAAGTGAAGGTTGACATCCCGATTTTCGTTGCAATGCCAATCTTAAACGAAACAGCCAAAAAAATCGCGCAGGGACACGAAATTCTGCTAATAGAGGGATCCACTGAGGAAAAGGAAGCTATAGAAAAAATAAAATCCGATATTGAATCGCGCATCGAAATGAAGCTGATTGAAGCTGAAATGAGGGAAAAAGCGAAAAACGCCAACGGATCAAAGAACTCGTTAATGTCAAGATTGGGAAAAATAACTGATTTTGGGAAAAAATCATAAACCTAAATTAACTTTTTGGCGCCAGCTCGCTTCTCAAAAATGCAAAAGAATTCAAATCAAGCGAACACCAATTTATCGGATTCCAGTCTTAAGGAAGTGTTTTTGATCCTTGAGTTTCGTAACTCTCGCGTGCCTTCTGAATATACTCTTCAAACGATACTTCCCTGATAATCCATTTTGAAAGCGATCCCTCGTACTCAGGGAACTCCACGTTAGATTGAACTTTTGAATTAAGTTCTCTTATAAAATTGCGTTCAAGACGGCTTGCTCCCAAGCCAAAGATTTTGTGAATTATGTCGGAGAACTCTGCAATTTTTTTGGGAATTTCATTCTTGGATATGTTAAAATCCTCTTCTAAGTGCTGATAGAAAGCGTTTTTGACGGGTTCGCCCAGCGACGTGAAGACCTCATCTATAGCTTGGACCAAAACTTCATCAAACTGCTCGTTACTTGGATTTTCCAAGGTGATGTAAATTCCTTCGGTCTCTTGGGTTTTTGCGAGTGAACCTGCCATAGGTTTTCCTTCTACTCTTCTTAGGCGTTCTTTTACCATTATAACTTTGTTAATTGCTGATATTGATTTGAAATAAATGGAGAGGATTTCGTGTATATAAATATTTAAGAGTTAATACACTGACCAGCTTGAGTACAACAGAACCACAGGTTAACAGCAAATACGAACACAACACCCAGCATCCCACTTGAATAATCGAGCCCTTTGGTTTTCACTCAATCCACATGCTCAAGCCAAGAAGTGAGTTAAACCCGTCAGTACATACTGAACTGCGATAGCCGCAATAAGCAAAGCCATCACTCTCGCTATCACTATGGAACCAGTTTTCCCCAAAATCTTGTAGACGCCATTTATAAACCGAAGAATGACCCAAGTAAGACCTAAAACGACGACAACTGCCAAAATCGTTATGATGGTGCCGTAATTTTGAAGATTAAGAATTGTTGTGGTGATGGCGCCGGGTCCCACAAGAAGCGGGATAGCGATGGGAACTGCACCTAAGCTTTCGGGAGATTCAGCGCTCTGATGAAACCCAGAAATCAAGATTCTGATTGCGATGATTAAAAGAAGAATGCCGCCTGCGATCTCAAAACTGTAGATTGTTAGACCGAAAAGGGACAGGATTTCTTGACCGGTGAACGCGAAAACCAGAAGCAATGCGAAGCCGACGAGGATGGCGGTGTTGTAGGTTTTTCTTCTCTGTGCGTCTGTGATGTTTTCTGTTAGGCCTACGAAGATGGGGATGTTGCCAAGGGGGTCAACTATTATGAATAATGCAATGGCGGCTCTGGCAAATTCTGAGATGAAATCCAAACTGGATTCCCCGAGGTATTCTATTTTTGATGCGAATTGAATAAAAGGTTAGCGCTTCCTCTAGAATGGGGATTGTTATTGCACGATTGCAGTCACAAAAACTTAAACGCATGACCAAATATTATTACTCTTCAAGGTGATTTGTTTTGCTCTTTATGGTTGTTGCTAAGCATACGGTTGAATTTTGTCCTGGTGGAATCGCAAGACCCGATAAAGAATTCATAAAGAAAACTGGAGAGAGCATGAAGATGTCTGGAGTAAAGTTGATTGACGGATACATGGATGCGCCAGGTCATGTTTTCTATTTTGTTCTTGAAACAGACGACAACACTGCTCTGAACATTGCTGTTGAACAGTTTAGGCTGGTGGGCGATGTGACGATAACTCCAGTGCTAAAGTTCTTCAAAGAGGGTAGCGACTGGGCCAAAAAAATAGGGATTCAAAAGTAGTTTGCGGGTTAAGTCAGCAAAAGTCTGTAAAAGACAATAGACTAAACCAGTAAGCATAGAGCGATCAAAGCCAAAGCTACGTGGAAAGCTACTTATCTTCTCCTAGACAATGTGGTGCAAAGGATCTGGGAGAAATAAGCGAAACAATAGAGTTCCCAAAAACGTTCGCCGTCGCAGGAAACATCGCAGTTGCCGCATGGATTGTGTTGGACTCGATAGGTCTTTCTCTTGTCAACTTGGCAGCTGGCGTGGTTTTCCTGCTGGTTTTGCTCATCGGCGTTTACGGCATCCTAAAGTTCCTGGGTTGCCTGCGACCATGCTACAACTGCAAAAAATGCACATACGGATTGGGCAGGCTAGCTGCAGTGTACTTTGGAAAACGAAGCCTCAAAAACTACAAAGAAACCTACGGCTTAGCCGTCGCCATATTCTATTACGCGCTGCTCGGTCCATTTCCAGCCGCCATCCTGATCTTTTCAACCGTTGAAGCGTTTGGAGTCGCCAAAATTGTTGTTCTGACTTCCCTTTTGGTTCTTTCAATATTTAGCGCTTTGACTTGGAGAACAAGCAAAAAAGGCATCGGCTGATGCGTGGTTTATGGTACCGTTTGTTGTTTGTTGAAGAAGCTTTCAAGCTTTGAGTTTTCCGTTTTCCGCAGAATCTCAGCACAGGTTTTCGGGTCCAGCGCCTTAAACTCTAAACCGAGCGTTGCCAGAAGCCTTTGTACATCCTTGCCGAGGCTTGGGGCGACCAGCACGGCACGCACCTCACGGTTGACTTTGGCTTTGATGGGTTCGATGTACTTTGCCAGCTGCAGCGCCGCCTCCTTCGACGCAGATTTGCGTTTCACTTCTACTATGACGAGTTTGCCGTTTTTGTCTTCCCCATAAATGTCCACAAAGCCCGGCTCCACTTTTTTCTCCCAGCTAATAGGCTTAAACCCCTCTTCAAACAGCTCAGGCTTAAGGATAATGGCTCGGTGCATGTCTTCTTCGGATGCGAAAAGCAGAAACTCGCCTGAATCCTCAAGGCTTAAAACTGAAACCATCAGAACTTCGGTGAATGTAATTTTCACGTTTTCCCTTGGCTTCTGCCTGACCGCGTGAACTTCAAGGTTGCCTCCGTCTTTGACTTGGACGTGGAAAATGCTTCCCGCAGGCTGCCAATTGACCGGTTCATACCCGACTGGACGGTGAACAAGAAGCGACCCATCCGCCTTAACTATTAACATGCGTTCGCCAGGTTCAAGCGTAGAGCTTGCTCTGCCAACGTAATGCACGTGGCAGGTCCCTGCAACAATAAGCGTTCTTCTTTGGATGAAGGCTTTTTCAATTAGCTTAGCAGCGTCCGCAAGCGAGGGCTGCGTTAGGACGGATACCTTGTTTGGTTGTTGCAAGTTGTTTTCAGCCAACTATTTTAGATAGTGCTTGGGTAAATAAGATTTCTTGAAGGAAATCTCGAGTGGCTGATTGGAAAGACAAACGTATGGTAATGCAGCGGTACGATTTGACGGCTGACATGTACGAGGAGCGTTATGGGGCGGAGCAGCAGGCAAAATACAGAGCAGCGCTGGGAAATGTCGATTTGGCTGGAAAACGGGTTTTGGATGTCGGATGCGGCACGGGCTTGTTTTTCAGTCGTGCCGCCGCTTGTGCAAGCATGGTTGTGGGCGTTGACATTTCACGCAAACTGCTGGTTAAAGCCAAAGGTGAGGCGAATAAGCTCGGTAACGTTTTTGTTTTGCAGGCTGATGCTGATCATTTGCCGTTTAGCACAGGCTCCTTTGAAGCTGTTTTCGCTTTCACAGTTCTGCAGAACATGCCTAACCCCTCAGAGACTTTGGGGGAACTCAAAAGAGTTACGAAGCCAAGCGGGAATGTTGTTGTAACAGGGTTGAAGAAGGCTTTTTCACTGACCACTTTTTTGGACGTTCTTGAAGGCATATCCCTCTCGGTTTGTTCTTTCGTGGACAGCGAGGACTTGAACTGCTACATAGCTGTTGCGTCTGCACAATGAATATGTCACGCCTTCAAAATTGCCGAGCCTTTTCAGCTTAATATGCCCAGAAGAACAGTAGTTTTTCAATAATGTTTTTGGATTCATAAGGGCTTTTTAGTAGATGTTACACTTTCTCGTATTTGAGGAACAATCGGGTGTTGGATCAAGTGAATAGTAAAAATAGAAAAGTCCTCAGGAATAAGATGGCTGAAGTGTTCAGCGACGAAATCAAAGCGTTACCTGTGGAAATGCAGTATATTCTACTTGATGATTTGGTAACTGCGTTTGAGAGTCGCTTGTCAATATTTGGTCAGGCTAAATCGAGAGGACTCTTAGTAGACTTTGCGTCGGTCTTGAACAGCGACCAAGTTCTAGCTTGAACGTAGGCATGTTCATTAATTAATAAGATGGAGGGCCGCTGTTCCTGAGTAGTGGCACTTTGAAAAATAAATTGTTAGGTTATTCAGCACATATGAGTCATCCACCCTTGTTGATTTTTACGGAGATTTCAGGAGATTTTAAGAGATTTATGGAGATTTCTAGAGATTTTAGGACGCAACCTGCAACCAATCCAAGCCCAAACCAAAAAACCAACCCAAAACGCAAAGAAAAAAAACGCCGGTTTTTCCACGCGCTAAAATCATTCACAAACACTTTTCATATTCAGCGACTAATCTTTTGACTGCCGTCGATGTTTCTTAAAAAAGGAACAAAAAAAGGATGAAAAGGGAAGAGTTTTCGATTTCCAGCGGATTTAGCTTGGAGCCGGGCGGGTTCCCAGGACAAGCGGAATAGTCATTGTTTGTCCATTTCTGATGATGGTGACGTTTATTGTCTGGTTGGGCAGTGTATGCTCCGCGAGGTACGTTGATAATTCATCTTGGTTAACGATGCGTGTTCCGTTTATGGCTGTGATTATGTCTCCCCCCACCATTATCTGGGTTCCGTCTATAGTTGCCTGGGTTGTGCCAGCTTTGAGACCTGCTTTGTCCGCTGGTCCTCCGCTTACAACCTGCTCAACAAGCAAACCGTAGGTGACTTTTAATCCTTCTTGGGCAGCGATGTCATAGCTCATGTCTGCTACGCCTACACCCATGTATGGGTACGACGTGTAGGAGCCGCTGTTAGCCAAGGAGTTGACTTCGCGAAGTATCGTGGTTGAAGAAATGGCAAATCCTAAACCCTGAGCAGTACCGCCGTTCTGAGAGTTCTGGATTCCCGCAGTGTTTATCCCAACAACTTGACCTGCAGAGTTCAGCAATGGCCCGCCCGAGTTACCCGGGTTAATCGGAGCACTGAACTGGATAACGTCTGCTATAGGATAGTTGCCTGAACTCGTTTCCGTTATGGTTCTGCCTAGCGCGCTTACAATCCCAGTTGTCATTGAACCGGCCAACCCGAATGGACTGCCAACAGCTGCTACGAAGTCGCCTACGCTAAGGGTTGAGGAACCGACGACTTGAAGCGGCTGGAACTCGCCTGAGGGAGCGCTACTCACCGAGAGCACGGCTAAGTCAGCGTATGGGTCAGCGCCCAAAACCGTGGCAGAGTAGCCGTCTCCATTCGAAAAAGTGACGCTTATGCCAGTTCCTGAAGCGATAACATGGTTGTTTGTAACCACAACCATTCGTCCATTAAGGTTATCGATAAATCCAGAACCTTCAACTAGTGAGCTTGATTGCGTATCTGTTATTACTACAACTGAATCCTTAACCTCATCGTAGAGCGCTGAGAGCGAAACGTTCTCGGGGACAGCTTGGGTTAAGCTTCCGCTGCTGTTAGCTGACAAACCCGCAATCTGATTCTGCAGGTCAGTAACCTGCTTCTGCAGGCTGGACAGCTTGCTGGAAGAGTTCATGTTTCCCACCCAGTAACCAAAAACGCCGGCAAAGAGACTGAACGCGATTATAGCTACAACCGCGGCTGCCAGAAGTCGGTTTCTTCGTAATCTTTTAGTGGGCTTTGGTTGCTCGGGTTGCGGAGAGGGCTGAGCCTGCGGAGGTTGTTGAGAAGCTTCAGGCTGTGTAGAAGGCTGTTGGGGAGACTCGGGCTGTTGGGAAGGTTGAGGCTGTTCGGGTTGTTGGGAGGGTTGAGGTTGCTGTGGCTCTTGTGGAGATTCAGGCTGGGAGGAAGGCTGAGAATTCTCGGATTGTTGTGAAGGTTGCTCCACTATAATCCTCTCCTAAAGTCGGCCAACGTTTCCTGCTTTAAGAGCGGACTTGCCGTTACTAACTTACACAGATAAACCATGTCCTTGATTCTCCAGTGAGTGTTGTTCTTAAATCCAAGATGTTATTAAAAAGTTTTTCATAATTATGCCCCAATTCTATGCAAACATGAACTTAAGCAACATCCGGTCAAGTCATAGAAACGCAGGGGAATGATTCCCTGCCTTCCAGTTGAAGACTTTCTTGAGAGGAACGATTAAATATCAATTCACAGGAAGTTTAATTTGACCTTTAATGGAATTTTCGAACAAAACAATAACCTTCAAGTGTCCTGACGGTGCTGACATGATAGCTTACATCGCCCACCCTAAAACTGAAGTTCCAAACCCTGCAATAATCGTAGTTCACGAAGCTTGGGGTCTAAACGAACAGATTAAAGGTGTCGCTAACAGGTACGCTCAACAAGGCTTCACCGCTATTGCGCCGCACCTTTTCAGCCGCGAGAAGGACCTAACCGAACAAGCCATCGAGAAAGCCATGATGCAGATGTGGCGCATCCCTCCTGAAAAACGCAACGACCCAGCCGCGATTCAAAGCCTAATGGCTGGTCTCTCAGAAAATGAACGGAAAATAGTCAACTTTTTCTTCACGGGGCGAGAGAAAGCTGAAAAGACAATGGCGGAAGACCTTCTTTGCTGCGTAAACTACGTCAAAACCCTAGAAACCGTGGATGGCGAAAGGCTGGGAATCACAGGTTTCTGCCTCGGCGGCGGATTATCTTATCAGCTTGCAACCAGGTACCCGTTTAACGCTGCAGTTCCTTTCTATGGCGCAAACCCCAAACCTCTAGAAGACGTTGCCAAAATCAGTGGTCCTGTATTCGGAATCTACGCTGGGGAAGATCAGAGAATAACCAGCGGGGTTTCAGCGTTAGTAGAGGCTATGATAGCTCATAAGAAGACTTTTCAGATGAAAATCTACCAGGGCACGCAGCACGCCTTCTTCAACGAAAACAGACCCTCATACAACAAGGAGGCAGCTGAAGACGCATGGACATTGGCTTTAGCATTCTTCAACAAATACCTCAAGGCGTCAAAATGAACAACAGCCAAAACCAAGACAGCTCAAGCCTACTCTGGGATTGCTTTACCAACTGGTCACTCACACTCGAGAAAACCGCTGAACAAAAAGGTTCGCCGAAAAAAGAAACGAAACGAGAATAGCCTCGCAACAAAGTTTGAACCCAATCCGAAAAATTCAACCTTAACTAGCTCTGCGGCGTTTCAAGCTTTTTGCCACACAGTAAGCGTCATCAGAGCCAGCACCAGTGTAATGATTGCACTGCTTTTCCGTCAAGGACGCCTAAGCACATAAAAAGCCGCCGCTAACTCAGCAAACGCGACTCCACCCATTGCCAAAAGCGAAAAATCATGGTTAAAAGTCGTAAGAAACACTGCTGCATAAGCCACCACAGAAACCAGTACGACTGCCACTCCAAAGGTTAACTTTTCAAAATCATTAAGCACTGAGGCCATTTTCCCTTTGGCTGCGGTTCTCAGGAAAAGTTTGATTTCAAAGATGCTTGCGGAAGCCACTGGCATTATTATCAGAAATGGAATGAGAATTGCTGATGGTGCACTTAACGGTTTGAGCAATGATAAAATGGCTAACGCCAACGGTACGGGAACGTAAGTTGCAGTGGACACGAGCGCCTTAGGAACAACGATTCTGCGGGAGCTAATAGGCAACGTTTTGGTGTACTCCAGCCCTTTTCCCTCAGCGCTTAAAAGAGCAAGGGGCAAAAACAAGGCGAAAACTCCGCCCATCGACGTACCGACGAGAACCAGCGCAGTTCTGAGAACTCCGAAGTTTGAGTCCAGCAGAATTATGATGACGGTTTCAAGGACTGGAAGGGTGAAAAAGAAGGCGGTAGCTGGGTTTCTGGAAGCGACTTTCAGGTCTTTCAAAACATAGCCTAGAAGAGGACCCCGCGATTTAACTGAAAAGTCCTGAGCAGCCACACGAGCGATATTAACTCCTGATCCCTGCGATACACGTTTCACCGTTACCAAACTCCACTTGCCCGCGAAAACTGCAAGCAACGCGTACCCCAACATGGCAACGGACGCCACCAACAGGGTTGAGGACGTGATGCTGGAAACCGAAGCGGTTATGACGATGCCTGTTGAGAATGGGTAAAGAAGACCCCATAGTGAGTTCCACACTTGCCCAGCGCCGAGCAGCGTGCTCTGCAGGTTAGGTATTATGTACCATGGGATGGTGAATAGGAAGCCTACAGCTACAAGCAGTAAACCCCACATCAAAATAAAGAACAGTCGCAGAATCGAGTTAGCTTTTGACCTTCCTCCCAGCAACATGTTCTTCTGGAAAAACCTTGAAAACCATAATGCGACGGCGACAGCGAAAACTGCGTTCATGGTGGAAGCTGCAAGCATTATCAAGGTTGCTATCGGAGAAGCCGTTAAATAAGCAACCAATACGACCTGGCTTAGGATTGACCCTACAACCATGTAGTCGAAGGATCGGATGAAAGAAAACAAAGTTATAAGAGAGAAATCGTCTCGATTCAAAGGCATAGCTAACAGCAAGGCTGACGATTCGGGGCTCATGAAAGATGAAAGTGTCTGGATTGAGTACAGCGCCGTGAACCCGAAGGTCACAGCCAAACTAAGCGAGATCGCGCTCGTTAACCCGAAGCCTGGGCTTCCTAGAAACAACGAAGCGAAAGGAGCCATCGAAACAATGACGTTAAAAACAGCAACCACCCCTTTGTCGAACTTTGCGATTCGCAGCGCTCTCTTGGTCAGTTCAAGGTCATCCTGAGATTCCTTTCCTTGCTGGCTCCGACCGAAGGCGCCCCACCACATCCGTCCTCTCTCCTCAGCAAGCGAACGGTAAACCATTTCCCTGTAACAAGTCCGACTTAGACGCCAAGCTTCACCTAGCTTCATTTTTGAAGAAGGCCTCCCTAAGCATCCTCATAGTTTCGGCGACTTCATCTTCTTCATTGGTTAATCTCAGAAAAACTTCTTCAAGGGTGCCGCCACCTTGGGTTTTGCCTCTGAGTTGATCAAGCGTTCCCTCGGCTATTAATTTGCCCTGGTAGATTATGCCAATTCTTGTGCAGACTTGTTGAGCTACCTCCATAATGTGGGTTGAAAACAGGACGGCGCCGCCTTTTTGTGCGTGAAACCCAACCAGCTCCTTTACTATTCGACTGCTCTTTGCATCCAAACCGTTGAGGGGTTCATCCAACAAGAGGACGGGCGGTTGATGGATAAACGAGGCGATCAAAGCAACTTTCTGCTTCATCCCGAGTGACAGGGTAGCTATGGGTGAGTCGAAGTACTGTGCCATGTCGAAAGCGTTCGCCAGACGAGCGACCAATTCGTTGGTGGCAATGCTGTCCGTTTTCCTGATTGACGACACAAAATCTAAAAAGTCTCGGGGAGACAGGGAATCGTAAATTATGGGGTTTTCAGCCACGTACCCAATTTTTGACTTGACTTCAATAGGGTATTTTGCGGGGTCCAAGCCTACAACTTTGATCCAGCCTGAAGTAGGCTCCAGCAAACCCAGAATAGTTTTGATTGTTGTTGTCTTGCCAGCACCGTTGGGACCGAGCAATCCGTAAATTTCACCCGGCATTACCCGCAAATTTACATCTGATAAAGCATAAAAGGAGCCAAACTGCTTAGTCAGCCCAGAAGTTTCAATCAAGGGCTCAGAAACGGATCCCGATTTTCTTTGCAATCCAACATCGCTCATTTCGAAATCACTCATTATCTCAGCTTAGACAAATTATGTCTTATTAATTCATAATCCATATTCAATCATTTCATTTCAGAAAAATGGACTTCTCAACTGGATGCGCTCGCTCCCATTTTTGGCAAGGCTATTCGCTGGCTCTTTCATTAGCAAGACCAAAGCTGAAGAAGGCAAAAAATGAAATGACTGGGTACAGCCACATCATCAGTATCCAATATGTATCTGGAAACCCTAATCCAAGGTTCAGAACCAGAGAAACATCATCGATGCTTAAAAGGAAAATAGCAAGCAAGTAAGCAGAAAGAGGCAGCGCCGTTTCAACATTTAACTTTAACGTTCCGTTGCCTTTTGCTTGACCGTAAGCTATGAAAATTAAGACTGAAGCTATGGGGTAGATGACATCCATTAGAGGCCAAAATGGCAATCCGAAAATAGTATCTAAATTACCGATAGTCGGACCCGTATGGCTATCGCCGAAATTTAGCAATATTACAAATGCACCGAAGAGGAACGCTAAAACTTCACACTTGAACTTTATTTGCAACCTTTAATATCCCTTTTAAAGACTTACAATCTCTATTCTAAGCAATCTACCTTTCGATAGTTATGGTTAAAGAACTGAAGAAGGCTTTTTGGGACCACAAAAATCTTTGCTTTAACAAAGTAGATTTCGCATTAGTTTCCTTACTGTTAGGGGGAACTTGAACGGTTTTTGTTAACTGTTTCAGGCGCTCAGCATTTGAACACCATCGATTTGACCGTTGTCTGCGAAGATGCCAACAGTAACCTCGTTTACGGCGCCTGGGTAGACTCTGTCAAGGCCCAATATCACGTACCAGTATGGGATCAGCGCTACAGAGTTGCCTCTTGGATGAGGTACCAGCTGAACCGAAACCGGATTATCAAGCACGTTGAAGTTCGTGTATTTGGTGCCGTTAAAATTCCAGCTTAATGTGTTAACGTAGTTTTTGGCCATGGAAACTGCTTGTTCCTGCGAAATCTTCAGGGTGGTGCTTCCTATGGTGAACAGGAAGTAGCCGTCAGTCATGGTTATGAGAATGTTATTTTGGAATGTCATCATTACGCCTTTAGCTTGATAGTCGATGCCGTTCTGCGTGTACATCCACATAAACTGTGTGGTGCCCCCTGAAACGGTTATTTGAAGCGTCATGTTACCCTGCGTGACGGAAGTTGGTCCAGTCGTGTTCACAGCGTCTATTAGGTTGCGCATTTGGGTAAGGTATGTGTCGCCTGAGTAGGCTTGGTATCGTTCGAGCACTCCCTTGGCAGCCTGCACTACATCGTCGGGCTGAGACTGCGTGAAAACAGGCGAGCTTTCCCCCATTTCGAGTTGGTAACGGGAGAAATGATTGTTTCTGAAACGCAAGTCTACATTAAAGGTGTATGGACCGTTTGTAAGAGAATATGTGAGCAGTTCCTCAGCTGCGTTAAATTCTGAATTGAACTGCAATGTGTTACTTAGAAGAGAAGTTGTGTATTGATTCGTATCTATTTGCGTTACATTTTGCAGAAAATTAGCGACTTTGTTGGTGCCTATTCCCCAAGACAGCAATTGCTTGTTTTCAGCAGCCAACACGTTTTGCTTGCTGGACATATGATTCATTGAAGCATACTGAAGAGCAGAAATGCTAGCCAATATCAAAACAGCGACCATTAGAACTGCGAAAGCGGCTCTCCATTTAAGGGACAACTTGATCTTACGTCTGGGCTCAATTTCGGGAACTTCTTCCACACCCTTCATAGCGCTTACAGTCGCCAACCCGAAAGTTGACAGCTTATACTGCCCGTTCTCCATCTTGTTAACCAGATCGCCGAGGCTTTCAAGATGATAAGTCAAATTGGACGTGGAAATGTCAAGCTGCTCAGCTATCTCCATGAAAGTCATTGGCTTGATTGAAAGCATGCGCATAATCTTGCGGCGAACTGGATGTTTAAGCGATGAGAACATAGTCGAGTAAATTTCGTCCTCTGAGCTAGCCACTGAAACACCCGCCTAAATATACATGGGTCAAATCCTTAAAAGCATATTTAAAATAACCGCAAATAACTGTTCCGAGCACTTTCTGCAGCAACAAAATGCATCTGTCTTAATCATTAAATCACACAAGTTAGTCGAAATAATCATCATAAGCCTGTCAAATTGTTTTGAAAGTAGGGTTTTTCAACTAATAATAGGGTTTTCGTCATGGCTTCAACCTACGGTACAAGTGAGTTCCGTTCATCTCGTCATATTTTGTCCAGCCTTCGTGTCCATATTTTTCGCAATCTTCTACCGTTGTAGCTCTAGCTGTCTCGTAATCAGTTTCATTGAAAACAACCGTGTTGGTGTATCTATCGGTACTATTGCTTGATTTATGTCCGAGTCTTTGCTGTACTTCCTTCAGGTGCTTCCCTTGTTTTATGTCTCTGTGTGCAAAACCGTATCGAAAAAGGTGGATATGGTACTGTTTCAAACGTTCAGCGATATCTGGGTGCATCCTTACAAGTTTCTTTCTCAGGTCGTCAAATTGACCTCCATAGAGATGAGGGTCGGGGTTGAAGATGTAAGGGTCATACTTGTGACTGAGTGTTTGGATTCTTGAAATTGTGGGTGGAGGTACTTTGATTGTTCTGGATCGAGAATTTTTCTCAGGGTCGTTGATGGCTATTGTATGGTTCTTAGTGTTGATGTCAGTCCATTTTATATGGGCTACTTCACCGCGTCTACCTCCAGTGTCATAAGTTACCTGCAAGTATGTTCCTAAACGATGCCCCGCGCTATTAACAAAAAGCAAAAGCTCCTCACGAATTGGTGTAAACGCTTGCTTTGGTTCATATTTGACAGTTATAGGTTCCCAGAGAATCTTCATCCTTTTGGTGTAGGAAACATAGGCTTTTACTACATTGTACTTTTTACTGGGTTCATTCTTGTTATTATACTCAGGTTCAGTCGCTAAGATCGTTTCCACACTATCAGGATTGTTTAGATTAGCTCCTTTTTTCTGCAAAGCTCCGAGAAGATAACACCTTTGCGCTATTGTTTTGTCGCTGTTACCTCTTTTCTTGCACCGCCATGCGTACTCTATTAGACTGCTTTCTTTCTCTCCCGCAACAGTCTTTATTTCTGTTGCAGAGTCCAATTTTTTCGCTTCCTCGAGGATAGCGCCTAATTGGCCATAATTCTCTATGGAAGCATCAACGTTTGAATCAATATGTCCGTTTGAAAACCTATAACCACAAGACTTACAAATAAAAAGCTGGATGTCCTGACCGTCTTTTAGGTAACGGTGACCGTCGCGATTCACATTTTGAGAACCACAACAAGAACAGCTAACAACATGCTCGGAAACTGCTTCATTCATCTTTAACCTGCCAAACGAACCTTAATTTGAGGTTCCTTTTAAATAACCGCTACAAAATTTCTTTTAAAGGACAAATTACCAACAAAAAAATTCTGACCAAAACTTAAATGGGACAAAACGCAACGGTAGAGATTTCAAAAACGCCTTGGCAGGTTGTTGATGAATGGATCTCTACCGCGCCCCGCGTTTTGTCTTTTGGCTACCAACCACCGAGGAAAAACCCATGAACCCAGATCAAAACTCAAGCCCGACGCCCGCGCCCTGATCAGTTTCACTTCAACAGAGATTGGTAGTTACCAAACAAATGATTTTTCATCAAAATAAACCTTAATGATGACATCTATTAGTATTGAATAATATGTTCAGTTCTTCCAGCAATTTACGCAGCGGAAAACTTGTAATATTTTTAGGAATACAGCACACCGTAATGATTTTCTTTGCAATCTTCTTTGAACTTTTTCTTGAATTCGTTTAGTTGTCCGTTTAGCACATCTTTCCAAATAATGTAGTTAATGAACAACATATACGCGAAAAGTAAAAATGAAATTATGAATGGGAAAAGGACGCGCGCCCATTCAAAAAACAAGAATGCAAAAATGTTGGAAATCAAAGCTATCTCACTACCAACTAAAAGTCCATTAACGATGGCATTTTCGGTAACCAAGAAATTATACATAGTCAAGCGATTCTTTTCCCTTAACCATATCCAAAAATCTATGAAAGATTGTTGCTCGGGAAATTGTTGCTGCTTTGTTTCTTTTCCAATTCTCTTCAGTCTATCAATAAGGCGTTTTCTTTCGTTTCCTTTAAGTTTCTGTCTTTCCTCAGACCGATATAGAATGTGTATCGTTCTTCTGAACAAGTTATTGATGCCAGAATTACTGACAAAGAGGTTTTCTAGAAACGAGAAAGGCACTCCGACAGCAAAAGAGACCAAAATAATAATTGCGAACCTTTCCAAGATTTCAGCCGCGGCAGCATTTCCCGAAAAAGGGTTACTTATGATCTGAGGCAAAAAAAGATTGATGGGCGAGAAAAAAAGCATGATAAATCCCATTATTGGAACTATCAATAA
Organism: Bathyarchaeia archaeon; assembly: GCA_049515895.1. Lineage (GTDB taxonomy): Archaea > Thermoproteota > Bathyarchaeia > Bathyarchaeales > Bathycorpusculaceae > Bathycorpusculum. Next base: position 77,458 of record JBEKTQ010000016.1, on the reverse strand, counting down.
GAATGCTGGTGGAAAAGTGTCTAGTATTCGTCCAACTGCTTCCGTTGTCAAACTCGCGTTTCACCAGCAATATTGCTTTTGGACACATTGTATTATCCACTAAGCTTAAAGAATTTGCCATCTTAGCTTGAGAAGGAGAAAGACCAAATTCAGCTACCATAACTAGCCACTTCTTCCACGATAACTCAAACCTAATCAACCTCAAAAGAAAAATAACGGCTATCCCTCTACTACTTGACAACTAAGTTAATTGAAAAAACTGAAACTCTCACCAAAATGACATCTGGTAATGTTGCAACCGGTGAAATTCCTTTTTGTACTCTTCCTCTGAAATTTTTGAGAGACAGAGCAGAAATATTATGTATTTTACTGCAATTGCGCCTCTTGAGCTAATTTTGTCACCATGTAAAATGCCGTTTCTGGCATCCATAATAGTAGCATAGGCTTCTTTTGGTGAGTTAACACAAATAGCAAACTCCTTAATGGTAGCATCGATTGTGGCTCTAAAGGGATTTTTTGAGGCTTTAGTTAATAATAGTAATTCATCGCCGATATTGGATACTTGAAATTTTGGGTTTTGACGAAGGTGCTCCTCATAAAATTTTTTCTTTTTAGCAGGTAAAGCGGAAAAAGCGGTTATATTTGCTATTGTGCCATCTGGATTAAGTATCCCGTTGCATCCATTTCGCACTACTGATTCTAATAAAGGATAAACAAAGCAAGGTAACAGTTTTTCCGATGATTCGCTAATTACTTTTCCTAACGGTGTATCACGACGTAGTATATCATAACGCTCACTTTCCAAACCCAAGAGTAACAAACTTTCAAACAATTCTAAGTTGCTGTCAAAGTCAAAATTTTGGGCACCCTTATTTTGGACCATGAACTTGGGATGATGGCTAAAATAATGTATTGTTTTTACAGCCCAAAGGTCAAAAAACGGTAAAACCCTATCCATAATAATAGTGTTATCTCCTGGAAAAATACAAGTTCGGATTAGAAAAGGTGGTAGTTGGCAAAAAATGTTAAAATCCCCAATCAGTTCCTCAGCTTTAAAATTTTGCGAAATCATAACATTATTTTGTTGGTCATTACCAATAGCCAAACCGCCATTAGGTTGAATGATTAATTTCCGATACTGACTTGTCAAAGCATCTATTTTGCTTAACATAGTTTATTTGGTATTACTTTTCATCTATTTGTAATTATCTTTAGAACTCAGAAGCCAGACGCTAAGCAGACGAAAGCAACAAAACCAAAAATAAGCTTATCTGACGACTGTTAACAAAGAAACCCATATACCGAGAAGTTAACAGAACCGTCTTTTCAGGTCACTTTTAACCCTAAAAACCCGTGTACACCAACTTTTGGTCCTCTCAACCTCACATCTAAGCGATATTTGACCCCGATTAGCCGAAAAACACACCAAAGGAGACCACTTGAACACCTTTTAGAGCCAAAAAACCAACTCTCAACACACTTTTAGAGACTCTGAGACCCAACAGACACCAAAAACCAATCAAACTCACAGAGAAACAACGTAACTAAACAGAGACAGACCCAGAGACACACCACTGACTTAACATCAATTACCATAGCAGACGCCTAACAGAGCCAACAGACAGAGACAACTCGGTAAAAGAGACCATAAAAACAAACATCTCTCCATACTAACACACCCTCGGTGACATGGTGACACCAACCGACGGAAGGATTAAGGGGTTGCCAAAACTGTCACTGCGGATGCCCACGCCACGAGAGAGCCCCTTTCCATGCGGATCCTGCAAACTTTGCAGAAAAAACCCAGGCTAACTGAAACAAAAAGCGTCAACGTCTACGATCCTGGAGCCCTGGAACGATCAAGAAGGATCCTGGAGCCTAAGCTGTCCTGGATCCACACGACTCGAGCCACATGACCAAGCCGATCAACAACCAACCCAGGTTCAGATCTAACTTCCTTCCCTGGATCCAACACGCGAACGGATCCACAATGATGCTTAGGTTCTACGATGTTTGTTGGATCCCTTATATGACGGTGACGTTTTCCCATTCCCTAATCAACTCTCCCTTGAAACTGCAGACCCACAAGCCCAAGATCCAGCGACACGGTTCCTCTCACCAAGACAACAACGCCCAACCCAAAACTTACAGTCAGCGCAGACCCTGACCCTATCCTTACGATCCTTATGGCCCTTGGAAACCTCAGCGATCGCCGACACATCAGATCACCTTCGCCTCCAGTTCTCAGGATCATCTGAGAGATCGTTAGCATAAGCGTTCAGTCTGGCCAGCTCCTCACAGTAAGTTGGAGGGGGCCCACGATCCACAGCTCCGATCCACTCCAGGAGAGAAAGGTAGGCGCCGCACTCTGGGCACTTCTCCTTTGGAGCCTTCAGCTTTGGAACCTCTCTCATCCTCTCAGCTCTGTAACCAAGGGATCCAAACCAAGAGACCGTATGGAAGCCAGGACCCACTCCAGCGTGAGAGAGGATGTACTGGAATGTTCCATAAACCGTGTCTCTAACTCCCAGGTTCTTAACTACCCACCCATGAGCCTTGTAAAAAACCTCGATCTTTTGAGGCCCCAGGATCCAACCGAACCCTAAGTAATGGAAGTGAGGCGAGAACATCCATTCAAACTCAGATCCTCCGCACTCAGGGCACTCTCTATGATAGTCTGGGATCTTGGCCTTGCAAGCCTTGCACCTGAGCCTATACGGATGTGGGATAATAGAGGATCCGCGAAGGCCCGCTAGCTTGGCCAGTCTCACGGCCTTGGCCTTCATACTCCGATAGATCCCGATCTGGGCCCAGGGTTCTAAGTTTTCTTGCGGAGGGCTCAAAACTACATGGATCGGTTTTTCGGTTCCTCCTTGGATCAGATCCTCCAACTCGTCAACAACGGCCTTATGCAAGACCTTTGGAGGGTGCACCTGGTACTCCTTGCAGATCCGATCGAGAGCTCCCCTCACCTTGGAGGGCCCAACCAAATAATGCGCTATTCGGATCGTAGCCCTCTCAGCTCCCTTTGAGGCCCATCCTTCATAGCAGACGGGGCACTCTTTTCGGTTACAGCTCCTCTTTCCAAGCCTCACAAACGTTTTGCCGTCTGCATGATGCTTATGGTTGTCACATCCCTTAGCCAGAGACTCCCCGCAATTCTCGTAGGCCTTGCCATGGCCAGGGAGTTTAACGTAGAACTGCTCTTCATGCTCCGCATACCCAACACCCTTGTAAGCCTCTATCAATTTTTTTGGCCCTGGAGGAGTTGTATTATCCAAGGTTGCTTGTTTCAAAAGTCTGAAGTGCTCCAGATCCGTAGCGTCTGGGTAATCGTAGACTGGCCTATTCTCCTTGGCCAGCTCTCCAGCGCGCGCCTTGGCTCTACCTTCAACATCAAACTTGGAAAGATCCTCAGCAAGCTCCTTGGCCCTCTTCTCGTCTGGAGTTAGATCCATCGAGACACCTCCAGAGCACGAACTCTACTTTTCGTAAGGGCAGGATACCCCCTGAAAAGCGCTGCCGCGGTGCCACCGCGGCGCCCAGGTGAAGTTTTTTCAAACAAAACCGCGCCAAGGGCGCGCAAGTTCACCAGGGCGCCCTGCAGGGCAGCGCACAAAAACGAGAAAGAAAGCCCTGTTGTTAATTTGACAGCGTTAGGCAGAGTTTGATTAGCCCATTCTTTTGAGCCAAAATAATGATAAAAAAAGGGAGAATTTGTGCGGGAGATATCTCCTTTTATGTTGGAATTGTTTTAATAACACGGTTTTCAATAGTTACGGACGCTCAATTTAGAGGCATTGAAAAGTTAATGCTAATCCAAGAAGTCATCCTTGAAAATTTCATGAGTTACGAGTATGCTCGGGTGCCTTTCAAAAAAGGCGTAAACGTGATCGGCGGACCCAATGGCGCGGGGAAATCCTCGCTTCTGCTCGCAATATCCGTAGGGCTGGGTCAAACTTATACTGAGCGCTCAAGGAAACTAAGCGATCTAATCAGATGGGGAAAAGACCAAGCCCGGGTTACACTTATTTTAGATAACAGTAAACAAGGCAACAAGCGTCCAGTTCAAAAATACCCCAAAGACCAGCTTTTTCTCACCCGCGTAATGCGGCGAGATGGCAAATACTGGTTTGAACTTGAAAACCGAGCGGCAAGCAAGCAGGACATTGAACGCCTACTCGGCAAATTCGGCGTCGACCCCAACAACATGCTCATAATCATGCATCAAAACATGGTTGAACAATTCACCGTTCTCAGCAACATCGAAAAACTGCGGATGGTCGAAGCAGCAGTTGGGCTAGAACCTTTCCGCGAAAACGTTGTCCAAGCAAAAAACAAGCTTACAAGAATTCTGACCCAAGAGGAATCTGTGACTAAACTCTTTGAGCAGGCGCAGCAGACCCTCAATTACTGGCGTGAACAATATGACAAGTACCAGGAGAAAAAGCAGTTGCAAATCAAACGGCGCTTTCTGGAGCGAGTATTAACGTGGGCTGAAGTTGAAAAGCGGGAGAGCATAGCTCGAAGCCTGCAGGCGAACCTTAAGAAAAACCAGGACGCCCTCAGCAAGATTGAAGAGGAAAAACAGGACATACTCAACCAACTTAGTACACAGCAGAATCAAGCTGCAACCCTGAAGGCAAACATAAAAGCCGTTTTTGAAGAACGATTAAGCCTTGAACATGACATCGCCCAAAACCAATCCACGCATTCGCTGATTAGCCAGTTGCTTGAAGAAACCCACATGCTAGAGCAAGCAATTCAAGCCAGCAAAACCCGGCTGAAACTTCTCAGAAACGAAAACTTGGCGGAAATGCTCAAAAACTCTGAATTGGAACTCTCAAGTGCAAACGAGCGGGTTATACAGAATCAAGCAGAAATGACCTATTTGGAAGAATCCGCTGGAAAAGCATCGGATGAAACGTTGGAGCAAAGGGTGAAGCTGGCTCTGCTTGAATTCAAACGGGCAAACGCAATCGTGAACCTAAAAGAACTTGAGAAATCGCTTAAAGATGCCCAAGAAAACCTGAACTCAGCGATCCAAAAAGCACAAGAGTCGGGCGAACGAATAGCCGCGGTGAAAAGCGCCAGCGATATTCAAGATGAAATCCGCCTAACTGATGGGCACTTGGCTGCGCTCGCTGACGTTTCAGAGGATATTGAACGCCAGTACGAATCTTACTCAAAACTTTACTTGGAACTCAAAGAGAAAACACAGCTTGTAGCTGAGAACCGCGAGAAAACGCTTGAAGAAGTCAAAACCCGCATGCAGTCGTGGCGCACCGTGATGGAAAACCTCCTTGATAGAGTAAATGTGGAGTACCAGCGAATCATGACCCAAACCTTGGCGACTGGCGCAGTGCAACTTTCAAACAGCCAAGATATAGAGACGTCAGGCTTAGAAATCATTGTCGGGTTTAAAGGTGGCAAACCCGTGGCGCTTGATGCTTATACCCAAAGCGGCGGGGAGCGGACAACGGCAACCATGAGTTTTCTTTTAGCTTTGCAGCAGCACGTGCGTTCGCCGTTTCGTGCAGTCGACGAATACGACATTCACATGGACCCAAAAAACCGTGAAATGATAGCAAGAATCCTTCTCGCCGTCATCAAAGACGCAAATACCCAATACGTAGTTATCACACCAAGCCAAATCACTTTCGCCCAGCAAGACACCAACGTAATCACAGTGCAAAATATGGAAGGAAAATCAGTTATCCATGAGGTGGTCGCTTAATGCCGAGGGCGAAAGAAACCAAAGCTTTAGGCAAGGAAAGGCTTGAACGCATAATTGAAATGTGCCTCGCTATCGAAAAACGCACGGCAGAACCCTTCACGCTGAACATTGATGAAATTATACAGATCGTTAAGCAGTATTTTCCGCATTGGCAGGACCCTGAGGAGCTCAAACTTGACGCTGAAACCCTACACCACTTAGCAAAAGTTATCAAAATGCAGAGTGAATGGGTGAAGCAGCGCTCAACAGCACTTTATACTGACCCTTTTCTTCTGGAAGAAAAGATCTTGCAAATAGGTACGCAGGAAATGGTTGATGTCTTTCTTCATGCGTGGAGTCCATTGATCGAATTTGAACAAGTCAGCCTTAACTCTCTGGCTCAGGGACTGCTGTATTGGGAAGCGTTGGAGCCTGTCAGCGAAAGATGGAAAGGTTTTGAAGCCGCTGAAGTTTCAAATAGTTATGCAAGCAGGGACGAGTTGATTAAACAACGCGTCCTTAGCGACAAGGAGTTCTCGGTGGAGCTCAACACCTATTGGCAAGAACTCAAGGATTGCGTCGCTAAGGAGGGCCAAGAGGGCAAAGTCAACTATTGGGACTTCATCGGCGCAGGCACCTATGAACAAACAGTCCAAAGAGCCTTCTTGACCAGCTTCCTAATTACTTACGGTTTTGCGACGTTAGAAATCGACGCATTGGAGGAGCTTGTTTTCATAACCCCATTCCAAAAGCCGAGAATTGAACCTTTAACTCAACAGTCAACATCTGTGGCCATCGCTGTTTCCGTTGAAGATTGGCGGAAATGGAAGGAGGGGAAATTTGATTGAGCAAGAAAGGCGTTTACGGCAGCAAAATCAAGAAAGCAACTCAAACGCTCTTCTATAAGAGGCATCAGAAGCCAGGCGCCAGAGGCTCTGAACTGCATAAAGCCTTGGGCTCAGACTACTCCAAAGTGCTCGATTTGCTTGACGATTACCTTAAACCACTAGACCTTCAGGTAAAAGTTGTTTTTGAAGAGGAAAAAACTCCTGAAAAGCCAACGTTGGAGGAACTGGATAAAGCAAGATTCTACGTTGCATTGCGCGGCGATTTGGCGACTAAGGATAAGCTGATTGGTTGGCGCATCGATGATTTAGCTGGCTTAGCCATAACAATTTCTTTCATAATTAGCAAGAAAGGGCAAGTGTCGCGAAAAGATGTTGAGCAACTGCTTGGCGAGAAAATGCCCAACTGGAAAATCGGCTTAAACATTGACCGCTACATCCGCTATGGTTACTTGGGGCAAGATGATAATGGGCAATTGTATCTTGATTGGCGAACAAGGGCGGAAGTGGACCAGAAGGCACTAATCAATATGCTGCTTTCAAGTGAAACCAAAAAAGCAGAAACCGTTTTGCCGGAAAAAGAAACTAAACAAGAAGAAACCCAAAAACCACAAATCAGCGAAGCAGAAGAAGAACCTTAGATCTTAACATTTGTCTTCGAATTGGTCACTGGAAAGACTCTGATCCGATTCGCGGTCAGCCAAAATTCTAAAGAAACGACTCAATGATTTTTCCCATCTTAAACTTTCAAACATTCTTTGATTGCTTTATGCAATAGAATTATTGAATATATTCTACTTTTTGCAATTCTATTCGCTAAAAATCCCTTTGCGTTTTTCTACGAAGGAATTTAAGCGGGCCCGGTGGGATTTGAACCCACGATCTCCGGCTCCGAAGGCCGACACCTTAATCCGTGCTAGGCTACGAGCCCTTTTCCATACTTTCTGGATGGATTCCGTACATTTTAGTCTTTGCACAAGATAGGTGTTTCGCATTAGTAAGCACTCTTCTCCTTCCGCAAATAATGTCTGCCTGTCGTTCGGTTGTAGTTATACTCTTGATACCCTTCAGCACCGTAACGGTTCATCTTCTCGCTGTAGTCAGGGTCAGTTTCAGAGACTTCGATAGGCTCCCACTCTTTGTCGCTGCCGTAGAGTCGTTCAGATATTGGGGCGTAAACTTTGACATATTTGTCAGAGTTTTCTCCCAGAAGGTTTGCAACAGCATCTGAGTTGCCTTTCAGGTACCGTTCAAGAACTGCTCGCCAATGGCGATTACTGTAGAACGTAATCTTGCTTAGCTCTGGCATACCTAAGCGTCTAGCTGCTGCTTTTCTTGCTCGCCTGAAGTTTTGTCCAGCGGTATCCGTGTCTTTGTATGTGAAGACTAGGTCTAGATTTCTTTGTTTTCTGTTGCGACAGGTGGCAATAGTTGTTTGACGGTCTTTCAGATCTGCCAGCATATCCATGACTTTGACGAAGCGTCCTTTCAGTTGGGCCGTCCTTGTTCTCCCATGTTTAGCTGGCTTGTTAATGGCGATTGTCTTTCTCGCAAAATCTATGTCTTTCCATTCGATTCTTAGAGCCTCGATAGGTCTGGCCGCGGTTGCCATTAATACGAAGCAGAAGACTTGCATTTGAAAGCTAAGTGCAGCGTATAGCAATTCCATATGGTTGGGTTCCGGGACATTGTACTCCGGCGTTTTGTACTCAAAGTGAGGTATCTTGACGTCTTCCATGTGAAGATAGCGCTTAACAAAGCTGATGTATGCCTTGCAGATACTGTTCTTATTGCAATTCGATTTAGCGCTTAGCTCTGAGTTGAATGCTAATTTCCGTTTGAAATCTTCGGGTTCAAAGAGGTTAACGCCGATTTCATGGGCAAGCCATTTGAGCCGAGATACGTATTTGCTAAGAGTTAAGTCGTTTACGATGTGTTCTTTTTGGATGTACTGTTTGTAGTCTGCGATCACTAGGTCTATGTCAGCTTTGACGGTGAGCTCTGTACAGTTTTCTCCTGGCGAAACACTGACTTGTTCAGTTGTTTCTCCAGTCAAGTTTTTCGCTTCCTCTGAGATAGCGCATACTTGGCGTATTGTAGTCTTGTGGTGTTGTGCAAATAAGCTTTGCCCAGTTAGAATGTCGCTGGGCCTATGGCCGCAATCTCGACATATATAGCGTTGGAGGTCCATACCATCTTGATGACGATGTCCGTCATGGAAGAATCGAGACTTTCCACATTGAGGGCATATGGAGGGCTTCTCAATACGAGTGTTGCTGGGTTGTTGAGGTCCTTTAGGGGGCGCCTGAGAGGTGGAATAACCATCTCCCTTACTGCCAAGTATGCTCTCAGAAGGAGCAGGCGCCTTTCCTCGGATCTCAGTCTCAGTCATTTTTCTTTAAAGGGCCTCCTGCAACATTAGTTTAGCGAGAATGTACCTGACCCACTCACTGAATCCAAAATCAGATCGTTTGTTCCGCCGTGAGTTTGTTAGAGGGTGTTTGAGGTTGGTTGGAGGGTACTGCATTAATTTTGTTAGAAGGTCCTGGTGTTTATTGAATACTTCCCCATCGTCTATGCTGAAAAAACTGCGAAAAATTCTACAGCTCACATCTTCATAGGACTCAACCATCATTGGAATCCTCCTTGGACGGAGTAACATCGATTATTTTGGGGTCGTTGACTCGCTGGGCCTGTTGCTGGCCATTGTAAAAGGGCAAGCTCTCCAGAGTATTCCGGCCCATCAGATCTATGACAACTTCACCGACGGTAGTCTCCCGGCCGCCTGGAAGCTTTAGCCGTACTTCGCTGAGGAATTCTTTTTCGATCGTGCTGAGGCCCCAGACAACCGCTTCGATTTTGCTTTTGATCCAGTGAAACAGCAACCGGTACTCCTGGTTAATGTTCTCCGTGTTGGCTAATTGGCCGCGGATCTTCTTCTTGATGAAAATATGGGGAGGCTTAACGGCGATCCCCAGCTGCTTCTTGACGCCCCGGACCTCTGCCTCGATGATGAATTCTAAGACGTCGTCCTGGCCTTCCAGGCTCGTCCAGCGGATTCCTTTTACGCCGTAGCTTTTGAGCAGGACCTCAATCTCTGCTTTGGTTCGCTCGTACGGGACCTCAGTGTCCATGTAAGGCGGATTCCTGTTTAATGCGATGGTAGGAGCTGGCGCCATTACGGATCCTCCTCTCCTCTCTCTTCATAATCAGGCAGTTCTTCGTAGCCTTTTTTCCAGTTGGCTTCTTGGAACTTTTTGCGTAGATCCTCAAAGCATTCCTGGCAGCGTCTCATAGTGTCGCCAAGTGGAGTCACGATCTCTTTAGTTACCGCGAGTTTTCCGCAGTCGCATTTCTCGCCAGCAGGAATGTCTTTGACATGAAAGGTTGGTTTAGAATCTGATACAGATGATACACTTGATACACGTGTACCACTCTCCTCTATATCTAGAGAAGAATCTTTCACATTAGTGTGGAGGAGTGTAAACTCCCCTAAATGTGTATCAACTGTATCAAGTGTACTATTTGCAGCGCCAGCTGCAGCGATCTTTCCTTCATCGTCTATGGTCCTTAGGCCTAATCCTTTCCAGGCACGCTCTATTTTTGGCTTATGGATCAGGGTAACAGTTATCTTTGGAGTGTTTTTCAGTCTCTGAGTGAATTTTTTGTCATTCTCCGGGCTCAGGCCGAAGACGTCGCAGTAGTTCTTGTATGATTCAAAAGCGGTGCTCCTGGTGGTTACCATGTTCTTGTCGAGGATCCCGATCTCAGTTAGGAAGGCGCTGATGGTGTCGCTGGCCCGCTGGAATTCTATCTCGGTTTCCTGCTGTGTTTTGCTTTCGGTGAAGTAGCCTTGGGACAGCAGACGCATCAGGCCCTTGAGCATCCAGTTGAGGACCCCGGATTTTTCTTCCGGGTTGTTTAGCCAGTTCTGTTCCAGGTTCTGGATCTGTTCTTTACCTATGAATTCGTTGGGAAATTTGATGAAGAGACGTCGCTCTCTGAAGGCCGTTGTGGTGTCGTTGACTCTTGGGAACTTGTTGGCGATCACGGTTATCTTTGCGTAGTTTCTGAATTGGATCCTGGCCTGCTTGCCCTTGATCTCCGCTTCGATCGTGTCCTGGCCGGTTGCTTTCTTGAGGAGAGGCGTCTGCAGAATGCGGTTCGTTGTTGGTTCCGAGCATGGATTGAATAGTTTTCCGTAGAGCCGCTCCAAGGCGAACCGGTGGTTTCCGTCGAACTCCTCGAGGCCTAAGCTTGAAACATTCTTTTCTCCCAGGATCCCTTCCATAGTGCGCTGCCAAACACCCTTACCATTTCGGCCTTCACCATGGACCCACAAGAGCTTGTGGAAGCGGTAATCAGGCAAGAGTAGGAAACCACTCCACTCCTGGATCGTGGCGAGATCATCAGAGTTAACTACCTGCTTGATGAACTCTTCCCAATTCGGGCACTCAGCAGCTGGATCATACTTCACTGGGACCTCGTGGAAGGCCATTTCTTTCTCGTTGAAATCTGAGAGTGTTTGGGTTTCAATGTCTAAGAGCCCGTTTTCTACTGCGATTTTTGAGCTGAACTTTAATCTGTCGTAAGTTAAGCCCCTCAAATCATGCAGGATATCGTTGAAGTAGCTGCGCTTGTTTTCTTGGTCCAGTATCTTTGAGAGTATGAATTCCAGATAGGGCTCCGCGTTTGGGATCCAGCTTTTTCCATCGTAGAAATACAGGATCCCCGTGTCCAGGTCGGTCTTGAAATTCTCGTTTTGCTGTAGCCACTTGGCAACCAGGGCCGGCTTGAAGCCTAAGCTGTTTACGCCTTCATTGTCCATGGGGCAAAAATCATCATACACCGGATAGAACTTGTGGGAGATGCCGTACATCGGGTTCTTTCTTTCGAGCTCAGCTGCTTCTTTCACTTCTTTCTGCCAGGCTTCTCTTTCAGGGTTCGGCGCCGGCGGAGTCTGCGGGAGATCCGAGGTGACCGGAAGCTTGCAGGGAGGATCAGTCATAACTATTGCTTACGCTCCAAGGGTTTTTTGTGTTCGCAGAAGTAGCCTTCATGGCCGTCGACGACGTGGAATTGTTCCCGGTGGCAGCTTCCGCCATTGTCAGAGTCATTGCTGCAGGACTCGCAGGGAACTACTCGAGGCGTTTCTTCAGCTGCAGCTACAGCAGGGATCTCTTCTCTGAGGCGCTTCGGTTTCTTCTCCGGCAGCGGCAGCAATATGTTCTTGAATGCGTTCTCAATGAACTCGAGATGTCGGTCCAGGTCCGCTTGTTTCGGTTGGTAAATTCCCATGTCTATTTTGGATTTTTGACCGGTGTGATACTGTTTTGGTTCAGCTCCGAAGCTGATGCTTTGTCCTCCGTAGTCTACGTAGACGTGCATTCCGTTGGGACCGTGGTCAAAGCTCACTATGAACATGGTTTTGTCGATTAGACCAGTGATTGAGATTTTGCTTGCAGCATCTAACTTCGGCAGCACTGCGTGGATTGTTTTAAAAAACGCTTCTGAGAGCTCGTCTATGGTGAAGTTGCTTCGGATGATGTTGCTGACTTCAGGCCTTGGTTGAGAGGTCCTTCTTGAGGTCGATGTCGATTCATATTCGAGTTTTCCCGTGTCTAAGTTCCAGGTGTGGTCGTAGTTTCCGCTTGAGCACCGCACCCATGGCAGCTTTTGATAAGTAGCAGCGCTCGGCGCCTGCTTGCACTTCGGACACTTAGGAAACTTGGCGGTTTCAAGGGCCTTCCTCAAGGACTCTTTCGCTGCCAGCTCTTCTTTTATCCGGTGCACCTCGTCAGTGATTTCCCTGACTGTGCGCGCTTGGCCTTTTTCCCAGCGGTTCTCCAGACTGATCTTTTTCTGTTCGCCTTCCGGGAGGGAAGCGATAGGTTCCAAATGGCTTACGGTAATGTTTCCACGTGGAAACTTTTTTGCTTCGGCAAGGACTTCTGGGACGAGCTTCAAAAGACTGAGCCTTTGGCTTACAGTCGACTGATCCACCAGGAACATTTCAGCGATGTCTTTCTGGCTAAACTGCAGGTCCAGTTCACCCTTGAAGAGGGCAGCTTCTTTGAGTGGGTCGATTGTGCCGCGGTCCTTGTTCTTCCGGTAGCAGATTACTTTGGCTTCCTGCTCGTTGAGCTCGCGGACCTCGCAGCGGATCTCATTCCAACAGAGTTCCTTGGCCGCTTTCCAGCGGTGTTCGCCGTCGACGATCACGTAGAAGGGGTTGGCGTCTTCGCCCATGTAGAAGCAGCGGTAGGGACTGACCAAGACCGGGTCTATTCCTTCGGGGCCGTTCAGCTCCATGTCCTGCCTTAAGGCATGGAACTCCGTGGCCTGCATGACGTTTGGGTTGAACCGGTTTGGTTGCAGCAATCCAACAAGAATTAATTCGTGCTTAGATGCTTCCATTTTAGTACACCAAGTTAGCCGTTTGTTTTTCGGTGAAGTCAGCGCATTTTATGAAGCATTTTCTTACCTTGTAGTTAGCACACCTTGGAGCTTTTGGACACCTGCCGGCAGAACCAAGTTCTGAACCTTCTCGGGTTCCATCACAAATGACTAAGGCGCCATCCGGCATTCTATGGTGACGCTCGTTCATGGCAGCTGCCTCACGCGAGCTATCCCTTGACTGCAGGGTTTAGAGTGTGCTTTGACGTTGTAGCCTAACTGACACTTTCTTCCTTGAAAATGCAAACACTGGCTACACTTTTCAATCTTGATCTGCAGCTCCGTCATCCTGCGACTGCCTCCCTCAGTTTGTTTTTACAAATGCTTCTTTCGATGTAGCCCAAAAAACCCAGCTCTTGCTGGTCTTCTGGCCGCTTATTTTCTTGGCAACCAGGAGCTCTAAACAGTGTTTCAATGCTGTATTCCAATTGCCGATGCCAACTTCGATTCGGATCTTCTCTATGTCCATGGGGTTTTCCGCGGTTTCTAAGAACTGGATGATTTTTTGGTCGTAATTGTTTTCCAAGTGTCTAACCTCTGTTAGATAGTCTTAAATACTCATAGAGAACTTAACGGTTTAACTGAAAGTTTCGAAAATTTCGAAATGGAGGCTTCAAAAACGCAACAAAGGAACGGCAACACAAGGTTTCTGCAGAAACATCTCACCCAAATTTTTGGAGAAAGAATCGACAAGAAAACGGTAGGCAATCTTGGCCGCATTCTCACGAAGATGGTTAATGAAAACAAGCCTCTGTCGAGGAATCAAATCATGCGTAGGACAGACCAGTTAACGCAGCTGTCGTCTTCCATCGTCTATCCATTAATCAGTAAGCTTGAGAAAAAAGGGTTTGTTGAAGTAACGGGAACTGTTAAGAGCGAAAGGGGACCCGTCCCAGACAAGTTGATGTACTCATTGACTTTCCAAGGTCAGATCTTAGCTGGAGCACTGCTGAGTAGGCCTTACTTGATCTCTCGAGCGTTTGACTCGCTGCCACAACAAGATAACCCTATTTGGAAATTCTCATTGAGCATACTGAAGGAGACAACAGACTCAACAACCTTCCATTTTTTGATGGGTGAAAACTTCCTTCGTCAACTGTTTGACGGTCTAGCTAAAGGCACCTTTGACCCAGAAGCATTCGGCAAAACCATCCTTATAGATTTCAATACACACCTGGCGCGCAACTCTGAAGAAAGCAGCGAAAGAAAAGCTATGAACGAACTCATTGAGAGGAAGTATAAGGGGCTTTGCGAAAAAGATCAAAGAGTAGTATTCCAGTACTTCAAATTCAATATTGAGTCCAGGTTTCTAAATCAGCTAAGTGGAGACGTTCTGACAAAGTACCTGGAGCTCACAAGAAACGGAGAGGCGATACACGCTTTTTGTCCGGAATGCCGTAAGATAATAAGATGCGGGTCCTTCCCAAATCTCGACGTCGACCACAAATGCAGCGAAATTGGTATGACTTAACACTTCTTTGTTTCGCTTTTGAACCTTCCAACTCGAAATTTTCAGGTTTCTCGTTTCAATAATTAAATTCTCATTAACCTTAATATTTTCTTAAGTGAGGAATCAGATTGGCCGAGTTCACAGTCAAAGTAAATCCCGAGCAGCATCTGGCCTACATCCCAAAGGGAATCTACAAGGTCCTTGGCCCCAAACTTACAGCAGTCACCGGCCGCGCAGCTGTAGTATTCTACTCAGAAGAAACACCGATCGAAGACGTCATTAGAAGCCTCGAGATCATCCGGACAGATCTCCAGCACGCGCTACATCTCAAGAGTCCCGGATGATCGAGCGGTCTTAGCGTAAGTAGCAGCATCCAAAGTCACAGGTACGAAGTAAACCAAAGAAAAACAAGAGGAATAAGATGAACAAAGCAAAAGCCAACCAAGGCAGAATGTACGGTATCTTCATCATAATTGGAATTTTCGCTCTCGCACTAACGTTGTCACCGGGAAGTAGCCATCTCCAACCTCTTTCCGTCGTTTCCAGCGACGGTTACCCAACTGCATTTACCCCAAACATAAGCATCTATGGCGAACAATACAACGGAAAAACCTACTTCAACCCCACAACAACCTTAAGCTACAGTCCAAACGTGATAAACCCAACTGCAGCATTCCCCATCAAAGTACCTACAGTCGAAGCAGAAATGACAAGCGTCTTTGAACCCACACAGTCAGTAGCCCACATGAGCTTTCCAGGCGTTACAGGAATATCTATCCCCACTTCCTGGATACAGAATGATGATCTGTTTAATTATGCTCCAGGGTGGACCGGAACAAACCCCGATGCAACTTACAATTGGAACGTGACAGACAGCAGCGGAACCCCCCTAATGATTGCGATGTCCCAATACGAAATGAAATACTATGTTTCATTCAGCGCTGAATGGCCAACCGCAGCACAGAATCCAGCAATTTATCTTCAGTGGCCGATTATCACACATGTCGAAAACATGTATAACGACCTGTGGATCTGGTTCAAGGTTGACACAACTCCAAGTTGGTATATTCAAGGTGGCGGAACAGCATATTTTGCGATCGCATCGATCCAGCTAGACGACAATGCGATGTTTAACGCGCGAACCAGCAGCGGCAGCGTGGTTTCTCTTCCCATTGGCGGAAGCTACGAAAGCACAAACCCTGAATCCGCGCAATCCACTGTCTACCTGCATTACAGTCCGTTTGGGTCAACAGACATACCCAAAGTTGTACCTGAAACCTATGAGGGACACGTACTGAATCCAGAATACTTCCTAAACACAACTTACTTCGCGATTGACCTTAGCCATTTTGGAAGCTACGCAGACTCAACGAATTTGGGTACAAGTTCAGTTACTCATGGCGACGTCGCTACCTTTGACTTTGACGTTACAGTTTTCGTAATTGGCCAATACACGGTTCAGAACATCCAAAATGATAATAGTCAATTTGGAAGGTTTGCGCCAGAAACAACTACAGACACGATCCTGAGCGGACTCGTCACCTGGCTAAGTAACCCCGTCAACATCGGGATCCTCACAACCATCGGCCTTCTCATCCTGGTTATCATCTTCGCGCCCTGGCTACTCGTCGTTTTGATCGCGCTTGTGTTCGGGGGCAGAAGGCGGTAGCGACAGCTCTGCAAGAACTTTTATACATAAATCTATCAATATGACAGAGGAGCTGCACATCGTTGAAGAAACACTCAGCGAAGAAAAGCTTGAGTTTAGTCGTTAAAGTAATGGACGACAAGTTAGGACCCGTCGACGTCCAGATCACCCCGAGAGGAATCTTCTGCAGTCTCTGTGACCACACTACACTGACGAAAACAAGCAGTCTTTTGCGTCTCGAGGCACCTGTTTTTCCTGGAAGCGGTGGCAGCTGCGCGCATGTCTGCTTCGCAGTTAGTCAACCTGAGGTATTGGAAACGATTAAGCAGAAACAGAGAGAAGGATGGAAACTTGATATTCCCCCGTCTCTCCCGGATCTGCCATCCTAAATTCCCAGGTGAAAAGGCTTGGAATTCTGCTTTTGAAGGCGAGTTGTCGTAATTTATTGTTGCTGCCGTTCGATAATCCTCTGCAGTTTTCAACATTCTTCATGGACTATCTTACGAGGGATTCAGTTTTCATGGAAAAATAGTCCACGGAATTTGAGGGTGTGTACGTATAGGTTGCGTAAAACTTAGCAATCTTCTATAGTTACACTGGGATTTTTGACAGGGACATTACAAATTCACACGGAGCAAATGAGTGGATGAATGTGAGTTGCCAATGTGGACCAAATAATCTCAACGACATCAACGTGGAATCCAAGCATAAACGAAACTGGGAAACACTACTAAGTTTTGAAGTCGGTAACCCAGGCAAATTTCTAAAAAACTCTGAGGTTACTCGAGGAACCTTTTGCCGCGTTAACCTAATTAATCCACGAAGGCTAAACTTTTCAGATATTTGTTTTGTCGACTGTACAGTATTTCGAAGGCCATCCACAAAAATACAGCAACCGCAAACACCTCGAGAACAGGTTCACCACTGAAAGCAACATAACTGCTGTTGAATAATCCTTCCCAGATTCCTGCGACGACTCCATGAAATATAAACGACAAAAAGGCAACCTCAATTCCAAAGAGGATAAATGGCAAGAATTGAAGTTGAAAGTTAGACAAACCTCGGTTCATTCCAGCATCGATCGATCGTACTTTTATGATCTCGTTTTTTCTGAAGACATATCGAGCAAGATAGCGGACAAAGAGAAAAGCGGACGAAGCGCTCAACGCTTCTGCGGATCCTCCCGCCAACAATGTTAGTAGTTTTGCCGGTCCATTGGGCATATAGGAAGCGAAAACCACCCCGGCAATGGACCATGACTTGATTCTGAATCCAACGGCCATTCCTACAATGGCGTGACCTGCCTCATGGATAATTGAACCAAATGTGAACCCTCCAATCAATGTAAAAATAAACATTGATAGCCCAGCAGACAAGGCTTTGTAATAAATCATTAGTCTGCGCATATTGCAATCCTACTTCAGTTGTTCCAAGGAAGTTGAACGAGAATCTGTTGAGCGCTAAATTACTGTTCCTTCTTTCTGAGGTAGTCAGCGACTATTTGCCGTGTTACTTCCTGGACTGTTTCCAAGCGCCTTTCCTTCCTTTCTTTCTCGAGCTCTGCATGCATTTCATCTGAAACTGACATCATAAATCTTTTCATATTCTTAGCCATATTTCTATGCACCTATGAGTATATTTAAATACTTGTGAATATAAAGGTACTGGTAGATACCTATAAGTATCTAAAGGTGAAAGGAAACATGGAACAAAAACCGTTTTCAATCCCGGTCCGACAGGACCTCTATAAAGAACTCCAACAATTCGCAGAGAAATTCAACCTGAGCGTTGAGCAGCTGACGGACCAGTTCCTCGAGAAAGAAGTAACCGACATGCAGCACAAAGACATCTTCAGTCCAGGCTTGAAGTGGGGAAAGAGTTTCGAAGCTCACATAATGGCCAGGATCCTACCTCAGGACCTGCCGAAACTCGCAGAGTGGACAAGCAACAAAGACCGACTGGAATTCTTTCCCTACGAGAACGGCACTGGAGCTCTTCTGATAATCAACAGTTCCGAAGCAATCAGGCGAGAGATCCGGGAAGCTCCTGCAGCAGAGTTAACTTCAAACTAGAGTAGTTGCAGAGTCAACATTCAACACTTCCCCTTTTTTAGTCAAAAAAATCCTACGTAAACAACGAGGAAAACAATCATGTCATCCGATCAAGAAACAAGGATAATAACCAAGGCAATCCCAAAACTGAAAATCAAAAGAGTAACCTTGAGCGTCAACAGAGCACTCGTGGACAAGGCCCACGAGCTCAGCATCAACATATCAAAATGCTGCGAGATCGCGCTCCAGGAGAAAATCGACAAGCTCACCGGAAAATACTCGACGTTATCCTCAATCCCATTATCCAAAGAAGTCGACTGGCAGGAGTTCAAAGCTTGGCTCCTAAAAAACCACACCGAACATAATTCGCGGCAAATGGTTGTCCAAGCGATGTTCTTCAAGAACTGCCTCTTCTCAAAGGACCTTTCAGAAATCGGAAAGCTGCCAGTCACGATCCGCCCTAACCCGTTGAAAGCACTCAGCGCACTATCAAAGTTTCTCGGATGCTACGATGACTTCCGTTCCCTGGTCAGGGCCTACGGCCTCAGCTGGACAGGCCGCAACATCGACGACATCATAATCGACCGCATGACAAAAATCAAGAATCCTGAGGAAATATTCAACTGGGTTATCCAAGCTAAAACTGTTCGTCCAGACCTCACCGAATTCCTCGATTACATTGGGGTTACCGGATTGAGGTTAAGTGAAGCTTTTCACAGTTACAATCTTATCATTCAACTGGCCAAAGAAGGGACCCTCGAGAAACAATATTACAATCCTGAATCCGGAATGCTGGAACACTTCCGCTTCAAGAAAATCTTCATCCGGAACACCAAGAAGGCATTCATCAGCTACGCACCAAAACAACTGATCGACACTATCGCTCAGAAGACTCCGTTCGCAAGCACATATGCGGTCCAGCGTCGATTAATCAAGAAAGGGATCCCAGTAAGGTATTCCGACGTCAGAGAACAACACGCAACGTTCATGAATCAGTGGCTCAAACGCGAAGAAATCGACTTCTTACACGGTAGAATTTCAAGCAATGTTTTCATGAGTAACTACTTCAACTTGGCTTTAGTGGCGGATCTTAGAGTGAGAGCTGACAAGGGCGCCCGGGAGATCCTAAAGAAGATCCGCGTCGACAAAAGATTAGCCTGACACCCTAGCCTTTTTCGTTGAAGTTTGCCGCTTCCTTCTTGGATTAATCTTAAATTTTCACTGATACGTAAATAGTAACAAGCTTGAAAGACTCAGGAACGATAACAAAAATGATTTCACAAAAGAGATTCTTTGAGCTTATTCTGGATCTCGCCAAAAGCTTGGTACCAAGAGAGGGACTAGCAGATGAGCAGCTCGACAAACTCTGCGAGTTAACTATCTCTGGTTGCCGATGCAACATGTGCAAACACAATGAAGCAAACGCGCATACAGACAAGCGCGGTCATGAGATAAGATGGTCAAGATATCATTTTTGGGACGACGATATTATAGCAGGATCGCCAGATTGTGATACGTTGCTTGAAGCAACCCTCGATATTTTTCATGAGATAATTCATCAACTTTTTCCAGATTATGATGAGCAAGAAGTGAGACAGAAGGCCGTAGAATTTCTGGAAAGAAACGTGTTGCTTGAAGAGGCTAAGAAGATGAGTCAATCCCCGGACGACCTACTCAAAGCGGGATATAGACTCAAGTCACCCAAACCAAAACACTAAACTGGATCTTCAATACCGAGTTTCCACGTGGAAACTCGAAAACTTTTTTGGCAGCTGGGGAAAATAAATAACGTGACTTTAGCAGCTCGTAAAGTCACTTCACCATACATCGACCATCCCTTGATGAGGCCGTGTCGTTTGCTTTCTCTGAAAATCCTTCTAGTAGTAGTGGTAGCGGTAAATAAATAAACAATCGCACGTCAGGCGCTTTGACGGCACCGGCCCCCCTGAGTGGTCGACACATGCCACGTGGCACCTATACCGCAGTCCAGACCTATCCCACGAGGCCTTAAAGACGTGTAGCCAAGGCGTCCTGCTGCAGCTGCTTAGCCTCCCGGATCCTGCCCTTGACCTGCTCCACTGCCGGCTCTATCCACTTGAAGTCCATGATCATAGTGGGATCCTTGAGGTCAGCATTCCAGCTGAACCGCTGATAGCTCATCGTGTTGTCGGACTTCACTCTCCCGGCGAAGATGGCATAACCAATGGGATCCCCGCGGTACAGACACTGCTTGTAGAACCGGTCTGACTGGGCCCTAAACCAGTTGGGAAATTGGCCTGTTACTTCCTTGATGATGAACCAGGCGCGCGCATCCTGGTAGTGGAAGAGCTTCCCAGCTGCAGGAGCATAACGCTCCAGGTACTCAAGAACTAACCAGGCAAACGGGACCAGCTGATCATAGAAAGCATTGTTGTAGAGGCCGCATTTCAAGGGGAATCTTAGCGCACTCCTTTGAGCTATCTCCTGGCCATATTTCGCTTTGATTCTCTCGCTCCTCTTCACTATCGGCATCGTGACAATCTGCAGAAAATTCTCGTCGACCTGAACGTTCTCCCTCGTTAGGCCGGTATGTTTGCCGATCACTTCCTCTTTCCAGTTGTGTGGATCCCGCGGGTCCGAGCAGAGTCCAGCAACGTAGATGCGCCGGTACTGAAGGCCTCCGAAGATCTCAGTCACGCGGCCAAAGGTGAGGTAGCTCAGGGCCATTCCTGCTCGATCGTGGACGTGGTATTCTGGCGCCAGGTCCGGGGAATACTCGTATTCTTTGGAGGCTATCAATTCAAAAACCTCCTTTGGCTCCATGGTTTTGCTGATTGTTTTGACGGTTCGCCTCGTCATTTTTTGGGGGATATCGCTGTTCATTTCTTGACATTCTCCTGCAAGTAGAACTTGTAAGCTACGAAGATCAGCGAGGTTACACTCACGCAGTACCCGACTATGAAGACCTTCAGCAGGACGCTGATCACGCTTACGACTGAGTACCCGGTGATGACGGCCAAGGCAACCAAGCAGAAAAACGGGACCTTATCCATTGAGGTTTGAAGCTGCTCTCTCTTCGTCATGCCTTGGCTAGCTCCATTCTGCGTTTCCTTCGGCTACTCATAATTTGAGCGTAGTGTTTCTTTTTCTCTTCCGGCGTCCAGTCCTTGAAAGGATGCAGCTGATAACGCCGCTTGCGAGCCGCTCTCTCCTCCTCACGATGTTCCTGATAATGCTTCTTGCGAGCAGCTCTAACTTTTTCAGGGTTACGCTGGCGCCATTCCCTCTGTCTTCTCCTGCACTCTTCAGGATGACTCTTCCTCCACCTTTCAGACGACGTCTTCCGGGCCTCAATGAACATGGCCTCGAAACAAGCTTTATGATAGATCCGGGCCCGATGTTTAGTAATGACATAATCCCCTTCAAGAATTGGGAGTCGACATATTTTGCAGGCCTTGCCGATCACCTTGGTAGTGTTCTTATGATGTCGATCCACTATGTACTCCATCAAGGAACCTCCTTGTGCGTGGCAGTAACGGATGGCGCCCTCTCCTCCAAAAGCTGACGCTGTTTCTTCAGCTTCTCAAAATGGAACTTCTTTGGAAAAGGATTCTTGTGAGCTGCCGAATCGGTTAGGCCATGCAGCAGAAACGTTTCTTTGGTGTACTCCAGCTTAGCCATTCTTGAAACGTTGCCGTTCCTGGAGAGCCGGTACAAGTAGAGTTCGTCTTCAGTCCATTGCCCGTCCAGCTTAAGTTTGCGTGCCAACTCAGAATCTATCAATTCAAAGTTTTCGAAGCTGGTGAAGTCAACGCCCCATTTGAAACCGCTCGGCCTCCACAGTGGATTATCAACAATGATCTTTCCACAGTCAGGGCATTTGCAGACTCTCATATCCTGACGCTCTCCTGGATCCCTCTATGCGGCCGTGACGCTCGCGGGACCTCGCTGAAAATAAATGAACTAACCAACGCGGCGTCGACGTCGACGGATCCCTCGAGCGTCAAGTTTCTCTTGCCCCTACACAAGAAAGCTCTTATCCTTGTGTAGTTCAAACCTCAGCTCCACTCTCCTTGAAACGCCTAAGTAAGCTACGCAGCAGCTCATACTCTTGATTGCTAAGCGCCAACTCAGGCTTTGGCGCCTTCTCTTGCCGGTGCACTGAGGCCATCAGATCCAGAGCTTCAAGTGCCTTGGCTCTACGGAAGGTCCTCTGCCATTGAGGAAGCAACTGCATAATGTAGCCCATCTCGTACCCGCATGTGTGGCCAAGGTAGATGTCTCTCAATTGCTTCTCTATGCCTCTTGACGCCAGAGTGCTGTTTACCCAGGTGCGCAGGAGTTGAGGATTAATCTGCTCTCCAGTTTTGCGCTTGTTAGTTCTGAAAACAGTTCCGATTGTCTCCCTGGTTATTGGCGTCACATGTAGAATTCCCGCCTGGTTTATTTGATGAGTAAATATATATTCGTCCGGCGTAAGTGACCGCTGCAACATTGCTTCTTTCAAATCACGCAGAGCGTTCAACTCACTCGCCAATGTTTTCGTAAGGAAACAAACCTGTCTTAGGCCGTCAGGATACCTCTCGCTATCATGGCCTTTCTGTGGCTTGATTATGAATGGACTGTACGGTTCAATTCTTGGGAACGTCGTTATGTGGCGCCATCTTGGAAATAACTCTTCGCCGCAATACTTGCACCTGGTGAATTGGCCGTCTCTCACCGGGACTGATATCAGAAAATCAAACAGGACTTTAAGGTAAAAGTTGAAGCCATCCCTGAATTTTCTCAGTATGTCCTCGTTCAGTATCCTCTTTGGTTTAGGCTTGTAAACAAATACTATCTTGAGCAAAGGCGCCCTACTGTGCAGGAAGAAACTCCGGGTCGCGTTTAGAGTGTTGAAGATCACGGAAGAAGGGAGGCCTTTCTGCCTTGCCATTTTGATCCAAGTTTCAATCAATCGCTCAGCTGGAAAATAACGGTGTTGTGGATCCTCACTGGCCTTGAGGTTAAGCAATTCTGACGGAGTCAGGTTCACGCATTTCGAAAAATAAATGAGGTTTGTCAGGTAATGATTCCAGCTTCCAGGACCAACATTGCTCTGCCAAATTGACACGTCAGGATTGAGGGAAACATATGCTTTGTCTGCAGGCTTCACTGTCCCGGCGACGTCAAGCATTTTGATTCTTCGCAGGAGATCTTCAAACTCTCCCGGACCTACACGAATAAAATTAACGTGGTTGAAGGCGTCGCTCTCGTTGAAGCCGGGCTTGTTTCCCTTCAGTTTAGAAAGGCCTCCTGGCAAACAAGAAATACGTAGATAGAGCAGCTGACCAAAAAAGAAAAAGAGGGGTGTTGTGTTTAGCCAAGAGAAAACTTGATGGTGACGTCACCACTTTGACTGTATGCCGTGCTAGGCTACGAGCCCAATCCTAACCCGACAACACAAAGATGGTGTTGCTTTAAAGTATTTACGGCAATTCTTATAAAGCAACATAATATTAAACTTGTTTTACCAAAAGCGCGGGCCGGTAGCTCAGCACGGCTGGAGCGTTCGACTGATAATCGAAAGGTCGCCGGTTCAAATCCGGCTCGGCCCACTTGTTTATCCTTTGCTTCTTGTTTTCAATCTTGTTTTTCACAGTTTATCTGGCGATATTGGTTGGATGGTTTGTTTTCTTGAGTGAGTCCCAAGAGTTGCAGCGTAAACTGTTAAACCTTCGGGCCAAACAATCCAATCTGGTCCAAGATGAAACTCCAAAAAGCAGTTTCTTCGGTTAATTGACCGCCATATTTAGTAGTTACTTTGGCTCCTCGCTTTTTCTTTTTTTGCGACCCGTCTTAATAACAACGTTTACTTCAACGCTGCCATCTTCAGACTCTTCATCTAATAATGGCGCCTCCTCCTTGGCATTTGAGGACAAATGCTGTTTATTGGCGCTTTGTTCTATTTTTTCAGACGCTGTTGTTTCAGGTTTCTTTTGCGTCTCAATCGACGTGACAGTTTCCGCTTTTTCTTCTGTGGCTTCTTTAATCTGCTCCTTTGTTGCTTCCTTTATTTTCCCGCCAACTCTGTCCAAAGGCTGGATGATTTTCTCCTCCCCCGGGATCACATGGAGATATGGGTGGGGTCCAACAGTTGTGGCGTAAACCTTGGAAATTTCACCGCCAAAAAGTACAATCAGGTTAAGTATGTAAATCCAAAGAAGAATAATCAAGAGTGACCCAGCAGCGCCTGCAATCGTTGAAACCTTGAAAGTTTGAACGTAGAAACCGAGAACGTAATTGACTACCGTGAATGCAACTCCAGCTATTATCGCGGGAAACGCCACGTCTATTGAGTGCACTTTTCTGTCTGGAAGAACTTTGTAAATAATAGCAAAAAGCAATGTTGATAAGCTGAACGACAACAAGATTTGGACCGCAGTGAGAGAAATCAGGGTCAGGGTTTCGTTTATAGAATAGATCTTTATTGCGCTAAACAGAACCGCTGAGGTTACCGTCGCCGCAATAACAATTAGCCCGAGCGAAGAAACCAGTAAAAATGGTCCGATTGTTTCCCTTACTCTAGCCCCAAGTTTTTTTGTTTTGGGCAGTTTAACTTCCCATACAACATTCATTGTGTCCCTCAAAATTGCAAAAGCGCCAATTGCTCCCGCTAAAGAGAATCCTATAACTGTTATCGCCGCCCAAAGAGAGGTGAAAGGTGACGTTGCGCTTGCCAGCAGTTGCTTAAATAATTCAGCAACTACGGGACCTGTAAGCGAGCTTATCTGCTGAATCAATAATTGGTTTGCTTGGGTTTGACCATAAAACTGCGCAAAAAAAGTTGCCACAATCACCAAGAGAGATGGTAATGGCAAAATAATGAAGAAGGTTAATGCAGCTGCCCGTATCGGTGCGTTGTCCTCTAACCAATCCTTGAATGAGGTTCGAAATAAGTTGGCAAGCGCCTTTCGGTTCATGATTTACCCTTAAAAACTCTTCAAAAAGACATTCAAATTCTCAATTATCTTTGGCGCCTTTATTTATATTGTGGTAAATGAACAGTCACTGAAGCCTCCAAAATTTAGGCCTGCGAGTGACTTGTTTTGGCGTGGTGTAAACTTCTGGAATTTTTTTCTTTGTGTTTTTGGGTTGCTTTTTTGTGGAAAAGCTTAAATTATCTGCAGGTTGCGTCAACTAACGTCAACAAAAGTCAACTAACGTCAACAAAAGTCAACTAACGTCAACAAAAGTCAACTAACGTCAACAAAAGTCAACTAACGTCAACAAAAGTCAACTAACGTCAACAGGCGGCCACCACCGTCAAAATAGGCTGACTCAAAAAAAATCAGGAAAGAGCGCAAACGCAAGAAGCCTCCAGAAGCGTTAGCTGATGTTTTTTGACCCAGAAACTCTGCTCTTTCAGTTGCTTTTTGTGTTTCGAGCTTGGATCGCATGCAGGTTACATCTTAATCTATAGAAATCTCCTAAAATCTCCCTTTTTCTCCCGAATTCTCTGAAAAAGTCAACCTGGAGAATAATTAAACGCCGCTTCCCCAACCATTTTCGGAATCTGTCGACACTGGGCTGCCACCTACTAAACCACTTTGAGGGGTTGCTGAAATTCTCATTAAGTCAAAGTCAACGTCGAAGCAGCTAGCAGCGCGCCTTTGGAGTCAGAAAACATACTATATGCATTATGATTTAGGAACAAGCAAGGGCAGAAATGCATCATATAAAACTTTGTAAAAATGATTCTTTCACCTTTTGGGTTGACAGACTGGCTTGAAGAAAACGGAAGCAAATCTGAAGCTGAGCAGCCGCTTCTGAAAGTCAATAGAACCCCGAAAAGCAAAAAATAAATCTTCGAAATCACATTTCTATCAGTAGGCGAATTTTGTGACTGAAAAGAAAAAAACAGTCGAAAAAGAAGAGGCTTCTAAAAAAACCGAAATAACAATCGCAAAGAAAAAGCCATCCTCCATAAGCAAAGCGCAAAAGATACCAAGAGCTTTAGCTCCAATTGATCCTTCAGATCTTTATCAAGCCTTTGACGACACTTTCGAGCGGTTCAGAAGGGATTTTGAAGACGTCATTTTTCCATCATATTGGGATAAGGCAATGTCGATTTTGCCCGAAACACGGGTTCCTGTTGTTGATGTGGAGGATAACGAAAAAGATTACAGACTGAAAGCAGAAATGCCTGGTTTTAAGAAGGAGGATATCGAAATCGACTTGGACGGCAACTCCGTTGTGATAACAGGTGCGGTGGGATGGAAATACGACAAGAAAGAACATGAATATTTATGCAAAGAACGCGCATGCAAAACATTCTACAGGATAGTGGATTTGCCCGAAGAAATAAAAGCAGATGAAGTTACCGCAGACCTCAAAGAGGGTGTTTTAGAAGTTTTAATCCCTAAAAAAACCCCAAAACAAAAACGAAAAGTCAAAGTAACGTAAACACAAATTCTCACTCTTTTTTTGTGTGACGTGCCTGTAAGTCTTCTGTGTCTATGGTTCTGCAAATTGCCTAAACGAACTGGCTGTGTAATCTAGCAAGTGTTTTCCATCAACAGTTAGAGCCTAAACTTTTTGTGCTACCCCAAAGCTTATGCCGTAGGTTTTGCGGATGGTCACTAGAATTTCAGAAACGGCTAAGAGATTTTTGTTATCGAAGGCTATTGTTCAAAAACTCTAGAAAGTTCGTTGAGTTTTTCTAGAAATATTGCGTTTTTTGAAATATCGTTTATATGTTTTTTTGTGATGGCTTGTTTGTTTATGTAAAAAACGGTGGGAAGAAGGGATGTCTTGGACCACGTTTTCAAGCAGTATAGGGCTTCTAGATTCAGTTCTGACCATAGTCCCTTGTCTATCTGATGAGAAGTCTTTTAAGGGTCTAGCATTAAAGAGTGGGTTTACCAGCTTGAGGGGAAGAGAAAAAGCAAAATAAAGTCCAATTAGTGTAGCCTCCGCTTCGTATCCGCCTTTGTCAGAAGGGGATTTGATAGTGTTGACCCCAAATTTTGTCTTTGGGTTGAAAGCGCTTTAGCTTGCTTTTTTTATGGGATTTTTTGTTGGGTAAGAATCGTGATCGGCTATGCATTGTTGCGGCAATTTTAGAGGCTACAAATTCCGGTTAAATAAGACTCGGGTTATGTTTGGAGCGAATTTGAGTTTCAAGCTTTTAGAAAAGTATTTGGATCTTTTTGTGAGCGCTGGTTTTGTTCTGGTGGACGATTCTTTTTTCTGGTGACTGAAACTGGTCGCGACTTTCTTGGGCAATATTCCGATTTTCATAAGCGTTGTTCCAAGGTTCAGGAGCAAATTGGGGCTTGGGTTTGCACGGAAGACGCTGGATTTGATGTGTGAGGCTATGAGCTTGCCCTTCTTTGAGCGCAACCCGAACGTTTTCGTCCGAGGGGTCCATTGTAGGCTTAAACAAGCAAAAAGACATTCGTGATCATTTTAGCCGCTTACTTAGTTATCTTTTGAAGTTATAGCGAGTAAAAGGCTGTGATTAAGCGTGTTTGACATGTTACCATGTTTTTAATATCCTCTTAAATAAGAGTCTATTAATAAATCATGAATAGACATGGCTGATGAAGAGAGCTGATTCTTGTTGGCGAAAGGAGATATCCAAGCTATATCCTCGACACAAGTTGTAATAGCTGCGTTGAACGAGGAAGAAGGCATAGGGCTCACAATAGCTGAGCTTATGGATAATCTTGGATGCCCACATGTTTTGGTAGTTGACGGCCGAAGTACCGATCGAACTGTCGAGGTGGCCAAGAATTTGGGTGCTGACGTTGTTTTTCAAGATGGATTCGGAAAGGGTAATGCGTTAGCGAAGGCGATAAAGCTCTTGGATTCATCCGTTGATTACGTTGTTCTCACAGATGCAGATTACACATATCCTGCTGAACACGTTCCTTTGATGATTCGGATTTTAGAGAAGAACCTACGTGTGGGCATGGTTTGCGGAAACAGGTTTAATGATACTCTTAACCTCGGTGAAAAGCATAATATACTTTACTTTGGAAATCGCATAATTGCTTTTACTCATAACTTACTAAATGGAGTCCAATTGGTTGATCCGTTGACGGGGTTGCGTGTTGTGCGTGCGGGAATTCTTAGAAACTGGGCTGTGAAATCCAAAGGCTTTGATGTCGAAGTGGAACTAAACCATCAGGTGGAGCGGGAAGGTTTTGGCATTGTGGAGATTCCCATTCAATATCGAGAAAGGCTTGGCCAGAAAAAACTGGGAGTCAAGAATGGCGCCGAAATTTTGAAGCGCATAATGTTAGAAACAATTTATTGAGCACGTATTCTTACAGTAAATAAAGCGATAATTAGAGCCTAATCTCACATGCAAGACTTTAACGGATTTGCATATATTTGCATATAGTTAGAACAGTTTGTCCTTCTAGACTTTCTTCCATATGCGTTTATTAAGGAATTTTGAGAATTTATTTGACGTGGGATGAGCAAGAGTAAACTGGTTTGATTAGGCGCTTCTGTTACTTGTCTGCTCTCTTCAGAGAGGGATTTGATAGGGTTTACTATGGAATTTTGATCCCCCATGACCATCTCTTCCTAAAACTTGAACCAAAACTAACCGTTACATAAAGCAACATCATCTTGGAGGCCACAACAAATAAGCAACTGCCGCAAACTTCTCGTTGTCACAACTTTCGTCTTTTTGGCGTTTAGCTCTTACCTTTATGGCGGGCACTTTGCTTTTGCTCAAACTGACCAAACGGGGTCGAAACTGCAAGCTGCCAACAGCGCTGTCGAGCAAGCTTTCAAAGCGGTTTTGGAAGCCGAAAAAGCTGGCGCAAATGTTACTAGTTTACTGGTTCAGTTAAATGTTGCTGCAGGTGATTTGGCGCAAGCTGAAAACTCTTATCAAGCTGGCGATTCCAATACAGCCGTGGTCCAAGCAGACAGCGTACTCCCAATTGCGCAATCCGTGACGAATTCCGCTCAAGGTGCCCAGCAAGATGCTTTAGTTTCTGGTCAACGTACCGTCTGGTTGACGATTGCATTTAGTTTAATTGGTGCTTCCGAATTGGTTTTTGCTTTGTTTCTGGTTTGGCGCCGCTTTCAACGTCGGTACATGGAGAAAATCCCTGGTTTGAAGCCTGAGGTGGATGAAAATAAGGCTTAAAAACGTTCGAACTGTCCTTGTCACGATCGGCTTAATTGGAGTTTTGCTGTTTGCCTCGCCAACCATAAGTCTTTTGGTAAAAACGCCCTCAGGTCTAAAATTCTCTGAGCTTTACGTCCTCGGTCCAAATCACACTTTTGGTAACCTTCCTTTTAACAT
This sequence comes from Bathyarchaeia archaeon, assembly GCA_049515895.1. Classification (GTDB taxonomy): domain Archaea; phylum Thermoproteota; class Bathyarchaeia; order Bathyarchaeales; family Bathycorpusculaceae; genus Bathycorpusculum. The sequence continues at coordinate 48,002 of JBEKTQ010000016.1, read as the reverse complement.
TGTAGCTGATGTGAATTATTCAGTTTATTTGGGTGTGGTCAATCAAATGGGATCCTCTTGTTACTACAGGAGCTATGTAAAAATCGGGAATGAAACTGGATCTCTGCCTAATGCAACGCTTGGAACACCAAGCTCATTACCTGCTCTTTATGAATATAACTCCCTTCTTGTTGACGGGGAAACGTGGGAGACGCCTTTAACATTTGAAGTTAACGGACTAAGTTTTTCTGGTGGAATATCTTCGATCGCTGGAGTAACTATTAATGGATTAGAATTTCCTGTTAATCTAACTTCTGCGTGGGATTCGAAGAACTCTGGATACTATTATTATCTTTTGGTCGAGCTTTGGTTATTCAATTCTGAATTAGATATTCCGCAGTATGATAACAGATATGTTAGTTTATTCTTGAACATGACACAATAACATTTATCCTTCTAAAATGAAAACTTTTATCTTCCCTGCTTTCACTTAGGGAATTGGTTTCGGCGGCTTCTTGGTTGCTATGACGATGTATTGTGATCCGGTTGAGCGCAAGATTGGGTATCCTTTGTCAGCGTACTCTTGTAGCTTTTGGTGAATCTTGATTCCAACTTCATCAGAGAACAATTTATGACCGAAAAAAGTGAATGGTCCGAATCCTACACTTGTGCTCTTAATTACCGTTAGACCTGCCTCGTAGAGACTTTTGTTGAATTCCCTTATCGAGTGTTGTCTATAAGGTGTGGCGTTGGTCCCCGGATTCGATGAACTAAGTAAACCTATTCTCTCAAGCTTACGCTTTACTTGAATTCGGATGCGTGCAAATGGCGGGAAGGTCAAGGGATCTACTATTGTTGTCACTCGAAACGCATTGTCAACACTTAGGACAATATATCCGCTAGTTGCTAAAGTCCTCGAGACTTCAGTCAACGCCTTTTGAGAATCATGAAGCCAAGGGAATACCCCCAAAGCAACAATCAAGTCGAAGAATTCATCTTCGTAAAATAGCTCGTGGATGTCTCCAGTGCATACATTTACCCTATTCTCGACCCCTGCTTGTCTCGCGTTTTCCAGTGTCAGATCGATCATTGCTTGAGTACGGTCAATGGCTTCCACGTCAAATCCTCGTTTTGCGAGAGCTGTCGTCATGAATCCTGCTCCGCAACCGATTTCAAGAACATGGGCGGTTTTTGCCAACGATAATCCATCGATATAGCTCAGCGCAACAGCTTGTCGCCGTTGATAGATGATCGCTTGGATGTCTTTAGCTTTGTAAGTGTCTCTCCAATATGTTGCTTGGTTGCCGAAGAGTTCGTCGACTAGCTTCTGTTTGCGATTGTTTTTGGTCTTAGGTGGAGTCAACTAACAAGCATCCTGATCTATCTGTTGGTTCAGATTATCGATAACAATCTTGGCTTTAAAATATTCTTTGTACTGATTTAAGGGTGGATAACATCGTAATCGATAAGACTTGAAGGAAACAAGTGACTAACAAAATTTCAAATCTATTACCATTAAGTCGTGAAAAAAATTGGTTGATTCTGTTCCATCTATGAAATTTTCTCGAGCGGGTCGACTCCATACTGACGACTATTTGAAGTCTATTGGTGTGCCTGAAATCCGTCCAGCGACAAGCCCGTTTGATCCAGGTTACGATGCCTTAACGCTGGCGGGCCACCTTGAGCAAAGTCACCATCTTATGTCGATTCTTAAGGTTTCGATGGCTTGCTGGATGATTGCCAATGAGAACGTTACCCGTCAGAAGATCGAATTAGCAAAGAAGTACCAGGTGCCGACGACTACGGGAGGAGGTCCTTTTGAAGTTGCCTATGTTCAGGGAAAACTATCGCAGTACCTGGATCTTGTGGCTGATTTTGGGTTCACGCGGATTGAATGCGCGGAAGGGTTTACAGATATTTCGTTAGATGCGCAAGATATTGTGAAGATGGCAAACGACCGTGGTTTGGAAGTGCAGTTTGAGCTCGGTAAGAAACACGAGGGGGCTTTTACGCAAGACGTGGTTGAATCATTGATTAACCAAGGAAAAAGGTGGCTTCAGGCTGGCGCTGTTCAGTTGGTTGTGGAGGCAAGGGAGAGCGCGAAGGGTGTCGGATTATTTAATGATGCGGGTGATCTTAACGTGGGGTTTGCTGATCGTTTTGCGAACGCGTTTGGACACGGTTTTGTTACGTTTGAAGCGCCTAACAAGCCAAGTCAGTTCGCTTTGTTGGATCACTTCGGGCGTGAAGTTCATCTTTGCAACGTGCGGCTTGAAGAGTTGTTGCGGGTGGAAATTTATCGTCGAGGGTTGCATTCAGATGCTTTCAGCAAAGAGAATCTTCGTCCGCATCTACCCGTTGAGTCAAATGTAAGTAGGAGGGCGGGATTGTAAGCAGAAAAACAGTTTCTATTGATTGTTTGGCCGAGAGTTCTCATCATTATGGTGAAAGATGCGCGGTTGTTGTTGTCGATGTGATTCGTTCGATAACAGTGGCAGCTGCTGCTGTTGAATCTGGAAGAAGATGTTTTTTTGCTCCGTCGGTTGAAGCGGCTCTTCTTCTGGCAAAACGGCTTGGTTGTCCGTTGCTGGTTGGTGAGATGGGAGGCAGCATGCCTTATGGGTTCGATATTAATAATAGTCCGGTAGAGATTGAAAGCATTAGGGATGTTTCGCGGCCTGCAATTCTGGTATCTTCATCGGGGATACCGCTCCTTTACTCGTTGAGGAATTGCAATTCGGTCTACGTGGCGTGTATTCGGAATTATGGTGCCACTGTCAATCATCTAGTTGGGCTTTATAGTCGGGTGGAAGTTCTCGGTGCACCCACACGTGGGGAGTTCCGTGAGGAGGATCAGCTATGTTGTGCTTGGATTGCAGCTGGCTTTATGAAAGCTGGATACACCCCGAAAAATAAGAAAACCGCTGAAATTGTAAACCGCTGGAAGGATAAACCGGTAACTGTTTGCGCCGAAGGGAAAAGTGCGGAATATCTACGAAAAACTGGTCAAACAAGAGATCTTGATTATATTATCAAACACGTAAATGACTTTTACTCACCTCTCACTGTTGAGAACGATGAGATTGTTAAGATACCAGATTTAGTTATGAAGAGAAAGTGACGGTTAAATGTGATAAGATGACGGTTCAACAGGTTTCTGTGAGAGATACATCAGTTCCCGTTGTGGTTCTATATACTTACCATTATGGTCAACTGGGAGTTTTGCGTAGCTTTGGAAGACTTGGCATTGCCGCCCATGGTGTCGATCCTAATCCGTGGTCTCCGGGGCTATTCTCCCGATATTGTCAGAAGAAATTTTTATTTGATGTAGACGCTGCGTCACCTCAGACTTCTGTTCAATACTTATTGGACGTTGCCAAGAAAATTGGGAGGCGTTCGCTTCTAATTCACACGACCGATAGTGGTGCTGGTTGGCTCGCAGATAACGCGGACGCGTTGAGTGAAGGGTTTATTTTTCCAAACCTTTCCAGGGAGCTTGTTTTAGCGCTTGCAAGTAAGGAAAAGATGTATTTCTTGGCCAAAAAGTGTGGTGTTCCAACTCCGGAGGCATGTTTTCCGTGTTCGATGGGTGATGTTGAAGAATATGTAAAGGATGCAGTATTCCCAGTGGTTTTGAAGGAGATTTTTCGCGGGGGGTCACCTCGGACTGGAAAAAGAATGTTTATAGCGAGAACGAAAAAAGAACTTCTAAGATTGTATGGTCAATGTGAGGATCCCCTCAACCCGAATTTTATGCTTCAAGAGTATATTCCGGGGGGTGACGATTCGATTTGGATGTTTAATGGCTATTTTGACGAGAAATCGGCTTGTCTCTTTGGAGTGACCGGCAAGAAAATTCGTCAGTCTCCAATTCATACGGGGGTAACTTCCCTGGGTGTTTGCTCGAGGAATCCAGCAGTTGATGAATTAACGAGAGATTTTATGAAGAGCATCGGTTACAAAGGAATACTTGACATCGGTTACAGATACGACGCGCGAGATGGAAAGTATAAGGTGCTTGATATTAATCCTCGAATAGGATCGACCTTTCGGCTTTTTGTAGGAGATAACGGGTTGGATGTCGCTCGCGCTGAATATTTGGATCTTACCGGTCAGACGGTTCCCTCAAGTGAGGTTGTTGAGGGTAGAAAATGGTTTGTTGAAGATAGAGATCTTATTTCAAGTATTCGGTATCGTTACGAAAAAAGCCTAGCATTTAAGCAATGGCTCGGGTCATTTCGCGGTGTTGAGGAAAGTGCTTGGTTTGCGTGGGATGACCTTTCTCCGTTCTTTCTGATGTGTGCCAGGTCTTCACGAAAGGTGTTGTCTAAGACAGACAATAATGCTTTAAATCCGTATAGGTTTACCCCCTAAGGTTCGGGGAATTATGCAACAAGGTATTTTAAAGCTCGCTTGTATTAGGCTGGCGTTTTTTCAGCTGAACTGGTCTTGGTTGGGCTTTGTTTCCTTTTTTGGCACAGCATTGACATGTTGGAAAAACGTGGAGACTGAATCTCACTGTTTTTGTTCTATTAAGCTGTCCAATAGGCGGGGCGGTTTCAAAACCGTAAAGATAACTGCTCAGTATCAAAAGCGGCTGAAAGAAATCGAGCTCAAGGCTAAAAACCAGGTTTAGACTTTCCTGAATACAGTGCTGGAATCAATTTATTAAGAGTTTTTGGAGGTTGAAGCAGTGCTTTTGAATGAAGTTTTTCTGATTCTAACATTGTTCTCGTTTGGAACCATAATCATATTTTATACAAGCTATCTTGCCTACTTATTTTACTACAATAAGAAGAGCAGGTCGAACGGGAAACTGGTTGAGTTCTCGTATCCTTCTGTTTCTCTTATTGTTCCGGTCTATAATGAGGAACAAATCATCGGCAGGAAAATCGAGAACATCGAAGAAATGGTTTATCCTAGCGATAGGTTTGAGGTTGTTTTTGTAGACGGGTGTTCATCTGACGGAACCTGTAAACTAATAATTGATCGTTCTAAAAAGTCAAAGAAATCGATTCGGTTAATCAGACCGGAAAAAAGGAGCGGCTACACTCAAGCAATGATTGACGGAATCGTCAATTCGAAAGGCGATATAATTGTTGCAACGGATGCGGCGTCCTTTTATTATCCGGATGCCATGCAACACTTGACCAAGCACTTTGTGGACCCGGCGATTGGGGCTGTGACTGGAAAAGAAATAGTGATGGGCGGCGAAAAAGAGTTAGGTCCGACGTTGGAGAAGTCTTATCGGTTCTTTTATGACTTTATGCGAAAAGCAGAATCTGAAATTGATTCGACTCCTGACTCAAAAGGAGAGATTTTGGCTGTTAGACGGGAAATATGCAGGAGCTTGTTTGAGAAACTTCAGCTTTCGCCAAATGCGTCTTTTGACTCTTGCGTGCCTTACCAAGCGAAGTTAATGGGTTTCAGGACAGTTTATGATGAGCAAGCAAAATATTACGAGTATGCGCCTAGCTCCTTTTCTGATAGAACAACGCAGCAAATCCGTAGAGCCGCGCTGCTTATTGGGGCCATGTTGCTGTTTAAGAATATGCTGTTGAAGAGGAAGACCGGTAAGTTTGGCATGCTGATTATGCCCACCCATTTTATCATGGATTGCGTACTACCAAGCGTGTTTCTACTTGGTGTCGTTTCATTAGTTATTACAACTGTGCTAACGCCTTTGGTGGTTTTGCCATTCTGGATCATAATGCTTTTGCTCTTCATAGTTGGGAAAACCCGCTCCTTAATCATTTCTTTCATCCAATCCCAATACTCTCTTGTAGCTGCCCTCTTCAGAATAGCCAGGCGTCGCCAGAGTCTATTTATCACCACCATACCATCAACTCGCCGTGCAAAATAGGCGATTCCTGTCCAGGACTAACGATTCATCGGGTAAGTTAATAACCAGTTCAGAAAAAACTGACAAACTGACTGCGGTTCTGATTAATGGCGACAGAGATGCAATGTTAACTGCAGGATGCGCCTTTCAGTTTTTCATTCAGATATTAATTCAATAGATACTTAGACTCAAATGCAGTGGTGAAACATTTGAAAGTTGTTTTCTTGACTCATGAGTATCCTCCACATATCTTCGGAGGGATAGGTGGCTTCGTTAAGAACTTGGCGACGAGTCTTACAAAGTTAGGTGTTGAAGTAACAGTTGTTTGTGGTTACCCAAGTAATAGTTTCGGAAAGGAATTTGAGCCGACAGTTGATGAAGGAGTAAGTGTAATAAGGCTTCCTTATCCAAATGTCCCGCCTCATCATGTTGTTTTTCAATTGGCTAATCAGAAGAAAATTCAGCGGCTAATGAGAGAAAAAGCACCCGATATAATCCATGGGCAAAGCGGTTCTGCTTTTCCCGCGATTGTAAGTTTGAAGGATTTTGCGCCTTTCATAGTCACTTTTCATGATAGTCCGCTTATGGAAAAGATTTGGAGTTCGCGTGCCATTCTTCGAGGTGGAAGTTTCATGGATTTGAGGACTTATGTAATCGGATATCCTCTTGAATCTTTTACTTATGGAAAGGAATTTCGTCTCTCTGATCTTTCGGTGGCTGTTTCAGGTAGTTTGAAATCTGACTTGCTATCAGAGATGGGCCAAAAGTATTCTGATAGAACTCGATTTATTTATAATGGAATTAATCTTGACAGACTTGATAAGGAATACAGCCAATCTGATGATGTGCCAGAAGATGAAAACACCATCCTTTTTGCAGGTCGTTTATTTTGGAGAAAGGGTGCTTTGAACATTATTAGGCTCGCATTTCTGCTGCAGGAAAGGGGAACGCCGTTTCGGATAGTTGTACATGGTACTGGGCCTTTATTTAATAAAATGCGTTCAGAAATTAAGTTTTTAGGATTGCGAAATATTGAGCTTAAAGGATTTACACCTAGGGCACAATTGGTGGAAAGCATGAAGCGTTGCAAGTTTATTGCTTTGCTCAGCTTTTACGATGCTTGTCCTATGGCACTTCTTGACGGGATATGTTTGGGTAAGATTCCACTGCTGCTTAGGATGCCTTTTGCAGTTGAGCTCTCTGATAGTGGAAAGTATGGCATAGTTAGTGATGACATGGAGAGTTTGGCTGATGAACTGGTGAGAACGCGGAACAGCCGTGACCTAGATAGTTTCAGCAATGACATCAGGTCGTTTGGCAGAAACAGATACAACGTTGAACGGACCGCGGAGAAATATCTCCACGTGTATAGGGAATTTTGCTCGTAACCACCAGATTTGAATTGTTGGATTTTGTGATTTCAAAATATGATTAAAAATTCACAAAAATAATTAGAGAAATGGAAGAGATTGGAAGAATAAACGTTGCTAGTTGCAAGTGGTGCTAAACCGTGAAAAAAGCATTAATTACTGGAATAACTGGGCAAGATGGTTGTTATTTAGCCTGGATTTTTTGCTTTCCAAGGGCTATGAAGTTCATGGTATTCTTCGGAGGGGTTCAAGTTTGAGAATTCTTAATAGTCATAGTGAGGGAATTGATTATTGGTATTTAGGTTCTTATAAGTATCCGTTTTATCAATCGCAGCTTCGAATTCTTTTTAGATCACACATCAAAAACTCATTGCTAATTCTTGAGGCTGGTTGCGGTCCCGACGGTGGATACCTAGCCGAGACGCCAGAAAACATCCAAGGTGTTGGCTTAGATATCAGTCGCAAAAACATTGAAAATTCGATAAAAATGGCTAAAGCAATTGGTAAGAATAAACCGTTATTTGTAATTGGAGATATACGGAAAATGCCATTTCATGAAGACGCATTCGATGTCATCATTTGTCAAGATGTCTTGGAACATGTTAAAGGCAAACAGGCGGGCATTCGCGAGCTCGCTTTTTCCCTTAAGCGAGGTGGGAAAATATTAATTTCTACCACTAACTCTTTTAGTCCAGAAATGTTTATCGATGACATACTTCCAACGAACGTTTCTAATGGGATTATCCGCGCTTTCGGAGGCGACTCTTCTTATTATGAACGTCAAGGCAGATTAAATCCATGGAATATCAGGAAAAAGCTCAACGAAAGTGGAATGAGAGTGAATAAGATATTAATGACTGGATTTCCGTCCGTTGGAAAACCTTGGGTAGATCGTTACTTACAGGTAAAGCCTTCAATAATTTTTCATCTTTGGATATTTTTTGACAAGCTAACGGATATTTATTTTTTCGAAAATTTTAAAGAAAATATAATTGTTGTTGCAGAAAAACTTTGCGCGCCAGTAGAAAAATGAAAGAAGAGAGTGAGCAGGAATGCGAACTTTACTTTTGACCACGAAAGCCCTGTCTGTGGTCTGTTCAAAGATGTGTGTGCGTGTATTTGTGTTTAACAAATAGCATGAATGGATTTATAACACGTCCATCTTATATAGAAGCTTAAGATACACGATATCAGGTGTATACGCGCGAAGCCTGAATCGGTGGATTAGGTGAAGAGAAAAAAATATCTGATATTCTTTGCTTGCATTTTACTATGCTGTTGTTTACTGCAATCTCGCTCAGAAGCACAAACTTCAGCACAAACTAGCTTTATTTCTCAAGGTAATATCAATTATCCTCCTTCTCCTTCTCTTTCGCCCACTCCGACTCCTTCTCTTTCGCCCACTCCGACTCCTTCTCTTTCGCCCACTCCGACTCCTTCTCTTTCGCCCACTCCGACTCCTTCTCTTTCGCCCACTCCGACTCCTTCTCTTTCGTCCACTCCGACTCCTTCTCTTTCGTCCACTCCGACTCCTTCTCTTTCGTCCACTCCGACTCCTTCTCTTTCGTCCACTCCGACTCCTTCTCTTTCGCCCACTCCGACTCCTACGCCGAGTGGAAATAACTTGGCTCCTATTCCTCCAGCGTATTTTTGGACTTGCCCTCCAATTTATGGTGGTCCAGCAAATGGGTTATCTATTGATTCATGGAGTTTAAACGCGCCGGGTGGTTCTGTTGGAATGGATACTCTCGTTACAAAAAGTGGGCAAACAGCAATACAAATGACACCGAACGCTGCTTATTATGCTACACAATATGGAGGCCCAGCGGCTGATGAATTAGACGGCCAATTAGTATCTATTGCGCCTGGAGATACTCTTTATTTCTCAGCTTATGTTTGGACTGCTTCAGGCAGTCTTGGAAATTCTGGTTATCCTTACGGTGGGCATGTAGAAGTTGACATGTTTGGTCCTGATGGAAGAATTTGCGGAATTGACTCAACTGATGGTACTCCTCTTTATCCAACTTATCCTGCTTCTGACACTGCTACTTGTGTGCCGCCGAATAGTGGTGGCTGGGTTAAGGTAACTTATGATTTCACCGTGGCATCTCAATATGAAGCTGACCCTTGGAATTATGTGACTGGCGGTGGCTATGCTGAAGGAAAAATGGTTACTCCAACAGGATTTGTTATGTGTATAAATTGGTGCTCAAGTAATCCTTCTGCTGAAAGTACAACAACGCCTGATATGTGGATTTACGGCACTGTATTAACCGTTACGCCTCCATAAGCATACATGAACAAGCAGTTGGCTTTTGCGCTTTAAGCCTAATGCTATGTTTTCATGTAATATCTTATTTAGTTCTTGGTCCAGTAGAAGCCATTAGATTTAATAGCTAAAAGCTTAAATATTTAGAGCTTTAGTGAAATTGGCAGATGGAAAAACTTCCGAAACTCGCTGCCAGACGAAGAAGACAAGCAGGCTTTTGATGTACTGATGGATATGTGTAGGAATCTTGCTTCTGCCGGCAACTGCGCATGCAACCCAATTATTTTTGAGCCCATGGCCATGTGCATACTGCTCGCTCAGCAGAAGAAAATGCAGCAGCTCGAATACAAGCTAAGCGATCTGCTATCGCAAAAAAGCGGGGGTCAAAGCCTTGGTTAGGATCCAGACGAGAACTGTAAGCAAGAAATACAAGAAAAACCAACCAGGCTACGAATACAAGCAGCATCTCATCCCTATTCCGTTAAGCAAGAACGAAGAAATCAAACCCTTTCTTAAACAGCGACTGATGAGCAACTCGCCAAGTTCATTGACTTATTCTAGGGATTAAATTTTAATCTTTCTCTCTCTCTCCTCTTGGACGAGGCAAACGCGGTGTCAAGGCGAAGGAGCTTTCAGTTGAGCAGAGGGCATTCAATAAGGCGTTGGCAAAGGACAGAGTGGTCGTGGAACATACAAACTATAGGGTGAAAAAGTTTCACATATTTGGAGATGAGTTTAGGAATCGGCTTAGGCGTTACGATATCATGACTGACATCGTGTGCGGGTTGGTTAACTTTCGTATAGCTGGAAAATTGATTATCTGAAATCCAACCGAAAGTGATAAATTTCCATGAACTTGGTTAAAAAATAATAGGGCCTAAGGTCTACTATATTATCAACTGTATTTTGACTCAAGGTAGGATGGGAGGCAAAATAATGTGTGGATCAGATATAATCAAGTGGTTCGCGGATTTAGTAAAATCAACCCCAGAAGACTTTCACAATAAGTCCGTAATCGAAGTCGGTAGCAAAGATGTCAACGGAAGCGTTAGACCAACTGTGACCAATTTTGGAAAACCTTCATCCTATATAGGAGTGGATATTTCCAACGGCAAATATGTAGATATGATAGTTCCAGCAGAAAAAATAGTTGAAAAGTTTGGAGAAAACGCATTTGATATAGTAATATCTACAGAAATGCTTGAGCATGTGTTCGATTGGAAAATCGTCATAGACAATTTAAAAAGAATACTAAAACCTGGCGGAACTATGATTATTACCACGCGTTCTTACGGGTTCCCTTACCACGGGTATCCATTCGATTTTTGGAGATACGAACCAGAAGATATGAAGCACATATTTGCAGACTTTGTAATTCAAGACTTGCATTATGATACTGTTGGGTTTGGAGTGTGGCTCAAGGCTAAGAAACCTAGCGAATGGCAACCAAGCAAACTGGATTATGCACTGTATTCCGTAGCTATTGGGAAGAAGTCTGCGTTTCCCGTGAACATCACTTTTTCAAGAAAAGTTTTATTAACTTTACAAGATGCACTGTATTCTGTAGCTGTTGGGAAGAAGTTTGCCTTTTCCGCTAATGCTATTGGTAAGAACTCTGTGTTTTCCGTGAACATCACTTTTTCAATAAAGGTTTTTTTATTCCTGCGAAAGTTTGGACTAATTCTCCTGCGAAAGTTTGGACTAATTCAATGACGATTTTTATGTGAACCTGAATATGGCGAGCTTTACAGAACTTTTTTTAACGTTGATTTTGAGTTCTTAATTAAGTGCCTCTGGTTAACAGATCGATCTCTTACTAAAACTTAAAAGCGCGAAGAGTTGGTGCTTTAAGACATATGGAAACTATTTTGCGAACCAGTTAAACGACTTTCGGTCTTTGAACGAGAAAAAAGTTGATAGTTGCTATATTGCCTAAAAAGCACATTCAGTTCAAGGCTGGCATACAATCGAAGAGTATATAAGGCATAAATTAAACTAAAATTAGAAACCTTATTTTTTAGTAATTGGGTTTACTGTGCTTACCAACCACATTTTATTAAATATTTTAAGCACTTAGAAACTTAGCAGAATAGGGAAATCCCCTTTATCTTTTAACCTAACATTTCTAACCTATTGACATTTGTATAAAAACCAAATTGCTAAAAGTTGCAACGAGCGCGCGCTGCCATTATAGCAAAGATGGACTTGACTGTTTGCTCTGTCTTGATAATTCCGTATTGAATAGCAACGCTACTACTATCTTGATTAGTGGGGAAGATTTGCGATTAATATATGTTCAATAAATAGGGGCGCGCAAGTTCATGCCTATTGAGTTTTTATTTATAGGTCAATTGACCTTCGCGTCAGAGTCTTTTCTGTCTTACCTATCTGAACATGATTATAAAGTTACAGTCATAAACACTTCAGACTGGGCATTTCGCGAGAGAATTTATGGGACGAATATTCCAGTCTACAATTTATATGAGGATAGTAAAATTCATGCTATGTTCAAGGGCCCACTAATGTGGTATAGAAAAGCCCTTTTATATGGTGTGGCAAAAAACTTGGGCTTCAAACGCGATAGACTCTGTCGGATTATTGATAAGACAGAAAAAGAGCTAATTTATGGAAATTGGGGTTCTTACGGTCTCCCCGAGATCGGCATGGCGCAAAGATTCCATGTGCCCATAGTTTACGAGTTCCTCACGTATCCTTGTAGCAGTATTAGGTTAGGTTACAAGATTGAGAACTTTTTCAATAAACGAATTGTGAATAAACTAGATGGACGGGTATTTCCTACTCAAAGAATGTATAACTATATGCGAAATGTATTCGGCATACATCTGGGAGAAAACTTGCTTTTTTCGGAATGTTTCACTGAGAAATTCTATTACCGAAGGAGGTTACCTCTTCTATCAGCGGTTGACTGTCAACCGCACGTAGTTTTCATTGGCATTGACGATCGCGACATTCTTCCGCAAATTGAAGAGGTAGCCTCGAGGAAAATTCACGTCCATATGTGCAACCTAAACCAAGTTGGTTGGGCTAGCCGCTTGTTTTCGTCTGCTTATGCGAACGCACGGGAAGGTCTAATTGAAGAGCGTGCGTTTAAAAACTTGGGTTTTATTCACCAATTCAACAGGTTTAATTATCAGGAAATTGCAGACGGTACTTTTGCCACATTTTTGACTCAGTTTGACGCATGTTTAGTTACCTATAATTTCTGGCGCACTTCAGGCTTATACAGGTTTAGTAATAGCATACCTCAGAGGTTTTCAATGGCCCTTCTCGCAGGAATTCCGATCATTGTTCCTGAAGGTTATCTGCAAGGGTGTGAAGAAATAATAAACAAATATGAGATAGGTTTTGTTTATAAAAATTATATTGATCTAAAAAATAAATTATACGACAAAAGTTTGCTGAACCGTTATCAGGAAAACGCTATCAAAAATGCACATGTGTTCTCTCTTGAGAATAATTTCATAAAAATGGATAAATTCCTTAAGCGAATAATTGAATAGTCTATGCATGAAGATTCGCAGAAAAGACAAATCTTGGAATCTTTTATCTCATTCTGCCAATATCACAACCTATCCCGCGTGCAGGACCCACTTCGTTTCTAAACTTGTGCAAAACGGCAATGTCAGAAGGAGGCTCGTTTGCTTCTGTGGCTCTTATTCTTTTTAAGCGCGCGCCAGACTTTACAACGTGTTAGATGGTCTCTGTAGAGATTGGAAAAGCATAAATCTTCACGAAAAGAAAATGCAATAGCTGTACCCGTTGATGAAAAAATATGGCATCTTCCTACGCCAGAAAATTCGATTAATAAACCGACGATTAGTATTGTTTTAGCGACAAAGGGTGACAAATTAGCTTTACTATGAAACACGCGCGCTTCAATTCAAAGTTGCAATGGTCATCGAAAAATTTACGCTGGAAGAAGGTTACAAGGGATTTAGAAAATTATCAATTCCAGATTGATGCCAAGTTGACAAGGTGTAAAGTTTGAAAAAGAATAGACTATTGCTTTTGCCATTTTTTGTTGGCTTAGTGCTCATGATATATTCATGGTACTTAAGTTATCCTCTGTCAACTTTGTCAGCAAATGACTTTGTTTTCAATCACATTTCAATTTTCTATTGGCTTAGTTTACCTCTATTATTGGTGTCAATGTTCCTAATGGCTGTGACAACCAAAAGCACCTTTCTGAAGTGGATACTTTCAATAGGAATTGTGCTGACTTTTTTCTCACTTTCTTACTTTTACTCCATGATGTCAACACTAGATGCACAATATTTCAGAGCATTGACGGAATACTTCATAAAAACAAAAAGTTTGGATCCTTTGCAATCGAATCACTACTATTACTCGTGGCCCGCTTTTTTCGTTTTAGCTGACATTGTAACTTCGGTAAGTGGGTTGACACTAACGAATTACGAATTTCTTCTGTTTACACTCATAGGTTTCTTGTTGCCTACCGCCCTGTTTGTGTACGGTTCCAAAAAATACACGAATGGTGGCGTCATAATGGTAACGGCCTTTTTCATTTCAATCATGTATTTCATGGATTACCAAGCTGTCCCTTTTACGGCAGCTCTCATGCTTCTATTTCTCCTTTTTATGCTGGAGACCCAGCAAAGGAGCATTGCCATAATGGTGACGGAGTTTGTGTTGTTTGCGAGCCTTTTGATAACGCACCTTTTTGTACCCCTGTTTTTTGTTTTATATTTATTGATCCGAAGTCTATTCGAAAAGAACAGACAAATTAAAACTCAGCTTAGAAACTTCTTTCTATTTGCGTTGGTCAGTTACTTCCTAACACAACTCACCCTGGCAAGCTTTTCTTTCCAGCAACTCATTATAAGCATTACAAAAGTGCCTGTGGAATCTTATTCTTATTTCTTCTCGGTGGTAACGTCGACTGCAGCTCAAACTTCAATCGCTAGTACAGCTCAATTTTTTTCCAGAGCCGTAACAATCGCCGCCGTTACTATATGCGTTGCTGGTTTTATTCTCCTATTAATCAAAAGAAAAGTGAATGCTATTGAAAAAGCGCTTCTTTTTGCTGGTGTGTTATATTCGGCCTTGGGTCAAGTGTTGAATACTCTCGGCTGGCGTGCTTTAGCAGTAGCTTTCGTTCCTATCTCTCTGGGAGCAGCATTTCTGTTTCAAGGCAAATTCAAACCATACTTTGCAGTATTATTCTCGGTTTTGATAGTGCTGTTCCTTTTTGTGCCACTTCACACTTCGTTCAACCCCGAATTAGGGTTCCAAACAAGAGAAAACTACATTGCGGACAACTTTTTCTTGAACCACTACAATTGGGAAAAACCTGGCTTCGTTGTTTCAGACTTCTGGACAAACACGTACTTGTCACCCAAACTGAGTGTTTACGAATATATCAGCCCAACCTTGAGTAAAGGTGCCAAAGCGAATGCCATACTTTATCCGCCACAACTTGTGGGTGTGGAATTAGGTAATTACAGTTCTATGCAGAGCCTTTCTCAAGGGGAAAGATTAGACTTGCTATACAACGACGGTAATTCCTATGTGCTAATAAGCCCAAATCATTGATAGATAACTAAAAGTCAAGAAACTTAACAAGTCTTGTTGAGTGTTTGCAATTCTGTGAGAGCGAGGGAGTTTATTGGAAGCCAAGCAAACTGTAAGCGTATTAATGTGTGTTAGAAACGTCGAGAAGTATATTGGTAATTGCATAAAATCGATTTTGGACCAAACTTTCGCCGACTTTGAGATTGTAGTAATTGATGAATATGATAGCAATGACAAAACAAGAAAAATAATCGAAAATTTTAAAGACGAACGAATACGATATTTTAGAAATAGAAAATGGCTTGGGATTCCAAAAAGTAGGAATCTTAGCGTGAAATATGCAAAAGGAGAATACGTCTTCTTTACTGATGGCGACTGCGTTGTTTGCAAGGACTGGATCGAACAAGGATTAAAGTTTCTAAAAGATTCTGATTGCGCTGGCGTGGAGGGACGGAGCTATTATATTTCTGAGGATTACGTACCAACTTTTTCCGATCACACTTATGAAAGAGGGCGTGGCAAATTTATGACGAACAACATAGCTTACAAAAAGAGCTTTGTTAAAGGCGCTGGCGGTTTTGACGAAAGATATAATTACCTTGAAGATAGGGATCTAGCCTTCCGAATTCTGAGACGCGGCAAAATAGAATTCAACCCAAATATGATCGTGTACGTTCAAAAAGAAACTACAACCCCTACGAGCCTTATCAAACATGCACCTATCATCAAGAACCGGGTGTATCTTTTCAAAAGGTTTCACGATAAAGAAGTAGTGTCGTGGCGTATTGTTGAGCCATGGGACTTGGCAAAGATAATTTGTCCGCCTTTATTTTTCGCAAGCTTATTTTTTAACAAGTTCACGACATCAGATGACTATAAATTGCTACCCTTTACTTACCCTAAAGTGATCTTAGAACGCCTAGAATTATGGAAAGAGTGCGCAAAAGAAAGAGTGTTCCTGATTTAGATCGAGAGGTACCGAGGAGCACATGGGAAAGACAGCAATAAAAAAATAAGGATAACCATCAACGGGAGATTCTTTGCTCACTAGTGTTTTTGTACCAAGGCATTAACATGGCGGTTATTGACAAGTTAAATAGTTGCCTGATGAGGGTTACATGTCAGTTTTTGTTTATCTGAGGCAGAATAAGCTTCTTTGATGAACACATTTTACCAGGAACTAGAGTTTTGAGTTTTAGTGAGGTTGAAAACAAATTGAAAGTGATCATAGCGGGTCCCAGTATAGTTGGGGGCGGATCTGAGAAGGTTAAAATGCTGAACATTTTTTTGCGTTCAATCGGACATCAGGTCGAGGTTGTAAGTATGCCTGGACACACGATTGAAGGCAAAGCATGGTATTATTATCAACGTGCCCGTGCGCGCATTAATGGTCATGAAGAGCGTCATATGAAGAAAACTGCTGACTTTCTGGAAAAGAGGGTTAGAAAAATGGGGTGTGACGCCTTGATTTGTGTCGAAACTCCGTTTTCTTACGTCTTAACCCGAGATTTGGGCTGCTTGAAGATATTTAGTTGTGAAGCACTGGCCGATGAATTATATTTTTCAAAAGATTTTAGTGACTTGGAGCGGTTTCGGAAACTCCGAAAAATGGAACTTGAGATAATTATGAAATCGGATTATGTGCTGTTCCCTTGGGAAACAACTAAGAATTATGTGAGAAAGTACATCTGGCGGGGAAACAACCTAATCACTGTAAGACATGGTTGCAATCCAAGTAAAAAAAGGGCGTCTTATTACTTTCCTCCTTCTATCGTTTCTTTAGGCTACTTGGCTCATAGCTATAGTAATAAAGAATTACTATCTTATTTGACTCGCCTGAGCCCTTATCGGATTGACGTTTACGGGACATATAAGCCTCCCAGAAAGTTTGCGATTAATTTTAAAGGGTTTGCTCCTTCAATGGATGTGCTTAGCAACTACCAGTTTGGTTTAAATACCATTTCTAAAGACATTTTCCGTCAAAATCATTTCTCATCCAGAGTATTAGCTTATCTTTCTTATGGTTTGCCCGCGTTGTCTCCAGATTGGATGAATTTCTCAAATTCTCTCAAAGGTGTGTTGCCTTATAACGAGGATAATTTCATAGAAGTTGTTGAAGAATATTTGGACTTTGAAAAATGGACGATGATGAGTGATGCCGCATATCAACAAGCGCTCGAACTGGATTGGCGTGAAGTCTTGAAGCCACTGCAGCAAATTATTTCACCCGGGTGAATGCGCAGAAAAGCAAATTTCCGCTTGCATAAATCACAAATATGGGGCTTTTTTATTTTTTTTTGACTGTGTAAGAATTGATTAGCTTTTATTGGCACGCAGGTAAGCTAAATTATTGCTTTTCAGATGTGAAGCACAACCATATTCAAGAATGGTAAAACAAATAGTTGACCTGATTTACGGAGTCATTCAAATTGACCAGTACCCTGCAAAGATTTACTACTTATGTACGCCCGAGAAAAAGATTACATGATTTGTAATCTCTATTCTTGTCCAGATTATATTACAAACCGTTAATCCAATTATTGGAGACAGCCATGTATTTTCATTCAGAAAAATCAATCTTTTCACAATACACCCATAGACCCTGCAACCGCATATAACTTATGTTCACGGACTTCCCGACAAAATCAAATGAAAAATTGTGACGAATCCTCGGGAAAATAAACAAGAAGCGAGACATTGTCGTTTTGGTCTTTGGTGAAATAGATAGTAGAGTACATATTTACAATCAGTACATGAAAAGGAAACGGTAATTTCCATTCCACATTTGATTAGTAAAACGATCCAAAATTATGGCAAGGTTCTTCAATTAATTGAAAAGGAGGGTTTTCCTTTTTTTCGTTTATAGAATCCCACCAGATCGCGGGAAGAGAATATATATCACTTTCCTTTCCACGTAGATGAAGATACGCGAATATTTATAAGTCGTGAATTTAATAAGAAACTAAAAGAATTTTGTGCGCGAAAAAACTATCGATACTTGGATATCCAATCCAAATTCGCAGATGCGTCAGTTTTATTTCTAAGGTTTTTGCTGCAGGTAAAGTTCATCTAAACGAGAAAGCTGCCATAACAGCAGAAGAAATAAGGATTAGAGCGTTAAACGTTTAAGGCGTTAAACGCTTAAGGGGTAATGATTAGTTGCGTGCCGTAGACGTAGATTTTTGCGTATTCATTCGAGGGCGAGCTTGAAAAACCGCAAATCCAAGGGCAGCAATGTGTCGGTATAACCATCTTTCCAGCAGAATATACTTGTCCTCCAGCCACTCCGCTCCAGGGGTCAGCCATATATTGTGATTGCACAGTAAAATCCATAGTTACCTTCACCCATGCACCACTGCCGTAGGGAACAACAACATTCTGCATCGTAGCTGGCCAATTAGGATAAGTCTCCTCTCCGTCAGAACTCGAAAGTTCGCCTATTCTACCCAATGAACCAAACACGTCTATTCCTATTACAGCCCCCGATCTTGAATTAGTTTCCGTTGTCGTAGCTGCTCCAGTCCAAAGCCAAACTGTGAAAACGACATGGTTGCCTGGCTGAATGTTTACAAATGTCCCGTCTAATTCGCTTTCATCAGGCTCATAAGCAGTGCAAACCGGATTATGGTCCATTTCAATGCAATTCTGTTGACCGCCCTGCGTGACAGGATAAGCAAAATACTGTGATTCAGTTGGGCTGCCCACAGAATGAGCCTCCCCCCATCCCTGAGCCGTCACCTGCCCTGAATAACTCCAGAAACCAGGAACAACCGCTAAATTGTTTCCATTGGGAGCCGTTGTTGGTTTGGGAGTAAGGGTTGGCGTTGGCTTAGGAGTTGGGGTAGCGGTAGGCTTGGGGGTTGGTGTCGGAGTTGGCGTTGACTTGGGAGTATGGGGTCGGGGTCGGTTTGGGCGTTGTGGTTGGTGTTGGCGCAGGAGTGGGTTTTGGCGTGGGCGTTGCAGTAGGTTTAGGTGTTGGTATTGGGGTCGGGGTCGGTTTGGGCGTTGTGGTTGCTGTCGGAGTTGGAGTTGGCGTTGGCGGTGGTGTTGAGGTCGGAGTAGCAGTGGGGTCTGGTGTCAATGACGGAGATGACACTTGAATAGTTCCATAAATACAAAGTTCAACGGGGTTGGTGTAGGTCGGACCAAATGTGGTTGAAAATCCATTTGCGTATTGGTTCACGTTCCATTGGTTGTTGCTTACAGTGTTGTCAGCCATAATGTAGGCCGTTGTCTGGCGTAAGAGGGCAAGCCAGTAAGTTGTTCCTGAAGTTACTGGTGGAGTCGATGGAAACGGAAAGTCTACCCAAGAGAAAGTTGACGGTAGCGATATCTCACTTGACACTGCGATTAAGGTGCTAGGTGATCCTGCATTGTCAGCGTATAGGGCTGCGCACATATTTCCTGGGGTATCGGCGTATTTCACGTATGCACTGATTTTAGACAAAACACCAGTGTTTACTGCAACAAATGATGAAGCTCCCTTCTTATTTGCGCTCATTAGATTTTGAAAGTTTCCTGTGTCGGTCCTCCCGAAAGTAGACAAAGTTGGTGTTGTTGCTCTAACCGCGTTTATAGCGAAAACTGACAGCATGCTGAGAATAAATAGTGCAATGATGAATAGTGCAGCTGGTTTTGCGAGCTTTCTGAGGTTTATTGAAGGGAGTGTTTTCCCTATGTTATTTGTTTTTATTTTTTTCTCTCTCCCCAAATTTTGAAACCCACCTAGTGCTTGATCTATTTTATAGCTTTTTGAAAAACCCATTCGCGTTGATTGTCAACTTTAATGAAAGTTTTGCAAACTCAATTTAACAAAGCTTGTTAAGATTGGTAAATTTGGGTTCATGTTCCGAAAACCAAAAAATTGTAAATTCGCGGTATCAACAATTCTGTTCTAAACCTAATATTTTCCCGTAACATTACCTAAAATTAAAAAAGTACGTGCTTTACAACTTGTTGGTCATTATTCGAGATAGATGGGCGGAGAATTCGCTGAAGGCAAGGTTCGTTGCCCAGATTTTTAAAGCTAGCTCAAACATCAACATTTTTTACGTTGTGAGAAATGAACGGGAATTGTTTAGGGAAAAATGGAGCCCTAACAAGGCAGAATTGGCTACTTCTGCTTCTGGAGTTTTATTTAGTTACTTTCTTAAGATGTTGAGAAGCCCTAAAGATTTGCATGAGGAAATTTCAAGGCGCCTGTTTAAAAAGGAAATAGAATACACGCTTGGTAGCGACGGGTTCGTCTCTGTACTTTCTAAAACCTTAAGTCAATATTTTGCTGCGACTGCTCGATCTGATAATATAACAGCTTTCTTGAGAAATGAAAAGTCGCCAAAAATCTTCCTAATAGACGAATTTATGAGCATAGAAACCTTGAACCTGAAATTGCTCAAACAAATGGGAATTGTTATCTACGTTTCGCAAGATGTTGCCAGTGAGAACTATGACTTTGGAAGTAACCTCATATCAAGAAGATTAATGTACAAACTAGAACAAAAGATTCTTCAAATCGCAGACTTGATCATAGCTTGCAGCGAAAGGGATCGACTCAGATACCTGGAAATGGGAGCTAAGAAAGTTATCTTTTATCCTAATGTTTACCCAATCCTGGAATTTGAGCCATGCGTCAAAGACAAAAACCCAAGTGTAGTCATAGTCTTTCGAAATCGATGGGGGATAAAAGGTGCCATAAATTTTGACGCAATTTTCAAAGCTTTATCAAAACTTGACAAAAGAATTAAGGTTTACGTAATCGGCATGAAACCCCAACAAGTTCCTGGAAACATCGATTTGGAACATTATGAATACGTTCCCAACAAGTTGGAATATGCGAAAATTCTCAGTAAATCTTGGATTGGTATAAACATTGGCATTCATAGAGGAGGGTCCAATGAAAGAAAGTACGACTATGCGATGGCTGGTCTTGTAGTTTTCTCCGACATTTTTGGTTGTCGAGGAGACCTGCTTCCTAATGAATACACTTATCTTGATAATAATGATTTAGCGGCTAAGGTGGAGCAACTATTAAGATTTGGTCAAGAAAAGATTATGGTGATGGGAATTGAAAACCGAGAACAAGCCTTATCGTTGGCTGAAAAACAATTAGATCTAGTTACAAAATCAATTAAGGCATTATTACCTGTGACCGAGCATGAAACGACCACGAAGGATATTTAAAAAACTCCAAGATATTATTGTTAGAGATCCATCGAATTGTGCGGCTTCAGGAGACTGCGAGTTAATGAACGCGTGTTCCTACAGCTTGTTTATGAAGACACATCAATACTCCTTCACATGCTTACGCCTTAGCTTCTTTCATTCATGATACGGTCACGGCTTGTCATGTCCGCATGGATCAAACGTATCTTAGACGCGTGTGCATGGAGGTCTGCTCTCCTTTTTTTTCAAGAGTGTAGTCATCGATGTCAACGCCTTCCAGAATTGTGGCTTTTAGAAACTAATCTGCCTCAATGTAGCCTGCGGGCCAATCTACCTCGAATACGTTCTTCAATTCAGTTGCCATAAGTTGGATTTCCGTTTGAATCGCCTTTTAGTTATCTGCCTTAGCCATTTTTTTTAATTTTCCAACGAACACGAACCCGTCAAACTAGTTAAGAGAATTAACACAAAAATAACAAATAAATCCTGTTCAAGAGTAAATTCCTTTCGGCTTGCCCCTGCATTACAATATTTTCTGTAGTCAACAGTTTGGCGAATCTGAAGGCATTTGTAAAACCAGTTCTTCTTGATTCGAAACAAATGTTTTTAGGTTGTTCACCCAAATGTTATTGTCTTAACGGTTGCCAAGAACTTTTCTGCAGGAATACATGATGGACCAAAAAACGGATCAAAGAAAAACGATCAAGACTCTTTTTGAATTAGTCTTGTCCCCTCATTCTCAAGATTGGAAGGAACACATCTTGAACCAAATAACGATTCTAAGAAAAGCAATAAAGACTACTAGAAACTTCTGGATTATTCTCTCCTTAAGAGTTCTTTATGAGAAAAGAATTGGGCATTTCAGAAATGGAATAGAGGAGGAATTGGAATATTCTGAATATTTGAGTGTAATTAACTCGCTGGACTGTCTTAGTAAAGAGTCTTTTAATATCATCAAAAACCGGAGGGGCTATTTCCTTCAAAATGAAAACGCGGGTTTCACTTTCCAAGCCTCTTCTCTGGTAGCTGCTCCTGCTCTTTTTGAATTAGCTTTGTCCCTTTATTCTGATGATTGGATAGTTGAGCAAACTGATGTCATGACTTACCACTTCCGCAAAATAGATCTCGATTGCTTTGTGCAAAAATTAAATAATAAGTTGTTCACCGTAAAGTTCAAGCAGTTTGAGATTGTGGGTCCTTATGAGTCGCTATCGTTGTTTTTCTTTGAATGCGTGAATGGAACGTATGGTTGGAATTTTGATGGCAAGATCGTCTTAGACGTAGGCGCCTTCTGCGGTGAAACCGCCGTTTTCTTTTGGAGTCAAGGTGCCAAGAAAATTATCATTTATGAACCAGTTTTAGAGCATCAGGAACTCGTACAGAAGAATATGATTCGGAACAATATTAACGCAGAAATACACACTGAAGGCATAGGAGAAAAAGATGGTATCGCGACAATAAGATATGACTCAGCGGGCGTTAGCTTCGGTTTGGCACAGAATAAGGGAGGGAAACAGCTTGAAGTGAAGATAAGAAGCGCTGCGCGGGTAATAGAGTCAAGTGGAGCTGACATAGGCAAGTTCGATTGCGAAGGTGCTGAAATCAGTCTATTAAAACTGCCAGAATCGATACTTAGAAAGATAGAGTTTTACATAATCGAAACTCATAGTTTACAAATTCGGAACGCAATCGTAGACAAGTTTGTCAGGTCAGGATTCAAACAAGCTCGACCTCCAAGGGAATATTCCAGGGACCTTTCAATGCTGTTTTTTGAGAAGGAACCAAGATAAGCATCCGACGAATTGGAAACGGATCCTTCTTTGCCATTTTGCAAGGCTTTACACTTTGGGTAACTTGACCCTACATTCAATAAGCGACAAAAAGGTATAACAGAAGCTGTATGATAAAATTCGAATTTAGGCAGAGTTTGCGGCTGTAAATTATTTCAATCCTCAAGTTCGCGTTTGCTTTCCTCAAAAATGTAGTTTTGAAGCAGGATAAAGCATGTCATCAGCTGTTAAGTTCTACTATACCGACGAATATGCTAGACGGAATCCTTCTTTGCATGAAGAAGATTCCCCATGGAAAATACGGTGGATTATGCCTCTTGTTGCTCTCTTCGTCAAGCTTAACATTTCTCAAAGCGTAAGAGTCTTAGATGTTGGTGGTGGTGCTGGAATTATTCTGAAAGTCATAAGCGAAAAGCTTAGAAAAGATTACCGCGTGAGTGTTACAAAGTACGTATTAGATTTGAGTCCGCTAATGCTAGCGCGTCAAAAACAAACCAATCCTGACATTCAAGCATTTTATAATGTAGACCTTTGCGAAAATGGGTTAGATACCAAATTTTTTGACTTAGTCTTGATGGTTGATGTTGTTGAGCATGTTCAGGACTCGGACAAAGCCTTGAATGAAGTCGGACGTATCGGAAAGTTCGCAGTTTTCAATATCCCTCTTGAGAAGAATGTTGTCGAGTTTCTTTGGAACATAATATCTCACGGCGCATTGCGGCGACGGAGAATTGCAAGTGTAGGGCACCTCCACATCTACACCTATTCTTCTGCCCTGAAGCAAATCAAGAAAAGATGTGGCGACCCAGTGGATTATTACTTTACTGACCCGAAACCTTGGCCTTTCGACTTTAAAAACCGAATCCGAGATTTACTTGTGGTTCGCATATTCAAGCTTTCTCCTAAAATAAGCACTCTTCTTTTCGGTGCCTCTTCACTTATGGTTCTCGTTAAATGCAGAAAAACGAACGCCGAACCTGCCTGAAAAGTTAAGCTTTCGCCATTGACGCTAAAATTTCTATTTATTCAAAGTTGTCTGTAATTTTGTAACGCCTAATTGCATAGAAATTTCGATTGAAGAAACTGAAAATGTTGCCTCGCAGATGCGTCAGTTCATTTTCGTTTCGTTTGCATCGCCTATGCTTTAGGCGTTCTCAGCAGGCTATAGCGAGAATAAAGGTTATTATAGCGTGTGTGCAATTTCGATTAGTCTTTGACTTGAATTTGACTGGTGATCGAAATGGTATTTGCTTCCAAGGTTTTGTTGGCTGTTGGAGCGCATCCTGACGATATTGAATTAGGATCAGGCGGGACGCTGTACAAAGCTGTGCAAGCAGGAACACAAGTGATCGCTTTGTATATGACAAGGGGCGGAAAAACGACTGACACCAACGTGAGGATGAGGGAAAGCACAGAAGCCATGCACGTTTTGGGAGTGAAGGAAATCCATTTTGAGAATTTTCCAGACACCGAGATTCCAGATTCATTTGAAACAGTAAATTGCTTAGAACAGTATGCCCTCAAGTATCAACCTGATATTGTGTTAACTCATTCGGTTAATGATACTCATCAAGATCATCGGAGGGTAGGCTGGCTTGCCATGGCATCGTTTAGGAACATTCCAAAGGTTCTCGCTTTTGAAACCCCTAGGGTAAGACCGGCCGCTTTCTTGCCAACCTATTTTGTAAACATAACGGGCTGCGTTGATAAGAAGTGGGAAGCGTTGCGGTGTCACATTTCTCAAAAGGAGAAAAGATATTTGGCATACGAATCAACTGTTAATCTGGCTTCTTTCAGAGGGAGCCAAGTCGGCGTTGAAGCAGCCGAAGCCTTTGAAATTGTAAAATACGTAGAATCCTGATTTATGATGCGTGAAAATCTGCCGAAGTGAATTGTTCCGACAATTCTCATTATAGTACACGCGCTCCAAGGGTTGACGAGTTCCTATTTATGTACGATACATTTGGAAGTAATTGCTCTCGTGTGCGGGTGATTTGGAGAATTTAAGGTTTGAAGCCGAACTTTTGAGCAAATGTGCAAATTAGGATATGATGGGAGAAAGACCTGTATTCGGAGCAGACTTGCGGCTTATCTAAGAAGGAATTGAAAGGTGAGTTTTGCCATGAACGTTTGCCACATTTGGCCGAACTTCTATCCCATAGAGTTTGGAGGGGTGGAGCGTTATATATTGGGCTTTTCAGATTTTCTGTCCCGGCATCAGAACATGCGTTTTCTTATGATCACAGACAAAGCCGCTTATGTCCCTTTTTCGCGTGCGCTTCGAACGCCTAGGTGTCAAAGAATTAACAGTTTAGAGGTCCATCGACTGCGACCTAGCCTCTCCAGTTTTCTAAGGGGGGCATCTTACAAGCTTTTCCACAGAACTTGGGAACCTTTGGATAACATTTTGACTGCGAACCTTTATCGGCAAGCAGCCAGCATAAGAGGGATCGATAAAGTTGACATTTTTCACGTGCATGGATTTTGGCAGCCACTCTATCCGACCATTGGGCTCCTCCTGAGCCAACATTTCCATCGTCCATTTATAGTAACCCTTCATGGGGATTCAGTAAATCCTACAGATCCGTTTTCGATGCCCCTGAGGGCTTCAGCAACGCTCAATGTGCTTAGGCGAGCTTATGCTATTACTACGTTTTCTAACGAGACTTTAAACGTACTGCGGGAACTGGGGCTGGGCAAAAAAAGTTGGTTGATACCCAATTTTATTGACACGAGATTATTCAAACGTCCAATCTCAAATGAAAATGGTCCCGGAACCAGGATAGTGATGACTACCAGGTTCAGTAAACCCAAGGACCCAATGACTCCAATTAAAGCCTTTGCCAAAGTTAGAAAGGAGGTACCTGATGCAACTTTCAAAATTGTGGGATACGGGCCACTTTTCGAACAAGCTACTGGTTTAGTTCGGAGTTTGAATCTTGAGGGCTCGGTCACTATGGTTGGCATGAAGTTAGATGTGAGAAAGTTTTTGTGGGATAGTGATATCTTTATTGGAACAAGGGGTAGCTACATAGCTACACTTGAGGCTTGGGCAGCTGGCCTCGTAGTCGTTGCTCCAGAATTTGGAATAATGAAAGAACTTGTTTCTAATGGAAAAAATGGTTTTCTTGTCCCACCTGGCGATGCTGATCAATTAGCTTCTGAAATAATAGGTTTAATCAAAAACAAACCTCTGCGGACAAAGATTGCAGCAAATGGTATCCTGGCCTCAGAAAAACACGATATTCGTAACGTTGCGCCGATCATAGCTAATATTTACAAATCGATGATATAGACTTGTTTTCGCGACGAAAGCCTGGTTAACTTAAACCGAAGTGTTCATGAATAGGAAAAAGGAATATTTTTCATCTGATGATAGGTGATGCTGTTTATGGTTCCTCCCAAACCCACTGAACGAACATTCGAAGATTTGTTATACGCGAGGTTGAGAAAGTAAGGGATAAAGAAAGCATAAGGTATGATTACATGGCTAAGGCAAGGGATCCACACGGATTTTGACAATAGTGACATTAGTCAAGTTGAGGGAATAAAGGCCTTTCCAAAAAAGATTGTGAGGGGAATTCCAGTTTTCGATGAGTCTTCATATTTTTATCCCCACCTGAGTCACGAAACGATGCTTAGTTTGCCGAATCTCGCCAGCACCATTGGCTGGAAAATGGCAATTCTCGAGGGAGTTGAATCCAGGGTAGCCAAATATGTTACAAGCCCTAAGCGGGCCTTTTTTTTGTCAATTTTGGAAATCAATAAGGCTGATAGAATTCTAGATGCGGGCGCAGGATGTGGGACCATTTCGGCCCAGATGGCAAAAGGCTTTCCCAGCACAAAAGTGTATGCCTTTGACAAGAGCATTGAGATGTTATTATTTGCCGATCAGATCAAGAAACAAGAGCACTTGGACAATATGCACATTATGCAGGGGGATATTACTAATCCCCCTTTTGAGAACAACTTCTTCGATGTAGTAATTATGATAGGTTTGCTGGAATGGCTTTGGGGTTCCGTCAAGACTACTCCCAAAGCTGCACAAGTTCTCGCGCTCAAACGCATTCACGACATCCTTCGACCTGGTGGCCGATTGCTGATAGGGGTGGAAAACAGACTAGGATATAGAAACTTTTTAGGTGCTCCTGACTATTATACCGGTCTAAGGTTCACCAATCTCGCCCCACACCGATTTGGAAGTTTTTCCACGAAACCAAAGAATAACGGATCTTACCGGCCATGCACGTATAGCCTGCGCGGTTATAAGCGGCTTCTACAAGAGGCAGGCTTTAAGGACGTAACCTTTTACGCTGCTCTTCCTGATTACAGATTTCCGAATTTTATCTGCGACATGGACTCCGTGAAAGAAGTCGCGCCGTACCGATTTGCGAAAGTTCTTCCAAGAAGCCTTCTTGCAACTTTAGCGAATTCTTTTTACATAAAAGTCAAGAGGTAAATGGCATTGATTGAAGAAGTCATAAAAGAACTGATCAAACACACTGGCTGTACCGTCGCGCACTGCCGTACTATTCTAAGTGAATCCCCGAGCCTTGAGTCAGAACATGCATTTGTGACCCTTCAGTGTCGAGATGGGAGGCGTAAGTTTTTCGTTAAGATGGCCCGCACATGTCATGATTCTGGAAGGATACTGCGTGAAACAGAGATATTACTCAAACTTCGAGATATTAAAGTCGAGAATATCCCAGAGGTCGTGCTTTTTGGAGATTGTGAAGGAAGGGCGTACCTCATCGAAAATTTCATCGAAAACTCGGTGACTGGGCATTCTTCGCTGACTAGTGGCAACACACTGAGTAACATACTTGCCTTTTTGGGATCATTCTATTCCCAGACGAAAAGCGGAACAATCGAACCTCAAGAACTCATTCATAGAGCGGAGAGAATAGCTAATTTTGCACATGGATTCATTGATCTCACCGATGCACTTTATGTTCTCGATAAATCCAAACCAAAAGCGAAAATTCCAGCAGTATGTCGACATGGAGACATCGCTGATGTTAATTTTATACTTACGAGTCACGGTTTGGTCGCTATAGATTTTGGTTTCGCAAAATTCGATGAGCCACCTTCGGAGCCATACGTATTGGTTTCTCCTGCAAAGTTGAAAGAACATGCAAGGTATCTAGACGTTCTTTCTTTGTTCGATGATGTTGATCCACTCTTTTTTGCGATGTATGAGAATATAATCCACCTTGGCGAAGAATTAGCGATGCTTCGTGAACTAGAGGAAGACCTCATAGTAATTAATAAAATAGGTTATTTTGCTCCACAAGCTCAAATCGGGAATATAGAAGAGTTAAAGCTGTACTATCAAGAGAAAAGCTGCCAAACTAAAGCGTAACCATAATTGTGGCTTGAACTTCGAGGAGGTTTAGCTTTCAGGAAATTGAATATATTAGGTGCCGAGTTTATTTTCAGACATAGACTACTAAATTGCAACGATAAAATAATAAAAGCGCCCTAAAGGTAATTTGAAAAATGAACAAGGTTTGCTGGTCTGAGACACAAGACAGAAAAGAATGGGATGATTTTGTAAGCCTAAACGGTGGAGGCTTCTTTCACTTTTGGTCTTGGAGAAATGTTCTTGAGAGCACTGGTGCAAGACCGCTCTATTTGGCCTGCCGAGATGGCAAAGGAAACTTGGATGCCGTGTGTCCCTTCTTTTATGATAAGATGCGTGTAAAAATCGTTCCAAGGACCTTGCTGGTTTTAGATTCGCTTCCTTGCATTGAGAGCGGCCCTCACATTGCCGGTCCGATCATAAGCCGTCAGATAACCAACATGTCCCAGATTTTAGAATCATTACCAAAGTCGGTTAAGTTCTCAATCCTCAATCCTGTGGTTTCGATGGTGCTTAGAGTTCATCAGCAATCTATTGTGAATTGTTTGGTTCATTCAGGGTTTAATTATCGAGTTGAGGCGGGAGACTTCATTCTTGACCTTTCTGAGAAACCGCCTGAATATTTATGGAACAAAGTTTTGCCGAAAGACGAGCGTAAAGAGATAAGGTACTTTGAAAGGTGCGGTTTTTCGTTAGATTCCGCTAGTCGTGAAAGCGATTACGCTGATTTCTTCAATCTATACCAAGAATCAATGTGCCGTCAAGGCTATGACGCGAATTCTTATGGGTTCTTCAAAAATCTGCGATCAAATTTGGATGAACAGTTTAGGGTTCTATTACTTACTTCCGAGAATAATGTAATCGCTGGGTTTGGAATGTTATGTGACACGAAGAATTCTGAGGCGCGCCACAGCTATGTGGGGTACTCGCCAAATACAAGTGGTAGATCTTTTATGCCTTACGTATACTGGAAGATTATTAACTGGGCTTCACAGAACGGGTTCAAATACGTCAACTTTGGGCGCACTTCTCCAGATCCAACGGATCGAATTCATAGAATCAAACAGAAATTTGGTGGAGAATTTGTTCCAGAATATAAATTTGTTCTTCCAGTTAACAGCAAAGCCATTTCTTTTGCAAGATTAGTGCTCAGAAGGTTTCAAAGATCATGATTTATTGATAAATAATAGGCTCGATATTACAGGGAAAAACTTCGAAAATCAGTTCATTTTGTGTAGCCAGACTGACCAGGCCATTCCTTTGGAATGATCCTTGCTACGGCCCCTGCAGAAGAATTAGCGTTTACGCTTTAAATAGCCAAATACAGACAATGAAGGCCTTTACGCCGACAAATGATTGGGTGAGCGTGGGCATAGACGAAAAAACAGAAATGCCATTGTAGGATTTTACAAGGCAAATAAGCCGGACCTGATTGTGCGACACATCGAAATCAGATTAGAAACGAGGGAGCTCGCACATAGTGACCAATTATCGTCAGAAGTTGTAATTTTAAAAGGTGTGAGAGTGATTGAATTGAGATTATCAATTCATGCTATTTCGGATCCAAGAAAAATATCCGAAATCGACAAAGAGTTGGACTCCTTCATAATCAAGAATAGTAATAATCCGTTTATGTTAAGTGTATTTATCAAAAAAAGAATGGAACGAGCTTTGCTTAAAGGCTCTTCTCCAACCGTTTTGATATTCATGACTGATGGAAAAATCGTAGGGATAGCACCACTGTTGATTAGGAAAAAATTTGGGATCCGATTTGTTGAGTGGCTTTTCGATTACCCGTATTCGCCAGACTTCATCTTTGACACGAAGTACAGCGAAGTTTGCATGAAAAACTCATTTAATCACATATTCAGTCATCTTAAATGCTGGTTTGCTATCTTGGAAGTGCCTGCTGAGTCCCAAAATCTGCAGATCATAGAGCGAACATGCAAAACTAACCACATATCTATTCGCAAGAAAAACGACGCTCGTCTGAATCATCGCGTAGTCGATGTTGCGTGTGCTTGGGATGACTTTAAAAAATCGCGGGGCAAAGATTTCAGAGCGGAATTTAAGAATATTGAACGTAAGCTTTGCGCTGCTGGCAAATATCAAGTTCTTATATTTGAAAACAGGGATCACGAGCAGGATGCCTTTCAAAAAATAATTGACATTGAGAAAACAAGCTGGAAGCAGAATTGGCGACTTCACCATCACGCTTCAGATGATGGTTTAATGTCGCTTTGGGAGGGGTCCAATTCAGCTATTAGAAACTGCCCAGATTTCAAACGGGGCGTTTGGTTTTTAGAACTCAATGGTCATGTCATAGCTTACAGTTTAGTTGTTCAATACAAAGAAACTGCGTATATTGCAAAGACATCGTTCAATAGTGAAAATAGAAAACTTTATCCCGGGATTTATATATTCAATCGGGCTATACGCGATTTGTTCAATTCGGGCAGTATTAAGACAATTGATTTGATGACGAATTTGTCTTTTATGAAAAAATGGGCATCCTTGAATTTGTTACGAATCAGGCTTTTGCTATGGAAAGGGGTTTTGCCAAATTTACTCGTGTCGCTTGTCCAACGGCGGCAGCCTAGACGGATTATGCGGTATTTGTTCCCGGGGTTGTCGCAAATACTTGCATAGGCACAAGCGAAAATACTAATTAATCCTGGAAAAACATGAAAATTGTTACAGTGGTATTTATTACAATGTTTCATGTGCCAAGTTTCCAAAAAACATCCTCTTGCTTCATTTGGGCTTCCCCTTCAGGAGGGTGTTAACTTCAAATCATTAGCCGTTGCTTTAATAGACTTTGTAATAATTCAATCTCGGCGTTGGTCTTTGATTGTAGGTAGGCCACACACTTAGGCATCTGAATATTGTTGTCACAAAAGGTGTTAAGCTTTTGCACAGTTTTTTCTTGACCTTCGATACGGAAGACTTCATAAGCAGAAACTCGGTTCCAGGGTTGCATAATATCTTGGAGCTCTTGAAAAAGCATGAGCTGTCGGGCTTATTCTTCATAACTGGAAACATGGCTGAAAAACTATCAAGTTTTCCAGCGACCGTAGACTTACTAAGGGAACACCAAATTGGCTATCACTCCTCAAGCCACTCTGTTCACCCTACCCTTTTTGAGTTCACTGACGTTGAAAGCTACGAGGAAGCATTTCAAACTTCACTCATTAGGGAGACATCCCATATCAACCCTTTAACAGGAGCAATCGAAGGTTCCGGTGGAATTTATGCACTTCGAGCTCTTTTTCCCAAAAAACAAATATTTGCATATCGGGCACCCGGGTACTGCTGGACCCCCCCTCATCTCGACGCGTTGAAAACTCTTGGAATAACTCATGATTTCTCAACAAACATCTCCATCGAACCGATCAGCTATCACGGAATCACGTTTTACCCCTTTTCAATCTTGGTTTCCAACTGGCAAGGAGGAATTCGTCAGCACGGTTACCTTCAACGACTTATCATGAAGCGTGAGAATTCTGTTCTAACAATTCATCCGAGCACAATGGTAAACCAGCTCGATTGGGATATGATCTACTATCCCCAAAATGACAACTTCAAACTCAACCCTATGGCTCTCGTTCAGCTTCCTTCAAGAAGTCCTTCTGAGTCCGCATCTATATTTCACAGGTTCGACTTACTTCTGAGACACTTGAAAGTCCTACGCAAGACTCATCTCTTGAAAGTCACACCTGAACTTAAAACAACAAATAAAACTCTGTGCCCATCTTCAAAGGAAGCGGAGCGATGTTATAAGATGAGTATTGTGTGGGCGGAAGGGTTTGGATACAAGCCCGAATTTCTTTATGACCACTTTATGCGATTTTTCGAGATAAAATGCTAAATTGACTACCAATATGTATCCAAATTTGAGTAGAATTAATCTTTTCACCATTGCACAAGAACCTCTGCTTCAACATCTCCTAAAAACGATATATTCAGGATTAAGAAACTCTTTTTTTCAAAGTTGAAGGGCGGTCATTAATTTTTCAAGGATATTAAGGATGAAATTAATCAATCTGCTGAGACGCCCAAAATTTCTGTTCATCTAGGAATAATATTATGTATAAGCTTTTTTCCACTCTGTTTTGTAAGTTAGCCAGCGGGCAAGCCTTAAATTTGCTAAACTCAACTAAATTCAGGCGGGATGAAAACCCTTGAATGTTAAGACTTTTCTACGATCCCAAAGCCAAGTTTTCCAGCTAATCTTAGTTCACCATGTCATAACTTCTGGCGATGTTAAAACTACCTATGAGTGCGAAGAATTAGTGAATGATTACAATTTGCAGTGCGAGTTACAAAAACCTGAACAAGCAATACTGGACGAATTAAAAAACAAATTGCCTTTTATGAAAATGCTAGATATAGGAGTGGGAGCAGCTCGCACTACAACTTACTTCGCGTGCTTAGTGGGGGAATACGTTGGGGTCGACTACTCGCAGAACATGATTAACGCAAGTCGCCGAAAATTCCCTCAGTACACTTTTAAAGTTGCAGACGCAAGAAACCTCAGTGATTTTGAAGAAGACTACTTTGACTTTGTACTTTTCAGCTTTAATGGCATTGACTCGGTAGACCACCGAGAAAGGTTAAGAATCCTGCATGAAATACGCCGAGTCATTAAGAAAGGTGGGTACTTCTGCTTCTCAGCTCACAACCTAAACTCCTATAGCGGCCGCATACGATCAATTAAGTTTCCCAAGAATCCAGCTTTATTAGTATTGCGTTCTTATTCGCTCTTGCAGACACGTCTCCTAAATATGAAAACGTGGAGAGATCTCAGAAATCCCTCAAGCGAGCTACAGCACATGATGATCTTTCATGCGAGCGAGCGCGCTAATCGTAGACTCCACCGAATTTACTGGCTCACTCCAACTGAACAACTAAAACAGTTATTGGATAATGGCTTTGGAAATATCAGAGTCTACGGTTTGGATGGAAGAGAAATCGCAAATCCGGAATCATGTACGCTTCAACATGAAAAAGATGACTGGCTTTATTACTTATGTCAACCCAACTAGTAAATGTACGAGATGGAACAGATCAGAAAGAAAATGCCTGCAATCAGTAAGATGGGCGATCTTGCCTTTATGAAAGCAGCGTTTTCCTCTTTCATTTCAAACGTTTTAATGAATGTCGCTCGGGCTTCAGAAAACACTACCATTACCTTGGCAACTTTTCCGGCGAATTTTCTCACAAAAACAATAGGCTGGAAATATGCCATTAATAGTTGTTCGGATAGCTTTGTCCGTAGTTATACTACTATCGTAAGCGAACGCTTTTTCTTTCTCGAAATTGAATAGGGTGATAGAGTTCTCGATGTAGGCACTGAATGTGGCAAATTTACCGTTTAAATAACGAGTTTTTCAGGCTAGAAAATATGTGAATTCGAAAAGCGCACGCTATACAAACTCTGGGCTGTTCTAACTCACAATGCAGGAGAAAATTCTACATTTGTTGAAAGAAGAATGGTTGCGAACGGCAAAATTTAACGTGATGTATCACCGATTCATATTTTTTATATTTTATTGGTAACATCATTATGGTAGTCTGGGAATCACAAGTTGATCATAAACCCCATAGAAATTAGCGCGTCAGATGATAAAGTCAAAGTTCAATCGCTGATTGAGTTCTCTAACGAGAAAAAGTATCTATGGTATTCAATTCCCAAAGAGTTCAGCAAATATTTGACAACGGAGAAGCTTGATGGTTTTTTAGTCGGAGTATTAATGTTGGCAATGAGGCTGGGCGAAGACATAGAAGTTAAAGGAGCTGTATCTGAGAAACTCTATTTTAATCTAACTAATAGCTACATGAACATAATTCAGCTTGTAATACCAGAACTGAAAAAAGTTAGAATCAATCCACAGTGCTTAGATGATGGGAAAACAGCAGAATGCGAAGGCGCTGTAGTAACAGGATTCTCAGCAGGCGTAGATTCATTTTGCACTATTTATGACCACTATTTTAATGCTACAACACCAGCCTACAAAATAACGCATTTCGTTTTTAACAATGTGGGCTCTCATGGTGAGTGGGATTCTGAAAGAAGTAGAGAACTTTTTAATGCACGTTATGACCTCTTGAAAGGGTATCCTCGCGAAATTGGAATAGA
This sequence comes from Bathyarchaeia archaeon, assembly GCA_049515895.1. GTDB lineage: Archaea > Thermoproteota > Bathyarchaeia > Bathyarchaeales > Bathycorpusculaceae > Bathycorpusculum. The sequence continues at coordinate 13,536 of JBEKTQ010000016.1, read as the reverse complement.
ATTCATAAAGATAGATTCAAATATCAGCGAAATTCTCAAATGGAATTTTTGGAACACACATGTTCCCAGAAACGTTTCCACGATACTTTTGTTGCAAAAACTCTTCGCAAAGTATTACTACTCATCAAGTTATCAATACAAGGACTGCATTATCGAACCCCATCACGATATCGCAATAACCGATCCCATAGCAGTTCATCTATTATCCACGGAGACGCTTGAATGTATTTCCACAGGATGTCAATATTCACGCGTAGAAAAAACAAGAAGATTGGCCAAGCTGACTGGAGCAAATCGTTGGTTAAACGTATGTGTTTCGCCTACTCCAGATGGCAAGAACTGCTCGACTTGCGTGAAATGTTGTAGAACATTATTGACCCTCGAGGTACTTGGGCTTCTGGAGTATTTCGGACAAGTCTTCAACTTGGAAAAGTGGGAAAAGGTGAAAAATAGATATCTGATAGGAGCGTTAGGGAACGAAAAAAACCCCTTTATGAAAGAAATTAGAGAATATGCGAACAATGTGGGTTACTCATTTAGCCCTAGTATCGCAATTGCTTCAAAAAGTCTTAATTTTACATTAGGCAATTCAGGTTTGTCACTAATCCAGTTTCTTGAAGTCATCAAGAAAAACATTAATTTATCCCATAAACGTAAGTAGCATAATTGACGATTTTAGAAGTGATTATTTCTAAACGATCCCGACAGCGACCCAACAGGAGTGCTACCTAAAATTACTAACGTAATTCATTTCCACCCAACTACGAAATACAATGTCGGCGACGCCGCAGTAACTTATTCAGTAAAGGAACTCTTGAGTCGTTATCTAGAAATTTCAAGGTACACATCTATGGATGTGTCCGACCTTAGGTCGCAAATCCGACCCGGCATGTTCAAATCCCTAATTGAGTTTGGTCTTTCAGGCTTCACATCAAAAGTTATTGGGGATTCTAAACTGGCAAGAATAATTAATCAATATGATCTTTGCGTCATTGGCGGCGGAGGGTTGTACAATTGGTGGTTTTTTCCAATGAATCATAAACTTCTTAATTCTATTGATACTCCAATAATCTTGTATGGCTTAGGGCATGTCGGAAATTTTGGACTAAAAATGCTCCCGAGGGCTCACTTGAAAAGCATTATTGCTTTGAACAAGCGTGCAAAACTTTCTTCCGTTAGAGATCTGGAAACGTATGAATTCTTAAGAAGATTGAACATTACAAATGTTCAAGTGATCGGAGATCCTGCTATGTTCTTGGAGAAAAAAAAACCTTCTGGGGTATGTTTCGAAAAGGGCAAAGTGAAAATTGGTTTAAACATCGCTTGTCACGATTGGGAATTACAAGCAGAATATCTGGATAGAGTTATCAATGAATGTCAAAAAACGTGCAAATTTCTAATCGATAATCTTGACGCGCAAATAGTTTACCTCCAACATACGCCAAACGAAACAATTGTTATCAATGAACTAAGTAAAAAACTTCCAATTCAAGTTGCCAACTACTCTGCACACGAACTAAACTGGATTTATAGCAATCTGGATTTAGTTATCGGTATGCAGCTACATTCCGCAATATTTGCTTTTGGAAACTGTATTCCAGTAATAAACATAGCTTACGATTTGAAAAATTCCAGTTTCATGAAATTAATTGGACAAAGTGACAAGTTAATAAACGTGAGAAATGTTGACTCAGAGAGACTAACCGAAACTGTTTACCGCACGCTTAATAATAGTAAAGAAATAAAATTGGATTTCAGAAAATTGAAGAATAATTTTTGGCAAAAGCAGGTTTCCTTCATAAATGATATTCAGTCTTTAATTTGTTAACAGGGATTGGAATCATGCCTATGCTGACTGGCAACTAATGTTTAGCTTAGATCTATATGTTTAGTAAGTAATCAACAACTACAAATTAAGGATGGCGGACGGAAAAATATATTGCGGGGCAGGGAAAGAAAAAGTAAAGTTAGATCGCGATTTAAACCCGACACAACTTACTCCTTTATCAGGTACCATTTTAAAATTCTGGGGCCAATAATTAATAACAGGTTAGCTCGCGCTTCTCTTAATTTTTGTTTTCGAGGAAAGCGGCACTATTTGGTTCTGTACTGATGATAAACAAAAGTAATAAGCATCTTTTCAATTGACATCAAGCTAACTCAATATTTTCCAAGTAAAGTGGGTGAAAAAGGGAATGAGCAAAGCTGCGGATATGGCTAAAGTTTCGGCTAAAGGAAGCTTTCATCTCCTATGGGGGTTGGTCGCTTCCACAGTCATTTCGGCAGTTGGCACAATTTTGGTTGCGAGGCTGTTAGCTCCTTCCGAATTTGGCTTGTACTCAATCGCTTTGACCGCTCCAAACCTCATCGGATTGTTTAGTGACTGGGGTGTCGCCACCGCGATGATTAAGTTCACGGCCCAATACAAATCAGAAAACAAAACTGCCGAAATGAATAGCATTTTCGTCGCTGGTTTAGTTTTTAAAACGGTGTTAGGCTTATCGCTTACCATAATTTCTTTTCTGCTGTCAGGCTTTCTAGCCACCACCGTTTTTGACCGACCACAGATGACATCTTTAATCCAAGTAGCGTCCTCCATAATCCTGACGGGAGCCATTATCAGTGCCGCCCAAGCTGTTTTCACAGGCGTCGAAAGAATGGAGTTAAACAGTATCACGTACTTAATCCAATCCATATTCAAAAGCATCTTGGTTCCCGCCTTAGTAATCCTAGGTTTGGGCGCATTCGGAGCTGTTACTGGCTACGCAATAACCTCGGTGCTTTCTGGAGTGACCTGCGTAATGATCATGTGGATAGTGTACAGAGACCTGATGAAGCCAGTAGGTTATAGATTGGAAATTATGAAGAATATTCGAACTATGTTCAAATACGGATTGCCTCTTTCAATAAGCACTATCCTAAATAGCGCGCTTCTCCAATTTTACTACTTTGTACTAGCTATATTCGTCTCAAATTCAGCAATGGGCAATTTTTCTGTGGCCTACAGCTTTCTTGTGCTAATAACTTTCTTCGCGACTCCGATTTCAATGGTGATGTTTCCTGCTTTCTCAAAACTTGACGCCCAAAAAGACCGGGAAACGTTAAAAAGCGTGTACCAGTTTTCAGTAAAATATGCGACGCTCTTCGTGATTTCTGCGGCATTCTTGGTGGCAGCCCTATCTCAACAGGCGGTCTTCACGTTATTCGGAGATAAGTACATTGAGGCACCGTTGTTTCTTTCGTTTATGTCCATTACCTACTTGTACACTGCCATCGGAAGCATTAGTAGTCCCAACCTCATCAGTAGCCAGGGGCACAACAAGTTTATGCTAAAACTTGCATTGCTCACGACAGCCATAGGTTTACCTCTTGGTTTGGTTCTCATCTCGCAATTCGGTGTCTTAGGCTATATCACAGTGATTTTTGTCGATGGATTGCCAAGTATAATTATCAGTTTACGTTGGCTGAAGAAAAACTACGGCGTAACAGTAGATTTGGCTTCTTCGGCTAAGATAATTCTATCAGCGGGAATAGCTGCCGTCGTAACCTACGTGCTAGTGTCCCTAATGCCATTCGGCAGTTTGCTAAAATTGATTGTCGGGATAATTATTTTCACGTTCGTACTGCTCTCAACTATTTTGTCTACCAGAGCCATAGACAGAACCGACCTAAACAACCTGCGTGACATGCTAGCTGAACTTGGGCCCTTCAGCGGCTTCTTCAACTTCCTGCTGAATATCCTTGAAAAATTGATGAGGGTGTTCCAACTTTAACGAAGAAAGAAACGCCCTAATTTGCACCGAAGTTCCAGAGGTCAATTCTTAAATATCAAAAAAAGAGAAACTCGATGATTTTCCGTATCCAATAATATTTACTATCTCTCAAAAGGTTTTTTGCGAACCATCAGGATCGACAACTTTTAATTTCTTTTTTAGAGAAATAATATAGAATAAATGGAGACTTGAGCTAATGCGCATTTCTGACATTTTATACTTAATTTTTTTCCCACGCATCAGTCATGAACGTAGTCTAAAAAGGTTGACGCGTAGAGGTTTAAAACTTGGAAAGCGTGTTTACATTCATACTACTGTAATTATAGACAACGACTACCCATGGTTGATTTCCATAGGCGATGATTGCACTTTTTCCGCCAACGTAATAATTTTAGCACATGACGCAAGCTCAAAACCGTACCTTGGCTATGTCAAAATCGATAAGGTAACGATTGGTTGCAGAACATTTGTTGGAGCTGGATCAATAATTCTTCCGGGTGTAAATATTGGAGCCGACGTTATCGTGGGCGCTGGAAGCGTAATAACTCATGATATACCTGATAACACCGTCGCGGCTGGAAATCCCGCTCGGGTAATTGAATCAACATCGGAATTCATTGAAAAACACAGGAAAGATCCGCTTTCGCATAGGGGCACATAAAAGGCAAGCACGGTAAAACCTGAAAACAAGTAGCTAATTCAAAAAGCGTTGAATGATGGTCCACATTATGTTTGAATTAACCGAGCTTCTATTTATCTATCTTAAGTCATCATCCAAAGATAACATCGGTTCTGAGCATGGAGATAGTTGAGTGTGCTTCCTTTGCAGATAAGGAACTTGAGGTAATTAATTTATCTGAATCCAAAAGGAACCTCCATGCCTTCCAACCTCAACCATCTTTGGTTCATCCCAAAGAGGATTCAGTACGTTATAAAGTTCTGTATCCTTGCTAATGAAAGAGTTGGGCAAAACTATCTTTAATTTGTTGTTTTCTGCTAAGATATAAACTGCGAGCAAATATTGTTCAGAATAGTATCGTTCTGCTAACATTGGAGAATAATCATAAGGTAATGAAATATCGTGAAATTCTACAAATACACCTTTTTTTAACAGCGGTAAAACGTCCAAGAAAACGACGGTGACGTCTGAGTTCGGAAAGCAACGGTGTGAGCCATCAATATAGAGAAAATCACCATTTTGCAATTCGTCAAATAAAGTTAAATCTGTATCCTCAAGAGGTTGACGAATTACAGTATCGCAAATTAAATCAATTTGAGCCCGAGGATGTGGATCGATAGAAGTTATCTTGGTTCGTAAACCGTGGTCAAATATAGCTCTCCTTGCGAATTTTGTGGAATTACCTGAGCCAATTTCTACGAATCTTTTTGGATTATTTAAGCAAAGAAGTGAATAAAGAGCCACTGAGTCCAATCCTGGCAGCCAACTGTTGATCCAGAATGGCTGCGTTGAATCATTTGCATTTTTCACTGGAATCTTGAGAAAATCCTCTCTAAATCCCAAGAAACTTTTCAACGTATCTTTGTAAGCATTCCTATTTCTGTTAATTATGTTATAAAGTTTGGGATGCGGAGGTTTCCCGTATCCATATCGAGGGGTCGGTTTAACAGGATAATCTAATAAAATTGGTTGGCCGCCCGTCATTGTTTCTGCAACGTTCAATAGGAATTGTGGATCTAGATGCATTAAACTTAGAATATTCCCCAGCATTCTATACATTCTTTTTCGACGACCCGTTTCTGTTTCCCCCGTTCAACCCCAGTCTTCTGCACTGACTTAATCTGCTCAAAACTCCTTTGTGTCGTATCAGTAAAATCTTTCCGTCTTGGATTTCCATCTCGTTTTTCCATTGTCAGAATCCTCCAAAGAATGCTATTGTCTATAAAATGGCCGCTCTCGCTAAAGGTTAGTTGCTGCTTTTCTAACAACATATTTTTGGACAAAAAAAGGAACACCAGTTTCAAAGAGTGACTAATGACAACCTTTCTGTGACTATTTAAGCAGAGTATGTACGTGTTACAAACACGGTCAAAATGGCACTAAGCTTCGCAAAAGGAAATGAAAAAAGTCAATAGTTATGTGACTGGCACTCTGTTCAGCGGTGCAAGTCGTAGCGGAGCTTTTATTTTTCACCCTTGAGACTTCCCTTTCGGTTTACAAAAAACAAAGTACACCCTCTGACCATCGAACTTTTTGGTTTCGTTCCACCTTCGATAAACTATTGTTCCCCCTGCATCTCCAACCATTGCATCAATGTTGTGAATGAACGCTCCATCCAGCCTCCTAACTTGAGAATGCTCGAGTGTGGCATTATCTAAAACTGGATGTGCTAGATCTGCTATTGCAACAAGTCCGCTGCAATGATTTAGCATTGACTTCACCACACCCGCAGCAGTTTTTTCACGGAGATACATTAGCACTCCCAAGCACAAAATTACATCGTACTTGCTTCCATTCATCACATGGTCGAGATCTGCCATATCTGCACGTATTAAGCGTATCTTAGATGCATGGGCACGTAGATACGCCCTTCCCGTTTGAAGAGCATAATCATCAATGTCGATACCTTCAAGAACTGTGGCTTTCGGAAAGAGATCTGTCTCAACATATCGCAACATGTAACCTCCCGAGCACCCCACTTCGAAAACGCTCTTCACTTCCCCGAGTCTTCCGGAAGCCAATAAACACTTCTTAAGTTCTCCAAACAGCATTTTGCGTGTTCGCGTGATTTTTTCGGTTCCAAAAGTATTGATCTCTTCGTAGAATTTTGCATAACCAAGATGTCGCGACCAGAGAAAACGATGAAAGGCATCTGAATCTTTTTCAGCCCAGTCTTGCAAAATCACCAGCGGCAGAATATGACGACTGAGCATCCAGCTTCGCTGCTCCGTCCAAACTGCCAACTGCTTCCGGTTGTTGAGCGGAAGAATCGCATAAAATGCTCTTCGTAGAATTCTTTTATAAGATGAAGACAACGAGTTGACCATCACAATTCGTTATTCAAACGCATCAATAAATATTTCCAACGCATGGAAACATTTTATCTCTTTTTTCTTTTAGTCATTCCCGATGATAAACCTCACTTGAAAAAAGTTATTAAATTATTGAAACCGATATCAGAAGACCAGGCAGAGCAGGCTCACCAAAATACTTAACAATTAGTTTTGGGATGAGCGGCACTTTTTGCTAACACAAATGTAAAAATTTACAGTTTTCTGTATAGTTATCTTTGTCTCCATTGTTTCAATGTTGGGTATATTCCATGTAAATAATGCAATTTAACGCGTGTCAACGTAGAAAGTAATCTGTCCGTGTTCATAGGTTAAGCGATGAAAAAAAGTAGTAATCGTCTCCGGTCATAGCCGTAGAAATTGTATTCCTTCGGTTCAGAGAAGCCGTTCAGGGGACGGTGAGTTACCGTGTTCGAGTAGTTTTGTTGGTTTTAGTCGACGCACTCCTCGTTTGATAGGGAATAATACTTCTAATAACAGTTAATAATCAGTGTTATCAATAAAGTCACAATACTTTAAGCAGTGATGAGCGCGCATTTTGATTTGTCGAAAAACCAAGAGCCCAACGAGTCAACAAAGGAACTCATAATTAAGATTGTGCGAGAGCAGAAACCGGAAACAGCAAGCCAACTGATAAGATTTGTCCATCAGACGACTGCCTTGTCAGAAAAAAAAATAATGAATCTACTTGACGAACTTGAAGCTGATGATAAAATCCATTTCAACGTGAAACGAGACCTGGTATCCGGTTCGATTGGAACTTACCTTTTTACGTCAGAGTCAGCATGGTACTGGACAATAATAGCATTAGCCATAGTCACTACGATAACTGTTTTTACAATTCCACAAGATTGGTATCCGCTGGCCTATATTCGCAACGTTTTAGGTGTGATATTTGTGCTTTTCTTGCCTGGTTACGCCTTCACAAAAGCTTTTTTCCCAGTGAAACTTCCGATCAAAACGTCTTCAGAAAGCCTGTACAAGATCGAACGCTTTGCCTTGAGCATCGGACTGAGCATAGCTCTCGCTTCTATAGTTGGCTTGACATTGTACTATACTCCTCTCGGTCTAAGTTTGACCCCGATAACCCTGAGTCTGCTGGCTTTGAGCTCGGTTCTAGCCACTGCAGCAGTAGCTCGAGAATATCAAGCAAAATCAATTCCCCTTCAACTTCTTCTTTAACATTCTCGCCTAACGACCCAGATAAGTTCCGCTCCCTAATGAATCTGTAAAAAACCAATGGACTTGTGTAAGACCGAGTTCTGCTTTTTGGATCTGTTAAGTCAGAAAACTGGAAGGAACCGACAGGGATGGCACGCTTACATTTTCCAAACCCAAATTAGCGCGGCGCACTCAGCGAGTTAGCAAAAGACAACCTTAACGGAATTTTGCATTTTAGTGAACCTTTGCGAAAAACCTCTGTGAGAGCACAGGTATCTTGTGGAGATAGGAAAAAGACCCATTATCTGTAGTCCAGTTGTAAACTTTGCTCTTCAGTCCTCTTTTCGAAATCCTAAATTCAAAATTATTCCGAACCATTGCTCTCCACCGCGATTTGTACTCCTCATCTCCACGTAAAAAATCAAGCTCTTTCAACTTTTTTCCAACTCCATACTTTATAAGGTTCGCGAAGGCCAAGTGTCCAGGTCGATATCTGGCATATTCCGGGTCGAATCCGCAGAGGTACGCGTATAGTTTCGCATTGTACTCAAAAGAGTAAATAGCTGAGACAGGTCTGTCATTGAATGTTAAAAAGAAAAGACCAAGCCACCCCTTTTCTGCAAAAGCATTTGCAATATCCATGTGAAAGCTCCTCTTGTCGCTATCATGAAATACACCGCAATTACCTTTGGCCATTTGACGCTTCTGATGCAACTCGAAAAAGATTTTCATCGCTTCTTTAACGGTTCCGATTTTGTCGTACCTGATGAATTCGACTCTGTAATCTTTTGATGCTTGCTTTTCCCATACTTTCAGTTTTCTCCGCATATTTGAACCCAAAGTCTGACGGTATCCGTCGTAATTAGAAGGAAGCGAGACATATGGGCATGAGCTAGCAGTGGAATGAGAAGCTCCAAAACCCTCTCCACTGACACCTTCAAGCAGTCTAGCAGTAAAGGAATCTTCTGGAACCTCTCCAAATATAACGCGATCCGCATCGTTCGAGTCTTCAATTATGCTTTCGAGTAATTCGTTAACCGTTCTCGCAGCCTTTTGGAAATTGGTCACCAAGAAACCTTGGTAATCAGAGTCTCCAGAAGCAACAAATTCCACCTTGCAACGTCTCGAACCGAAAACTTTAGATCGTGTATACATTACAGGGATAACAAGCGAAACCGCTCCCTGACTCTCTGCAGTGAAAAGTTTCAACTCTCTTCCTTCTCCAAAATGCTTCCACCATGTGGTGAGCCACTCGTATGTTAAGAATGGGTTGTTGTCTAAACTTTGGGCAAGGAGTTGATTCCACTCTCTTTCAAAGTCGTTAATTTCATCAATTCTCTGAAATTCAAGGATTGCCATGAGAATTCGTCATCTTCTGCTGAGGAAGATGAAAACTATGCAGCTTAAAAGAAACGTTTCTGATGTAACAATATTTCGAAAATCTCAATATTGTCTAAACGCAAGAACTAAAGTATGTGCGATTTTTTGCAATTGACAGATCCATTTTATAATTAGCGCGACGCATTTGGATGGTGGGAGACTCTTTCGCTTAGACTGCCAATTAACAGCTGTTTGATTTCCCTAAATCGTGATTTTCCTAAATAGCCATTTCCCTAAATGACGCATATGGGCGATTATAGTTCGTCCATTTCATCTCTGTATTTATTCATTTCCATACTCCTACGACAAATGTATCTTCAGGTACATCTTTTAGAACAATAGCTCCTGCGCCGATAATTGCGCGGTTTCCTATTTTGACTGCTCCGAGAATTGTTGCTTTATCTCCGATAAAGACATTTGAGCCTATGATTGTTTTTTCGTCTGGGACTGAATAAACGCCTAAATTAACAGGGTAACGGCGAACAATAGAACTATTTTGGAGAATCGTACATCCTTCACCAATTATTGTGTCGTCTTTTATCACTATACCAACTGGGTGAGGTATTACTGTAGAACTCGGCATCCTTCTAAGGGTGTTAAAGTTTATGTCGCAGGCAAAAGCTACTTGTAGAGGAAAACCCTTTCTGCCGCAAACCCAAAGCGTTTGAAAAAAACCCATGACAGATGTATAGTGTCTTTTCCATCCTTGTAAGCGCGCGCGAAACATAGCGGAATCTGTTTGCTTCAATTAATCAGCTCCTTATATAACTCAATTGTTTCTGCGCCGTGCAACGCGAATTCGATGGAGAACATGTCATCCGAATACCTCAAATCGAGGATGCGATACTCAGAAATCTGCTTAAGAGATAAATTGCTCACAACCTGAACTATTCGCTTAAGTCTTGTCTGGGGCATCCGAAGATTTCCTTTAGCCCAGATGTCACAAGGAAGAGGAATATCAAAATTCCATTCGCCATATTCACCCCTAAGTTCATTAAGTTCTTGCTGAATCTGCTCTTTGCCGTGCATTATTCTGGTCTCCTTATACTACAAGTTTGGTATTTTGAGCGGCTTTTTGTTGTCTTAATGGTTTGGAAAGCACATTTTATTGTGCCATTACAAGGTTCGACTCTAAGTCCTGTTACCTCAGGATTTTGTAAAGGTACAGCTCACACCATACACTAACTTAAATACAAACCATACTTCTAGCTGTTATGTAATATTTGCTCACTCCGAAGGAGTTTACCTTATATTCCCATGTCGATGATAACGGGTTCAAATTAAGCACAAATAGTCTTGTGAGACCTGCTACCCATATCCTATCTTCAGAATGATGTGAATACCGTACTATGATGACTGAAGAAAAAGTAATATCAAAAGTCGCAGAATTGATGGAGACACTAGACCAAGTCAAAAAATATAATGCATTCATGCGTTCTTTGAAAGATTTTGTGCTAATTGTCGGAGGCTCAATAGCCGCTTTTCTCGTGCTCTTAACATTGTTTCAGATTTTCGACCTTGACCTAAACGTTAACAGCAGCCTCTTCTTCGCAGTCGCATTCTTGACACTTTTTATACCAGTGGCTGGACTTTTGATCGGCGTCCTTTTTGTAAGAAAACAATTGAATATGACCCAAGTAGGCGAGTGGAAAGAAGAACTTTCCCAAGGCTTTTCCTCCGCACTAAAAATTTTAGCAGAGATAGATTGGGACAAAACACTTGACGAAATCGCAAGAGGTAGACTCGGCTACGCCATATATGGATTAGTAAAGGCTGCGGCATACTTAGTTATAACTGTGTTTGCGTTTGAATTTTTGTGGAACGGAATAACCATACTGTTTCTGCACCAAGTTATAGTATTTGGCATCATTCTTGTGGGACTGTTTGCCATTATGTTCGTTTTCATGGTTTTGAGGAGTGACCTCTTTAATCGTTATCGAGAGTTAGGTAAGTTAGACATGCTTGTTTCGGAATTGCGGTGGTTTAGTCTTGAGTTCAGCAGAGCCGAGTTCCAAACTTGACCTCTACGTCATTGCCCGTATAATCGAGGCGTTAAATACAAAGAGAAAAATGAACAAAACTGCATTAGCAACTTCAACTAGGTTAGCATACGATAGGCTTGTGAAGTACCTTTCTTGGATGTCAGATAAGGGCTTTATCGAAATCGATAATGAGGGCTTAGTCAGTTTGACCGAAGAAGGAAAAAAGGCATATGATGAGCTTGTCCGATGGATAATGAAGTATATCGGACAACTAAAGTTCAGCAGATTAAATCCTAGAACTTAAAATGAACTTTTTTGGTCTTAACTCCTTGGCTCCATTTGAAGAGGGATCAAATATTAGGAGTCACCGAATGTATCAAGTCGCTGGTGCTAATCAGATTTAGCAACAGAAGATAGACAGGGGAATCGGTAATAAATTAGGAAGGAACGAGACGTGGCTTCCGGTACTTAGCTTCTTTGACCCGCAAATCACAAATACAAGCTCTTATTAAAATGTTGGACAGAAACGAAAACATCGGTAATCGGAATAAACTTTAAAAACTTGTCTGAATCTTAAGATGAACCATATTAATGATGGATCGTGTTTGAATGAAGAAAAGAATATTATTAACGATTATTGTGGCACTTCTAGCTATTGTAATGTTAGCGCCTTTGTTGATCAAGGTTGCAAGTGCAGATTACATATTCAGCGATGGTTTTGAAAGCGGTACCCTTGGCGCATGGAGTGTTACTCACGGTGCGCTTTCCATAAACTCCCAAACTGTTAACAGTGGAGTCTACAGTGTTGAAAGTAATCCAACTGGACTAAGTTATAATTTGTATTATCAAGCCTTAAGTTCTGTTCCAAACCCAATAGATGCCAGAGAGTACGTATACATAAACTCGACAAGTGTTCCTTCGACACCCGGAGATTACTACCAAGTAGGCGGATTTTCCACATCTGCGGGCGGTCAATTCGGGGATGGCGAATTATGTGTATTCAATGTAGGAGGGGCACTCTACTGGGGGCTATATTACCGTGACGTTTCATCCCCACCGGGAGGTTTTTCGTTTTCTATTAGCAACGACAATAGAACGTCAGACGCACATCCGGTTACAATCGGCTGGAACAGTGTCGAGATAGAACAAACTCAAAGTTCCACAACCCAAAGAAACGGCGTAGAACAATTATACCTAAACGGGGTTTCTATTATAGACGTTACAACATCTAACTATGATAGGACACCGGCAGACGTAGTTATTGGTGGGTATCAAAGCGTCGCTAAGCCAAGTGATAGTTGGAATTATTATATAGATGATGTTGCCGTTAGCGGTAGTTACATCGGACAACTACAGTACCAGTTGACAATGGCAACCAACTATGGAACCGTCACTCCGACAAGCGGTTCTTCTTCTTACAACGAAAGCCAAGCGGTTACCATAACTGCAACGCCGCCGACGCCAATTCAGGGTGAACGCTATATCTTTCAAGGATGGACTGGCACCGGACCGGGAAGCTACTCTGGACCAAATAATCCCTCAACAGCAAATGTAAACGGCAACATAACCGAGACCGCCACCTGGGAACACCAATACTACTTAACGGTAACATCAACATATGGTGTCGTCAGCGGTGGAGGATGGGTTGATTCTGGCACTTCCCAAGTAGTTTCAATTAGCCCCACAACTGTAGCTGGCGCTGCAGGAACTCAGTACGTCTTCACTGGTTGGAGCGGTGACGCTTCAGGCACTTCTGCGAACTCAAATCCCATCACAATGAATGGTCCTAAGACGGCTACAGCCAACTGGCAAACTCAATACCTCTTGAACGTGACTTCTGCCCATGGCACTATTAGCGGCTCAGGCTATTACAATTCCGGCACCAACGCAACCGCCTCGGTTTCTCCTTTAACTGTAGCTGGTGCCGCAGGAACTCAGTACGTCTTCACTGGCTGGAGCGGTAACGCTTCAGGCACTACTTCGCCGTCAAACAACATTACTATGAATGGTCCTATGGCGGCTACAGCAAACTGGCAGACTCAGTATAACTTGACTATTGCACAATCTGGTGTGGCCTCAGACTTCCTTGGCACTTTCATAACGGTCAACGGGACAGCGTATAGCAGAGCGGGTTTTTCAACTTGGGCAAACCCAGGGACCGTATTCACCTTTAGCTATTCGCCTCTGCTGAACGTAACAATAAACAGTGA
>JBEKTQ010000015.1:0-89435 GCA_049515895.1 Bathyarchaeia archaeon | reverse complement strand
TTGTGGATAAGAGCTGAAAGCATCTAAGCTCGAAGCCTCTCCCGAAAAGAGGCAGCCATTCCCGTTTAACCGGGACGAAGGCTCCCATAAAAGATGGGTTTGATGGAGCCGGGGTGTAAGCTGGAAGACTTCGGTCGATCAGCTCAGCCTGCGGCCACCAATCGCCTGAGATGTCGTGCCCTCTAGATGGTGTTTGAGCGATATTTGAGTGAGCACTTGTCGGCGTGATGTGCGCGATTCTTGTTTGGCCTATGCATGGCGAAACCTTGTTGTCTTTTTTCGCTCTATTACGGCTATTTTTTCCACAGGTTTTTTTGTCGAAGATTCAGTTAAGAAGCGGAGAAGGACAACGACAAGCATTTGCGTTGCTCTTTTAAGCTTGAGTTGCCCAAGGAACTGCCATTGTTCAAGACATAACAGTGTTAAGTAGAAGAAGAAGAGTGCTACCACCAAGCGTCTTCTTCTTTTGATCAAATGAATTTTCTCGATTCCTGTTTGCCAATTAGGTTTCCTTTAAAGGGTTGAAAGGCCCTCTAGGAGTACTGGTTATACACATACTTTTTTCGATAGGTTCAAATTTTGAGCAGCACAAGATCTCATTGGTATGCATGACCGACAAGCAGCGGGTTATTTTTCACTTAGATATGGATCACTTTTATACAGCGGTTGAGGAAAGGGAGCGACCTGAAATCCGAGGCAAACCCGTGGTTGTGGGAGCGGATCCAAAGGGCGGCAAGGGCAGAGGTGTCGTTAGCACAAGCAACTATGAGGCTAGAAAGGTTGGTGTCCGTTCGGGTATGCCGATTTCGCAGGCTTGGCGTCTATGTCCAGAGGCGGTTTACTTGCCGCCGAATTTTCCGTTATACATTAAGGTTTCAAGTGAAATCATGGCTATAGCATGGCAGTACGCGGGCAAGTTCGAGCAGTGGGGAATTGATGAAGCTTTTTTAGATGTGTCTGATCGCGTAAAGGATTTCGTTGAAGCAGAGAAGTTGGCTGCAAAGATCAAAGCTGAGATCAAGTTGAAAGAAAACCTGACTTGCTCCATCGGCGTAGGCCCCAACAAGATCGTAGCCAAAATCGCCAGCGACTTTCAGAAGCCCGATGGGTTAACAATCGTAAGGGAAGAAGATGCTGAAGGGTTTCTTGCCCCCTTGTCTGTTCGCAAGCTGCTGTGGGTCGGACGCAAAACCGAGGAGAAACTCAAAGGTTTGGGAGTAAACACGATTGGAGACTTGGCACGCCACGATGCTTCAGCTTTGGCGTCGATGTTTGGTGTGATGGGTTGGCAATTGCATTTGATGGCGAGGGGCATCGACCGAAGCGAGGTTGAGGAGCGAGTTGGTGTCAAAAGCGTAAGCCACGAAACCACGTTCGAGGTCGACAATGCTGACTCCACGGCTATTATCCAAGCTTTAGAAGGACTCTGCATAGGCGTCCAAAAAGAAGTTGAAGATCAACGCTTGCTTTTCAAAACTGTCACGTTAAAGATTCGTTACGAAAACTTCGAAACCCACACAAAAAGCCGCACCTTGCCCTTCTTGACTAATCGCCTCTATGACCTGCAAAAAACCGAAAAAGAATTGCTTTCTTATTACTTGCGCCGAGATCGTAAAGTGAGGCTCATCGGCGTCAGAGTATCCAGCTTGGTTTCGACGGAGAAGCAGAAGACTCTGCTATAACGCTAAGCCTGCTTTGCTGCCAAAGGCATGCCGAACTCTTCCTCGCTGACGATTTCGCTCAGGCTTTTTCTTGGTCGCGTCAAGTACAAAAGCTTGCCTGCCATGTCAAGATTTTCCTTCGTGTAACTTAACGCCAAAAGCAGAAGGACCTCAAAGTTGTTTGGAGCGTTGACGGTTTCCCGGACCTCCTTCTCATCGAAGCTTCCCACGCAACAGGTACCTAAGCCCTCACCCTGCGCAGCAAGAATCATATTTTCTGCGGCCAAGGCGACGTCGACAGCGTACCAGTCTGGCGAGGCTTCCTTGTCTTCTCGAGCACCGATGACGATTTGCGACCGGGTTAGGAACTTTTCAATAGACTCTTCTTTAGAAGAGAAACAAAAGAATTACTCTGTGTATGCACAATAGTAATCAGAAAGCTGTTTTTTTGGCAACCCCAAGACCCTGAAAAGCCAACCGATAATAACTAAAGCAACTGAAAAGCAAAAACACATCAGGTAGCGAACAAATTTGGTAAGCAAGTTTACAACCTTTTGCGCCTAAGGACTCTTTTTTTGCAACAGCAAGCTGAAAAACTAACAGAGAAAAGAAGGATTGTTATAGATACAATAATTCTATCTTAAGCAATTAGAGAAATAATTAGTCGACTAACAATAATCAAAAACCTAGATGACGTTCTTCAAATGCACTCAAGGTTTTAGTAAAATCGTCACCTTTAGTTCTTGCAATAGCGATGAATGACGCAAAACGAAGCAATTCAAGGTACTTATCAACAAAGACTGCGAGTTTTTTGATAGCTTCTAAAGCGAAATGGTAGGGTTCAAGCAAAAACATATCATGCAACCCATAAAAACCCCACATTGTATAGGGGGTCAAACTCGCTAGGAACATCTCCGCAAGTTCTCAGCCTTTCTCTAACTTCTATGTTTACTCTGATAAAATTGGCTTTCCAGTTTTCACCTCGGTTCTCAAACGCCGTGTTAGCTAAGCCCTCGCGATGTATTACTAATTCCCTAAATTCATAGATTAGGTTAATGAAACTCATGTAATTACTAATGTGGTCTCTAAGTGCTTGATTTTTACCCCTTATTTCTCGTAGAAATTCTCTACCACCGTGATTATTGATGCAAACCTTACGCAAGTCGTCAAAAGCAATACCTAACTGAGTGTTCGTCTTCAAAGCAAGATTATCAAATATACCCGTCATTAAAGAGACTAAATAGTTGAAATGATATAGCGTATTATCCATTGTGTCATTGTTTGTGCCTGACCAAAACTGAATTCCAATTTCGTCTAAAGCCATGAGGGAATATTCAAATCTCTGAGATAAGGCATCTATCATAGAGTCGCCAACGTTGTAATGAGAAAGCTTCAGTCTCATGGAAAGAAGATACCAATAACCCTTATTTAGGCTAAAATCGGCAGAGATGAGGTATTTTTCTTTTTTCTTAAAATAAATGTCAAAAAATACAGAAGCTTCTTCGCTTGACATAACGTTTAATTGTCCGCCAGGAAAATGCGACTCAAACCAAATTCTTTTTTTGAGCAAAACAGGGTCATTTGTAATGAAAATATGCGTTTCATGCCTATTCAAATCTATTAGAGTCGCTTGAACAAAAATCAATAATACTCTTTCGAATTCTTGGTCGGTCACTTCAGCCTTTCCAAATATTACTTTGGCAATTGATAAAATGCTTTCTTTACTATAGCCAAAATGTACTCTTCGAGCACAGTTAGCCCTTAAAATTGATATTCCTTTTATCCATGCATCAGCATCCAATTCAAATCCATATTCAGGGATTTTCTGCAATTCTTCTGAGATCGTAATAAGTGGGGTTCTAACAAACTCTAGGAGTTCAGAGTTATTGTGTCCCAAGATAGCAAGAGCAACCCTATTTCTCTGAGCAATTAATAAATCGAAACTGTTTGTGTCTAAGAGAACTTGAACTTTTCCGACATTTCTTAAGAGATTTCTACTGTCCATTTTGGTCGATTACCTATCTGGCCGCTCTCAATTTAGAGCTTGCGCTAGGATAAATCAGGCCAGTATTCAAGAAGATGTGTTAGTTTTTTTAACTATCCAACGAAACATCTAGAAACTTTAAAACTAGATAGAAATAATAAAGGCACAGAGATTAAAATTAGTCAAGAAACAATCAATAAGGAATTACCATGGCTAAAGGCGGGTTAGAACCAATACACCAGCTCTCAAACACCATCCCGCTGTAAATTTGCAAAAACACCATTTTCATGGGATTTTCTGATTTTGTTTTCTTGATGTTGCTCGAAGGTTAACATGTTAGCTGAAGCGGGGGCGAAATATTAATTAAGTTCACGGAAAGATTAGATGTTGCTACTTCCTAGTGAATGGCAATCTGCGTAACGGAGTTTTAGGGGAGCACAAAACTATGTCACAAAATAATAATGCTAGTCAATTAGTTCTTAAAGGAACCACTACCATAGGCGTCGTCTGCAAAGATGGCGTGATTTTAGCTTCAGACACACGAGTAACTATGGGTTTCTATGTCGCCCATAAATTCGGGAAGAAAGTTTACAAGATTGATGACCACATGGGCATGACGATCGCTGGCACGGTGGCAGATGCCCAAAAAGTTGTGGATATACTCACGGCGAACGCGCAGCTTTACAAAATAAACTTGAACAGGCCCATGCCAA
This sequence comes from Bathyarchaeia archaeon, assembly GCA_049515895.1. Taxonomy (GTDB): domain Archaea; phylum Thermoproteota; class Bathyarchaeia; order Bathyarchaeales; family Bathycorpusculaceae; genus Bathycorpusculum. Next base: position 85,077 of record JBEKTQ010000015.1, on the reverse strand, counting down.
TCAGCTCAGCAGCAAGACTTGTTGCAAACCTGCTTTTTTCAGCACGTTATGTTCCATTGGCAACTCAAGTTCTTGTCGGCGGCGTAGACGACACTGGGCCACACGTCTACAATTTGGATCCGTACGGGAGCTTGACAGAGGAAAAATCAGTTTCAACCGGCTCCGGCTCCCCGATCGCTTATGGCATACTTGAAGACAAGTATCGTGAAGGCATGACCATCGCCGAGTTGCTCCCTACGATTGTTAAGGCTGTTAATGCAGCTATGAAACGGGACGTTGCAAGCGGCAACAACTACAATATTACTGTAATAGATAAGAACGGTTACCGCGAACTATCTGATGAGGAAAAATCCGGTCTTCTTAAAGCAGGAAGTTAAATTTTTGGCGAGATCTCAAGAAAAAGATCGAGACAAGATAGAAATTAGCCAGTACATTTTGCAGAAAGTTCCAAGGGAAGTGGAAGTAACCAGAATAGAATATGAAGGGCCAATGCTCGCCGTTTACACCAAGAAACCCGAAATTTTGGTTGAACAAAGCAGCATAGTAGCGGAAATCGTGGGTGTAATCCGAAAGCGGATAGTCATTCGGCCTGACCCTTCAGTTAGAATTCCCGAGGTTGAGGCGGAAAGAATCGCTCGAGAATTGATTCCTGCGGAAGCTGAAGTCACCGACATAAACTTTGACCCAAGCCTCGGAGAAATAATTATTGAAACAAAGAAGCCCGGCTTAGTAATTGGCAGAAACGGCGCTGTCTTGCAGGAAATCATCAAGAAAACCAAGTGGCGCCCCCATGTGCTACGAAGCCCGCCGATTAAATCCAAGATTGTCACTCACATGCGTCACTACTTGCACTCGGAAAGCAAGGAGCGGGAAAGAATCCTCCGCACAGTCGGCGAAAGAATCTTTAGGCCAAAATGCTACGACGTCGGCGACGTCCGCATGACAGTTCTTGGCGGTGCACAAGAAGTCGGACGCTCAGCCTTCCTGATTAAAACTCGGGAAAGTAGCGTGCTGTTGGATTGCGGCATTAACCCTGGTTCAAACAGGCCGTTTGAATCGTTCCCACGTTTTGACTGCCCAGAATTTCAGATTGACTCATTGGACGCCGTTGTAATTAGCCACGCGCACCTTGACCACTGCGGTTTAGCGCCTTTCTTATACAAGTACGGTTATGATGGACCAATTTACTGTTCTGCGCCAACCTCAAATTTGATGACGATGCTTCAGCTGGATTATTTGGACGTAGCTAGCAAGCAGGGTGTTACACCTTATTATGACCAAAAGGACGTTCGTGAATGCGTTCTGCATACAATTCCATTACGGTATGGCGTCGTCACAGACATTGCACCTGACATTCGTTTGACTCTTCATAATTCTGGCCACATTTTAGGTGGCTCCATGATTCACCTGCATATAGGTGAAGGTTTGCACAACATCGTTTACACAAGCGACTATAAATTCGCTAGAACGATGCTGCTTGAGGCTGCAGCAACAGAGTTTCCACGCATCGAAACTGTAATTACCGAAAGCACTTACGGCGGTGCAGATGACATTATGCCGTCAAGGGTTGAAGCTGAAGAAGCTATGACCCGCATAATAAACCAGACCTTGGAACGCAAAGGCAAAGTTCTCATTCCGGTGCCTGCTGTTGGAAGAGCACAGGAAATCATGCTTATCATCGACGGCTACATGAAAAGGGGCCTAATGAAGGAAGCGCCAGTCTTTATCGAAGGCATGATAAGCGAAGCCACAGCTATCCATACGGCGTACCCTGAATATTTAGGCAGGGAAGTGCGTCACAGTATCCTGCATGAGGGGATTAACCCGTTCCAAAGCGATTACTTCACCATTGTGGAGCATCCAAGCGTTAGGCAAAGCATCATCGAGGGAGAACCATGCATTGTGTTGGCGACTTCAGGTATGCTTGAAGGCGGACCCGTAATTGAATACTTCAAAAACTGGGCAAACAACGATAAAAACACAATAATTTTCGTCAGCTACCAAATTGAAGGCACCATGGGCAGGAGAGTCCAGAAAGGCGTCAGCGAAGTAACCATGATGGACAACGAAGGCAAAATGGCAGCGCTCAGTGTCAAGCTGCAAGTTGAATCAATAGAGGGATTTTCCGGGCACTCAGACAGGCGCCAACTCGTAAATTATCTAACGCATCTTGCGCCTAAGCCAGAACGCATATTTGTGTGCCACGGAGAAAAACAGAAAACCATGAATTTCGCTAACTACTTAGACAACAAAGTAGGCATCCCTACGGTTGCGCCGGCAATACTGGAAACGTTTAGGCTGCTGTAGGCGCAGCGGTAGGTAAAAGATTGGTTGGAGCAGGCGTTTTTTCGCGCCAAATTCTGATGTTTTTTGGACAGATAACCACGCGTTCTTCGCCTAATCGTGCGATGTCGCCGCCGATTGATTCGGCGAATTGAGTAAGCTCGTTTACGGCGTTTTTCACGTCATCGATGCTTCTGCTAGCAAGAGGGGTAACACGGAGAATGATGATGTTGCCGTTCTTAACCTCGTTCTTAACGCTTTCTACGTCGGCTACGGTTTTAAGAGGCATAGCTTTAAGGTAAGTTTTGCTAAGCTGCTCAGCGGTTTCAAGTTTCTTTTCCGGCGTAACTGAAACGGTTTCCTGTAATGGAGCGGATTCCACAGAGGTTGACTCAATGGGCGCAGCGGCTTCCTGTTGGGGTCCTTCGGGCTCAACTTCTTCTTTAGGTTTTTCTTGAGGAGGCGCAGCTGGTTGTTCTGGATTGGATTTCTGTTTCTGCTTGCGGAATAGGCTGAATTTCATTTTCCTCTCTCATCTGTTAGTATTAATGGTAGCTACAATTAAGCGTTTCTTAACTTGCTGCTGCAGTGTCCTGATGTATTGTGCTTGAATATTTTATTTATGTTTTTCTAATCCATATTTTGCATCCAAGAAGACGGAAAAAGCAGTAATCAATCGACGGTTTATTTTATGAGGATTAGAAGATTGTTTACTACTGCTAAAGCGAGAAAGCATATGAGACCTACGTAGGCTATTGTCAGGGCTTTTATTGAGTAAAAGAAGGCTTTGCCGTTTTTGTTAGGCATATGCTCCAGGATTTGTCTTGCAAAAACATATGAGACTGCCATGAATATCGTTGCAGCGATTTTGACAACCAAAAAGGCCCCTACGTTGCTGTCAACAATGATTGCCATGGCGGGGTTTAATTCTTTAGCGCCCGAATAAGCTACCCCAATGATGGTAGTTACGCAGTCCAATGTTCCCATAAGGAGGATGAGTAAACTGGGAATTACCTCTTTCTTTAACATGAAGAAGCCTTCTCCTTTTCCCTTCTACCTTACTTTCTCAGCCTGACTACTTAATAACTAGATTTCTTTTTCAGATATATTACTAATCAATTAATGTTTCAAGAGCTACCTGACTTTGCGTCAACCGGAGGAAATAGCGCAGGTAATAATATACGCTCAGCTGCTCAGAAAATTTTGAAGCCGCCAAGCTAGACTGGCATAGCAATGTAGCTGAAACAGCTAAAGGTTTAGAGAGAATTGAACTAGGAAAGACTCTTTTTTCAGCACATAACCCTTATATTTTAAGTGTTAAACGTTCTTGTGGAAGGTTTAGGCATGCATAAGAAACTCTTGATTCCTGGGCCAACGGAAGTTAGCCAGGAAATACTTAACGAGCAAGCGCGTCTTCTAATTGGACATCGAAGCGCTGAATTCGCGGAGCTTTACGGCGGAATAACCAACAAGATAGCAAAGTACTTCGAGCTCTCAACAGATGTCAAGCCGACGGTTACTACCTCCTCTGGAACACTTTGGTTCGACATAGTGGGCAGGAGCATAGTCAAGAAGAAAGCCTTAGCATGCGTAAACGGTGCTTTTGCGCAGCGAGCTGCCGAAACCCTGCGTGCCTGCGGTAGAGAGACTGATTTCTTGGAAGTTGACTGGGGCAAAGCTGTTAAGCCGGAGATGGTGGCCGCGAAGTTGGACAGCGGAGAATATGACACTTTGACGGTTTGTCACAATGAGTCTTCAACGGGCGTCCGGAACCCTATTGCTGAAATCGGGAAGCTGGTGCGAAGAAAATACCCAAGCGTCATTTACGCTGTCGACGCGGTTTCCTCGATGGCTGGGGACAAAACCTTGCCAAGTGAGGTTGGTTGCGACATCATTTTTGCGTCGGTCCAGAAATGCTTCGCTCTTCCTCCGGGATTAACGATCGCGTTAGTTAACGACAGGGCACTTGATAGGGCTAAAGAAGTGCAAAACAGGGGCACCTACACCGACCTAGTTGAAATCTTCGAGTTCGAGAAGAAGCATCAGACGCCATTTACGCCGTGCATACCTTTACTTTACTCATTGAATAAACGCCTGGATCTGCTTCTTCAAGAAACTTACGATAGAGTCTATTTGCGTCACTTGGATATGGCGATGTATACGCAGAAGTGGGCAAAGAAGCATTTTGAAATGTTCCCTGAACCAGGATACGAGTCGATAACGGTCAGCTGTGTAAGGAATACTCTTGGCAAAAACTTTAAGGAACTTAACCAGAAGTTGGGCGAGAGAGGGTACGTGATATCTAACGGTTACGGGAAACTAGCTGACAAAACCTTCCGAATAGGGCACATGGGCGAGTGGAACTTGCAGGGTATAATAGAAGTGACAAGCTTGATTGACTCAATCTGGGGATTAGAGTGAAGCTTAAAATCTTCATTACCCGTCGAGCGCTCCACCGCAGCAACGGGCTTCTTAAGGGCAAGGTCGAATGGTGACTTGCGCTTGAAAACATTACTCGCGAGCTGAAACGTTTGGTTGATATTAGATCCATCAAAGCTATACGTTACACCCAAAAAGCTGGGAATCTGGCGAATCTCATAACTCAACCTTTCGACAAAATCGATGCCGCCATGCAAGAAGAATACTATCGAAAATCACCCTTCAATTACTGTCGGCTTATTTTGCCGATGGAGGAAAACAAGTACCAAGCTGCAAGGCAGCGAATTGGGCAGTGGCTAAAAGAAGGTGTACTCGCCAAAGATGATGAGCCAACAATTTTCGTTTCACGTCAGGAATTCATTTTGGATGGAAAAAAACTTGAGCGTACGGGTTTCATCGCTGCCATTCGGCTTTACGACTACGCTGAGAATATGGTGTTCCCACACGAGGGGACGTACAAGGCGCCAAAAGCTGACCGATTAAAAATGCTGCGCGTTGTTCAGAAAAACCTCGAGTCAGTCTTCGTGATTTATTCAGACCCGCAGAAGAAAACTGTGGCCTTCCTTGACGAGGCAGCGAAGTATAAACCGATTATTCAAGTTACTGACGCATTGCAGGTTAAACACACCGTTTGGCGAGTTACTGACCCCGAAAAAATTCGGTACCTTCAAGATGAACTAAGCGGCAAAACCGTCGTCATAACAGACGGGCATCACAGATACGAGAGCGCTTTGGCTTACCGGGATGAAATGCGGGGCAAAGGCAGGTGGACTCTGGACGCAGCTTTTAATTTTCACATGTGCTATATGGTCCCTATTCAAGAGGAAGGACTTATTGTTCTGCCAACGCATCGCCTTCTTAAAAAATTCCCGTTAACCGATCAGGCTTTATTGGATTTCGAAAACCTCTTTAATGTTTCACAGGTTAGCCCGACTGTTGAAGCCTTGGAGAGTTTTCTGAGAATTCACGTCAATGAGCATGCTTTCTGCGTTTACGCGGGGTCGAAAGCTTACGGTTTGACGCTTAAACATGACAAGAGCGTGTATGATTTTGTCGCCGCCCATGTGTGCAAGGAAACAAAAATCTTTGACGTTGTCATCCTTCGCGACATCGTCTTTAAACTCATCTTGAAAACAGGCAAGCTGAAAATGGATGAAAACATACTATACGTGCGGTGGACACAGGAAGCCGTCGATAAAGTAGATCGCGGAGAAGCAAGCATCGCATTTCTCGTAAACCCCATTAGCGCACAAACCGTTGCTGAGATAGCTCAGCAACACGAGCTTTTGCCTGAAAAAAGCACGGATTTCTATCCTAAGATAGTTTCGGGACTTATGATGGTGGATGTTTCACCGACAGAGAAACTTTAGGCACTTTAAAGTTGCTCTTCTTTACAGAAACTGTTATAAGCGCTAACTTAGAAAACACAAAGCTAAACCTGGAAAGGGAAAAGAAACCATGACTGAAGAATTAGAAAATAAATTAACAGAGGTACCGTCATCATTGTCGGCAATGCCGCAAATTAACTCGATAAAAAAATATGCTGCTGAATTGATTGGAACCATGGTGCTAGTTCTGATCGGATGCGGCACCGCGGTTATGGGACATTTGCTGGGAATACAATATGGTTACGTTGGAATAGCTTTGGCTTTCGGTCTTGCAGTGTTAGCTATGGTTTATGCGATCGGCGGCATTTCCGGTTGTCACATAAATCCCGCCATCTCAATTTCTATGCTGGTCGCTGGAAAATTAAGTGTAAAAGACACCGTTTTCTACATTGTTTTCCAATGCATAGGCGCAATAATCGGTGCAGGCATATTGTATGCGATAGTTAGTGGAAGCCCCAGCTACAGCATAGCGTCCTACGGCTTAGGTCAGAATGGATATGGCACAGCTTCCCTGCTTAACTTTTCATTGGGATCAGTGATGGTCGCTGAAATAGTTTTGACCTTCATATTTGTGCTTGTCGTTCACGGCTCAACACATGAAAGGGCTCCAAAAGGATTCGCTGGAATATCCATCGGCTTAACGTTGACAATGGTCCATTTGGTAGGGATAATCATTGATGGAACTTCAGTTAACCCCGCAAGAAGCTTGGGTCCAGCCCTTTTCGTCGGCGGTACAGCCCTTAGTCAAGTTTGGGTATTTTGGGTTGCACCTATAATCGGCGGAATAATAGCTGCCATCGTGTGGAAACTCTTCAAGTAAACCAAAAACTAAATAATCCCTTTCTTTTTGTTTCCAAAAGCAGAAACTACTTGACGAATTTTGTGGCATGTCTCTTGAATCGTTTTTTGCAAACGAGACTACAGAAATGGTAGGTTTCGCCCTCATAGGTGATCTTGAATTTAGCAGTTTCCTCATTAAGTACCATGCCGCAAACCGGATCTCTAAATGACATTAGTTTTTTTAAAGCCTCATGCAATCATTCTACTTTCTGCCTTTTATGGTTAATGGTGTTCTTAACAATAAAGAATTGGTATTCTGTTAAGGCACGCCCGTTCATAAGCTTTAAGGATATGGTTGTGGACGTTCCGAAATCTTCAAGGCAATTGTTTGTGCCTCTTTTTCCCACTAAGTCTAAAGGACAAAGCTTAGGATTAGCTGTTGTGAAACGGCTCATTGAAGGCTTAAATGTCAAGATAAACTTCGAAAAGTTAAGAGAGAAAGGCAACGAAATCACAATAACTTTATCGCTCGACCAAGAAGACGGTTCGCCTGAAAATAGGAAGAAAAAGCCCGCATTTGGGTTGTTTAGTTATTTGAAACTAGTTAGTCCTCTTCTGCGTCTTCTTTAGCTAATTCAACCGAAATGCTATCGTCATGGCTTACCGCTTTTTTACGTGTTTCTTTTTTTGCTGGCGGTTCTTGTTCATGCCCTTTCATAAAGCCTTCTTCAGCGGCGGTCATATCATCTTCTTCCAGCATTGCTTCCCTTGTTTCAGTGTCATAGAGATCTTCGGTTTCCTCTTTTTTCTCTTGCTCGCTGGGAGGGGGGCCATCGTAAAAGTATGGTGGAGGTTTTTTCGTTTTTCGTTTGCTCATTTTTGCGCCTCAAAATAGATTTTACTTGGATGAGCTGATTAACAGATGAAGTTTCATACTACTTTTATGTATGTGATTGAGCCCTGACAGTCACATGCTTCTCATCTTTAAAAAACGAGGTTGTGGATATGACATTTTGCGTTTTATTTTGCTAAACGTTTTTATACGCGGAACTTGCCTTTTGAGGTATCACATTAACTCATGGATCACAAAGCTCACAGGCTTTTAAGGAAATCATGAAACATTTGTGATAGGAAAAAAATATATGCAAATTCAATCATTCAAGGACTTGCCTTTAACCGAGGAACTCCTTAATAGTGTAAAAGAGCTCGGGTTTGAGAGTCTTTTTCCAATTCAAGCCCAGGCAATAATACCCTTGCTCGAAGGCAAAGATGTCATTGGGCAAGCGCAAACAGGAACAGGAAAAACCGCTGCATTCGGCCTTCCAATGATTCAACGGTTGGACCGTGACGTTCGCGGTGTTCAAGGCTTAGTTTTAACCCCAACTCGCGAATTAGCTGTGCAAGTAGCTCAGAGCCTGGCATGTTTCGGTAAGTATGCGAGAGTCAAGGTTCTAGCTGTTTACGGTGGGGAATCGATTAACAAGCAAATTCATGCTTTGTCAAACGGAGTTCATATAGTCGTCGGTACTCCCGGCAGACTTATCGATCTTATGGAAAGGCGCGTACTGAATCTATCGTCCGTAAGTATGGTGGTTCTTGACGAAGCTGACCGAATGCTAGATATGGGTTTCATAGAAGACATCAAATATATTCTTTCAAAGACACCACATGATAGGCAAACAAGCCTCTTCTCGGCGACAATTGACGAGTCTGTTATGAGAGTTTGTGACCGTTACATGAAGAGCCCGCAGAAAATTCTTGTCAGCAAAGATGAAATTGCTTTAACGCAGATGAAACAGTACTATACGGTTGTGGCGCAGCATGACAAGTTTGCTGCTCTTCTGGCGATTATGCATGAAGACCAGGTGGACAAAGCCATAATTTTCTGTCGAACTCGCAGGGACACAAGCAAACTAGCAGATCAACTTTATCGGAAAGGTTATCGAGTACAGGCATTGCACGCTGGCTTCACGCAAGCGCAGAGGGACCGGGCAATAGGCGACTTCAAAGCGGGAAGGTTAAACTTGCTCGTCGCAACAGATGTTGCCGCAAGAGGCTTAGACATAGAAGGCATAACACACATAATCAACTATGACGTTCCAATGGACGCACCAGTTTATTTCCACCGCGTAGGAAGAACTGCCCGCAAAGGCGAAGATGGCACGGCCATAACCCTAGTAAGCTACAGCGAAATGTCGGACTTCAACAACATCAAAGCGTTAACAAAAACAAAAATCGTGCAAATCGGGTCAGCAAAACCCGAAAATGACTCGCCGATCCAAAGCTTCTTCTAAAAAAACAAAACCGCTCAGAAATCGCATTTAACCCTCTTCAGGACCATTTTGGTCTTTACTTTCTTTTTTCCACTGTTCTATAAACCATTTGACGGATTACCCGAGAATTCAGGTAATTTCTGAAAGTTATGGCGCCTTTCTATTTCAGAAACAACAATTTCTAATCCGCCATTTTACGCAAAAAATCAGGGTATTCTATGAAAATAACGAGAAGATTTAAACCGTTTTTCAATTTTACGCCGTTCTACTTGTAAGATTTTCCAGTTTTTTGATTTTCCCGTTTTTTCCAAGACGCAGTTGCCTTTCACCCTTAAAACTAGCGACGTGTGCATTTGCGATTTCTATACACTCCCCAACTGAGACAGCGTTAACTTGTTGATCCCAGAGACAAAGCAGGATTTTTCCTGTTTCATCTCCGACCGTGGCATTTGAAACGAGCGCGTTATCTCTAAACTGCGTGTGAACTTTAGATGGCTTAGCAGTTTCCAAAACTTCTGCAATGACGTTTACCTTTTTCATGCCTACACGTAAATCCTCGATTTTAAGGTGAGACGGAGTGGGTGTCTGCCTGGCAATTTCTTTTCGCACTCTGCTTGTATCCATCGAATTATCGAACGAAACGTCCGCCTTCGAAAGCGTTTCCATCGGAACACGGAATTGTGCAACAACATTGCCCTCTTTTTTAATGAGGAAAATGGCTTGGTCATTTACACTTCCCCGATATTCTATCGCCAGATCTTCAACCGCCGATTTTCCCTGTTCTTTCGCTTGGATCAAGGCTTTGAACAACTCAGTAGGATAGACATTATGTTGCGCCGAAATGAACGCAATTTGGTCTTCCAATGTGGGCTTTCTTGATTTCAAACTACTATTTTCCTTCCTTTTTTGTTTAGCGAATTAACTCCGAAAAAAGCAAATATTAGATATAAAATTTACTTTTTCTTAATTAATTCAGACATTTATATTTAGTGACAGGTTGGGTATATAGATATAACTATAAAAAAATCAATTTCTTAAGGAGAATCATTGCGAAAAGCAACAATTCTTGCCTTGGCGCATCCAAAAAGGAAAAAAGACTAAGCCCCATTTACTTTATTTGGAAGCGCGGCGCTTTCGGGCTTAATCGCTTTTGGTGCATACTTGTGATTGAGGACCTCAAACAGTTAACCAAAGTGGACCTAAAGAACTTGGACAAAATCCTTTACCCCGAACTTAAAGTTACTAAAGGACAGTTTATCGAGTATTACATTAGGATGGCACCAAAAATGCTTCCAATTATCAAGGATAGACCGCTTGTCTTAACCCGATACCCTGATGGAATAAAAGGGGAAAAATACGGTTTCTTTGAAAAAAACGCGCCGCTGGGAACGCCGGAATGGGTAAAAACAAAAACCATTTACTCTTCAACGTCAAAACGGGACGTCCATTACATCATCTGCAACGATTTAGACACGCTTATTTGGCTCGCAAACTTGGCAACGCTAGAAATTCATATGCCGTTCTCTACAATCAATGACATGGATAAGCCGGACTTTTTGTTTTTTGACGTTGACCCCGAACCCCCAGCGACGCTCAGCGACGCAGCGGAGGTTTCGCTTCAGCTGAAGGATAAAGTTGTCGATTTAGGGCTCACACCATTCGTCAAGATCTCAGGCAAAAAAGGGCTTCACGTGATCATTCCGATTGTTCCTGAGCATGACTTTAAGGAAACAAGGGCTTTTGTGCACGAAATCGGAATTGACTTGGCGAAGGAAAACGAAATCGTCGTTTCTGAATTCAAGGATACAAAGAAGCCTGGCAAAGTTTTCGCTGATTACCTGCAGAACTCACCCATGCGCACGATGGTCGTTCCTTACAGTTTGCGCCCGACCTCTGAAGCCACGGTTTCGGCACCTTTGGAATGGAGCGAAGTTAAGAAATGCATAAACCCTTCGGATTTCAATATTTTTAATGTAGTAAAACGGAAAGAAGATCCGTGGAAAAATATTTTCGAGAAAAGATGTAAACTGGAGATTTGATTATGGCTCAAGAAGATTTGGAAAAGGAAGATGTGGAGAAAGCTGAAGCTCAAAGTGGGAAAGTCAGCGCTACTGTTCCTAAGCGTTCCATTTGGTCTGGAAGTATAACTATAGGCTTGGTTAATGTTCCCGTTAATTTGTACTCGATGATTTATGACAAGGGCATAGCGTTTCATTTTCTGCATCGAGTTGATGGTCAACCTCTAAAGTACGTGAAAATGTGTACCAAAGATGATAAGATAGTGCCTTGGAACGAGGTTATCCGAGGCTACGAAGTCTCGAAAAACGAATATATAACCCTAGAAAAAAGTGAACTTGACGCTGTAAAACCTGAATCAGATAACAGGATCAGAATCAGCAAATTCGTTGATTACTTCTCAGTTGACCCGATCTACTTTGACAAAACCTACGCTTTGATGCCGAACAAAAGCAAGGAAGCTTACACTTTGCTTTTGCGGGCATTAGAAAAGAAAAACAAAGCTGGCGCCGCAAGAATAACCCTTCGAACTAAAGAGTACCCTGCCCTGCTACATGCTTATAAGGGCACGTTAGTCTTGACAACCTTGCGTTACGCCTACGACGTCGTGAACCCTCAGGATTTCGAGGGCGCACAAAAGCTTAAGGAGCCGGAAAAAGCCGAGTTAGACATGGCAATCAAAATTATCAGTGATCTTGCAGGAGACTTCGATATAAACGAATTTGAAGACACCTACATGAAAAGAGTTGAAGAACTTATATCGCAAAAGGTCAAAGGCGAAAAAATCCACGTAGAAAAACCCCCTGAAATTGAAGCTAAAAGTCTCATGGTTGCCCTGCGTGAAACTCTCAAGCAGCTGGAACAGAAATGAGCGGTCGCGTCTACAAGCCTATGTTGGCTAAGGTCGCGGACAAAGCTTTCACGGACAAAAATTGGATTTTCGAGATCAAATGGGACGGTTTCCGCGCAATCAGCTACATCGGACAAACGTTAAGCATAAAAAGCCGCAACGGCAAAGAGCTGAAAAACAATTTTCCTGAGCTGGAAGAACTCACTCATTTAGCCAGGAACCTGGTTGTCGACGGCGAAATCGTCGTTATGAATGAAGGGAAGCCTGACTTTCAAGCTTTACTGGAACGCGGTCAAGCAGTTTCAATGCGGGAGATCGAAAGGCGAGTAGGGCAGTCGCCGGCAACATACATTGTCTTTGACGTTTTGGAGAAAGATGAGGAACCTCTCACAAAGTTGCGGTTGATAGAGCGTAAAAAAATCTTGAAAGAATCATTATTTGAAGGAAAAAATATTTTGCTCTCCGACTTCATAGAAGAAAAGGGTGAGGCCTACTACCGATTGGTTGTGGACAAAGGGTTGGAGGGGGTAATGGCGAAGAGAAAAGACAGCCAGTACGAGGAAGGCTTGCGAACTGGAAGTTGGCTAAAAATTAAGGAATTGAAAACTTGTGATTGCGTAATTTTTGGTTACAGAAGGGGAGAAAAATCAAGAGAGAAAACATTCGGGTCCTTGGTTCTGGGTCTTTATGATGTGGGTGGTAAACCAGTTTACGTGGGCAACGTTGGAACAGGGTTTACCGAGGATATGCTTAGTTTGTTGATAGGCGGGTTTGAGAAGCTTAAAACGGTCTCACAGGCTCCCTTCGCAGTTGAGGCGGAGGAAAGGGTGACTTGGCTTGAGCCTAAACTGGTCTGCGAGGTCGCTTATCAGGTGGTTACAAGGGACATGCGGTTAAGAATGCCACGTTTTAAACGTTTAAGAGATGACAAACCGCCACTGGAATGCGCCATTGACCAAATAGCTTCAACCAAAAAAATGGATGCGCCTGTCGACGCGAAGCTTTCAGACTATGCTTCCAAACGTCATTTTGAAGAGACGCCTGAACCGAAGGGTGGGGAGAAAAAAGGAGAAAAGCTGATTTATGTAATACAGGAGCATCATGCGAGGAGGCTCCACTATGACCTGAGGCTGGAGAGCGGCGGGGTTTTGAAGAGTTGGGCTGTCCCCAAAGGCATTCCTCAAATTAGCGGCGAACGACGTTTAGCGGTGCAGACTGAAGACCACCCGTATGGATACGCCAGCTTCGAAGGCACAATTCCGAAGGGGCAGTATGGCGCGGGAACAGTAAAAATCTGGGATAAAGGCTATTTTGAGCCTAAGCTTTGGGAAAAAGACAAAATCGAGTTCACTCTTAACGGGCAAACGCTCAAGGGGCGCTACCTATTGGTGCGGCTGAAGAAAGCTAAAGAAGAGAACGCTTGGCTGCTCCTGAAGGGAAAAGACTAACATGCAAAACATTCATTTAGGCACCATCGGCTGGAGCTACAACTTCTGGAGGGGCACCTTTTACCCAGAGAAAACCGCGTCCAAAGACTTCTTGACTTACTACGCAACGCGATTTGACACAGTGGAGGTCGACAGCACATTTTACCGAATTCCCACCCAACAAGCCGTCACCAACTGGAAGAACCAAACACCCCAAAACTTCGAGTTCTCACTAAAGTTCCCAAGCGTAATCACACACGTCAAGATGCTTAGGAACTGCGAGAGAGAAACAAACTTTTTCTTTGAAAGAACCAAAACTCTAAACGAAAAGCTCGGGCCTCTGCTTCTGCAGTTTCCTTCAACCTTCGGCGTCGACCGCTTTTCTGACCTGGCTGCGTATCTGCAGAGTCTTCCTAAAATGAACCGCTACGTGATTGAGGTAAGAAGCAAAACTTGGCTAAACGTCGATTTCTACTCGCTTCTACGAGCTAACAACGCCGCTTTAGCATGGGTTGACAGTCCCATTATGCCCTTAACCGCCGAATTAACCTCAGATTTCCTGTATGTGCGATTGGAAGGAGATAGAACAAAAGTCAACGGCACCTTGGGCAAAATAGAAACCGACACGCAAAGTGGCCTACGGGTGTGGGCAGACAGATTAAAAACGCATTTAGGCGGGAAAATGGAGGTTTTCGGCTATTTCGGAAAGTATTACTCGGGCTATCCCCCCTCAGACGTGGATTCTCTTTCAAAAATGCTAACTCAGGATTGCTAGAATGTGGGGTAAAGGCGAAAAGAACAAAAACTTGTAGCTTGATAGACCTCTTTGGGTTGTTAATGAATGTTTTTCAAGCAAATTCAGCAGCACAGCGACAACTTCTCCTACATAGTGGCGGACGAAGACGCAAAAGAAGCATCAGTTGTGGATTCAAGCTTTAACGCTAGCGAAATCATAAGAATCTTAGACCTAAAAGGATTCAACTTGAAATACGTCATCAACACGCACGGCCACTCTGACCACACTGCGGGAAACGCAGAGTTAACCTCTGTGTTTCAAGCCCAAATTGTTGCTCATAAGCTGTCAAAGGTTAATTTTGATGTAGCGGTTGAGGACGGCGACATGTTATATGTCGGCGAAATTCCAGTTAAAGTGATTTATACGCCTGGCCATACTGTGGACAGTATTTGCTTGCTGGTTAACAACAGGAAGTTGTTGACGGGCGACACTTTGTTCGTCGGCGAATGCGGAAGAACCGATTTTGCAGGCGGCAGCTCCAAAAGCATGTACGACAGCCTCTTCAACAAGCTCATGAAACTGGACGACACCGTGGAAGTCTACCCTGGGCATGATTATGGCGCAAAGGCTTTCTCAACCATCGGCGAAGAAAGGAAATCTAACTACACACTACAGCCGAGAAGCTGCAGGTTGCGTCAACTAAAGTCAACTATCGTCTGCTAAAGTCAACTAAAGTCTACTAACGTCAACAAAAGTCAATAGAAGTCAATAGAAGTCTGAAAAAGTCAATAAACGTCTTAAAAAGTAAAGCTAATGAGAGGATTAGCGACGTAAGGCGATGGAAAATTTTCGAATTCTCCCTTAATCTCTTTAAATCTCCCGAAATCTCTATGAATCTTGATTCCTATTTTAATCGCTTTGAGCTCAAATAATGCGCATGTTTACAGGCCGAAGGAACAAAAACGTCGGCATTTTTTTTGCGGATAGGTGCTTAAAGAAAAATTTTTGCCAAGACTCGGATGAGGCCAAGCCTCCGCCAAATTCTGAGGTTGTAGAAATAATTCGTTTTATCTTTACTTTAGGGAGTTTCGATTTTGGCTTATCGATTTGGAATAGTTAATTTGAATCTTGCTCCTTCGCCCGGTTTGCCCTCTTCAGCTATCGTCCACCCGTAGACTTCCATCATTTTCCTTATCAAATACAATCCAAGTCCGCTGCCTTTCCCAGTAGTAAAACCGATACCGAAAAGCTTCGGCTTATTAACTTCCGGCACGCCAACTCCATCGTCTTCATAGAAAAGTTTCACTCCATCACTATCTTTAGTGTAGTGTAGTCGTATTTGGATGACTTTTTCGCCGTGCTTTAATGAGTTGTCGAGAAAGTTGTAAAAAAGTTGCTTGAGCAGTGAATCAGCATTTACCTCTAGCCCTTGGCAGTCATTGACGATTTTTACAGTGCCCAGGTTTGGCAAAAGGGCAACAAGCTTGATTAAAGCTTTCAGCAACATCTGTTTTTGAAGGTTTTTCCACGCCAATTTTCTCGTAAAGACGACTAAATTCAAACATCTTGTCTGACTGCTTGATTGCAAATTCGATGTCTTCGAGGTACTTAGCTATTTTTGGAAACAAAGAAGCAGCATTTCCGTAACTCGTTTCCGAGATCAAAAAAGTATAGGTTGGTTTCCATCTGGATTCTATCAAGCTTTTTAACCTCCTTCGTAGCGAGTCTTGGCCATCAGATACCAGAGTTAGGGCATTCTTGTTTTTTGGGTTACTTCTTTTGATTTACAGCAAGCCATCGTCTTTTCTTTTTTTTATTTATCCCGTTTTTTTGATTGCCTGTATCCTTTAACCTTTGCGAAAAGGATATGTGGTGTGAACATTTCAGCTAGTCCAGTCCAATCATGTAAGTTGCTTCTTATCGGGTGACTCCAGTATTTTTTCCATTTCTCGATTTGTTTCAAGAAGTTGCTTGGGTAAGTGGTAAGTTTTCTTTTAAAGCCGACGCCTACTATGGTATGTGGGAAATAGAATTCCCCTGCAAAATCTACAAATGATGTTTCAAAGGGTTTCAAGAGGCTTTTGAATGCTTCAGGCGTAAAACGCCAGTAGTCAGAGGGATAATCGTGGATGTGAAAAGCCATGATTGAACTTACGATTAGTAAGCCATCTGGTTTCAAGATTCTGTACACTTCTGCAATTGCCTTTCGGGGATACTCAACATGCTCTAAAGTATCCAAACAAAGTACGGTTCCAACAGTTTCCGAAGGCAAATCTATGTCATGCAGATTCAGAATGACATCAACGCCTGGGCCCCGTCTCATGTCAGCCCCAAAATATTTTTTGTTAGGAAAGTAAGGTCGCAAATCTGCGTAACCAATCTGCCCCTGTGTTTGAAGGGAGCCAAATTCGTATATTGGTTCTTGAATAGGCAGAGTTTCAGCGCATATTCTTACGAATTGCCTAATAGTTTCACGCATCAACTTCACATACTTGTTTCCCCAAATATCACTTTGGTGTACTATGTTTTTGATTGGACTTATAAAAGCTTGATTGTGGAATTGACGAGCTAAGTAGAAATCTATTGTTTGATCGCTTCTATCTCAAATAGTCGGGGTTAGCCTCACCGCTTTCTCAATACTCGATTTGGGTTTAAATGACCTCGCCGTTTACTTCACTAAGAGAAATCCAAACAAGAAACCAATTGAGATGCAGAATTTATGTATGCGAAATGGGTCGCTGGCGCGCATACGACGTTAACCCTCCTGAAAAGTGGGAATTCTTGATGTTTTCTATAGTTTTAGACTATGGGTTTATAACTTGGCTAGAAAGCATTCTTAAACAAGATTTAAAAACGTTAAAAGCATAATGGGCTGTAGTAAAGGATGCGACTTGGTCTCACGGAAAACGCTCTGGCAAAATTTGGGACTTGCCTCTCGTCTATATTTCGGAGTCGTGAGAATAAGGATTTCGTAGGAGTTGAAGGCACAGTTTTAATATATGCTGAAGCTTTATGGGGGTTGGCTCTAAAATGATAATAGTTAATATTATTTCTATTGTTCTGCTCGCATTCTTGCTCTTCTGGACCCTGTATAACGGCTCAATCATATACGCCGGAATAAAGAGCAGACGCAAGCGCGTCTCAGGCAGTTGTATGGGCAACGAAGAAACCCCAAAGTTTTCAATTATAGTGCCGACTAAGAATGAAGAAGCTGTTATCGGCCGCTGCCTGAACAGCCTTCAAGAATTAGATTATCCAAAGGACAAGATAGAAATTTTTGTCGTGGATGGGAATTCAGTAGATAAAACCTACAAAGTATGTTCGGATTTTTCAGCGAAGTATCCTGGCGAATTCAAGATTATTAAAGAAGATGGCTCAAGAGGCAAACCCGCAGCCTTAAACCTAGTACTCCCCTACTTGACAGGTGAAATCGTCGCGGTATTCGATGCTGATAGCGTTCCGGAAAAAGACGTGCTAAGAAAAGCAGCTTCCTATTTTTGCGACGGAAAAATAAGCGCCGTCCAGGGTCGAACAACCTCGCTGAATGAGAAAAAGAACATTTTAACGAGAGTTGTAGCAATGGAAGAACGCGCTTGGTTCCAAGCATTACTCGGTGGGAGGGAGACGCTAAAGCTTTTTGTTCCTCTGAACGGAAGCTGCCAGTTCGTAAGACGAAACTTGTTGGAGGAGCTCGGTGGGTGGGATGAAACCTCCCTCACAGAAGACGTGGAATTAGCTTTGCGGCTCGTCGAAAAAAAATGTCAAATCAAGTATGCTGAAGATGTCTGTTGCGGTCAAGAAACGCCGAACGGTTTTCGAGACTTGGTAAAGCAGCGTGTTCGTTGGTACCGTGGATACATGGAGACAGCACTGAAGTACGGTCGCCTTCTGGATACTCTCAATAGAAGAACTATTGACGCAGAAATATCGATGGGCGGACCTTTCATGATGGTTATTTCCCTTCTTAGCTACATTAACTGGTGTGTTGCCGCTCTATTCTTTTCTCAAAGCAACTTGGTGATATTTTTCACTGGACTGGTAATTGCTTTGACCGCTATTTCGCTGCTTTCAGTCGGAGTAGGATTACTTGCTACTGAAAAGCCGTTCAAGATTCGGAATCTGCTTTGGGTGCCTTCAATTTATGTATACTGGCTATTGCAAATGTGTATTGCTGGCTTAGCTTTTCTAAAGTTGCTGTTCAGACGGAAAAGAGTTTGGGACAAGACGGTTAAGAAAGGCTTCATAACCCCAAACTTTGTAAAGTGACAAGTGCTTAAGATACATCAAAATAATAATGATTGCTTAAAAATAATGCAGATACGCGAGCGTTTTTTACCTATAATTTTAAATTGCACTTAAGCCTAAATGGCTTGATGTTTGCTGCAAAAAGTGTGGTTTGCTCATCAAAGGATTAGCACTACCTTCAAACAGCAGATCTTGTCGTGATGATATAAAATTGGTTAAATGCGGAAAAATTAGCTCCATTCTGAAACCTCTACGTGTTTCCTTACATAGGACTCTCGAGGCAGAGCCAGAAAAAGGTTTTACAAAGGCGATAAATTGGCGGATCGGGCGCAAAAAAAAGTACATCTTAGCGCTCGGGATTATAGCTGTAATCCTAATTTCATGTTTTACATTTCTCTCTTTGAAAAGCAATCCTAAAGCTAACGTTATCCTTCCGCAAAACAACAACTCGACTACTACTCCATCGCCAACTGCTCACCCCAAACCCAAGAGCTCTCCGCTTCCCAATATAATTCGAATAATAAGTGGTATAAACGGGGCGGTACAAGCTGACACTCAACCTAAGCCGCCGGGCTTGATCGAAAGCAGTCAAGGCATGAACACCACTGTTTGGACAGAGGTGGCCGAGAATGCTTGGGCCTTTTTCAAGCCTGGAGTCGGCGTGGACCAAGTTACTGGGCTTCCCTATGCTGGAGGCACCGGCTTCAAAGCTTTTACTGACTGGGATTTAGGAGCATACATTCAAGCTGTTATCGATGCGCAGGAAATAGGTGTGATCCCTACAAACGGGACCTGGGGCTCCGACAATAGGTTAAACATGGTTTTAAGTTTCTTGGAAAATCGACCTCTTAACAATACCACTGGCTGGCCTTTCTGGTTCTACGACGCAACGAATGGCAAAGGCTATCTGGAGAATTCAACTTACGCCTCAGACGGTGTTGACGTTGTTGATACGGGTAAGTTGCTTGTTGCACTTAGCAACCTCATAAATTACAACTCTAGTTTGACTACGCGAATAGACAGCCTTGTTTGGAACGTTAATCAAAATAGGTCAAACTACGCTTCTCTGTTGCCAATAATCAAAAACAATTCAGGTTCAAACAGTCTTTATGCCTATTATTGCTGGACCGGTTTTGAAAGCTTTTGGCCTCAGCAAGACAATATTCCAAATCAGATAATGACAAACATATCTAATTCTTCAACTATTTCGACCTATAATATCACATTGCCTGATACTCCAATCACTTGCGAGCCGCTTCTTATGTCAATTTTTGAACTAAACAATAGCCACCCAGAATTAACGAGTTTAATAAAGGAGGTCTATCAGGCTTCGGAAGCTTACTACGAAGCGACGGGCTCTTACGCGGCCTTCAGTGAAGGAAGCAGCCCAGGTAACGGCTACGTTTACGAGTGGGTGGTTGCGCCTAACGGCAGTACATGGCAAATAACTAACTCGTCAATGTACTATTACAACGGCATGAATCCTGTTATTTTCTATAAAGTGGCCTTTGGATTCTTGGCTCTCTACAACACAACTTTTGCCAGAAGTATGGTCACTAGTCTTGAGCAAGCCCTTCCTACTCCCACAAATGGTTACTTTGACGGCATGGATACCGGCAAGTCTTTAGACGCTGGGAGTCCTGGGAGTGACACGAATAGTTTGATTCTTGACGCTGCCCTTTACTATATTCAGAATAACCCTGACAGCTGATTCTTCAGCCGTCTTCCCAAGCATAAGGCATTTAGGTTCGAATTCAAAGTTTAATACACTTAAATCCGTGCTTGGGTGCCTTGGAGAGCTGGAGAGTGAAGAGTGACTCTGGTTACTAACTCAATAAAAAGATGGATTAGCGAACATCGCTTTGTAATTTTTCCGTTTCTCGCATTTATAATACCTGTAGCCATAAGGACGATACCTGAGATTTTAATAGGCCCTTACATAATTGGGTTCGATACCTTGGCGTTTTATGTTCCAAACACCTTGTTGTGGTTGCACAACGGGATAAACTTGTGGAATTTTCTTTCAATTGCTCCACTCTTCTACTCGATATACATGTCGCTAGTTAGTGCTGGGGCATCACCCGTCTTTTTGATTAAGATAATTTCTCCTTTGCTCCTGGGCTTCTTAGGATTATCGATGTTTTTTTTTGCAAAGCGAGGATTGAGTTGGTCTCTTGTTAAAAGCACATTTGTTGCTGTTTTAGGAACGGTTTATTTTGTGGCTTTGAGAGCCTCTTGGGATCAACTTCGGGTAGAGTTTAGTTTGGTTTTCTTTTTTGTTGTCTTGATGCTCCTTGTCAACCAAAAAAACGGTTCCTGGAAACGTTATGTTTTGCTTGCTTCGGCTATGTTATTAGTTGTTTTATCTGATCAAATTGGGGCTGTAATCATGTTAGGTGTTATGATATTTACCATCGTTCCTAACCTGTTTCATAAACGCTATAACCAAGCACTTAATTTGACGGTGGCTTCATTACCTGCGGCACTTTATTTTGTCATCGTTTACTTCATTAGTACTTCAGTATCCGGCATCCTTGGTTACTCGAATGTTACGTCACCTTTAGTCAGTTGGACCGGCTTTGCTTCCTACCAGTCTATGTTGATCAACGAAGCAGGTTTTTTCTTGTACTGTTTCTTGCCTTTGTTGCCTTTGATGGCGATAAGTTTCAAGCAATTTGGAAACCTGCAACTCAGATCTTGGCTTCTTTTGAGCTTGATTTTACTGTTGATACCGACTTCCGTGAGTCCTTACCGTTGGTTATTGATGCTCGTGTATCCAATTGCATTCTACGCGACAGAAAGCCTGAGCAGGCTGAAAACAATTAGATGGAAGCGCTCCATATTCACCTTGCAGAGAATTGCAGTTTTATATCTTGTCTTGTCAACGACTGTTCTGAGTCTTGGCTTTATATTTATGACATCACAACAACCCTTGGCGTACTTTGATCCAAAGCAATTCAATGCTTATCTTAGCCAAATTCCAACCTCAATGCTGCAGAACACTATATCGGCTGCCGACTGTCAAAGTACAGTCAACGTCCTTCAATGGTTCAAAGAGAACGTAAATAGCAGTGCACTTTTGCTCACTCACACCGCCTTTTACGGTTGGGCATTGCTAACTCTAAATGTGAATCAGGTTAGATACTACGGCTTTGAGGATCCAGCTACTGCCGCAATGAGAATTGTCCAAGAAGGACACACACAAATATATCTAATATGGTGGGTAAATGGAAAAGGATGGTATGGGCAACCAACTGTGTCGTCATCATTTCATGAAATCTACCATAGTGGCGAAATTGCTATTTACAAATATGCTTCAAATTAGTTGATGTAAGGTGAAAGTCAGATGCTCTCAAACATCCGGGAGAATGTTTTCAGCACATCAGCTAGCAGGCATACTGCTACTCATTAAGTATGGATGATGTGGGAGTAATTAAGGGTAAACGTTAAATCCGATTAAAATGCTAATGTCAACGACAACACTCGTGATGACAAAAAGAGAATACCTCTCCAACATTTACGTTAAGTTTAGCGAATGGTCTAAGGGAGATTGGGGTTACCCATTCATCGCGGGATTTATGGCGCTCTTATTTGCCGCCGCTGTTCTTTTGGCCGTAGGATCAGCATGGGCTTCCAATGCAGCGGATTTGGCCTATTTTGCTTTGGCTGCTGGAGTCATTTTACAACTTGCTTGCAAAAGTAAAAATAAAGGAAAAAAAACGGAGTTGCTTTAGATGGAGCAAGTTGAACTGTCATTTGTGATTCCAGCTTACAATGAAGAACTTTTCATCGAAGACACCCTCGGAACCATAGACGCTGTTTTCAAGCGTAAGAATTTGCCGTATGAAATTGTCGTCGTTGATGACGGGAGTAAAGACTGCACTTTGGCAATAGCGAGGAAGTACGCTGGGAGAAACGGTCACGTTAAAGTGTTGAGTTACAAAGAGAACGTGGGGAAAGGGTATGCTGTGAAGACTGGTTTTATGCAGACTAGTGGGAGCGTCGTGATTTTTACTGATGGCGATATGGACATCGACTTAGGAACTATTTCAGAATATCTTGAAGCTTTAAAGCAAGGTGACATTGTTATAGCTTCTAAACGGCATGTTGATTCCCAAGTAGAAGTGCCGGTGTCTCGACGAATTTTGAGCGAAGTCTTCAATGGCTTGGTTCGTTTTCTTACTGGGTTGCCTCTTAAAGATACCCAGTCTGGGCTCAAAGCAATGAAGAAAAGTGCGTTTATCGACATTTTTCCCAGATTGGCTGTCAAGCGTTATGCTTTCGACGTTGAGTTGCTGGCGGTCGCGAATCTTTATGGTCTAAAAGTTGTTGAGATGCCTGTAAATATCAAGTTAGATGCTGAGTTCAAGCCAAAAGAGATGTGGCACATGTTTCTCGATTTGCTTGGAATAGCTTACAGGCTTAGAGTGATTCGATGGTATCAACGGCAAACTTCCGTTACAAAAGGTCCGAAACGCAGTTTCTAGTTATATAGTGAAGTGAATGGAAAGTTTGAAGATCCTTTGGCTTAATTGGCGTTGTTGGCTTAACCCCGACATGGGCGGAGCTGAAGTTTTTACCCACGAAGTTGCAAAACGCTGGGTTGCATCAGGTCACGAAGTTAGCTTGTTTACTTCCCAATTTCCTGGTAGCAAGAGAGAAGATTTTCTCGATGGAATAGAGATTGTTAGAGCAGGCGGAAGATTAACTGTTTATCAGGCAGCCAAAAAAAATTACGCTAAACGATTTAAAGCACAAAAATTTGACGTAGTCATTGATGAGATTAATACTGTCCCTTTTTTTGCGCCAAAATTCATAAAAAATAACGAGAAAGTTGTGGCTTTAATTCATCAGTTGGCTCGAGAGTACTGGTTTTATGAAATGCCTTTTCCAATTAGTTACTTGGGTTATCATTTTCTTGAGAATCGTTGGCTAAAACAGTATGTTGACGTGCCTACAGTAACAGTTTCCGAGAGCACACGTAAAGACCTGACAAATTTGGGGTTTAAACGCGTTTCTGTTGTTCCTCAGGGTTTGAATTTTAAGCCTTTGGATTGTTTACCCGAGAAAGATTCTAAGCCAGTTGTGGTTTTCTCAGGTCGTTTGAAACGAGCTAAGCGACCTGATCACGCACTCAAAGCGTTTAAGATAGTGAAAGACCATTTGTCTGATTCTGAATTGTGGGTTTTCGGTGATGGACCATTTCGACGCACGCTTGAACGCATTTCCGAGAAGGGGATCAGTTTTCTTGGAAACTTGGATAATGCTGAGCGAAGGGAGTTAATGAAAAAGGGTTGGGTTCTAGTGGTTCCAGGATTACGAGAAGGCTGGGGCCTAAATGTCATTGAAGCTAACGCGCTAGGGGTACCCGCGGTCGCTTATGATGTGCCTGGACTTTGCGATAGCATAATTAATTCGGAAACAGGTTTGCTGGCGGAGACCGGCAATATTGAGGATCTTGCAGACAAAACACTAAGAATATTAGGGGATAGCTCCCTTAGAGAACGGTTAAGTAATAATGCCTTGAATTATTCTAAACAATTCTCTTGGGAGAAGACGGCTGACGAATTCCTGAAGCGGATAACCAATGACTAGCACTCCTCTTGTTTACGTTATTGTCCTCAATTATAACGGTGTGGAATATCTAAAGGCGTGTCTCTCTTCACTTGAACTGCAGACTTATACTAATTGCAGAATAGTTGTTTATGACAATGCTTCAACTGATGATTCGGCGGATTTCGTGAGCAAGAATTTTCCGAACATTACGCTTTTGCAGACTGTTAAGAATTTTGGATTTGCAAAAGGAAACAATTTAGCCATCGAATTTGCTCTTAGTCGGAAAGCTGATTATGTATTTCTGCTCAATAACGACACTTCCGTAGAGAAGGACCTGCTTGAAAAGCTGATTGGTACTGCTGATAGTGATGGCTCGATTGGTATTTTAGGTCCGGCTGTATTTGATCTAAAAAATAATAGTTCAATACAAGAAATAGGCGTTGGGATAGATAGGTTTGGTTATCCATTAGCGGTAAAAAGTTCTTTAGATAATGTGAGTGTTTTTTTTGTATCTGGTTGCGCGATGATGATTAAAGCAGAACTCTTAAGAAAGATTGGTTTTTTCGATGAAAAATATTTCATGTTTGCAGAGGACCTTGATTTATGTTGGCGCGTGCAACTGGCAGGGTACAAAATAACGGTGAACAAAACTGCCAAAATCTATCATGCGAGTGGTGCAAGCATTCTAGGCGGCGTTATCAAGACAACAAGCTATGAAACAAATGTTAGGCGAGTCTTTCTTAGGGAAAGAAACACTTTGCGGACCCTCATAAAAAACTATGATTTATCAAATATGTTTAAAACCGTTCCCCTTTACGTTGCTCTACTTATTTTTGAATCTGTTTTTTGGATGTGCGTTCTTAAACCAAACACTTCTCAAAATATATTAAAAGCGATTTTTTGGAATTTTAAATCTCTTCCAGACACCTTTCGTTATCGGGCTGCAGTTCAACAGATAAGAAAAATTAGCGACCGAGAAATCGTGAAAAAAATGATGAAGGGCTACTGTAAATTAAATGTTTTCAGGACTATCGGAGTGCCAAATTTCGTCGTTTCATGATGGAAAAATAATTTATTAATAATCTCCTTTTTATTCACATTTGTTTCTTAATTTATACAAAGCTTAACCTTCTTATAGAGAAATGGTAATAAAAACAGGTCAATCAGTGTAATGGCGGCTGGACTCTAATCAATGAATAAGACTACTGCAATTGAATTAATTCTTCTCTTCATTGCAGGATTAGTTCCACTTCTTTGGTTAAGATCCGGATATATTATTAGTAACGGCGATGATTTTCCTATCTTTTTGAACCCTTCAAACTCTTTTAGAACAGGGACATTTTTGTGGTCAAATGCTTTTCTTGGTTCCGCAACTCCAACACCGGCTTACGCACTTTATCAATATCCTAGTACCTTTTTAGTTTACTTAGGATTGAGTGTAGGCTACGTTCAGATTATTTTCCAAACTTTTCTGTTTATGATAGGGGGGTTTTCCATGTATTATTTTTCGAAGACAGTTTACCCAGAACTTAAATTCGCTGGCTTTGCCGCTGGTTTTTTTTACATGTTTAATTTTTTTGCACTTGACAACAGACGCAATATAGGATTTATATGGATTTACGCTTTCCTTCCTCTTTTGTTGGTTTTGTTTGTCAAAATTGTAAACGCAACCTATCAGAAAGATAACAAAAAAGCCAACCGAAATATTATTTATTTTGCGTTAATCTCTGTGGTGGCTTTTTCTTTTGCAAGTATAAATCCTGCAAATTTAGCGTTGATGGCTTTTGGACTTTGCATTTTTGTTGTATATTACTTGGTTAAGTTTAGAAAACATTTACGTCAACTTCTCATTTCGTTTGGCAAAATTGCAGGTTTAGCAATCCCAATTAATTTGTGGTGGATAATTCCAATTCTAAACTATTATTTCCTTTCATCTCAAGCCTTTAGTTCCTCAATTAGTGCTACTGCTTGGAGCTGGACCACTGAACGAGCGTCTTTCTTGAATTTGTTTTGGTTGAATGGTTTTTGGGGTTGGTTATCTGATTATGTTCCAGCAAATACACTTAGCATTTACTCGAATCCCGTTTTAGTAATTTTGGTTTTTGCTCCTTTTCTTGTTGCTGCCTCTGCTTTGCTTTTTAAAGGTGAAAAATCGCGTTTTAACGCATATGTAATGGGGGCAATTCTTGTTTTATTGTTCTTTGCAAAGGGTTTGAATGGGTCGATTAATGATTTGTGGATTTACCAACATATCTCTTTGATGAGCATGTTTAGAGAACCTACATCTAAGTTTACGTTGTTGATGATGCCATTTTTGGCTTTGCTTGTTGGGTACTCTGTCGGAAATCTTGCGAACGCTAAGATTAAAAGATTTAATTTTCGGTTCACTAAGGGTTTGATCGTATTTTTGGTGCTATTGATGTTTGTTGCAGCTGTTTATCCGTTAATTTTTATCGCACACGCGCCTAATGGGACTTACGGGCCAATTGAAACTTACACTTCGAAACTGCCTTTCTCTTCGTATGTTAAAATTCCTGATTATTGGCTTCAAGCAACTAACTGGATTAACAGTCAGCAAGGCGACGGGAAGGTTCTGATCACGCCTCTTGATGATTTTTATCAGATGCCTTACAATTGGGCTTCAGGGTATTATGGCACTGATCAATTGATAGATAGTTTGATTGATAAACCACTTGTTTCAACGGATTCTCTCAATGGTTATAAAATCAATAATGATACCGCTGCTATTCTTGAAGAATTAAATTATACAATGGTTTACAATAATCCACTTGAGTTCAAGGCGTTGTTGGATTTGCTTGGTGTTCAATATATTTTGCAACGCAATGATGTTTACTATAATTTTACGGGTAGAGATGAATATAACTTTACAGATATAACGCCTGCCAATGAGCAGACTTTCTCAATTGAACAGCCTCCTAACTATAACTATACAGATATAATGTCTCCTGCTGAAGTGCAGGCTTTCTTTGCTGAGCAGCCTTATCTTCGTTTAGTTGAAAGATTTGGGGAGTTGAATATTTACGAGTATGCTGAGGCTACGCCCTCTTTGTACGTGATATCGCCGTCATCATTACAGCAATCAGACATCGCAATAGAAAATAAAACAATTTTTGAAGAGAACTGGAACTTTAGTTCCGATGCTGCTGTTCAAGATTGGCAGGCTACAATATATTCTAACCAAAGTATGCGTCAAATGCAAAGTGCGGGAATAGTAAGTCAAGATGATAATTACCTTAAAACGGAGCTTTCAAGTTCCACTGCGTATTTGGAAGAAATCGAATCTCCTCTTTTGCCTACTCAGAAAGCCACCAATTATGCGATTAATGCTACTGTGACGGGACAAAATGCTATTGATGTTCAAATATGCATGGTACAGTATGATTCAAATATGGGCGTCATAAATAACGCTTCAGTGGTGACAGTGAACAATGGGACTTTTCCATTGACCCCTAAATCTTTTACATTTTCGCGATTCTCAAATGCTGAATATCTCAGAATACAAGTTTGGTTTGGTCTTAATGCTACCCTAGCTTCTCAATCCACCTTATGGTTGCAAAACGTTAGCGTAACTGGTTTCATTCATGTATTAAACACTGCTGGACTTGGCAATCTTTTCAATGATACCCTCCAAAACCAAACTGCAACAATCTTGAATGTACAAAACCTAAACCCCACAAAAATAATAGTAACGGTGAATGCAAGTCAACCCTTCATTCTCGCAACCACTCAAGCGTTTGATAAATCCTGGGTTGCTTATGCAGACGGTAAGCAAGTTACCTCTACTGCTTTGTATCTTGGCCTTCAAGGGCTTGTAATTGAAAAAACAGGTCAATTTTATATAACACTTGAGTATGAACCTCAACTTTGGTTCTATTATGCCGCGGTAATATCAATATCTGCCACTGCAGCTATTTGCGCATTATATGTCTATATTAACAGAGAGGAAATCCTAGGAATTCTAAGGGGTACAAATATGAAAAAGAGGCGTTGAAAAAAAGATTTGGAAGACCATCCACAAAGTCATGCCAGAAGTTTTCAGCATCGCTTGATACGGTTTTACAAGCAAAAATTCAATAGTTTTCTGGAATCTAAACTAAAAAGTGAGCTTGTTAATTGTAATAGTTTCATTGAGCTTGGTTGTGGTGTCAGATCTCCAGCCGCAAAACATGTCCGCAACAAACGTACTATTGGAATCGACAGACATGTTCCCAGTCTAAGGTTAAATAAAAAAACCGGTTACTTTGAGGATTATATTCTTGCAGATTTGACCTATCTGCCTTTGAAAGATAATTCCTTTGATTGTGTAGCTGCTTTCGACGTTATAGAGCACCTAACGAAGCCTCAAGCGAAGCAGCTAATTGAGGACATGGAAAGAATTTCTAAGAAAAAAGTAATAATTTCGACTCCAAACGGTTTCAATCCTAAATGTCACCTTGAAGATGATAATCCTTTGCAAATTCACAAGTGTGGTTGGACAGTGCAAGAAATGTCCAAAAGCGGTTATGTCGTTTTCGGCATAGATGGTCTTCTAGGACTTAGGGGAGAAAGTGGTTCAGCTACCATCAAGCCTGAAGTTCTTGGAAGTTTGCTTTCTAGGTTGTCCGATCCATTTGTATATAAATGTCCGACTACGGCGTTTCAGCTGCTTTGCATAAAACCTAAATCTTAAATCCAACGCGTTTTAGCGCTTTGCTTTTTCAAACTTGGGTTCGACCCCAGTCTAATAGTCTAAACTGCAAAGTTTTACCTTGTTTTCAAAAATATTCTGAAACCGCTAAAGATATTTGGTTTGTCCTTCCGTCCTCATTACCAAAAGTCTTTTTAGGGTTAACTCATGCTAAGGGTTAATCGAACGCAAAATGGCGGCTTAAACAGAAATGCAAGAAGGCGCTTCCAGTTACCTAAATAGAACACAACTGATAAGATTAAAGTTAAAAGCCATGCGCGCCGGCGTATGGTTCAAAGCCTTGCCTAGAATTGACAGAGTGCTAGTTGATTTGACGATAAAAGTAGCAGAAAACATACGTAGCACCTCTTTGGCTAAAAGTATCTTTGCTGTCATTGGTAAGTTGGAAGGGCTTTTGGAAAGCAGTGTCATTAAGTCGTTGAAGTTGATTGGGTTTCAGCTTGCCGTAAAAATTAGTTTAGTTGCTCAGAAATTAGGCAATGCTTCGGCCAAAAACTGGGCAACTGATTCGTCGTTTGCGTTTTTCTTGGCTGTAATGCACTCAAACAGATGACTTTATGAAATATTTAATCGGTAATTAATTCGCATGCCCACGAAAGTCTTGGTAACAGGCGGGGCTGGATTTATCGGTAGCCATCTGGTTGACCGATTAGTTAACGACGGTTATGCTGTTAGGATTATTGATGACTTATCCACTGGCAGCCTAACCAATATTCAGAGATATTTGAGTTGGGGTAAAGTGGATTTTGTTAAGGGCGACATTCGTGATGCTTCGCTTGTAAGAAAGTCTCTTGATGATATCGATACAGTTGTTCATTTGGCAGCTTTGACTAGCGTGCCTTTCTCGGTTAAGAATCCTGATCTAACTTTTGAAATCAACCTTACGGGAACATTGAATTTGCTTCGTTCAAGTATTGAAAAGCGAGTTGATCGATTCGTTTTTGCGTCCAGCTGCGCAGTTTGTGGTAATCCTGAATTCCTGCCTCTAACCGAAGAAGCGCGGACTAACCCGATTTCGCCTTATGCAGAGTCAAAGTTGCTGGGCGAACGTTATTGTTTGGGCTTTAGTGCGAGGAAACTTTTAGGGTCAGTTATTTTACGTTTCTTTAATGTTTATGGTCCGAGACAAGGCATGAATGATTATAGCGGAGTGATTACGCGCTTCATCGAATTTACGAAGCAGAAGTCACCTTTGGTTATTTATGGTGATGGTTCACAAACTAGAGACTTTGTTAATGTGAAAGATGTGGTTGAGGCAGTTTTGACTTCCATGGAAAACGGCAAGGCTGTGGGCGAAGTTTTCAATATCGGCTCTGGCAAGAACACTTCTATTAATGAGTTAGCTGAAACAATTTTGAAGTTGGCTGACGCAAACTTGGAGATTCGTCATGAAAAGTCTCGAGTCGGCGATATTAAGGATAGTTATGCAAATATCTCTAAGGCTGAGAAGTTCTTGGGTTATAAGCCGATGGTTCCTTTGAGGGATGGCCTCCGAGTGCTGATTGAAGAAAACACATTTGCCACCTAAATATGGATTTCTTGCGACGTCGCTTATTCTCCAAATGTTTATTAAGTAGATTTGAGATGCGTAGCCTTTTTAAATTGGCTCATACAATAAAAACTGGGTATCTCTTAGCTTGAAGGAAAGAAAGGTAAATGGTTGAAATAGAAGCGATTGAGACCAACGCGTTCACTGAGGCAAAGCCATTCATTGTCGTCGGTATACCAGCCTTTAATGAAGAAAGAAATATAGCAAGAATAATTTTGGATGCCCAAAAGTTTGCAGACGAAGTTATTGTATGTGATGATGGTTCCAGTGATCATACGTCAAAAGTTGCTGAACGTTCAGGTGCAGATGTTATTAAACATAGTTCGAATTTAGGATATGGCGCTGCCCTTCAGAGTTTATTTAAGAACGCTCGATCGCTGAATGCAGACGTGTTTATCACTATAGACGCCGATGGACAGCATGATCCTCAAGAGATTCCACTTTTAATAAACCCTATAGTAAACGGGGATTGTGACGTTGTTGTTGGCAGCAGGTTTATCGACAAAAACGGTACAGTTGAAATGCCTATTTATCGGCAAATTGGCGTAAAGGTTATCACTAAATTGGTTAACGGATCCGCCAAAAACGGTGTTAGCGACGCCCAAAGCGGTTTCAGAGCTTATAATTCTCGGGCTCTAGAGTGTTTAACTTTGTCCGAGATGGGTATGGGTGCCAGTATTGAGCTTCTTATGGAACTTAAAAAATTCGGCCTAACATTTTGTGAAGTTCCAATCTCTTGCAAGTACAAAGATAGTGCTGGAAAGAAGACGTCAAGTGAGCATCCACTCACTCATGGAATTGGTCTTCTTAAGTCAATAATCAGGTTAGTGGTTGAAGATAGACCGCTTCTGGCTGTTGGCGTACCCGGAATAATATTCCTAGCTTTAGGCACCCTTTTTGGAGCTTGGATGTTGCAGCTTTATGCTGATGAACATAGAATTGTAACAAATATAGCCTTGGCTTCAATGTCATTTATTTTCATGGCTTTTTTCATGTTGTCAACTGCTATAACATTATACGCTATTTCAAGAATTAAAAAAAATGAAAAATAAAAGTCGGTTTAAGTTATAATCCTAGCTTCTTGCAAAAAACGTTTTTCAGGCTTTAATTTGCTAGCTGAAGCAACCAATATACCCCAAGTGGTTAACAAGGGTAGCTTCTTCTTTTTCATGATGTCTTTGGCATTTTTCGCTCATTATTCAAGAAAATCATGTTTGAATATTAACGATTTAATGAAATTCTGTAAAGCTAATAGTTGCATCAATTGTATGTGTTCAACCATGTGGCGTTGTTAACATGAAAGTTCTTGTCTTAGCTCAATATTTCCCTCCTGACATGGGTGGTGGCAGTACTCGAGCTTCTAACGTGGTTAATGGTTTAGTTAGTTGTGGTTGTGAAGTCACCGTTGTGACTGCTTTTCCTCATTATCCGCATGGTATAGTCCCGAAAGAATATAGGCACAAAGCTATGGTAAATGAACTGCTAGGTTCTGTAAGAGTTTGTCGGGTTTGGATCCCGTCAATTCCTCATAACAGTAATCTAAAACGAATTTTCTTGCATTTCACTTTTGTTCTTTCTTCTTTATTTGCCCTACCTTTTGTAGGAAAAACTGACGTAATTTGGGGTGCTAATCCAAACTTGTTCTCTTTTTTCCCTATGATCACATATGGCATTATTAAGAGAGCACCCATTGCAAGGAATGTTGATGATTTGTGGCCCGAAGTATTTTATGAAATGGAGATTGTACGATCAAAATATGTTAAGAAATTTCTAGATTTCCTAGCGCGGATATCCTATGTAATCCCTGATGTAATAACACCTATCAGTACAGGATATAAACGCGCCATAGTGGCCAAATATGGGATAGATCCAGCTAAGATTCACGTAATCGAAGTTGGTGTAAAAAAAATCCCACCTATGAATACTATTCATGATTCTGGTGACCGTTTTGTTGTTATGTATTCGGGCGTTTTGGGTTTGGGATACGATCTTGAAGTAGTTTTAGAAGGCGCAAAAATATTAGAAAATGAGAAGGGCATATTTTTTGTTATTAGAGGTGTTGGGGAAATGGCTGACAAACTGAGGCAGTCTATTGAAGCCTCTGGTCTCCAAAATATAGTCCTGGATACTCGTTTCCTTTCCAAAGATGATCTGGAATCTTTTTTAAATTCTTCAGATGTTTTCATTCTTCCGATGGCGAATTCAAACATTGTGGATTTGGGGCTTCCTACAAAAGTTTTTGAGTATCAAGCTCACGGTAAACCCAT
The DNA here is from genome assembly GCA_049515895.1 of Bathyarchaeia archaeon. GTDB lineage: Archaea > Thermoproteota > Bathyarchaeia > Bathyarchaeales > Bathycorpusculaceae > Bathycorpusculum. The sequence continues at coordinate 52,560 of JBEKTQ010000015.1, read as the reverse complement.
AGTATGTGTTTCAAACGGGGAAGCTGCAAGATACGTTGAATCAACCCGGTCTGGGATAATTGTTAAGCCTAAAGATGCAAGTGGATTTGCAAAAGCTGTTTTAGCTCTTTATACTGATAGAGAGTCTTGTCTTAAATTTGGCTTAAATGGTCGACGGTATGTTTCAGAATTCTTAACGTCTGAAATGATTGGCAAAAGAATGATTGAAGTATTAACAAAAATAAATGAGGGAACAAATCTTACGTGCGGATAGCTTTCTTAACTTATGCGTATGGTCTGCAAGAATTCGGTACTGGAAAATTTTCGTGGAATTTGAAAAAGGCACTTGAATCGCTTGGCGTTTCAGTGGATATTTTCACAACGAATTTTAGGGTGCTAAATTTAGGTCCATTGCTTCTTATGGCAAATAACGCAGTTTTGGATTTTAGAAAGTACGATGTTGTCCATTCAAATGAGGGTGCTGGGTTTCTTGTCACGCACCCCAACATAGTCGAAACCTACCACCATGATTATTCTCGATTAGGAATACGCTATTCCGCTTTTGGTCTCTTCGAATATTATCAGTGTAAGCGAGCGAAACACGTTATTGTTCCATCTTACGCTACTAAACAGGCTTTATTAAGGAAAGGTTTAGACTCCGAAAAAGTCTCGGTGATTTATCATGGAGTGAGTGACATTTTTACTAGCAATCGACTTATCAGAGAAAAGACCCGCAATGAATATCAGATAAACGAATCTTTTGTCGTTATTAGTGTGGGACGATTGGTTAGGCATAAGAGACAAATTGATATTGTTAAAGCACTATCAGGAATTCAAAATGCTGTTCTGATCTTAGTAGGTAAAGGTGAGTGTTTGCCTGATATATTGGACCTCGCGAAAAAACAATCTTTAAGAATCCTTCATTTTGAAAGTATTCCTGAACCACTTCTGGCGGAATTATTAAATGCCTCCGATGTTTATGTTCACGTTTCAGAAATAGAAGGATTTGGTCTCTCTGTCGTGGAAGCAATGGCGTGCGGACTTCCAGTCATTGCTTATTCAACAGGAGATTTTCAACAAATAATAGCCAAAGATTTGGGTTTCTTGCTTAGGCAAGGGGACAGAGCTGCGTTGCGTGATTCTATTCTATTTCTGATTAATAATCCTGACGTGCGAGATCGACTAGGTGCACGAGCAATATCAAAAGCAAGCGAATTTAATTGGAATAAAGCTGCTTTGAGACATTTGGAATTATACCGTTCTATAACAATGTGTGAATAGAAAAGTGTTTAATGTTCTTCCTATAGGGCTTCTTAGTCCTCTATCCTTCATTTTTCTCTCATGTACCATTTTCTTTTTGATGGGGCACCTTATTACTAATCTTTTTGCTCAAAGATCTCTAGTTAAGTTAGATTTTATTCAAAAACTAAATCTCAAGATAATAATGGGAATGGCGTTTGCCTCGATTTTTTTGGAACTCTTTTCTTTAGGTGGAATTACAATTCGATTTAGCTCGTACGTTCTCCTAACTGTTACAATAATTGGGGTATTTTTGCTTCTGGTAAGAGAAGAGAAGAATGGGGCTCTTAAAATTGGAATTCTGCATGAAAGACGTGAACTTTTAGTATTCCTTACAATATTTGTAATACTGGTTGCCGCGTGGCTACTATCAAGTTCTTTGATTTCAGGTTATTACGGATCCACCGCCGATGATGGCGCGTTCCACACTTTTATGCTTAGAGTAACTTTAGCCAATCCTCATGCATTACTTGGAGGCACAACCGCACCTTATGCCGCTTTTCAGCAGACTTATGGCATGGGCTTTTATAGTATCGGTGCCTTCATTGCAACAATTCTTGGAATACCGATTTATCAAATTGTGCCTTTATTTATGTCTTTGTTTCCAGGTCTAATTGCCCTTTCTTTCTATTCGTCGGCCAAAAGTTTGTTCAAAAATTCGATTGTAGCATTAATAGCTAGCTTTTGCTCTGTCTTTTTGGTTAGCGGGACAGTGATCTGGCAAGTATTGGGTTGGAGTGGTGTTCCCTTCATTTTTTCGATCTATATCTGCATTTCGAGTTTAGGAGTTGTGTTACTTCCTTTCGAAAGTCAAAGTGCAAGATTCTCTTCTTTGTTCCTATTGGCACTTTTTGTTTATTTCTCTATAGAAGTCTATTCCGTTTCGATGCTTTTCATTTTCTTTTGGTTCCTCATAATCGTATCATTTACCCTTATCAGAAAAACGTATTATGCGAAGGCTAATTTCGTTGAGAATATTAAAAGCTTCTTTTCATATATATCTAGACGAAAGATCGGATCATTTTTAATTGCTTTAGTTCCACTTTTATTTGTTTTACCTTATTTCAACTCACTTTATCATATTATTTTCTCTTCCAACAATGGTGGTTATGCTTCAGATATTCCAAGTGGTGCCATCTTGGTTGATATTCCAAACCTGTTAACTGACACCGCTATTAGGCACTTGATTTTGTCAAATTTTTTGCCTAATTTGCTTGTAACACAGTTTGGCACAGTGCTCATATTTACATTCATTTCAATAATTGCAGTTCCGGTACTTGCATTGTTTTGTCTGAAATCAAAGCGTGTAAAAACAATGTTGCCTAATTTCCTGCTGAAACCTGCTTTATTGATAATGAGTTTGATGGGATTATTGTTCTTCTATTTGCTTTTTTTGAGTAACAAAAGAATTATTTTTATAGGTTACGATTTGTTTCCGTCACAACGAGTTTTTTCATTTATCTTGATACCTAGTATTTTACTTGCCGCAGTATCAATCTATCTTTTATTTTTTAGCATTGATCTATTGTTAAAATGCGTTTCCATGAAAGCAAATCGCAGCCTTCGAGCATCTCATAGAAAATTATATGCTATACTTATTCTTTTGCTTTTGTTTGGAAATATTTTTGTAGTCGGTTTCCGAGAATTTGAGGGTCAAATTAACGTTGTGAAAGCAGATCTAAAGACATACGACGTTTTAGGTCCGAATGATATAACCCTCATGCTATGGATGAAAACTAATACTCCTATGGATTCAATAGTGTTAGTGAGCAGCGGTGATTCTGGACAATATGTAACTTCGATAGCGCAGAGAAAGACAATATACCCGTACAGTTTAGACAGTTTTTCCGCAAAATATGAAAACCTTCTAACCGCACTTAAGGAAAGACCCGCTGGTATATCACTATTAGACTCATTATTGTATTACAATATTTCGTATGTTTACATTGGATCTGAAGATTTAACCTATGGGCAAAACGATTCATCACGATTCACTTTTAATCCACAAAATTTGCTAGAAGCCCCGTACTTTTCCCTCGAAAAACAGGTTGGAAATGCAGAGTTAATTAAATTTAACAGCACACTTGCAGACGAAATGCTAGATACTGCAGAATCTTTAACAAAAGTCTACTTCTTTGATTCCAAATATCCAACTTCAGGGGTGCAAAACCTTACTGGGATTGTCACGTTTCTGCAATCAAATGAATTTGCAGGCCTCGATGCTGATAAATTGAATGAATGGATGACTAATTCAATCGAGAATAATTCAGCCAGCGAATCAGTTCTAGTTTTGCCTACGGGCACAGTTCCAGATACAATATTAACAAGTCAGGATTCAACTTCCCTCGTGCGTAGCTTTCTCAATGCAGGAGGGAGAGTAGTCTGGATTGGCGACGCTCCATTTCTCTATGAGGGTCACAGCGATGGACCTTTCACAACTTTGCCAGAGCAGGTTTCAATAAATATTCTCGGGGTGCAGTCAGATTTTAGCAATAGCTATAATGCATCCAGTACATCGGTGACAAATGAGGGTGTTGCATGGGGAATATCTTCAAATTATTCAGCCCTTTATCCCATAAGTTCTTCTGAAGTAAGTTATGTTTTGGCAAATGTCGTTAATTCTTCCATGGCAAGTAGTTGGGTAAAGGTCTTTCCCGCAGCAGACGGGAAAAATTCAGGAGATTTTATTAGACTTGGTTCTGCCGAGTTTTCGGGATCAGATAACAATATGTTAGATGATCTTCTTAATGCTGCATTACACATTGCACCTTACAAAAACTGGACTGCATGAGAGTTACTTTATATGCTAAGAAGCATGCCATATGTTTCTATAATAATTCTCAATTTTAACGGTGATAAATATTTGGCGGGCTGTCTTTCTTCTGTTCTTAAATTGTCCTACCCAGCATTTGAAGTCATTTTGTTGGACAATTGCTCCACCGATAACAGTTTTGTTAATGCAAAGCTTTTGTTTTCATATGATGCTCGAATAAAATTTTTCTCAAATGCTGAAAATTTTGGATACGCGGAGGGATATAACAGAAGTTTATGTTTTGTAAATCCAAAAGCTGAATACTTATTTTTCTTAAATCCTGATGTTGTTGTTGACGAAAATTGTTTGAAGCATTTGGTATCTATTGCAGAAACAGACAATTCAATCGGTGCCGTTCAGAGTAAATTGATGCAGCTTACAAAACCCACAATTATAGATAGTCTCGGTGGTGAAGTAGATAATTTAGGCTTTTCATACCTTAAAAATAATGGCCTCAAGGATAAAGAAAACTACAGTTTATTTGAAGAAATATTTTATGCAGATGGTGCAGCGTTTCTTATAAAGAAAAAAACCATTGATGAAGTGAAAATGGGCTCACAGCTTTTTGATAGTTCATTCGTTTTTTATTGTGAAGATTTGGATTTGTCTTGGCGTTTGCGTATGAAGGGCTATAAATTAGTTGTAAGCAATTTGGCTCTCTCCTTTCACGCAAGAGGCGGAATAACACATAAGGACGGGGTGATTCCTTTTTTTGTTTTTCATCAGACCAAAAATAGATTTGCTATATTGCTAACTAATTATGAAAAATTGAACATTGCTAGAAACCTGCCAAAACTTGCAAGCATAGAAATATGCGGCTTCTTGTTTTTTTCACTTAATGATACCCAAAGATCAATTGCAATTCTAAATGCTTTTTGTTGGATTATCAAGAACTACAAATATATTTTAAGCCGAAGACAAATATTGCAAAAAAATCGTGTAGTTAACGACAAAACAATTACGACCAAAATGGTTAAGACTAGACTTTCTTATTTGTTCCTAACGGCATGACATTTAACTACTCTTCAAGTTATTATTGTTGAGTTTACTGAGATTAGTTAACGTTTATTAGCACCCTCTAAACTAACAAAAGCTATTTTAACAATTACCCGTGAAAACTGAGGTTAGTGAATTGCATGAGCAAATTTGACCTGTTGATGTGGGGTCTTAAGCATCCAGTTCAACTTATTACCAAACTGCCTTCTCTGCCTCATTTTATTCAAAACATGAGAGTAAGCGGTGATGATGAACGTCTTGTTATTGAAAAATGGCAGTCGGCGTGTGCGAGTCATGATTTCGTGGTATTGGCACATGTTCACAGATACCAATGGGTTCTTCCTTATGTAAGTGACTGTGTCTGCTTAGATGCAGGTTGTGGTGCTGGATACGGAACCCATCATCTTGCTGTGAGCGGCGCAAAATCGATTATCGGCGTAGATATATCTAGAGTGGCTATAGAATATGATTTGAAAAATTTTAAAACTCCAAATCTAAAGTTTAAAGAGATGGATGTTACAAAACTTGATTTCGATTCAGGTGCTTTCGATGCTGTCATTAGTTTCGACGTCTTGGAGCACATGAATGAACTATGCCAACACAGATTCATGGCGGAGATTGCGAGAGTGCTTAATCCAAATAGAACAGCATATATAGGTTGTCCAAACGGAAAAAGAACTGCATTGTGGTCATTTAATCCTTTCCACATTGGGGAATTACAACGGGAAGAATTTGAACGGAACGGCTTTTGAAACATTACTTTCGAAATGTAACCATGTTGGGGCAAGACATTATATACAAAGGTGTCAGGCAGAAAGAAAGCAGAGACAAAAAAGTTCCCAATTTATCTCTTTCAAACTTTATCACTGCAGAAGACGATTATTCCTTCGGGTTCCTTTCAATCTGCAAACAACCAATCCAAAATCCAACAAATCCTTAAAGTAATTGTACCAGATTTTCCTCCATGCTTTCTCACTTTCAAGTCTTGCTTTTCTTCAGCTTTCTTAATAAATACATTAACCCATAACGTCGCTATGGGACTTTTTCCTATCATTCTAAGCCTTCCGTTTATTAGGACAAATTGTTCTGCCTGCTTAAACCCAACTCAGTATTTTATACTTCAACTCACATTTGGTTGAAAACAGATATGATAAACTGATTGACCTACGGGCAGGATTATTGAGGCCCTTACAGGTACTATCCAGCAATTGATTTTTTTCTCGCAAAGTATTATTATATCTGTTTGTTGCAAAATGAATAATAAATATTTGGAAAAAGAGTAAAACGCAATGAAAAGCGCAAGAGACTATCTAAGGGACTGGTTTCCACGGATTCCGGTGAAATTGACGCAACCAGTTATTGAAATTGTTGATTTGATTAATGGGCGGGTCTTTTCGCTTTCACCGAGGGCTCGCAGAGTACGTGCGAATCAAAAGCAATTGCTGGAGACTAATTATAGCAAAAACACTAAGAGACTGATTATTTTTTTGGCACCAGGGCTTGATATAGTGAATGGAGGTATTTTGTCGATTTCATCAATTTTCGAAGAAACCAATAAACTTAAACATATACACAATGCTGAAACTCTTCTGTGCAATTATCCGTGCGATCCCCCATTACTGAAATATTCTAAATTTGAAAATGATAATATCATGTTCAGCTTTTCACAAGTGTTAACTTATTTTGACAAACTTGAAAACTTACAACTGCATATTCCTGAACACGCAATCCCTAAATTCTTGTTAAGTCTTTCTCGTAATGACTATCTTAGTTTAAAACGAATAAAAAATATTCAAATTAACATAATGATTCAAAATATAGACTCTCTGCCCTCCATGAAATACATAGAGAAATTAGGTCGATTTGGAAAATTGACTTGCACTACGGGTCATTCAAAATATTCCACAATTGAGCTCAGGAATAAACTCGGTTTTCCTTTGCATGGTCTATCAGTTTTTGTAAGTCCAGAGAAATATCATTTTAAAAATTACTGTGAAAAAGAAAACTTGATGATAATTTCACCCGATTTGCACCCACGGAGATCCGAAGTACTTAATCTGATTGCACGGCAATTTCCCCATCTTAAACTTCAAACAATCCGTAAAATGACCTACCAAGAGTACAAAGCAACTATTTCAAAGGCAAAATGGGCTTTGACCTTCGGCGAAGGTTTAGATGGTTATTTTGTTGAACCCATATTTAGTGGCGGAATTAGCTTTAGCGTTTATAATCCGTCCTTTTTTACGGAAGATTTTAGATCGCTCCGAACCGTTTACGGTGATTACGATGCTCTGATTGAGAAAATTGGTTTTGACCTAAAGTATCTTGATAATGAAGAAAATTACAAAGATTATCAAAGTGAGCAATTTGAACTTTGTCATAAACACTATGAATATAACGAATACCTAAAGAATCTAAAATCTTTCTTAAAAGGAGACTACACTTATAAGTAGCGTACAAAAAATCGTGCTTTGGTTTCTTTGGTCACTATCTTGAGGCGTTAGACTTTGGACAAGAAAAACGTGTTAATATTTCCGGGTGGCTCTGAAATCGGATTAGAAATACACAAATCTCTTCAGTTCTGTAAAGACGTTCAGCTTTATTCGGCAGGGAGCGATGTATCAAATCATGCTTCATTTGTTTTTAATAATCATTTCATAATTCCTAGTATTTACGAGGGCGCATGGATTAGAACTTTAAATGATTTAACAGAAAAGTACAAAATAGACTATTTATTTCCAGCTTACGATGATATAATTTTAGCTTTGGTTCAAAACAGTAAAAATATTAAAGCAAGAATAATTTCTTCTCCTTTAGAAACTTGTTTGATATGTAGATATAAATCCAGGACTTACGAAAAATTCAAAGACTTGTTACCTGTTCCCAAGGTTTTTAATGACCCTTCTGATGTTACCGATTTCCCTGTATTCGTAAAACCTGACAGAGGTCAAGGCTCCCAAGATGCTTCTAAAGTAGAAAATCCAAAAGCTCTTGAAATGATTTTGGAAAATACCCCGGATTTATTGATTTTAGAATATCTCCCTGGTAAAGAATACACGGTAGATTGTTTCACGGATAGACGGAAAGGTCTACTTTTCTGCAGAGGCAGAGAAAGAGTCCGAATCAAAGCAGGAATATCGATGAATAGCAAACCGATAGATAACAAGACCAATATGGAATTTCAAAAAATTGCAAATATCATTTCAAAGGAATTGGAATTTCATGGTGCTTGGTTCTTTCAATTGAAGATTTCAAATTCGGGAATCGTAAAATTGCTTGAAATCGCTCCAAGAATTAGTGGAACTATGGCAACGAACAGGGTATTGGGCGTCAATTTCCCGTTGTTAAGTATTTATGAAGCAGAAGCCTTGAACATAGAGATAATGGCAAATAGTTATGATCTTGAAATCGATCGCGCCTTAATTAATAGATACAAGCACAATATCCGATACAACAAGGTGTACGTCGATTTGGATGACACTTTAATTATTGACGACAAAGTGAATACTTGTCTAATCAGTTTTTTGTTTCAAGCAATTAATAAAGGTTGCAAAATTATCTTAATAACAAAATCTGCTGACAAACTTGGTCCTACCCTCAAGAAATGGCGACTTGGAAATATTTTCGATGAAGTTATTTGGCTTCGTAAGAATGAATCTAAAGCAGATTTTATTGACCCAGAAGATGCAATTTTCATTGATGACAGTTTTTCCGAGCGCAAATCAGTTTTTTCTAAACTTAAAATACCTACTTTCGATTGTAGCATGATTGAATTATTGTTTGACGAGCGGGTTTAAATGAATACTAAGCGCGCCGTAGTGAGCAAATTCGACCGAGAATGTTATACTAAAATTCGGAATAACATAAGTAGATTTTTAATAGTTGCTGCTGAAAAATATGATTCTCCAGAACGTTTGGTTTTAGATATTGCTCCACAGATTCACGAGGGTGCAAAGGCTTATTTTAAAAAAGCCAAAATTGAGACCCTGGATATTGACCCAAATTCAGGGGCAAAGTATATTGCCGATATTACCAAATACAATAGATTTATGCCTGATGGAAAGTTCGATGTAGTAGTTTGCACGGAAGTTATAGAACATACTTTGAATCCTTTTTCAGCGATCAAAGAAATTTTGAGATTATTGAAGCCAGGGGGTATTTTGCTTTTAACGGTCCCTTTTAATTTTCGGATTCATGGTCCGTTGCCTGATTGCTGGCGTTTTAGCGAATATGGCTTAAGGACGTTGCTTTCAGAATTTTCAAGTGTAAAAATAAAATCCCTTCCCACCCCGAAACGGGATCTTATGCCTATTCATTACACGGTTGAAGCAATGAAGGGAGATTCGTTTTTTGATCAATAACGGCGAAGCGAAATCTATCGAACCAAAAAAACAGGTCGGGTCTCCGTTAATAAATGTGACTAGAACTGATTTGCCGCCTATCGATAAATATATTTATTACTTGAGAAAAATATGGGCCAATTGTTGGTTGACAAACGACGGTGAGTTTGTACAATTACTTAGGAGAAAATTAGAAGATTATCTAAAGGTCAAAAACCTAGTGCTCATGTCGAATGGTACTCTGACTCTTCACACTGCGTTGAAAGCATTTGGCATCAAAGGTGAAGTTATTACAACTCCCTTTACGTTTGCTGCAACTACAAATGTTTTGCTATGGGAAGGATTAACTCCCGTTTTTGCAGATATAGATCCAACAACCTACAATATTGACCCAATTGATGTGGAAAAGAAAATAACTAATAAGACTACGGCTATACTTCCTGTCCATGTTTATGGTAATCCTTGTTATGTAAATCACTTGCAAGAAATTGCAGATAAACATAACTTAAAAATCATTTACGACGCTGCTCATGCCTTTGGAGTCGAGTACGAGAATCAGCCTATAACCGACTTTGGTGACGCTTCGACATTGAGTTTTCATGCTACCAAAGTTTTTAATACGATTGAGGGCGGTGCGGTTGTTGCTAAAGAAGAAAAAATATTTGAAACGCTAATTCTTATGAGAAATCATGGTATCAAGTCTGAGGAAGAGGTTGTTCTTCCTGGTACTAATGCTAAGATGAGTGAGTTTCAAGCTGCAATGGGTTTGTGTAATCTCGAAACTGTTGAGGGAGCAATTGGGCGCAGACGACTGCTTTACGAACATTATGTCGAAGAATTGTCGCGGCTAAGCGGCATAAAATTCCAGAAGATTATCTCTTCAAAATACAATTACAGTTACATGCCTGTTTGTTTTGAAAGCAAGGAAAAGAGAGACAAAATCTATTCAGTGCTTCTCAAGCATCAAATCAAATCGAGGAAGTATTTCTTCCCTCTTACTGTTGACTTTGATTATTTTAAAGGAAATAAAGATGATTTGGTTAATGAATATCGATTAATAAATTCATGCAAAATATCAAATGGAATTTTGTGTCTTCCAATTTATCCAGACTTGACAATTCCTGAAGTGGATAAAATTATTTCTTTTCTAAAAGGAACATTAGCTAATTGTTAAAATTGAAAATTTCTGGTAATTTGCGGAAAATATTTTTCTAATTGATAACTAAGATAGATTTACTGTTCCTCAAAAATTTACTGAAAGCCTTTTTCTGAAACTTCATAACCTCACAAATCCCATTTATACAATGTTAAAATAACCCGAAGGACAAATCTTAAGACAGTGAGCATGAATGAAGAAAGCACTGATTACGGGAATCACCGGACAAGATGGTTCTTATTTGGCTGAGTTTTTGCTTTCAAAGGACTATGAAGTGCATGGAATTATAAGGCGAGCAAGCACATTTAACACAGAAAGAATTAATCATATATATGTCGATCCTCACGAACTAAACGCAAGACTTTTCTTGCACTATGGCGATTTATCTGACTCTGAACAAGTTTCAGATATTCTCTACAATGTCAAACCTGAGGAAGTATATCATTTAGCCGCTCAAAGTCATGTTAAAGTAAGTTTCAGTATGCCAGAATATACCGCAAACGTAACTGCTCTAGGCTCCACTAGAATACTCGAGTCAATAAGACGTAGCGGAAATAACATAAAGTACTATCAAGCGTCTAGCAGTGAAATGTTTGGGCGAGCTTCTTCTCCTCAAAACGAAAATACACCCTTTTCTCCAACAAGTCCCTATGCTGCGGCCAAAGTTTATGCCTTTTGGATGACCAAAAATTATCGGCTGGGCTATAAACTGTTTGCTTGCAATGGTATTCTTTTTAACCATGAATCACCGCGTAGAGGTGAAATATTTGTTACCAGAAAAATTACTATGGCAATTGCAAATATCGTCGCCAAAAAACAGCAAGCATTATTTCTCGGTAATCTTGAACCTAAGCGAGACTGGGGCTTTGCTCCAGAATATGTTGAAGTTATGTGGCAAATTCTTCAACAAGACAAAGCAGATGATTTCGTCGTAGGGACTGGGGAGCAGCATTCTGTGCAAGAGTTTGTCGAACAAGCGTTCTGCTACGCCGGGTTGAACTGGGAAGAATTTGTAAAAACTGACCAGAAATATTTTAGACCAACTGAAACGGAAGATCTCGCTGCTGACTCAAGAAAAATCAAGAAAGTTCTTGGGTGGGAACCCAAGATACGGTTCAAAGACTTGGTCAAGATTATGGTTGATGCCGACATGCGCAAAATCGGATTAAAGCCTATGGGGGAAGGCGACAAAATACTGCGTAAAAACTTTCCAAATCGATGGTGGAAAATAGATTGACAATCTTTTGGAAGGATAAAAAGATCTTATTAACAGGTGGCGCTGGATTCTTAGGCAATCATATAGTTGAAAATCTACTTCACAAAAGGGAGGTTCGTCCAAATCAAATTTTCATTCCGCGAAGCCGAGATTTCGATTTAAGAATATGGGATAATTGCCAAAAAGTTGTGGAAAACGCTGACGTAGTTATTCATCTTGCTGCACGTGTAGGCGGGATAGGGTATAATCAGAAATATCCTGGAGCGCTGTTTTACGATAATATCCTGATGGGTACCCAGCTCATAGAAGCCGCTAGAATTTCTAAAGCAAAGAAATTCGTTCAAATTGGAACAGTATGTGCGTATCCGAAATTTACGCCCGTACCATTTAGAGAGGATGATCTGTGGAACGGATATCCTGAGGAAACAAATGCCCCGTACGGCATTGCTAAGAAAGCACTTCTTGTGATGGCCCAAGCGTACAGGCAACAATATGGTATGAACATTATCTATTTACTCCCTGTAAACCTCTATGGGCCTGGTGATAACTTTAATCCTGAATCATCACATGTTATTCCGGCTGTTATAAAAAAATTCGTAGATGCAACTGAAAAGGGAGAAGAAAAAGTAGTGGTTTGGGGAACAGGTGCAGCATCACGGGAATTTTTGTACGTAGACGATGCGGCAGAAGGAATTATAACCGCTGCAGAAAAATATGATAAGCCAGCCCCGGTTAACCTCGGAGCAGGAAAAGAAATAACGATAAAAGAGCTTGTAGGCACTGTAGCCAAAATTTCAGGATTCAAGGGCCAAATAATCTGGGATACTTCTAAACCAGATGGTCAACCACGAAGATGTTTAGATGTAACGAGAGCAAGAGCAGAGTTTGGGTTTGAGGCTAAAATGGATTTTGCTGAAGGATTAGAAAAAACTGTTGAATGGTACAAGCAACATGTGAGTAAATCATAATTTAAATTTTAGGTTGCAATCTTGAATAACTCTTTGAAATAGTCATGTGGACCTTCGGGAGAACTACCAAGCAGCAATAATGAAAAAGTGAATTAAGCCGCGCCTTTATCTCTTCTAGATTTTCCATGATTTTTTATCCACAAGGAATTGGTCTCCTATAAAACGCGATGAGACAGTTCCAAAGATTGCCAATATCCTTCTGGACTGCCAATATCCAGATGACCGTAGCTGTTTTCAAGCTTTACAGCGTACACCTTCAAACCCCAGTCAACTAGCTTTTGGATTGCGTCGGTAAGCTGGATCTCGCCGTTCTTTCCCGGCCTTGTGTTTTCCAACGCCTTGAAGATTACAGGCTGAAAAGCGTATATGGCTATAATTGCCCAACGCGTCTTGGGCTTCTCAGGTTTCTCAACCACTGCCCTAACACTAATTATCCCAGGCTCTACCTCGTCACCTTCAACAACCCCATATTTCTTGGGATTCTCAATATCCAAAACAACGAATGCCGCGTCCGCCTTCAGCCGCTCAAAAGCTTCAACCAACTTTTTCAAATAATCCATATCTTTCGAAATTATGCAACTGTCCCCTGCGTGAACAAGGCAGCTTTCATTCCCAACGAAAGGTTCAGCCATCAAAACTGCGTTGCCAAAACCTTTTGGCTCAGGTTGATTAACCCACATCGTCGTGGAAGAATTAAGCTTGTCATAAAAACTCTTAAGATCAACAGCTTGCCCGCTTTTCCCTAGGCTTTCCAGCGTTTTGATACAGTGTTCATCAGGAGTAAAATGATCCTCTATGGCGCGTTTACCTCTGCCGACAACATAACAAAACTCACGCAGTCCAGCGTCATATAACTGCTCAAAAACCAGTTGCACGACAGGCTTCACCACCAGATCGCCGAGAGGTGTCTTTGTGAAAATCGGCAGCATCTCTTTAGGCTGTTCTTTAGTGGCTGGAAGTAGCCGCGTGCCCAACCCTGCAGCTGGGACGATAACCTTACGGATCATAGACCTCGCCCTTTGCCTTTCTCTTTTAGTATGAACCCATATATATTTAACCTGATTATTAAATTCAAATTAACGCCCGTCCGAGGCTTACCTCTTGAAAAACCAGCCGAAAATCTCCATCATAGGCGCAGGTTACGTTGGCTTATGCACGGCAGTGGGTTTCTCAAGCAAAGGCTACAAAGTTACAGCCTGTGAAGTAGATAGGGCAAAGGCAAGAAAAATCAATCAAGGAATCCCACCCTTTCATGAGCCCGGGCTTGAGGAAAAACTTAAGGCAAGCGTTGAGAGCGGCAATTTGAAATGCGTTGTTAATCAAACCGAAAAAGTTGTCGTCGAATCAGACTTTACTTTTGTCACGGTTGGGACTCCAAGCAAGAACGATGGAGGCATAGACCTCAAATACGTCGAGTTAGCCGCGCACGACATCGGCAAAGCGCTTATCAAGAAAACCAACTACCACATCACAATAATCAAGAGCACAGTTATTCCGGGGACGACCCAAAACATCGTGAAACCAATACTTGAAAAGGAATCGCTCAAATCCTGTGGGGCACATTTTGGCCTATGCATGAAACCCGAATTTCTACGTGAAGGATTCGCATTCGAAGATACCCTAAACGCTGACCGCGTCGTAATAGGCTCCTATGACAAAAGATCAGGCGACGCCGTGGAAGATTTATACCGAGACTTCTACAGCGCCAAAATGCCCCCATTAATCAGAACGACCCTGTCCACAGCTGAACTCATCAAATACGCGAGCAACGCCATGTTAGCCACAAAAATCAGCTTCATCAATACAATAGCCAACATTTGCGAAAAAATACCCGGTGTGGATGTTAAAGTGGTTGCGGCAGCCATAGGTTTAGATAAACGCATTGGATCCAAATTCCTAGATGCGGGCTTAGGTTATGGCGGTTCCTGTCTCCCTAAAGACGTGAGAGCCTTAATGGCATGCTCAAAAAACTTAGGCTATACCCCTGATCTTTTGGAATCAGTTGAAAACTTAAACCACACGCAACCTCTCAAAGCCGTAGAATTCTGCAAACAGCAACTCGGCAGTTTAGAAGGCAAAAGAATCGCCATCTTAGGGTTGGCATTCAAACCCAACACTGACGACATGAGAGAAGCCCGAGTTGTCCCCATAATAAATCAGCTGTTAAAAGAGGGGGCAGACGTAACAGCCTACGACCCAGTCGCCTCGCAAACAGCAAAATTCATTTTTAAGGGCAAAATCCGCTATGCCGCTTCAGGGCTTGACTGCATCAAAAACGCGGACTGCGCCATTATTGTCACTGAATGGAAGGAATTCAAAGAACTTACTCCTGAAGACTATACTAAGAACATGAAGCAGCCTATACTCATAGATGGAAGACGCATATACGACCCCGAAAAATACAGCAAGAAACTCAAATTCGTCGCCTTAGGCTTAGGCAGCTAACAAGAAACAAAATTCATTTTGTAAGCGAACTTGAATGCCTGAAAAAACCTGAGAAGAAACAATGTGTACGTTCAAACTCTCGCACGCAAATTTTAATGCATTTTCTTTTAAATTCTGAATTTGGTGCTTTGAACCAAAAGCGATAAACGCAAGGGTACCCAATCGATAGTTTAACTTCACATTTGAGAACAAACTTGGGAAAAATCATGAGTAAAGGCACAGAGATGGCGAAGGTTTCAGCAAGAGGCGGCTTCAACCTTATGTGGGGCCTAATTGCCTCCACGGTCATCTCTTTCGTAGGAATCTTGGCAATCACTTACATTCTTGGTGCACAAAACTACGGTTTATACTCAATAGCCCTCGTCGGACCGACACTAATCGCCACATTTCGTGATTGCGGAGTAAACTCAGCTATGGTAAAATACTCCGCGCAGTACAACGTTGAAGACAAAACAAGAATAAGAGGCATCATAGTCTCAGGTTTAGTTTTCGAGATTGCGCTAGGCTTATCGCTTTCTCTCCTCTCATTTGCTCTTTCTCCTTTTATAGCCTCAAGTCTGCACCGTCCCACAATAGTTCCGTTAATTCAAATCGCCTCGTTCTTTATCCTATCGGGGGCGCTGGTGAACTCCGCAACTGCCGCTTTCACCGGACTGGAAATAATGCACTACTACAGCTTCATGCTGATAATTCAGTCAACCATCAAAACTGGTTTGATAATTGGACTTGTACTGTTAGGTTTTGGGACTCTAGGAGCGATAACAGGTTACACCGTTTCCGCCCTGATTGCTGGGCTAGCTGGAGTAATTATAGTGTGGAGTATCTACAGATTGCTACCTAAATCATCAACAAGAACTGAGATCATTTCGACGATCAAAACCATGTTGGGATATGGCATTCCTGTTTCGATCGGTACCATACTTACCGGATTACTGACGGCATTCTACAGTTACATACTGGCATTTTACGTAACAAATAACGCCCTGATCGGAAACTACAACTTGGCCATAAATTTCTCGATTCTAATAACTTTCTTCGCTACGCCCGTCACAACCATGTTATTTCCCGCTTTCTCGAAACTGGACTACCGAAAAGATCATGATACCCTGAAAACTGTATTTCAATATTCGGTAAAGTATGCCTCGCTTATTGTCGTGCCAGTCGCAGCCTTGGTTATTGCGCTTGCGCAACCCGGCGTCGGATTCATATACCGCAACAGTTATTCCTCGGCTCCATTGTTCTTGGCGTTACTTTCAGTTACTTATCTTTACGCTGCTTTGGGAAGCCTAAGTATAAGCAACTTGCTGCTGGGACAAGGATTCACAAAATTCAACCTGGGCCTTTCTGTTCTTCAAGTTGGGATTGGTGTTCCCGTTGGTTTCCTGTTAATTTCTCAGTTCGGTGTGGTGGGGTTAATTGCTACTTCTTTAACTGTTGGTCTACCAAGTTTATTCGTTGGGCTAAGCTTCCTTAAGAAGAAATTCGGGGTGTCAGTGGATTGGTTGTCTTCCGTTAAGATTCTGTTGTCTTCAGGCATAGCCGCCGGTTCAACCTACATTCTGATTTCGAAGTTACCTCTAGCTGCGTTCAGGTTTGTCTCAGTCCCGCTGGAACAGTTAGTCATAGGAATAATTGTTTTCCCGATAATCTTCGTTTTGGCTGCCATAGTAACCCGGACCATCGACAGAGGGGACCTAACTACTCTTCGTCAAATCTCAGATGCACTCGGGCCTCTTCGAGGACTCGTACGTTTTCTGTTAAATGTCATTGAAAAATTAATGGGCGGGTCTAATTCGCGTTATTCGATTGCGAGACAAGCAACGTCCGATTAGTAGAAAATATTTGGGGTAAATGGTTGTTTTAACGTAAGCTTTAAGTGAAAAAGCAGGTTATAATTGAAACTAAAACTAGCATTTGGGATTTACATGAAAGCACTTGTTCTCAGCGGGGGAAAAGGCACTCGTCTTAGACCTTTGACTTTCACTTGCGCAAAACAGCTCATTCCAGTGGCTAACAAACCCATATTAGGGTACGTTCTTGACCAGGTCGCGTCGACCACAATAAAGAAAGTCGGCATAATCACTGCGCCCGAGACTGGACAATACGTTAAGGACTACGTTAACGATGGTTCAGCATGGGGCATTGATGTTACCTATATTCCTCAAGAGCCGCTTGGTTTAGCGCATGCGGTTAAGACTGCTAAACGGTTTTTGGGGCAAGATTCTTTCGTCATGTGCCTCGGTGACAACGTTACTGGTCAAGGACTAAATTCGTTTGTGAAGAAATTCAAAAGTGAACATCTTGATGGACTCATCATCCTCAAAGAGGTAGATAACCCATCCAGTTTTGGCATAGCTCAACTTGATGAAAAAGGAAACATACTCAAATTGGTTGAGAAGCCTCAGACCCGGATGGGTAACCTTGCAATCATAGGCACATATCTCTTCTCAGGCAAAATCCACCAGGCGATAGAGCGGATAAAGCCCTCTTGGCGGGGAGAGCTGGAAATCACTGATGCTATCCAAGAAATGATAAACATGGGTTTCAAGGTCAAAGCTGAAATCTTGAATTCTTGGTGGCTGGACACAGGTAAAAAAGACGATATTCTATCGGCAAACGCGAAGATCCTCGATGAATACATCACGCTTGACGTAAAAGGGCAAGTAATAAACAGTTCAATAGACGGCAGAGTTAAGATTGAGCCAGAAGCCAAAGTTGTGAATAGTACCATCAGAGGACCATGTGTAATAGGAAGAGGCACGTTGATTGAAAACTCATTCATTGGACCATACACCAGTGTTGGCAACGGGTCGCAAGTCGTCAACTCCAACATCGAATACTGCGTTATACAAGAAAACGTCATTGTTAAAGACATTGAGCGGCTGGAAGACAGTCTAATTGGAAAAAACGCAAAAGTGACAAAGAACCAGAGGAACAGGACCATCAAGCTGCATGTAGGCGACTACTCGGAGCTAGAAGTTTAACCCGAGAACACAACAACTATTATAAATATTATTATAGGCATTAATGCAGGGAAGCAATGTCATGTTAGAGGGGATACGGGTAAAGCCAATAAATCGTTTGCCAGATGAACGCGGCTCTTTCACTGAAGTTATGCGCAAAGACTGGAAGGACCTGTTCGGTGAAGACACGGTTGCGCAAGCGAATCTTTCATCTACTTATCCCGGAGTCATCCGTGCATGGCACAGGCATCTCAAAGGGCAAACAGATTATTTCCTGGCGATTAAAGGATTAATAAAAATCTGCGCTTTCGACGAAGACACCAACGAACTTAACGAGGTTATCTCAAGCGCACTAAACCTGCAGCTAGTGCGCGTTCCCGGTCATTACTGGCATGGTTTTAAAGCGCTCGGTGACGAATTGGCTATACTGCTGTACTTTACAACCAACCTCTATGATCCCGCCAACCCCGACGAAGAACGCAGACCCTGGAATGACCCCTCACTTATCCCCAAAATTATAAACGGCAAAAAAACGGATATGCGTGTCGGTAAAGCTTGGGACTGGAATCTCCCGGCTCACAAGTGATCAACCATGAGATTGTTAGTTACTGGCGGTTTAGGTTTCATCGGCAGCAATTTTTGCCGGTACATCCTTGAGAAGTGCCCTGATCATGAATTGATAAACGTCGACAAGATAGGTATAGGTGCCAACCCGGCTAACCTGCATGATGTTGAAAACGACAAAAGGTACACCTTCATTAAAGGCGACATTTGCAATCCATTGCTTATAAGCAGGCTCATCCATCAGGTGGACGCCATTGTTAACATTGCTGCGGAGACTCATGTGGACAGAAGTATCGCCGACCCAAACGTGTTTCTGCAGAACAACACGATTGGCACCTTCACAGTCTTAGAAGCAATACGAAGGCATAACCATAAAGTCCGGCTTTTGCAGGTTTCAACTGATGAGGTTTACGGTGAAGCGCTGGAAGGTTCATTTACTGAAGATGAGCCGCCTAAACCGTCCAATCCTTACTCCGCTTCCAAAGCTGCCGCTGACATGTTTGTCCTTTCGTACTATAGAACTTACAACTTGAATGTGTCTATCACCCGCTGCACAAACAATTTCGGTCCCTACCAATTACCCGAGAAACTTATTCCGAAAACCATTATACGTGCCCAAAGGGATCTTCCAATACCCATCTACGGGTCTGGCAAAAACATCCGCGATTGGATATACGTCCAAGATCACTGTGAAGCAATCGCAACGGTTCTTGAGAAGGGCAAAGCCGGTGAAGTATATAACATTTCAGCTGGAAACGAAATTCCCAACGTAGAGATTGCAAAGAAAATCCTTGCTGCACTGCGCAAACCTGAGAGTTTGATTAATTTTGTTGAAGATCGTCCTGGACACGATACAAGGTACAGCTTGGATTCGTCAAAAATAAGGAAGACATTGAATTGGCTGCCGAAATGTAGCTTTGAAGAATCTTTAGAGTCCACGGTCCGCTGGTACCTCGACAACGAGCATTGGTGGACTCCGTTCGCTAACGACGTGATTCTTCATCCTACACCGTGGAAGCTCGGTGGATTCCACTGAAACTTCTAATCACTGGAGCCAGCGGTCTCTATGGCTCAAAACTTGCGAAGATGGCACTTGAAAGAAACATTGAAGTCTACTCGTGTGATGTCCAAGAGATTCCCGTTTGCGGCAACTTTGTGAAATTTGACGTTTCAAACAAAGAGTTGGTTGACCAAGCGTTTAGGCGCGTTAAGCCCGACGTTGTGGTTCACGCAGCGACCCTGACTGACGTCGATAAGTGTGAATTGAACAAAGAGCTTGCCTGGAAAATCAACGTTGAAGGCACCCGAAACATCGTCGAAGCAGCCAAGAGCGAGGGTTCTTTTTTGATTTACATTTCAACGGATTACGTTTTTAACGGCGAAAAAGGCAATTACTCCGAGTTGGATACGCCTAACCCGATTAATAACTATGGGCTAACCAAGCTCAAGGCTGAAGAGTTGGTCAATGCTCAGCCAGAATATCTCATAGGTAGGCCAAGCGTCATTTACGGGTCCACTCCGGCAGCTGGAAAAGTAAACTTTGCCCTATGGCTAATCGAAACGCTCCGCAAAGGAGAGCGCGTGAAAATCGTTACTGATCAGTGGAACACGCCCACACTAAACACTAATCTTGCAGAGATGACTCTGGAAGCGGCTGAACGACGCTTAACCGGGACCTTCCACCTTTGCGGTGTCACAAGGGTCAGCAGATTCCAGTTTGCCCAACTGATCGCTGAAACATTTGACTTGGACAAAACCCTTATCGACCCCGTTCTGTCTTCGGAGTTCAAGTGGCCTGCAAAACGACCGATGGATTCGTCGCTTGACACCTCAAAAGCCCAGCGGACTCTGAAAAACAAGCCGCTTGAGATTCATGAAGCGCTGAAACGGTTGAAAGTTGAACTTTGGGGAAACAACTGATTAAAGGCGCAAGTGTTATTTTCCTGATGTCAATTGGTTGTTTGTGAAGGCTAAATGAGGCAAACCAGCGTTAAGCAAATAGCGAGGCAGCGGATTCAAACATTGTTTGATGAGGCAAAGAATGTTTCTGTAAGTGACCCTAAATTAGCCATGCAGTACGTTAAATCTGCTCGAAGGATCGCCATGGCTGCAAGAATCCGTGTGCCCATTGACTTTCGGAGACAAACATGCAAAAAATGCAATGCGCTGCTCGTACAAGGCTATAATTGTAGGTTTAGGGTAAAGCAGAAAAGGGAGCCTCATGTTGTAATAACCTGCTTAAACTGCGGCAATCAAATCCGTATAATGTTAAGAAAGAGAAAGGAGCAAGAGGATCTTGAGCAAAATAAAGACACGAATGAAACGTCACGTTAGGCACGTACTTAAGGATGAGAACCCAACCATCTGGGTCGGCAAAGAAGGCTTAACCCAGCAGTGCGCAGGAGAGATAGAAAAGCAACTGGAGAAAAACAAGATGGTTAAGGTCAGAATTTTGCCAGCAGCCTTGCAAGGAAGTAACACGGCTCAGACAATAGCGTCTAAAGCCGCGGAGCAGACCCATTCCGCGTTGGTTGAAGTTAGAGGACACGTGTTCATCCTCTTCAGGAAACGCAAAGCACAAGAAGCGGCTCAATAGCTCTTGTTTTTTAATCAAAAGTTTTATCAAGATAGTTAGCGCAGTTAGGTTGTTTAGACGCAGACGTTTTGGCGCCTGCTATCGCTAACCCATTGAATAAGGACTTATTTGGTTGATTTATTTCATAGTCAACCATTAGTCCAACATTTCTTGCTGGATTGAATAGTCATGACGTTCATACCTAAAACAAGTAAAGCGAAAGTCTGGTGGCTCGCCTTCCGCTACCACTTTGTTCCTCCCAGCATCTTTCCCGCTGTCCTAGGCGGCTTAGTTAGCTGGGCAACTAAAAGTGGGTTTTCCCCGCTTTATTTTCTGCTTGTGCTCGTTGCCATTATCATCAATCACATCGGCTTAAACATGACCGACGACTACTTCGACTACAAGCACAGCGTGGACACGCTTGGGCCGGGCGAGAAGAACCCGTATTCGGGCGGCAGCGGGACCCTGAGCAACGGGCTTCTGGCGCCTAGGAGCATGTTTAAAGCTTTCACGCTCTGCTACCTAGTCACTTTGGCTGTGGGGTTATACCTAACGTTAACCCGGGGCTTACCTATCTTGGCATTCGGGGTATTCGGCGTATTTTGCGCTGTCTTCTACACCGCTCCACCCATAAGCTTCAGCCACCACGGGCTGGGCGAGCTTGCCCTACTGGTGAATTTTGGCTCAATAATAGGTTTAGGCGCCTTTTACGTTCAAGCACAAACCCTGACCCTGCAGGCGTTTTTGGCGACTTTGCCTTTGGGGGTAATGCTGTTCTCGATGATTGTGATAAACGAGATTCCCGATATCGCAGAGGACACGGCTGCCGGGAAACTCACGCTTGTCGCAAGGTACGGCAAAGAGGCAGGCGTCAAACTTTACGTGGCGAGTTGGATATGCACTTACGCCATAATCGTTGCTTCCGCTTTGCTGGGCATCATACCGCTCTACACACTTTTCGCTTTGCTCTCACTGCCCCTCGTGATCCGCTCGATCAGGGTCGTTCGGGCGCATAAAGATAACCCGCGGCTGATGGCTCCCGCTAACCTCGATATGATAGTGGCACACAGCGTCACCAGCTTCGGTTTAATCGCAGGCTACTCAGTCGCAGGGATCTTGAACATGGCCAACCCAGTTCAACTCGCCTACATCTTGGGGGTGTTGGTGGCTGCTTATGCCCCGGTAGCTTGGACACTGCTTAATACAAGAAAAAGAGCTTAAGTTTCGCTGCCTTTCACCGTGGGCTTTCTGGTTTCTTCCCTACTGCAAACACGACGTATTTGTTTGTTCCGAAAAAAGTTTTCACGCCCGTCAAGTGGGATTTCACCCTGACAAGGTCCGCTTTGCCGAAAATACTCTCCATTTCCTCGGGTGAGGGCGTATAGAAAACCCTGTTTAAAGCAAACTTGCTGAACCATCTCGATTCAGGACCGCCCACAATCACGGTTCCACCAGGTCTTGCGACCCTAGTCAGCTCTTTCACCGTTTTTTCAGGGTCTTGAAAATACTCGACGGCTCCAACAGAAATTACCGCGTCGAAAGACGAGTCGATGAACGGCAAGTTGTCCGCGTCGCCTCTTGAAATAAGCGTTCTCCCCTTTTCTGAGTGCAGGTTCTTGACGGCTCTTTTTAGTTGTACGGGATTCATGTCCAAACCGACAACCTCCGAAACGTCTTTCCGCTTCAAAACTCCTGACGTGGTGTAGCCTGTTCCGCATCCGACGTCAAGCACCCGCTGGTTTGCGCCGTTTTCGATTTGATTTACAATTTCGCTGCGCATGGCATCAGTATACAGGTACGGGTTCAAAATGTCGTAGGCAAAGGAAAATATTTTGTAAAAATTCAGTGCTCTTTGCTCATTGGCAAGGAAACCCGCTGTTTTTTGGGGTTCAAGTTGCTTTTCGGCTCTTTGTTTTGCCCAAACAAAACTCAACGCCATGACGCTTACTAGGCCAGTGAGCAAGCTTGCAAAGAAAAATAGGCACGAGGCAGAAAATTCTTCAGCGATTTTTTGTGTCACGGATTCACTACCACATTACCCCACATGCCTGACTGAACGTGACCCGCAACCTGACAAATGTAGAAGTAGTTCCCCGATTTTGTGACTCTAAAAACAACCGATGCTGTTTCGTTAGGCGGTATGGGGACTTGACCGCTGTCGATTACTGCGCCGAACAGAACTTTGCCTGAGGTATCCTTGGAAGCGACTAGCGCCCAATTATGAGGCATGGTTCCCGCGTTGAAAACGGTCATGTTCACAACATCGCCAACGGTGAAGGTTAAAGTCGGACCCGGCGAAGTTATGGAGATTGCGTCGTTGCCGAACCCGTACTGTGTAAGAGAAACTTCCCCCGCGTAGAGGGTTACTGAGACATTGGGTTTGGGCAACGTCGCAGGTGTACCAATGCCTCCTAAAACGGCAGCCGCTAATACAACTAGGATTCCTAAGGCAACGAACCCCGAGAATAATATTTTCTTGGCGGCTACGGGGTCTTCCATGTAAAAAAGGTAGACGAGCATGGCGAACGCAACGAATTCAGCGCCCATCAAGAAACCGAAAATCCTTTGTTGACTGATTAGGTTCAAAAGCCAAACTGCCACTCCAACAACAATTAGAAAAACCAAAAGGAAATAGGCAGTGACACGCAAAGAGTCAAAGTCACGCTTCATTATTTAGCCACCGCTCCCTCATACGATAAAACAAACTTCCGAAGCATCCGACACATGAAAAAAGACGAAACGGCAAAAGCGCTCAGAGCCAAGGCAAAAAACGGTCCGTTCGCCAAGATGGTGGGTAGCATGTTTACGGCTGATGCTAAAGAAACTGATGCAACCGCAAGGAAAATTGCGAAGACAGCAGTGAACGGATTGAATAGGCTCTGACCAGCTAGCTTGACCCTTTGTTTCTTAGGTTGAGCAGATGCCTGCACTATGGAGGCAGGACTCGTTCCAGATGAGTTGGTTGAGAGGGAGTTAGTGGTCGATTGCGCGGGCAGCATAGATGCTGCGTTTGTTTTTCGTCTAATTCTATAAACGGCCCATATCACAGCGATAGTTGCGACAGCTACTCCGCCTAAAACCAAAACGGCTTGGTAGTCTGGGATTATTATTCCAGGAGTCAAGTATCCCCAAATGGTTAGCGTAATAAGCTCAATTATTAGCACCGAGCCGATTGTAGTGTAGACTGGTCTTTGGCTGATGTTTCTTCGTTTGCTTCGGTCGTAGAAAGGCATAAGGAAAAGAAGCACTCCGAAAGCAATCAGCGCAGCTATCAAGTAAGCTGCTGCGGGTCCTTCAAAAACTTGGATTTTCAAGAGTTGATAAACCCAAAGCAGATACCAATCAGGCTGGACGACGTAGGCACCGGCTGTGGCCGCGGAGTATGCAGGCGGCAAGGAAAGCGGGAAAAGAGAAGATGCAGCCAGCAAAATCGCCACGTAAGCGCTTGCAAGCATGACAAAGTAGAGGAAGATTTTTGGGAACCAATTATTGTACTTGCCTTTTCCAGGTTTCCCGTATGCTGGCACATACATTGGGCCGTGGACCTCGTACATGTAAATCTTCAACCCTAAAAGCCCGATCAACGCCAATGGAAGGAAAACGGTGTGGATGTGAAGGAAAGTTGTCAACTCCGATGCATCGCTGCCGGAGCCTACCGCCACGAACTTTCCCAGGTTTGCAATTCCAACCGGGAAGAAGTTTAGGAATCCGATGGCGACGTCGCTTGCAGACTTAGAAATCACCGTCCACGGCAAAAGGTACCCTGTCACGCCGAAGCTAATCACCACGACGGCTAATACGATTCCGACAAGCCACATCAAATCCCTGTTGCCTTTATGTGCGCTGCCGAAAAAGTTGCGGACCAAATGCAAAAACATTAAGATAATCATGGCGTAGGCGGTGTACAGGTGGAAGGTTTCAACAAGCGAGCCAAGAGGCACCGAACTGATAATCGATGCTGTCGACGAGAAGGCTTGGGCAGGCGTGGGGACGTAGTAGAGAAGCATGAAGATCCCGGTTAAAGCCTGCAAGCCGAAAGTCACCGCTAACAGCAAGCCAAGCCAATAAATCGGGTTCATCATAAAGTCTGGAATCGGCTTAAGCGGAGTCTTAGCGAAGCCGAACTTCACGTCAAACCAGTCGACAAGTTTGTCATAAGCATTCTTCTTCTCAATTTCTTCAGACATAATCAAGTCATCCCAAAACAGTGGATTGCGTCACTAAATCTCCACCCTGCAAATCATACTGCATAACCAACGCGGGATCCATGGTTCCAGGCGGCCCATGCCCAAAAATCGTTGGCGACTGCATCCCAACAGCGGTTATATCTCCTGTTGCTGAATTCAGTTGTAGTTGAACCATAGGCACAGGTCGTGGAGCTGGGCCTCCAATCACCTTCGCGCCACGAACGAAATCGTACTGTGAGCCGTGGCAGCAGCAGTAGCCCATAGGAATAGCCACCTTATAAGCGGAGTTGCAGGGTGGTGAGCCGCCTGGAGCCACGAAACCGTACTCGCATCCCAAGTGCTGGCAAATCGCGCTGAAGGCCACTATGTCTTTTTCAGGTCCGATGCCACCTGTGGCTGCCACCCCTAACTTAACAAGGTAATTCGGTGTGCTGGTTAAAGGGTAATAGAACACTATTGGTGTGAGATTTGTCAACTTACCTATGTTTGTAACGGTGACCACAGGCCAAGCTGCTGTTGCGGTCGGCGGTGGCACAAAAGTTCCAGCTTTTAGGGTTGAAAACAGTGCCGCGATCGTTATTGCTCCTCCCGCCGCCGCTGCCAGCTTTAGGAACGTGCGTCTCTCCATGACTGCGGGAGAAGTGCCGATTACGGGCTGAACTTGGGGCTCAACAGGCTTTTCCACTGCAGGCGTGGCAACTGGAGCCTGCATAACCGCTTCGGCAATTTCGCCGACAATCGGGAATCTGTAAACGTTGTCTTCGCCATGCGGAGCGGTTTTTATTGCTTCAGTTAAATCGTCGGTTCTGCCGTGCATGCCCATGTGTTTGCCTTCAAGCCAAAGCTGGCTGGTTGTCAAGTCGTATATTTTGCCCTTGAAAACAACGTATAAAGGTTTTCCATTTGACCCATCGAACTGCTTAAGGTCTTCGGAACTAATTTTTCTGGAGTTATTCTGGCTCATAAAAACGTCTCGCTCTAAAAAACTGCTCAAAACATGGCAGTCATCTAGTAGTCTGTTTAGGTTTAAAGATAAATCTTTTGGAACCCAAGTTGGCGCTTGGGCTCAACGACACAGTTATCGGTAACTTGTTTTTTAGGGATGCCCAAGTTCATTGATCAACAAAGCTGCAACATCGCTTGGCATTTCAGCAACCTTCACTCCAACGCTTGAAAACGCGTCAATCTTGCTTTGGGCCGTCCCCTGCTTACCCGTTATGATAGCTCCCGCGTGGCCCATGCGCTTGCCTTCTGGTGCAAAACGGCCAGCCACGTAAGCCACAACCGGCTTAGGATAGTGTGTCTGGGCAATGTACTGTGCCGTTAGCTCTTCCATGTTGCCACCGATTTCGCCGATTAGAACCACAGCCTTCGTTTTCGAGTCAGCATTAAACAGTTCTAGGGCCTCAATGAAGTTTAAGCCCGCGACGGGGTCGCCACCGACGCCGACGCAGGTTGACTGCCCGAAACCCTTGGCTGTAAGCCCAGCGGCTATTTCGTATGTGAGTGTACCGCTTCTTGAGACCAAACCTACGCCGCCGGACGCAAAAACGTCGGCTGGCATTATTCCAAGCTTGCATTCACCGGGAGTGATGATTCCTGGGGTGTTCGGACCAATAACCGTAACCTGCGATTGAGCCGCATACAACATGATATTTATTGTGTCTCTAATGGGTAAATGTTCAGTAATTACGACGATTGTTTTGATTTTGTTGGCAATCGCTTCTAAAACAGCGTCATGCGCAAATTGCGCAGGCACAAAAATTATCGAAGCATTGGGTGAATAATCATCGAAAGTCTCACTTACAGTGTCAAAAACGGGCAATCCGTTGACTTTGGTTTCACCTTTGCCAGGGACGACTCCCGCAACAATTTTCGTGCCGTATTCGAGCATAAGTTTAGTCTGGTAGCTGCCTTGTTTGCCAGTGATACCTTGAACAATAGCTCTGGTGTTCGAGTCAACCAAAATTCCCATTACCGCTTTTCCTCCGCCGCAAACTCAACTGCCCGTCTTGCCGCTTTCTCCATGCTATCTAAAACGCTTATGCCAGCATCAGAGAGAATTTTTTGTCCTTCCATCTGGTTTGTGCCAACTAGTCTAACAGCCAACGGCTTCCTCGCCTTGGTGTCTTTGAGGGCTTCAACTATGCCTCTTGCAACCTCATCACAACGCGTTATCCCGCCAAGAACGTTGACCAAAACTGCTTTTGTATCTGGGTCGCTGAGGACGATTTCTAAAGCCGCCCTGATCGCTTCCATATTTGCTCCGCCGCCTACATCTAAAAAATTCGCGGGTTTGCCGCCGAAAAAAGTCAGGAGATCGAGCGTTGCCATTACCAACCCAGCGCCGTTTCCGACGACCCCTATGTCACCCTCAAGCTTAACGTAAGCCAAATTATTCCTTGAAGC
Source organism: Bathyarchaeia archaeon (assembly GCA_049515895.1). Classification (GTDB taxonomy): domain Archaea; phylum Thermoproteota; class Bathyarchaeia; order Bathyarchaeales; family Bathycorpusculaceae; genus Bathycorpusculum. The sequence goes on along the minus strand of JBEKTQ010000015.1, from coordinate 24,651 downwards.
AAAAGCTTCCGCAGGCGAAAGCATTTGAACTTCATTTGCCTCATACTCCGGATGCCTAAACAGCGCGTTATCATCAATTACCATTCGAGCGTCAGCAGCCACAAAACTTCCAACATCCGTTTCCACCAAGGGATTAATCTCCGCCATTTCAGCGTCGCTTTCAACGCATGCTTGATAAAGTTTCTGAATAATACCTGACAATTCGAGAAGTTGGCTTCCGCCGTAGCCTAATTGCTTAGCCACTGCTAATGCTTGAAAAGCACGCATGCCCAATTGAAAATCAATAATGGTCCTTACGATGGCTTTAGGCGTTTTCTCGGCTACTTCTTCGATTTCTACTCCGCCCATTCCTGAAGCTAAAGCAACGTAGCTACGGTTAAATCGGTCGACTGTGATGCCAAAGTACAATTCTTTCTTTACTGGCAGCTTTTCCTCGATTAGAACTTTCTTGACGGGAAGGTTCTTTATTTGTGCTCCAAGAAGTTTGGCAGCGACTTCTTCTGCCTCGTGCATTGATGAGGCAGGTATGATTCCTCCAGCTTTTCCTCTTCCACCTGCGGGAACTTGCGCCTTAACCATGTAAGGCGGCTTCAGGTTGATTACGGCTTCTGCGGTTTGCTTGGAATCAGCGATCAACATGCCTTTCGGAATTGGAATACCGTACTTAACAAACACCTGCTTAGCTTCATTCTCAGTTAAGTTCAAAATAACCAATAGCTAGGTGGCAGTCGCAGCATAAGAATTTTTTCAGCTTGATTAAGTGGACCTCGCGGGGCAAGTTTTATTGCTTCAACAAGTTTAACTAAATTGGACAGTTGAAAGGAGATTTGTGTAATTGACTTGTGTTGAAGAGCTCGCTGCCTTCGTTCAGGAGTCCAACTTTGAGGATCTGTCAAGCAAATCCGTTGAGCAGCTAAAAATCAGGGTTCTTGACGCGTTAGGCTGCGCCATTGGCGCATTGCACAGTCAACCTGTGAATTCCATACGTAAGCTTGAAAGCGAGTTCGGCGGGTCACCCTTGTGTACCTTGATTGGTGGAGGAAAAACCGCCCCTGATCGAGCAGCGCTCATCAACGGGGCTTTGGTCAGGTACTTGGATTTTAACGATAGTTTCCTCTCTAAAGGCGAGACTTGCCATCCCAGCGACAACCTTGCTTCAGTTCTTGCGGCTTCAGAGTACGCCGATGCATCAGGGAAGGATTTTTTGGTTGCTTTGGCAGTGGCTTACCAGGTTCAATGCCGTCTAAGCGAGGTTGCACCCGTAAGAGACAAGGGTTTTGACCATGTGACTCAAGGAGCATACGCCGTAGCGGCCGGCGTTTCCAAAGCGTTGGGACTCAACCCGTCTAAAACTGCTAACGCCATCGCGATAAGCGGTACATCTCTTAACGCGCTTCGGGTTACACGAACTGGAAAACTCTCAAATTGGAAAGGCATCGCATACCCGTTCATGGCTTCTTGTGCTTTGCATAACGCTTTTCTGGCTGGAGCGGGTATCACGGGTCCGCTGGAAGTTTTCGAAGGCAACAAAGGATTCATGGATTCAATTGCTGGACGCTTCGAGATTGACTGGCGCAAGGAAAACCTAGAGATAGTGGACCGCACCATATTGAAAAAATACAATGCCGAGATCCATTCTCAATCAGCCATAGACTGCATTCTGTCCCTGCGGAAGCAAGGCGTTAGGGCGCAAGATGTAGATTCCATCAGCGTCAGCATTTTCGATGTCGCATACAACATAATCGGGGGCGGAGAAGAAGGCGAAAAAAAGTCCGTAAAAACGAAAGAGGAAGCAGACCACAGTCTCCCCTACATTCTTTCAGTGGCGCTGATAGATGGCGAGGTCACTCCCGAACAATACACTCACAAAAGAGTAATGGGAGTCGATGTGCAGGCTCTCTTAAAGAAGATTCAGGTGACCCCTTCTACCGAGTTAAGCAAGCGGTTTCCAAAAGCCATGCCCTGCGAAATAACGATTTATCTAAATAACGGGAAAACCGTCACCAAGAAAGTTGAGGATTATGAAGGATTCTTAACCAGACCAATGAACCTGGCGGGTGCAACTGAAAAGTTTTCGTCTTTGGTTTCTGGGTTTATTGATGAAGAAAGAAAAGGGGGCATCATAGATGCGGTGACTTGTCTGGAAAATATTGAGGTACGTAAGATGACGGAAAGTCTGTCTTTTAGTTAGGCAGATTGTCCTCCCTGCTTCAAGAAATCTTAATGCAGAAATCTTAATAGATAGGAAACATTTGACTAGACTATTGATCAAACCCTTGCCTGATAATAGCGCTGAATTTAAGGAATTTCAGTCTCGTAAGCTCCAACTTAGTATCCTGAGCCACGCCTCGAATCATGAATTAAAGGCGGATTTAGTTCTATTCTTTCTCCTCTGCTGAAACTTGCAGTCATGACACAGGTCTGCAACAACTGCAATTCATCTTCCTCTACTGCCGGCAGGGAGGTGAAAATAATGACTGAAAGCCCCGAGACGCAAGAAAAGAAAAAACAAATTGAGAAAACGAAAACGATAGTCGGCTTCTACCTTCTAGCTGCAATCTTCGTCTTGATTGCAATCGCCTCTGTAACATACTTTGAGCATCTAAACAGTGTTTTGTTGAAAACTGTCTTGTATGTTGGAGTCGCTGGCGGATTGGGCGGAGTGTTCTATGGCATAAGAGGATTCATTTATCACACAAGTGAAGACGATTTTGACCCTAAATGGAGATGGTGGTACCTCTATCATCCCGTTACTGGATTCGTGCTAGGCGTGCTCGCTTATTTCCTAATTGTGGGCGGACTATTAACTTTAGGCTCGGTCTCGCAGGTCGACTACACAAAGGGCATACTGCTTTACTGTTCAATATCATTCCTCGCTGGATTCTCAGCCAAGAAATTTAACGAAAAACTTGACGAGTTAGCATCGACAATATTTTCTACATCTTCGTCTGCTTCTACCAAAACCGCATCAACCGCCGCAAACTTGGTTGTTTCCGATTTTCCGAATCCAGTTACAGCTGGCATGGCGGGTTCTGTTAAGGTTACGGCGAAGGATGCCAAAGGGAAGTTGGTTACTACATACACTGGTACGGTTAAAATAACATCAAGTGATAATCAGGCTACTTTGCCTAAGGATTGCAGGTTCCAACCAAGCGATAAGGGAGTTTACACTTTTACAGACGTTACTTTGAACACAACTGGCTCCCAGTCAATAACAGCCACCGACTCTCAGAATGGTTCAATCACAGGCTCCCAAACGGCAATAACAGTCAACAAAGCTGCAAGCTAGTACAGCCAGTAAAAAAAACTAGGCTTAAAAATGTCCCCAGTGAACGGAAACAATCACGAACTTTTCCTGTTTTCTTTCTTCGTCTTTTGTTTTTATGGATACTCCACGCGTTTTCCCTGCCAGATTTCGGGGTCTCCCCAAAGCTTAGTTTTCCAAGCTGTAAACTCGACTATTTGCGAGTAGTCGATAAATAAATTCACGTCTCTGCCGACGTTCTTAAGGTACCACTTGAAGACTGGAGGATCTGCCGCTTCAAACATTAGGTTTTTGGATCCGAATTTGTTTAGGATTTTTTTTATGACGTCGGTTTTCCATTGTTCTGGCGGTAAATCTTCGGTTAAGCCTTCGGATTCAATCATTATCATTTCCACGCCTGCCTTAATGTGGGTCGATACCTCTTCTGAGAACTCATCAAAGCTTCGCAGTTTCATGTCTGCCTCGTACCCGGCGATGTGGGTGCCTGCGCCTGCACCAATCATCATTGTAACTTCGGGTTTGGGTTTCATCCCCAACTTTTGGACCTGACTCATAATCTTAAGTTTGTCTTCCAGCGAAATGGGTGCGAGACCGCTTGAAACTTCGACAACGTCAAATCCCAACTGTTTACATTCCTTCAAGTATAGGTCAACGGCATCGCCTCCTTGAACGATCACTCTCTCAACAAAGCCGCCTGTGGACACGTAAAGCCCATGATCATGACATGTCTGAATGATTTGACGCACTCTTGCCCTTGGAAGCAGCCGCATGGAGCCGCCTGCAAACTTGAATCCGTCAACGTAGTACGCCCAGTCGTCAAGCAAATCTTTCAAGAAACCGTAACTGACAGAATTATAGTATGGTCCCCTGAACTCTATTATCCCCACGTCTCTGGGTCTTTCAGGTGGAATATCGATTTTCACAAAATCAAAAGCAAATTCTCTTCGGGCCATAAACAAAACTTCCTCTTAAGAAAAAGGATGAAGAATGTCATCAATAAGAATGGGTTTAAAGCGATGATTTAAGTGTTTCCAACTGCAACTCTCTTTCCGCCGAGTTGCAAAAGTTTTTTAGAAACGGTAAACTTCGAATTAATATGAGTCTAAAGTAATTTGTAAGATTAGTTTCGTAGAGAGGTTGTCTCTTGAAGTTCATATGCGGATTTTGCGGCAGTTTCACTTTTGACGAGGAAAAAGGTGATCTAGGGGCAGAACTGCCTTTGGGAATAAGGTTGGAGAAAATTGCTGAAGCGTGGCGTTGCCCGGTCTGCGGACATTGGAAAGGCAACCTCGTGGAAATCAGTGATCAAGAATACGCCTCTGCAAGGACAAAATACGAAAAAAACTATCCGCCGACAAGTGAAAAGCCACTAAAAGATATTGCCTACTATCGTGACATCGCTAGAAAACAGCTCGCTAGAGTTTGTGCGGTAAACAAGGTCTGTGACGGAGACTCTGACCGGCTCTGTCAAGGAATGAAGTACGGTAAACCCGTCGGCTTCGGAGGCGCGGGGCAAGGCCAAACGTGGAGTGCGAACTTTCAAGCTCTGTCACGGTACAAGCTAAATATGAAGGTAATCAGAGAGCATAGTGAACCAATTTTAGAAACGGTTTTTCTGGGCAATAAGATTGCTTTTCCAGTTTTGGCGACAAGCTTCAGCGGGACGGTCATAAGCATGAATAACGCGTTAAGCGAATCGGAATTTCAGAGAGGCATGGTAGAAGGAGCTAAACAGGCAGGCACCATTGGGTTAAGCGGCCACACTGTTGATGCGCCAGATCACCCTGGAATAGACGTTATTGGCAGGCTTGGCGGTTGGGGCATCCCCGTTTTTAAACCGCAGACGCAAGAGCGTCTTCTAACCCTTTTTCAGCGATGCGAACAAGCCAATGTCTTAGGAATTGGCGTAGACTTAGACGGTTACGGCTCAACTAACTGGGCCCTGAGGGGTAAGCCGCTTTACCGCAAAAGCGAAAGTGAACTCAAAGAACTGGTTGACGCCACGGAAAAGCCAATCATCTACAAGGGAATCATGAATGCAGAGGATGCGGGAAAAGTTGTTGATTCAGGCGCAAAAGCGCTTGACGTCAGCAATCACGGGGGCAGAGTAATGGATTGCGGCAGAGGCGTGGCAGAGATCCTGCCCGAAATAGTCGACGAGTTCAAAGGAAAAATAACCATTATGGCTGACGGCGCAGTGAGAACAGGTTTCGATGTTCTCAAGCTGCTGGCTTTAGGAGCTGACGTGGTGTTAATCGGCAGACCACTTGCGTGGATGAGTCTCGCTGGCGGACCTGAAGCAGTGTCAATGTACCTTAACTATGTGAAGAGCGATTTGCGAATGGCCATGCTTATGACCTGCTGCGATTCGCTTGAAGAGGTCAATAGAGACATTCTAATTTCAAATGGACAGAGTGAAAATCAAGGATGATTCAAGAATTTGATGTGGTAATAGTTGGCGCGGGCATCGCAGGCATGACGGCTGCCTTGACGGCTTCAGAAACATGTAACACAGCTGTAGTTAGCAAGGTGTATGCTTCCCGCAGTCACAGCGGCGCGGCACAAGGCGGCATTGCGGCAGCTCTTGGGAACGAGGAAGAAGACCATTGGGAATGGCACATGTTCGACACGGTGAAAGGAAGCGACTATTTAGCCGATCAGGATGTGGCTGAAATCTTGGCTCGGGAAGCACCGGCAAGGGTGATTGAGCTGGAGCATCTTGGGGTTCCCTTCAGTCGCAACGACAAAGGGAAGATCGAGCAGCGCAGATTCGGCGGGCACACTAAAAACTTCGGGGAAGCGCCTGTCAAGCGGGCCTGCTACGCCTCAGATAGGACTGGGCGCGTTATTATGGACACGCTCTATGACCACTGTATGGTTCGGAAAGTAAAAATATTCAACGAAGTCTTCATCACATCACTTCTAATGTCTGAAGGACAATGCAGTGGCGTCTTAGGGTACGAGCTGGCCACAGGGGAACCGATAGTTTTCCATGCAAAGGCAGTTTTGTTGACTACCGGTGGTTGCGGCAGAATCTTCCAAACCACTTCGATGTCGTTTGCCGCCACGGGAGACGGTTTCGCTTTGGCGTTCGATGCAGGTGTTCCGCTTGAAGACATGGAGTTCGTCCAATTTCACCCAACTGGTATTCACCGCTTAGGCATACTAGTCAGCGAAGCAGCCAGAGCTGAGGGTGGCGTGCTGCTAAACGGCAAGGGTGAACGGTTTATGGAACGTTACGCGCCCACACTGAAGGATCTTGCGCCACGAGACATCATTTCCAGAGCCATCTTAACCGAGGTCGCGAAAGGCAGAGGCATCGAAGGATCTGACTATGTCTACTTGGATTTGACTCATCTTGGAAAAGACCAGTTGCAGCTCAAGCTTTCGGAAGTTACATCGTTTGTGAAGACCTACCTCGGAATAGACGCCAGCGAAACGCCAATTCCTGTTGCGCCAACGTGTCACTACATGATGGGTGGTATCCCTACTGATGCTCAAGCGCGGGTTCTGGCAGATGAGAAATCCACCGTTATTCCTGGGTTATACGCTGCAGGCGAATGCGCATGCGTAAGCGTTCATGGGGCAAATAGACTTGGAACCAATTCGCTGGTTGACTTGGGTGTCTTCGGAAAAAGGGCAGGTTTGCACATCGCGAATTACGTTGCTGCGAACCCGCAAACCCAGTTTGGCGCGGGTGTTGAGCGCCTGGTTTCTTCAAAAATCGATTCGGTTCTAGCTTCTTCTGGGAAGGAACGTGTTGCTGTGATCCGTCAAGAGATGGAAAAGGTGATGACTCTGTTATGCAGCGTTTTCCGTGACCAGGCGGGTTTGGAGCAAGCGCTGAGGATAATTCACACGCTTCAAGGTAGAATGGCTAATCTTGGGCTAAGCTATCGCGGCAGACGTTTCAACTATGAGCTTGAAGGAGCGCTGGAGCTGGAAAACATGCTGAAGCTTTCCGAAGTTATTGTCTACTCTGCGTTGAACCGCGAAGAGAGCCGCGGAGCCCACTACCGCAACGATTTTCCCGACCGCAACGACGAAGCTTGGCTAAAACACACACTTGTTTTCCACACCGCCAAAGGACTTGAAGCGCGGTACAAACCCGTTGTTGTTACCCGTTTTGAACCTAAAGCGAGGACTTATTAGCATGAACGTTAAGTTGAGAATCTTCAGGTTCGATCCGCAAGTCGACAAGGAACCCCGTTATGACAATTTTTTCGTCGATGCAAAATCGACAGATAGGCTGCTTGACTGCCTTAACAAGGTCCGATGGGAACAAGACGGCAGCTTGGCCTACCGAATGAGTTGCGCACATGGCATCTGTGGCTCAGACGGGATGACGATTAACGGGGTTTCAGCGTTGGCTTGCCAGAAACTGGTTAGCGACTACCCAGCCGACAAGGAAATCTTGATCGAGCCTCTGAGTGTCTTTCCAGTTGTCAAGGATTTAGTGGTAGATTTGAATGAATTTTTTGCGAGGGAAAAATCAGTTCACCCGCCTGACGGCATAATCTTAACGACAACCGAAGAAGGCAAGGAGCATCAGCAGACGGTTGAGGAGCGGTCGCAGTTTGACGATGACATAAAATGTATAATGTGCGCCTGCTGTGTCTCCGCCTGCCCAGTCAGCCAGAAAGAAGACCCTGCTTACATAGGTCCGGCAGCCATTGTTCGCGCACACAGGTACATTTTTGACAGTCGAATTAAAGACATGATTGAACGCCTGCAGATTATGGACAAACCCCACGGCACATGGAGCTGCAAAACTTACTATCGATGCACGCTGGTTTGCCCCAAGGCTATTCAGGTTACTAAGCATATTTTGGAAGTTAGAAAAAGAATAATGGAAGAGCTGCGACCAAAAAGCAGCAGCTCTGTATAATGGATCAACGAACGGTGGGTTCAGAAATCTTTTTCCTCAAAAATACTCAGGCTAAACGTCGCGGACACACGCAAAAAAGTTACGGTTACTTTACCGCCGTCTATTGATTTACTGTGCTCCGATTAGCCATTGGTTCGTATTTGCAGCCTATGATTCCGCAGTAGTTGCCTTGGTACTGTGCGCTTGGACGGTAAAGTTCAGGTTTGATTGGCGGCGCGGGAAACTTTTCTTCGATTATGTGTGCCGCCCATCCCGGGACTCTTGCTATTGCGAAGATGGGCGTGAATAGATCGTCGGGGATGTCGAGCATGTGGTAGACGGAGGCGCTATACAGGTCAACGTTTGGGTAGATTTCGCCGCCTTTGCGCTGGCGGTATTCGCGTTGAGTATTAAACTCGATTTCCTTGGTAATTAGATACCATTTCGGCTCGCCTGTTCGCCTCGCCAGTTTCTCTGAGATGTGTTGCAGCAAATCAGCTCTGGGGTCTAATGCTTTGTAGACTGCGTGGCCCATGCCCATGACGCGTTCATGATTGTCAAACTTTGCTTTGACCCAGGGTTCAACTTTGTCTGGGTCGTCGATTTCAACGAGGTTCCGCATGACCTGCATGTTCGCGCCCCCGTGTAACTCGCCTGAAAGAGACCCAACCGCAGCGCTTATTGCGGCGTACATGTGTGCTCGTGTTGAAGCCACTACTCTTGCGGCAAAGGTGGAGGCGTTAAACGAGTGTTCAGCATGCAAAACCAGGGAGGTGTCAAAATCCTTAGCCGTCTCTTCGTCTGGCTCTTTGCCCGTAAGCATGTAAAGAAAATTTGCAGCCCTGCCAAGCTTTGCGTCTGGCTCAACCGGGGACTGGTTTTTTCTGATCCTGTCCCAAAACGCAACGATGGTGGGTAACACGGCTACAAGCCGAGCTGCACGTTTCATGTTAGCTTCTTTCGAGTCGTTGCGCTTTTCGGCGTCAGATTCCGCTAGCAAAGGTATGATTGCTTGCAAAACATCCATCGGTGTGGCTGTGCTGGGAAGCTTTTTGAGAACTTCAACTATGCTCGGCGGCAGTTTTCTTTGCGTTGCGAGCGTCTTGGAGAACTCTTCGGCTTGTGACGATGTCGGCAGGTTGCCGTACAAAAGGAGATAGGCGACTTCTTCACTTGTTGAGTAAGCGGCTAGGTCGTGGATGTCAAATCCGCGGTAAGAAAGCTCGCCTTTTAATCCGTCGATAAGCGATATTGCCGTGTCTGCGATAAGAACTCCGCGTAAACCAGTATCTTTAGCGGTTGGCGAAGTGGCTGTTTTAGTTTGGGTTGCCATTTCAATCAGCTCCCGCTTCACGAGTGCGAGTTTTCCTGCTTAATACGAAGCATGGATTTATGGAACTTTCACGGTAGTTTAACTCTAGAAAACGCACAAGAACACCATTTAAAAGGGGAGCTTTTCAGGTATTAAGAGTTTGCTATAGCTGCCACACTACAATTGCGCCCATTGTCGAAGGCTATAGCTTGAGGTTTCTTGTTAAATCATCCGATGTGAACACTACTCCTGGGTTCAAGATTCCGACAGGGTCGAAAATCTTTTTGACTTCCATGAAGTAGCGGTAGATCTTTTCTCCCCATTCGTTAAGAAGGTACAGGGACCTGTTTCTTCCAAGTCCATGCTCGGCCGTTATGGTTCCGCCTGCTTTCAGGGCTGCGTTGAAAATAAGGCTTGATAGATTTCTGAGGCTTTCTTCCCAGTTCTCAATATTGATCATTGGTCTTATGTGGAGGTTTCCTTCACCTGCATGTCCATAAATCACTGCGATCGTCCCGAAGCTCGCCAATATCTGCTGAACGGCAGCAACGAAATTCGGCAGCTGCCCTAGAGGTACGGCTATGTCATCTGCAAAAGGCGGGAATCTCTTCTGCGGCGTTTCCAGCGAATTCATTATCCAAAGCAGCATTGACTCTCTGATTTTCCAGAGTTCATCTTGCTTTTTCGGGTTATTTTCGACTGAGAATTTTATTGATTTTCCCTTCAAATAGCTAGCCATCTGGATGCTTGCTTGGTCTAAGTCGGAGTCGAATTCGACAAACAGAACCGCTTTGCAATCAGGAGACACTTTGACTTTGTTTGTTGCTTTGAGCAAATCGACACCGTAAGCGTCCATAAGTTCAATAGCCGATGGTTTGAAGTTCACCAGTTTTCCCACCTCTTCTGCTGCTTCTTGCAAGGAATGGAAAAATACGATGTATAGTTTGCGGCTTTCAGGGATGGGAACTGCCTCCAACTCTATTTCGCTGAAAACACCCAGCGTGCCAACTGAACCTGCTAAAAGGTGAGTGACAATTTCGCTTGGCTCCTCGTGCTGGATTAGGCTGCACAGATTATAGCCGCTGCTGGATTTGAGGTTGCCTCGGACGTTCAAGATGCCAATTGCCTCTTTATCGCTGATAAGTCGTTTTTTTAGTTCAAGTACGGCTTCTTCAACGTTTTGTGGTAAGCATCCTGAAGTGTCAATCAACCCATGGGCGGCATCAAAAAAACGCAGGCTTCTCAGCGCCGAATCAACTGTCCCATACTTTAGGCTTCTTAACCCACTTGCCTTGGTCGCGACGTTTCCGCCGATGGTGCAAAACGACCGGGAAGTGGGGTCATAGGGTATCCTTAGCCCATCCGCGGCCAAATACAGATCCAGAGCTTGGTGGATAACGCCCGCTTGCACCTGAACCTTTCGTCCATCCTTCTTAACAGTTGCGTTCATCTTGGAGAAGAGAACAATTATTCCTGAACCGACGGCGGAGCCTGATTGGTTTGAGCCTGCTCCCCTCGGGGTTATTGGGATCGATTCCTGTTTTGCAAAGGCGATTAGCTTGGCTATGTCATCTTCGTTTGCTGGGACCGCAACCATTTGGGGCTTAACTGCATAGTGGCTCATGTCAAACGAATAGGCTTTCAACGTGGCTTCGTCCGATAATACTTCACCCGTTATCTCTAATTTTTCAGTCAAATTTTGGCTTCCTAAGCTAAGATGAGTTAAGAGAATCAAATCTTAGGAATGAAAGCTTTTCGAGGCAACAACCTGGTGAAGCAGTCCTATTTGAACTTCGTTTCTGCAAAAATCTTCTCGACGCTGATTTCGGGTTCTTTGGCTCTTAAAGACTCAGCCATCTCCACGAGGTAACCCTTGAACCGGGTTTCTTTTAATGGAGACAAACTTGTAATCGCCCTATTAACGAATTCGTTTACTCTGTTTGCGCAGTAAGTTAAAGAATCCTTTTCGAAATAAACCTGAACTTCTTTTAAGAAAACACTGAGATTTTTCTCTGTTTTTGCAGCAAGCAACCTTTTGAACCGCACTTGCTTTTCTTTGTCTGCGCTTTCATACGCCCGTATTATTGGAAGAGTGGCTCGGAATTTGTTAACGTCGGGTTGCAGATCGTTTCCCCACTCTTCTGCGTCCAATATGTCGTCTTTTATTTGGTAGGCAACCCCGTAGTTCTCGCCGAAAAGCCTCATGGCATCGGTCACGATGCTCGAACCGTTAGCTGCAAGAGCTCCGCATTCACAGGCTGCTCTGAAAAGCGATGAGCATTTTTTTCTTATTTTTTCAAAGTACTCTTTCTCGTTTAAGTCCTTTTCAGCTAGCTCGACATCTCTATACTCGCCGTCTGAAAGTTGAATGCAGGTATCTATCATCACGTTGAGGATTTCTCGCCTGTACCATTTGCAAAGAGAAAGTGAAAGCGAGGCTAACACATCGCCTACCAAAATCGCGTCTTTAACGTTCCATTTCGCATAGACTGAGAGGGTGTTTCGCCTAAACATGTCCTCATCCAAAACGTCATCATGAACAAGAGTCGCTAAATGAAGCAGCTCAAACGCTAACGCCAATTTTCGGAGTTGGCTCCTGTTGCCGCCTGCACTTTCCCCGCTTAAAATAACTAAGGTAGGCCGAAGCCTTTTCCCACTGGTCTGCAGGGCATACTCGATTTGTTTTCGCAGCTTTAACTCAGCTATGGTCGGCAAAAGCGATTGAAGTTCAGAATCTATGATTTTCTGGGCGTTGCTGCAGTACGACTGGAAATCTCTAGAATAAAGCAAATGGTTTTTCTCAATCGCCATAAAAAGCCCTCGGAATCTACACAGATAAACATCACCTGCGATAAGTAATAAGCATTGCTAAAAGCAGATCGCTTGATGCTAAGTTAACATGTTTTTGACGAAGCAGAAAAGCCTCACTCTTGCTCCCTAATACAAAAGGCAAGAAAATTTTGTTTTAGCAAAAACCTATATAATTTCCCTTCATGATTCAGCTTTCTGCAAGGGATAAAAATGGGTACCTTTCAAACACTTGAGAATTCTGTTGAAAAGCAAAGAAACAAAACTGCCGTTTGCATCAGATGCGGCGTATGCATGCGCACCTGCCCGCACAACTTGAGTCCAGTTTTAATCAAAGAGGCTTTCGAAAAAAGCAAAAAGGAAATGCTGCGGCAGCTTAGGGTTGACTTATGTGAGGGCTGCGGATACTGCACTTATGTTTGCCCGTCAAGAATCGACCTGCGAGTTTTCGCGCTTAGAGCGAAAGCATCTCTGCGTTAGGAAACCGTTGACAGGTCACTCAGCTCGGGTAAATGTGATGTGCTTAATATTGCGTGAGCACGAATTTCTCAATCCGAATACATTTATATTTGGCTTCATTGTTTTACTGCAAGGAAAAACAAAGGATTAGAGCAATCTTGACTACTCCTCACGATGTTCCAGCTTCAAAATTCATCGATCGGTTAGCGAAGTATCTTAGAGAAAACGTTGATGAAGTCCAGCCTCTTCCATGGGCAGCCTTCGCTAAAACAGGCACCCACGTGGAAAAGCAGCCGCAAAACCCAAACTGGTGGTACACCAGAAGCGCTTCTGTTCTTCGCAAAGTCTACGTTCATGGTCCAATCGGGCTTGAAAAGCTTCGGGCTGATTACGGCGGAAGAAAGAACAATGGTGTTAAAAAGTCGCATGCTACTAAAGCCGGGGGAAGTAACATTCGCAAGATTCTTCAGCAACTTGAGACTGCTGGTTTGGTTCAAACTGCTAAGCCTCAGGGAAGACGGATGACTCCTAAAGGTCGTAAGTTGCTTCAAGAGGTCGCTGGTGACTTGCATAAAGAGGTAGTTAAGACTGTCCCTGCGCTCAAGAAGTATCAAGGCGAATAGATTCAATGTCGGATGACGAGCTTGATCAAATCCGTAGACGAAAGTTATCGTCAATGCAGCGTAGAGTAAGTGACGAGCAAAGACAATCCCAAGAAGAAGCCCAGATAGAATCCCAGAAGCAGGCGCTGCTTAGGAAGATATTGGCGCCTGAAGCTCAGCAAAGGCTAAACAACCTTAAATTGGTTAAGCAGGATTTTGCAGAGCAGATTGAGATGCAGCTGATTCAGATGGCGCAGACGGGTAAGTTGCCCATTCCGTTGTCGGACGCTCAGCTTAAACAGATATTAATTCAGCTTCAAACACGGAAGCGAGAACCAACAATTAGAAGGATATGAAAGTATGGCGCGAGTTAAACCAACAGCTAAGAAGCTTCGGCTAGCTAAAGCTGGAAGAGTCGCATCGTCTGTTCCCACATGGGTAATTGCCCGAACAGACGGTAAAGTTAGAAATAACCCTAAGCAAAGGCGCAATTGGCGTACTAGGAAAATAAAGGCATAGGAGACGTAAATTCAGATGGTTAATGAAGAAGAAACGCAGAAAGTCACCGAAGAAGAAGAGCCGCCAGCGCTCGCTGAAGAAGAAACCGTTGAGGAACAAGCTCCAGAATTAGTGGCGGAGCCTTCGGCTGAAGCGAAGCCTGAGGAAGCTGTTGCTGAAGAAGAGGAAACTAAGGCTGAACGTAAAAAGAAGGAAGAGGAAGAAATTGTTGAAGAGAGAACCTACACCATCCCTCTGGGGAAAGCGTTGGTTAGGCCGTCGAATAAGCGTGCTTCACGAGCGATGCAGCTGATAAAGATTTTCATAACGAAGCATATGAAGTTGGAAATGAAGGTTTCTGAAGAAGAGGAAGAAGAAGAGTTGCCTCGACTTATTATAAGTCAAGAAGTTAACCAGAAAATCTGGGATAGAGGTATCCAGAAACCTCCGAGAAAAATCAAGGTTCGTGCGGCTAAAGATAAAGATGGAAACGTAACTGTCTATTTAGCTTAAGCTCAAAAATTATTTCTTTATTTCTGTTTTTGCTGCGGTTGAAAAGGCTAAATGTAAAAAGGGCTTACTCCGTTGCCTGGCGCATGTCAACCAAACGCAAACTTGCGGGTGCACCTGAAAAGGCTTTTGAACTAAACATTTAAATTAATCAAAATCCGGAAAAATCCGTTTCTTGCGTTTATTTAGATAGCCATAAATAGATTTAGCTGACAAGTAAAGGTAATCAAATTTCTTTGTCGAGGACGCTTTAGGATGGCCCTGCAAAAGAGACGAAATTTGCTAGTCTTAGTAGTTATCATATTGGTCGTTGTTATTGTTTTGAGTACATTTGTTTATCTCCATTTCCAAGGGCCCTTCGTGGGCAACGTCGAATCAATCAGCATAGGCGTGATTCCTCTTGAACTTAACTCGTTGATTTACGTAGCTAATGACCAGAAATATTTCTCAGCCAACGGTCTAAACGTAACTTTCAAGAGCTACGGCTCAGGCTTCGCTGCTGTGAACGGGATGCTAAAGGGCGAGGTTGACATAGCTCTCTCATCGGAGTTCGTTATTGCTGAAGAAGCGTTAGCGAATGATAGCTTTTACACGTTTGGAAGCATCGCCAAATACAACATCTACAATGTCGTTGCCAGAACAGACAAAGGTATTAACAATATTTCACACCTCGCCGGTAAAAAAGTAGGAGTTGCCTTTGGAACCATTGCGCAGTTCTATTGGGGCAATTTTCTTGAACTAAACAACATAAGCCCAAGTAGCGTAACCCTTGTTAATGTTCCAAATGGACAATCGGCAAATTCCCTGGCAAATGGCACCGTAGATGCAGTTGTAACCTATCAGCCGATCATCAACCAAATCAAGAGCCTTCTAAGTAACAACACCATAGTATGGCCCGCCCAAGCCAACCAATTCGGCTATTGGGATGCAGCTTGTACAACAAGCTGGGCTAAAGCGCATTCAGACTTGATTGTGCGATTCTTGAAAGCATTAATCCCAGCTGAAAACTTTATAACAAATCATCAAAGCCAATCTATAGCCATAGTAACGAAGGCTCTAAATTATAGTAGCTCATATTTACCAACTGTTTGGCCAAATTATCAGTTTTCAGTTACCCTCGATCAGTCTCAAATTTTGGCCATGCAAGATGAGTCCCGGTGGCTAATAAGCAATAATTTGACAAATACAAATTCAGTTCCTAACTTTCTAACCTACGTTTATGTCAACGGCTTAGAATCAGTAAAGCCTGATGCAGTAAACATAATCAGTTGAGGCGGCGATGGATGAAAATTAAGACTCAATTCCTGATAAGCATAGTAATCTTCAGCATTATCCTATCTATTATTGTCGCTTCAGTGATTATAACGGAGGTGCAGACATCTCAATTAAATAGTCAAGAAGGCATTACATGGGATGTTCAAAATAGAGCTAGTGATCTTAACTATATTTCAAACGATTATTTCCTCTATCAGAATAGCGCTGATATTAGTTTATGGCAAACACAGCTTTCAGCACTTTCAACTGACTTAGCAAAACTAAATTCTACCAGCCCACAGCAGATGGCGCTAGTAAACAACGTCAACGGCGACTTGCAAAACTTGAAAGACGTATTCAGCGGCGTAACATCTTTTCTGGAAAACGCTCCTCGGAATGAAAGTGTGCGTGTGCTCCCGCAGTTTCAAACAGAATGGAGTCGATTGATTGTTCAAAACCAAGCCCTCTCCTTTGACACACAACAGTTATCACAGAATCTGCGTGGCCAAGTTGACCAATCAAACTTCAACGATGTCATTCTTATTGTTGCTTTATTAGGACTATTTGGTGCTTTCTTCATCACAAACTACATTATTACTTACCGCAGCACTTTGAAGTCAATTTCTGAATTGCAAGACGGAATAGGAGTTATTGGCTTAGGTAATCTTGATTATTCATTGAAAGCTGATGAGAAAGATGAAATCGGGGAAATATCTATGGCATTCAACCAGATGACGGCTAACCTCAAGAATGTAACTGCTTCCAAAATTGACCTGGAACAGGCGCAAGCTTCTCTGCGAGAAAGTGAGCAGCGTTGGGCGACCACTTTGGCAAGCATCGGTGACGCTGTCATAGCCACTGATACATCTGGCAAAATCATTTTCATGAATGGCGAAGCTGAAGAGTTGACGGGTTGGGCATTGGGCGAGGCTTCACTTAAACAAGTGAAAGAAGTTTTCAACATCGTTAATGAGCAGACACACCTCGAGGTTGAAGACCCAGTTAGCAAAGTACTTGAGCGGGGTATGATTTGCGGTTTAGCTAACCATACAGTACTGATTAGGAAGAACAAGACAGAGGTTGCAATAGACGACAGTGGAGCACCTATAAAAGATAAAGACGGCAAAACTACGGGTGTTGTGCTCATTTTCCGAGATATTACTGAGCGCAAGAAAGCTGAAGACGCATTAAGGAAAAGTGAGGAAGAATACAGTTCTTTGTTCGTCAACATGATTGATGGTTTTGCTTACTGCAAAATGATATTCGATGAAAATAATAAGCCTATAGACTTTGTTTATCTGCAGATCAATGATTCCTTCGAAAGAATAACGGGACTGAAGCGAGAGACAATCGTGGGTAAGAAAGTCACTGAAGCAATACCAGGAACTGAAAGAGCTAATCCGGAACTGTTTGAAATTTACGGGAGAGTTTCCCTTACCTGCAAGAAAGAAAAGTTCGAAATATTTTTCAAGCCATTAAGCATGTGGCTATCTGTTTCTGTGTACTGCCCAAAGAAAGGCTACTTTGCAGCCATATTTGAAGACATTACCGAGCGCAAGGAAGCAGAGGAAGCTCTAGCAAGGCAAGCTGCACTTATCGATCTCAGTCCAGATGCTATCATCGTTAGGAAACTGGACGGCACAATTACTTTCTGGAGCAAGGGTGCGGAAAAAATGTATGGTTTGACCAAAAATGAAGCATTTGGACAAAACATCAATGGCCTGTTGAAGACGGAATTTCCGCAACCACTTGGGGAGATCCTAAACAAGCTTGAGCTTGAAGGGAAATGGTCAGGTGAAGTTGTTCATACGTGTAAAAATGGCGAAAAAGTGGTTGTGCAGAGTTATTGGTTGGGCAAATTTGGCGGTGACGGCAAAATTGTTGAAATGTTGGAGTCGAATGTGGATATTACTGATCGAATAGAGCTACAAGTTAAGCTTGAAGAGTCTGCTGTTCGAGTTGAAGAATATGCCAATCAAATGGAGGAGCTTGCAAGCACAAGAGCTGCTCAATTGAAGGATGCCGAGCGTTTAGCTACTATAGGTGCCACTGCAGGTATGGTTGGTCACGATATTCGTAATCCATTGCAGGCTATAACTGGTGATGTCTTTTTAGCTAAGACAGATTTGACTTCGCTGCCGGAGAGTGAGGAGAAAAATAGCGCGTTAGAAAGTTTGCAGGAAATTGAAAAAAACGTTGACTATATTAACAAGATTGTTGCTGACTTGCAAGATTTTGCTAGACCGCTTAAACCAATTGTAGAAGAAACAGACTTAAAACGCATAATTGGTGATTTGTTGAAAAAGAACGGTCTGCCACGTAACATTAAAGCAACCGTTAAAGTTGAAAATGATGCAGGGAAAGTTTTGGCTGACTCCACTTTCATTAACCGCATATTGTACAATTTGGTAACTAATGCGGTTCAAGCTATGCCCAAAGGTGGAAAACTAACTATTCATGCTTACAAAGAAGCAAACGATGTCCTCATAACAGTCAAGGATACTGGCGTAGGGATTCCTGAAAACGTAAAAGACAAATTGTTCACACCAATGTTCACAACAAAATCGAAAGGACAAGGCTTCGGATTGCCTGTCATTAAGCGCATGACTGAATCGTTAGGAGGCACCGTTACCTTTGATAGCCAAGAGGGTAAAGGAACAACCTTCATTGTACGTTTGCCCCCAAAGAAATAAATGGAAAACGGATCTTCAATAGAGTCATTTTCGGATCTCGGCTTTGGCTTAGCCGATTCAGAAGTTCACAGAAAGTATGGGTGAACCGTGGCTTTGAAAGCAGGGTTGGGAAGAGAACAAAATTCATAATCGAATTGTCTTGTGTTAAATAGGATTATTGCGCAAGAACCTCTTGTGTGGAACCGGTAACCAATATTGCTTGTGCCGAGTTTTTGCATATTTGGTAGTTTTCTTCTCCTTTTTTGTTCAGTTTTGGGATAGTTATGTCGAATTTGGCTCCTTTGCCGGATTCGCCATTCTCTTCAATCGTCCAGTCATAAACATCAATCATTTTTTTAATGAAGAAAAGTCCAAAACGGTGCTGCCGCTTGTGCTGAAACCTTCCCTTGAATAAATGCGATTTATTCTCGTAGGGCACGCCAACGCCGTTATCCTCATAAATCAACTTTAAGCTGCCTTGATTGGAGTCTTCGAAGTGTACTCTTATTGTTGTTGCTTTTTTACCGTATTTTTTTGTGTTGTCAATAAAATTGTAGAATAATTGCCTCAGGAATGAGTCCGCAAGTACCGTTAACCCGTGGCATTCATTGATTATTGTTGGATTAGGTCCTGAAAAAAGATTTGTTGCCTCTTTTAGTTTTTCTTCGTTTCTTTCCATCTTCTCCCTCGATTAGGTGATAGGCTTGCAACAGCCATTAATTTTATCTTACAAAAGTGTGTAGTAGTAAACATCAAAAAGAATAGTACACATTGAAATGAACCGCAAAATTCCATTCAAAAATGGAGAGAAATGCTATTCTGTTTCAGCTGACCCATGCCATCTTCTTTCCAAATAAAGAATCAAACTGAAAAGACCTCTGCTGGCGATGACTAAAAGCAAAAGTTCAATCTCAGACTCTCCAACAACCACCGTTCTAACGATTTCTGCCCCGATGAAAAAGTTTAAGCTCAAAGTTAAATACCCAGACAAAGTACGCGTTGAGGAAGTCGGTTGATAAGGATCCCTGAGTTTCTGCTGCACAAATCTAATAATAACCAAAAGGGCACCAAAAGCAATCACGCCGCCGCCAAAGAGGTACAAGACATCGGTGACAAGGGTTAGGACAACATAAATTACTTCATAAATTAAGCCCCCAGCCGTGTAGGTGGACCTGTTTGATACTAGTGAGAAAACAAAATTTGGATCAACTAACACGACAAGAGTGCCGATAACAACTACTAGAATAACAATAACGATTACTGTAAGAGCTAAAAAACTGGTTCCTTGCTTTTTTTCTAATTGGCTTTCAACCATTAAAATCTGAGCAACCTATCCCAATTTGTTAAGGCTAAATACCTTAATAAATTTGATTTATCGGTCGGTTATTCAGCGCAGGCAAGATTCCATCTTATGATAAGAACTAAGCAAATTGGAATTAACAAAGAACATTGCCAGGACAACACGAGAGTTTTCCCATAGTGGTGTCGGGGGCGGGACTTGAACGCTCCCTCATTAGATGTATCAGCCGCATTTTCACCTTTTTTATCGAACGGTCGATAGCATCAATCCATTGAATTCTTTCAACTAAAGTCTACCTAATTGTTACTACGGAAGTTATGTTCACTTTCAGTAATGCCTCCACTATGCTGAAGAGTAGTTTTAGCAATTGTTTTTTTAAGCATTTTAGCCTAATCAACTCTAGTGGATTTGACTTTTCATGGTTGAAATAAAAGCGCCTGTTAGACTTAAAGACCTTGAAGGTAAAGCTGGAATAGCATTCAAAGCTCTGCTAGGCGTTGAAGGTTCAAAGAAGGAACTATACGACAACGATAGAATGCTTATTATTAACTTAGGAAAGGGCGAGTGTATTGCTTTTATTGATGGCGAAAACAAGATTTGGGAGCTCTCAAGAACCACAAAAGGACGTTATACTCTGCGAAAACTGAAGAAATGAAAATATACCAGACTTAACAAGACCGACCTTGTGATTGTTGCAGAAAGATGATTTGGTGGAGGCTTCAAGCGCCATCCAAGGCGTCAGATTTAATTCTGTTACACACGTTGGGTTGAACTAAGGCTTTATCTCTGCCGGGGAGTCCCTGGATATATTCTTGATAATGAAATATGGTTTTTAAGCGTTGATTAGAAATGTTTTCTTGAGGAGTAAGGAAAGCTCCTGACTAAAAAACGGAGGATGTTTTCCTCCCAACCAAGAGGGAACACATCCCTCTTTTGCTAACTATCTAAACACTAAATAATTCCATGAAAAAAACACTTAACCAGTCAAGATTTTATCAACCTCTTCTTTGGGAAAGTTGATAATCCTTCAATGCGCTGAGTTTCGATAGTCAATCACCGAAGGATTTCGCGGTGACTTTTTCTTTCTCCGTTTCAAACCGTTTCTTGTGCAGCAACTTATTTTCTTTACAAGAAAGTTCGTATGTTCCTCACAGCAGAGCTGAATACAGAATCACCAGCTGAGCAGTTAAACAAACTTCTTTACAATGAACCATTTTGGATTTGCTTTTCCAGTTTCCTTTTTGTTTACTAGCCAAACAGCTAAAGATACTGTCTGCTTCACTTCTGGGGGTTGCTTTCTAGTGCCGGGGGTGGGACTTGAACCCACGAAGGCCTGCGCCAGAGGATCTTAAGTCCTCCTCCATATCTTAGGCAATCAAATTATCTGGCCGCCTATTTAGACCTGGCTCGGATACCCCGGCACCAGCATCGATACTGTCAACACTGTCTTGTTTAAGTTTTTTGCATACCTTGGAGCGGCAGTTTTTTCTTTTTTGCAACTTTAGGTGGCCACACAACGATATTCCATAGTCAAGAAAATATTGTTTTGACATTTTTCGCATTTGGCACTCGAATTTATGTTACGCTTATATGTGCCGACTGTTGTATCTTTGTCACTTGAGGAGATGAAACTTAGATGCCCGCCATAGAAGTTGGAAGAATATGCGTAAAGCAAGCCGGTCGGGAGAACGGCAAGAAATGTGTTGTTATCGATGTCATGGACAAAAGCTTCGTTTTAGTCACCGGACCAAAGAAGGTTACTGGCGTTAAGCGGCGACGGGTAAACATAAACCACCTTATGCCCCTGCAAGAAAAGATCGAGGTTAAACGTGGCGCGTCAGACGATGAAGTTGCTCAAGTTTTAGAGGCTGCAGGCAAACTGCAAGAAATGACGCAGACCGTTAAAGTTGCATAGTTTAAACTTTAATATCTCATGTTTCTTTTTCTTATCAACAGTTTAGGATTGAATACTTTATGCCTAGAACTACGCCGCCGTGGGAGATCAAACGAGAACTATTAACGAAGGCACGGGACAATACCAACCCCAAATATGGGCATAATCCTTCGCAGAGACCAGCTGAACAATACATTAAGTACGGTGCGATTAACCTCGACAAGCCTGCCGGTCCCACAAGCCACGAAGTTGCAGCGTGGATAAAAAAAATCATGAAACTAAACTGCATCGGGCACGGAGGCACGCTTGACCCCAAAGTAACCGGAGTTTTACCCATAACCTTGGAGGATGCAACAAAGGTTGTTCAAGCATTTCTCTACAGCGGCAAAGAATACGTCTGTGTAATGAAGCTCCACGCCGATGCCGAGGAGGCACAAATCAAACAGGTTCTAGGAGAATTCGAAGACGAAATTTACCAGCGCCCGCCGCTGCGCTCTTCAGTTAAACGGCAGCTTCGAACAAGACGCATCTACTACATTGACTACTTAGAAACTAACGGGCGCAACGTGCTCTTCATCGTCGGCTGCGAGGCGGGAACTTACATTCGCAAGCTATGCTTTGACATCGGCGAAATCCTCGGTGTGGGCGCGCACATGCAGGAACTCCGAAGAACCCGTTCTGGACCGTTCACTGAGAACAGCGCTTCGAAGGTAACTTTGCATGACGTCGCATATTGGTTTGGCGAGTGGGAAAGACTGAAGGATGAAACGATCTTGCATAAGTTTATAGTTCCTATGGAGGAGGCGCTTTCCTTGCTGCCTAATGTCGTTGTTCGAGATTCCGCAGTAGACGCCTTGTGTCACGGAGCCAATTTGACTGCCCCTGGCGTGTTGCAGCTTGAGGCGGGGATCAAGAAGGGTTCGATTTTGGCGGTTTTCACTTTGAAGGGCGAAGCGGTGGCGTTAGGTAAAGCGCTTATGTCAGCGGAAGAGATGATGGATTTGAAGCATGGCGCCGTTGTCGGGCTAGAGCGTGTGTTGATGGAGCGGGGTACTTACCCGAAGGTTTGGAAGACAGGGTCGAAGCATGAACCTGAACAACCGCAGCACTGATAGCGCGGATCATTATTTTTCAGGCGTCCCCAAGTCTGAGGAACGATTCGGGCTTGTTCGAACATTTCTCTGTGGAAGAAACTTCGAGTTTCTAACCGCTTCAAGCGTTTTTTCGAAGCGGCGCATTGACTTGGGCACAAGGCTGCTTATTGAATCGATGTTGCTGCCGCAGGAGGGATGCGTTCTTGACATCGGCTGCGGTTACGGCCCAGTCGGCATCGTTGCTGCAGCAATCAACCCGAAACTTCACGTTGTAATGACAGACGTCAATATTCGGGCTGTTCGCCTGGCAAGAAAAAACATGGAGTTGAACAAAATTTGGAACGCCGAGGTGCGTCACGGACAATTCTATGCGCCTGTGGAACGGCAAACGTTCAACTGTGTTTTATCTAACCCGCCCGTCAGCGCAGGTATGGAGACGGTGAAGGCCATCGTGAAAGGTGCGCCTCATATGCTGGCGAACAAGGGAACTTTCCAAATGGTTATTCGCTCCAAAATTGGCGCTAAGACTTTGCCCGCTGCTTTTGAAGAGACTTTTGGAAACGTCAAAGTTCTTGCTCGGGGAAGCGGTTTCCGAGTGCTTCTGGGACAATGTGCCTTGGGCTAGTTTGGTTTTCACAAGTTCTGCGCATGGTTAATCTTAGTCTCGTTGACTTTTTCAGTTAGCGGCATGCTGACCGGTTAAAGTCAACCGTCATGAACGCTGGTAAACGCTAATGAACGCGAAAGAACGGGAAAAAACGCGATGGAACGGGAGAAAACGGGAAAAGAACGGAAAAAACGTGACCTGCAGAAGCTTCAAGCTCTGACCAATCAAAGCAACCCAAAAAGAGCTGTACAAGTTTTGTCGTTTTTCCAAGGTAAATTTTCTCAGTCGTTAAGGGTCTATCCGAGTCGGATTGGGTCGTTTAGAGTCGTTCGGAGTCGCAGTGGGTCGCGTAGGGTCGTTGTGGGTCGCAACCTGCAAACGCCTCAAGCCCCAAACCAAGAAACCAACCCAATCCACAAAGAACAAAATTTGCCGGATTTCCTGCACGTAAAACCACACGCCAGCCTAATGCGGCTGGGAAAGGTATTACGGTTTTCGATATGTTCTGCGTTTTGAAACTCCGCTTATATTACTACTCATGATTCCAATGTTGCGGAGAAGGAGTTAAGACGAGCGAGATAGAAGTTACTGATCATTGCGAGCTCGGGGTAAAAGTCCCCTGCGTCACCTGCGACTACACTACATTTTGTAAAGGCAAATGGAGCCACGGAACAGGACAAACCTGAACCGCCACAAACAAAACTTTCTCAAAGGTCGACGCCAAGAACCGAAACATGACACCCCTAATTCCAAGTCGCAGCATACGTTTTTTCGCTTTTTGCACTGTGCCTACAGAAAAAATAGACAGAAACCGTTGAATGCAGTACGGCAAAACGGCGATCCCTTAACGGGATAATGTTTATCTCAATGTTAAAGAAATGTTTATATCGGATAAAGGCGCTTCTGATAGAATTCAGCTATAATTGCTAACCCCGCAATTTTCACATGGCGGCGGCTCAACCCGTACCGAAACGGCGATTGCCTTGCAGGGATGATGGAGTTGGCCTCCAGTTGCGGGGACATGTATGTAGACCTGACTAATTGCTCAGTTAGGTCTGAATTGGGCTTTGACGTATATGAGTGGAATGTTTTTCCCTCCAAATCCAGTTAGGCACAAGAATGCGAAAATATTCGTACCACACAAAAAACAACAAGATCCGCAGAAATCAAAACGGAGTGTCACAACTCCGGTTGATCCTGCCGGACCCCACTGCTATCGGGATAGGACTAAGACATGCTAGTCGCGTGCTTCAGCCAACACGAGGCACGGCGCACAGCTCAGTAACACGTGGCTAACCTGCCCTCGGGATAGGAATACCCCCGGGAAACTGGGGCTAATTCCCAATAGGCGAAGAACTCTGGAATGAGTCTTCACTTAAAAGGCGCCAGAGTTATGCTCTTTGGCGTCGCCCAAGGATGGGGCCGCGACCGATCAGGTTGTTGGTGAGGTAATGGCTCACCAAGCCTTTTACCGGTGCGGGCCGTGGGAGCGGGAGCCCGGAGATGGGC